>CAZTLV010000023.1:0-62265 GCA_964614635.1 uncultured Occallatibacter sp.
GTCTTCTCGCTGATGAAGGTGAGGTCGACGATGGAGACGTTGGGGGTGGGAACGCGGATAGCAAAGCCGTCAAGCTTGCCGGAGGTCTCAGGGATGACCAGCTTGAGGGCCTTGGCGGCGCCTGTGGAGCTGGGAATCATGCTGAGGGCAGCGGCGCGGGCGCGGCGGAGATCCTTGTGCGGTGTGTCAAGGATGACCTGGTCGTTGGTGTAGCTATGAATGGTGGTCATGATGCCGCTGACGATGCCGCAATGCGCGAGCAGAACTTTGACGACTGGAGCCAGGCAGTTGGTGGTGCAACTGGCGTTGGAGATGATGTTGTGCTTAGAGGCATCGTACTTGTCTTCATTCACACCGAGCACCAGGGTAATGTCTTCATTCGAGGCCGGGGCGGAGATGATGACCTTCTTGACGGTCTCGCCAAGGTGCGCCTTGGCCTTGGTGGCGTCGGTAAAGAAGCCGGTAGATTCAACCACGATCTGGGCGCCAACTTCAGCCCAATTCAGCTTGGCGGGGTCGCGCTCGGCATAGACCTTGATCTTTTTGCCATCAACGGCAATAAAGTCCTCGCCGGCAACGACTTCATTTTTCAGGTTGCCGAGAATCGAGTCGTACTTGAGCAAATGGGCCAGGGTGGCCGGGCTGGTCAAGTCGTTCACGGCAACAAATTCAATTTCAGGATTGCCAAGAGCGGCGCGAAAAACGTTGCGGCCAATGCGGCCGAAGCCATTGATACCAACCTTAACTGCCATGTGTGATTTCTCCTTCAGAAATGGGTGAGCCTGTGATTTGAGCTTGGGTTTTTCGACGTCTGAAATAAGTCCAGAAGGCAATTCCACCAAACCCATGATGGTAACACTCCTGCCAACGGAAACGAGTTGAAAACTCATCGATTCCCGTTCTCGGAACGAAAACTCCCTCACGCATAGTGTGCCTTTCCAGATACGGGACAGTATGTGATGGTATTCACAGCATTTGCAGCGCCATCGCCAAGTATGGTATTCGGGTATCACAGTAAAGGTTTGAAGGCGGCATGAGAAGACGCTCCAGACGTAATCCCAACACCTCGGAATCCACAGGCAAGATTGGACAGGAACTCCCATCGAATCAGCCAGCTCCGCTGGTGCCTTTCTATCCGGACGACCCGCCCGCGGCGGCAACTGCAACACCCGTCAGCCGAGGGCAGGGCCATCCAAATGGAGCGCCGGCCGCATCTCCCCGGCCGGCAGCGCCTAACCGCCCGGTGAGACAGGAGCGGCCAGCCAAACGTGAATGGGATGAATCTGCCGGTTCAGGGCGCTTTGAGCTGGAAACACAGCCGGAGATGCCCTCAGTTCCGCCGCCGGAGACAGAAGCGGCGGAGCGCTCTCCGCAGGTGCCGAAAGGCTTTGTGGTGCTGGCCATCGGCCTGCCCGGTTCAGGCAAGACAACGTGGTTTCGACGCCGAGGGGTTACGCCACTATCCAGCGACCTGCTCCGCAATATTCTTTTTGACGATGTTGAGGAGCAGCGTTACCAGGGGCTTGTGTTCTCCACATTGCGCTCGCTGCTGCGGGCGAGGCTGATTGCCCGGATGCCGCTAAACTACGTGGACGCGACGAACCTGTCTATCCATGAGCGCCGCCAGTGGATCAAGATGGCCAAGAGCTTTGGCTACGAGGTGCAGGCCGTTTTCTTTGATGTGCCACTTGAGGTTTGCCTGGAACGAAACAGCAAACGCGATCGCTCAGTGAGTGAAGACGTGATGCGCAAGATGGCGGAAAAGCTGAAGCCGCCGGTGTTTGAAGAGGGATTTGAGAAGATCACCGTCGTGCGTGTAAAGAGCCCCGCTTAGAGGACAGAATCCAATGAGCACTTCCGCTCTACCTTATGTCGAACCGTGGCTGCGCGGAACCTATGCAGATGTTCCTGCGGTGGGGCGCGCCGTATTGCATGCGCTCGACCTGGCTCTCGACGATCTGACCGAGTGGACCGCGGGGCTGAAAGACGGCCAGATTCATGCACAACCGCTGGGGCTTACATCTGTGGCGTTTCATCTTCGGCACATCGCGCGCTCGACCGACAGGCTGCTCAGTTATGCAGAGGACAAGCCGCTGTCTGAAGAACAACTGGCGGCGCTGAAGTCAGAAAAGGTTGGGGACGAAACGCTGGCAATGCTGATAGCCGATGTCGAGTTCTCATTCAGCAATGCTGCGGAACGCATCAGGGTGCTGGCAACAGCGGACCTGAACACGTTCCGCGGGGTCGGCAAGAAGCAACTGCCGACAACAATCGGCGGAGCGCTGGTTCACGTGGCCGATCATACGCAGAGGCATGTGGGGCAGGTGGTATCGACGACCAAGCTGCTGAGGGCGCTGAGCAACTCCCACACTGAAGCGCGGGATTAGCATCCGTTGCATCTCCGGAGCTAGCGATGCGTTTATTGGACCCCGCTTCATACGCTTGGCGTTAGAGCAGGTGCTCTTCCGGCACCAGTGCATCTGGAGTTGAATCCTGGATGTGGCCCATCTTCTCGTGCTTGGTGCGCAGATAGGCTTCGAAGGATTCCTGCAGTTCCACCTCGGCTGAGACGCGCTCGACAACCGAGATGCCGGCAGATTCGAGGGCGGCAACCTTCTCAGGATTGTTGGTGATCAAGCGGACCTGGCTGACCCCGAGCAGTTTGAGCACCTCCGAAGGGAGCTCGTATTCACGGCAGTCGGCGGCGAAGCCCAACTCGACATTGGCTTCCACGGTATCCATGCCCTGGTCCTGCAACTCATAAGCTTTCAGTTTGGCCATCAGGCCGATTCCACGGCCTTCTTTTTGCTCATAGAGCAGGATTCCCGCTCCGGCTTCAGAGATCTTACCCAGAGCAAGCTCAAGTTGGAGCCGGCAATCGCAGCGAAGGGAGCCAAAAACATCACCGGTAAGACATTGCGAATGGATGCGCACCAGTGGCGGGGCGGAATGGATGTCGCCCATAACCAGTGCGACCAGGCCTTCAACGGCCGGGCTGGCTGGGGAGGCTTCTGGTTGGCAATCGCCACGCGGCGAATCCAGGTGACCTTCAAAGCCCAGAATCCGGAAGGCTCCCCAGCGGGTGGGAAAGTCTGCCTCCGCGATCTTCTTCACGCTTTCAAATCCCATATCTCCATTCTACAGGGGTATAGGCTAGGGAACATTGAACAGGGAACACCGCATTCGATGCATTCGCGCGCGACGCGGTAGAGTTATGGGGTGACGGACAACCTGATTCTTATCACGCTGCTGGTCAAGTTGGGTGTGGTCGCCTCAGTGGCCAGCGTGCTGGCGCGCGTGGTGACATTCAGGCGGCTGATCTTTGCCGAGCGGCGGACTCCCCGGCAGACCCTGGCGTTGCTGGCTTTCTTCCTGGTGCCGCTGACGCTGGGGGTGTTTGTTCGTGTCTGGGTGCCCAACTTTCTGGCCGCAGACATTTCGTTTGCCACAGTGATCTTGCTGGGGCTGCTGGTGGGGCCGGGATGGGCCCTTCTGGGCGGCGTGGTGTTGGCATTGCCCGCGGTCTACAACCACGAGTACCTGGCCCTGCCGTTCAACGCAGCCCTGGGCCTGGGGGCGGGGATGCTGGGCGGCTTCGTCGAGAAGGAAGAGATCTACTCCTTCACTCCTTTTATCGATCTGAGCCTGTATCGATGGGTGCGAAGGAACCTGCGCCAGCCGCGAATCGACCGGCAGTTCATGATGCTGTTTCTAATTGTGGCGGCGGAGGCTTGCCGGGATTGGATCGCTCATCTTTATTCCAACCCACCCCGGCTGTTTGCGTTGCTGGCCACGCAGTGGTGGCTGCAAGTGCTGGTCTGCCTGGTCGCGCCGATCGATGTGGGCATCGCACTAAAGGTATGGAACACCCTGCGAATTGAATTGAAGCTCGAAGAGCAGAAGCGGTTGCTGCTGGAGGCGCGGCTGGATGCTTTGCAGCGACAGATCAACCCTCACTTCCTGTTCAACACCCTGAATTCGATTGCGGCGCTCGTGCGCAACAAGCCGGAGCTGGCCCGCGAGATGACCGTCAAGCTGGCCAATATTCTGCGCGCGTTGCTTAAAGATCACGACACCTATGTTCCGCTGCGGGACGAGTTGAGCTTTACAGACGATTACCTGGACATTGAAGTGGTGAGATTTGGTGCGGAAAAACTGCGGGTGGAGAAGGAGATTGATCCGCGAACGCTGGGTGTGCTGGTGCCCAGCATCCTGCTGCAACCGCTGATTGAGAACAGCATCAAGCACGGGCTCGAGCCGCGCCTGAAAGGCGGGACGGTTACGCTGCGCAGCCGTCTGGAAGGAGAGCGAGTGCTGATTGAAGTGGCCGATGACGGGGTAGGCATGGGAAACAGGCCGGTGTCAGCATTGCGCCGTGCCGGGGCTGGCATCGGCATGAAGAACGTGCGGGAGCGGCTTGAAGTGCTCTACGGCAACCAGGCGCGTTTCGACGTGGTCAGCAACCCAGGGCGAGGTACGCTGGTGTCGATTGAGATTCCGGCGAATTTACCGGATGCGACTTAAGATTGGCCAATTGAATATATTAATGGTGAATTCAATGCAAGCGGAGGGAGAGCATGGATGCGGATGTTGTGCATTTTGACACGATCGGCCAGATTGCCATAACGGTTTGCGACCTGGCGCGATCAAAGGCCTTCTACAAGGACACTCTGGGGATGAAGCTCCTGTTCGATGCTGGGAGCATGGTTTTCTTTCAGTGTGGGGAGATTCGCCTGATGATCGGCGCGGCAGAGAATGCGGCGGCACCTCGCGGAGGAACAATTCTGTACTTCAAGGTTGGGAACATTCAACAGACGCACGAACGATTGAAGGATCTGGGAGTGGTTTTCAAGCAGGTGCCGCATCTTGTGGCCAGGATGCCGGATCACGACCTGTGGATGGCATTTCTTCATGACCCTGATGAAAACGTCCTGGGAATGATGAGCGAAGTGCCTCGCGGCTGAATTGCTGGGGCCGCAGCGCAACGAGGCGGGCGCGGGTGGCATGGCAAACTATCGGCTGGCTTCAAGCGCAAGGACGGCGTAGCTGGTTGCAGCATCGCTCATGAACATACCCACATTCGAATTGGGATCGCGATTCTTGTTCAGCGACCATGCATGCCAGGCGCCGGTGGTCTTGTCCTGGTTGTCGACGAGCCACTGCAACCCGCGCCGAACGTGAGAATCGTATACGGCGTTTTGTTCAAGCGCCAGTACAGTGACGCCGGTTGCGTACCCATCCGAGCGGGATTCAAGCGGCGTTCCGTCTACCCGATCCCAATCGCCAAGATCGGTCAGGCTCCAGCCACCGTCATCCTGCTGCCGCGTTCCCAGGTCCGCAAGCAACTCGCTGCGCTGTTCGCGGGTAAGAAGGCCGCGGACGCGCGCCGAGGCCCAGAGAGTAATGACCCTGTTGAGCAGTGGCTGATCTTCGTAATTCACGGCCAGGTACTTGGTAAGCGAGATCATGTTGTCGATGATTTTCTTGTTTCCCTTGTAGTTGTCGGGTGCGTAGCCAACGGCTACCGCCATCAAGGCAGCGCCATGATATTCAGATTCGGGCGACTCCCAGGGAGTGTAGTGGAAGTTCTGCCATACCCATGCGCCGGCAACGGGGCCGGTTTGCGATTGCAGCGCCCAGGCATTTTCAAAGGCCAGGCGTGTCGTATCGCTCAAATGACCTCGCTGGGCGTCATAGCTTGAAAGGATGAGGGCGTTCAACACCGCTTCGGCGTTGCGCGATTCAATTTCCTTGCCATTGCCGTACACGGTATCAAGGTAGAACGGCTGAACATCCTTCCACATGCGAACGCGCTTCTCAATGCTGTCGAGCATAGCGCGCTCTGCGCCCGCAGGTGCAGGCTCGCTGAGGTCCTGGCGGAGGGCGGGACGTGCCAGCGCATAGCTTGCCTGGGTGTGACAGGAGATGCAGTAAGTTCCGTGATCCTTTTGCGCACGGTCCCATGACTGCCACCAGACTTCGCGGCTATCGAGATAGCGTTCGGCAGCCTGGCGGTCCCATTTGACCGGAGGCGCGTCGGCGGGTTTGTCTTCGGCCAGGACAGGATTGTTCAAAAGGTGCACAGAACTGCCGGAGAGCGCGCCAATGATCAGAGCGCTAGTGAAACAGGCCATGGCCAGATAATTCCACAACGGCTTGATCGGGCCCGGCTTGATCGACATTTCGCTCGCCTCCGGCGGGTGTTCGATTGCAGGAAGTTGAAGGTGGGCTGAGGTCGTTTCCAGCTTTCTGGCAGGATACGGCAAGACATCCACGGTGCGAAACATGGACAGCGGTATCTGTTGACGGTTTGCACCCGAGGGGTGGGAGACGACAGCGGTAATTGTGACCCATTGCGCAATCGGCAGGTAACCGGTTTATGCTCAAAAGATGGTGCGCTTCACGGTGCTGGCTTCAGGGTCCAAGGGCAACAGCACAGTTGTCTCCGGTGGCCGCACGCGCATCCTGGTGGATGCCGGCCTGAGCTGCCGGGAGCTTTTCAAGCGCATGCGTCTGGCGGGGGAAGAGCCGGAGACGCTGGACGCCATCATCATCACTCACGAGCACCAGGATCACATCAACGGACTTTCGGTGACCGCCCGCAGGCTGGGCATCCCGGTTTACTTTACCGATGGAACCCACCGCGCCTGGATGCGCTGGCTGACGCCGCGACGGCAAATGACCTATGCACAGTGGCTGGAACAATGCCGGAAGCAGGCGGCAGAGCGCCAGGCGGAGGCCGAGGCGGCTCTTGCAGAGCCGGAGGGCGAGGCGGATGACACCGACCTCGTCGCCGACGACGAACCGGCTAGACCTTGTTCCACGCAGGCTGCATCCGCAGGATCTGAAGCGGAAACACCCCCAGTTGAACCTGCGGCGGTACCTTCACCCCACGAGAAGGACCCTACCTGGCTGCCGGCGGTGGAATACTTCCATTCAGGGCAGCCGTTCGAAATCGGCGACATCGCGATCAGCCCGTTCACCATCCCTCACGACGCTGCGGATCCGGTGGGGTTTGTGTTCAAAGCTGAGGGAGTGCGGATGGCTTTTGCCACCGACCTGGGATATATCCCGCCCAATGTGAAGGCGCAGCTGAAAGGTGCGGATCTGCTGCTTCTGGAGTCGAATCATGACCTGGAGATGCTTCGCGACGGCCCTTACCCATGGAGTGTGAAGCAGCGCGTCCTCTCCCGTGTCGGGCACCTGTCGAATGAGGCGGCTGCGGCTTACCTTGAGAACGAATACGACGGCCAGGCGGCCTATGTGATTCTTGCTCACCTGTCGGAGAGCAATAACCTGCCTGATTTGGCGAGGGTTACCGCGGAGCGTGCTTTGAATGGGCGGGCGAGCCTGCTTGCGAACCGGCTTCTGTTGGCCGCTCAGCACGAAGCCTTGTCGTCTATTTACTTTTAAGTCAATTAGATTACAATCGTGTGAGACAGGCATTCCACTGAGCCGCCCCCAATGGGCAACGGGAATCGCAAGTGCAATTTTGCCGTGGCAAGGCAAAGCCGGGCGCCACTCAATCCGAAAGGGCCAGTGGAGCATCTGAAGGTCTGAAAGTTATTTGCCACGAAAGCCTCGCAACATGTTGGCGGGCCGGCACATCCTGTTCAAAGTGAGCTTTTACACTTATGGCAAAAACTGAATGTACCGACGTAGTCGTGGGCGCTATTCTGGCAGGCTGGCGCTATGACATTTCGGGGATTTTCCCAGAAATGCGTAAGGATTACGAACAGCATTTTTCAGAATGTTCTCATTGCCGCGCTCGGCAGAAATTCCATCGCAGCCTGGACGTCACACTGGCTATCCTCACATCGCTCGCAGCAGTCTTCTTTCTCTTCGCGCTGCTGGTGGTAGTGCACGTCAAACTGCTTGAATACGTCTCCTTCAACATCTTCGGCCTCGATATCTACGACATGTACCACATGCTGGTTTCAGCGGCGATTGCCGGGGTCTGTTTCTCGCTGATTGGCCTGGCGCTGGTGCTTACCACTACGCCGGTGCCCTCTTATTTGGGCGGTATTGCGGCTCAGCGGGCGAAAATCATTGAAGAGCGCCTTCCTGAGGCGATCAAGTCGTTGCGCCCACGCTAGTTATTTTTGGCCCTGCAAGTTTGAAGGCCTTCCGCATGCGGAAGGCCTTCAGTGTTTCGGGCGAGTTTCGGCTCTAGGTGGGGGTCCTCAGCAGCATGTAGCCGCCGGTCAGGGCGAAGAGAATGTCCGGGGACCATGCGGCAAGGGCGGCGGGCAAATAGTTGACATTGCCCATGGCACTGAACAGGCCATCTACAACAAAGTAAGCGAGCGCCACCGCGATGGCCACGGCAATGCCGGTGAGCGAACCCCTGCGTCCCATCGACAGCGCAAAGGGAATGGCCAGCATGGCCATGACGACAGCGATGAGCGGGTAGGCAAGCTTGTGCCACAGTTGGACGCGGAGACGCATGGTGTCGAATCCGCTTTGGCGCAGATCGGCAATGTAATGGTCGAGCTGGCTGAAGTTCATCTCCTGAGCTTGCTTCTCTTCCTTGGTGAAATAGCCGGGGTCTTCGTGAATTTCAGGGAATGAGGTTTGCCGAAATTCGCCGTAAGCCTTCACTTTGCCGTTTTCAATGTCATGCTGCCAGCCGTTGAGAAAACGCCAAGAGGCAGATTGCGGATCCCAGCGCACCCGCTCGGCGAAGATACGGCGCGAGAGCGAGAAAGTGGAGGGATCGAACTCGAAGATGGAGAGGTTGGCGAACTCGTTCTGGTCAGGATCGAAGAATTGATAGTGAAAGATGCGGGAAGGCGCGCCAGGGTGTGATTGGCCGAAGATCCAGGTCTGTTCGGGGTGCAGGACGGTGCGCGGGGGGCGGCCCTTGATGAAGTCGCGCAGCGCTTCCTGGCGCTGATTGGCCTGGGGCAAGTAGAACTGATCAAAAAGAAACAGGCTCAGCGCCAGGATAGCGGCGATGCCGACAACCGGAATCACCAGCCGGTAGAGGCTGATGCCTGTGGCCTTCATGGCAATGATTTCGCTATTGCGGTTCAGTGCGCCAAAGGTGACCAACACGGCGATAAGCACGGCCAGAGGCGCGAGGTGGTAGAGCATGTCCGGTGTGAGGTAGATCAAGTATGCGCCGACTTTGGAGAGAGCAACGTGGTTGCGCAGGATGTCTCCAAGAAGATCGAAAGCCGTGAAAACCAGCATGAGCATCACAAACGCCGAAAGCACGAGGGAGAATGTCTTCAGAAACTCGAACACAACATACTGATCGAGGATGCGTGGAAACACGCCGCGAACGCGTGCTCGGCGCGAACTCCGCTGCAGCCTGCTGAAGAAGCCGAGCTGGGGCGTCCCGTTGACCTTGCGCAGTACTTCTGGTTTGGGTTGGGGAGAATGAGAGAGCCACGCTGTGAAAGCGCTCAAGACGCGGCCCCCGCTGGCCATCTGCCACAACAGGAAGATTCCGCCAGCAGTGAAGAGGATGTTGGCCGACCAAACGGCCAGAAATGCTGGAATCCAGTTCTGACGCCCCAATGCGCTGCCGATCAGCGAGAGCGAGTAATAGATGATGACCAGTGCTAGCGTGGCCACCATTGCAGAGCTTTTGCCGCCGCGTCGCGAAGTCACGCCGAGTGGAACCCCTACCAGCATGAGCACCAGGCAGGCGGCTGGATAGGCGAAACGCTTGTGGATCTCGAGAAGGAAGCGCTTGCCGTCGGGACCGTGACTACGGGTCTGCAACTCGTCCATGGTCATCGCGTAAATAAACGTGTCCAGGCGCACGAAGTGGCCTTCGCTCTGCTGGCCTGGAGCAAACGGGCGATCGGTAACATCGAAAGTGGAAATATTCGACGATTGCGGCTGTCCGGTAGCGGTTTCGTCATCGATTCCATTGCGCAGGCGCATGAGCAGGTCCTGTGAGGAATCGCTGACGACTGTGGCCGACGCTGCGGTGGTGATTTTTGGCTGGGACGGGTCAGTGACATCAGCGATGAAAACCTGGCGCCAGTTGACCGCGCCGGCTCCGGAACGCACGTCTTGGACGTAGAGGACAAAGTTGTGGAAGTCCTCGTCGAAGACGCGCGGCTGAATCTCATACGAGGCCTGGGAAGCAAGCGATTTTTGCAGCTCGAGAATGGCCTGGTTGGCGCGCGGAATCACGTAAAGCGAATTCCCAAATCCCAGCAGAGTTCCCCCCACCGCAACAATGGAAGCAACCCGGACAAAGTAGCCGATGCCCAGTCCGGAAGCGCGCATGGCGACAACTTCGCTGTCGGCGGCAAGGCGGCTGAGGCCCAAAAGCACTCCAACCAGCACAGCCATGGGAATGGTGACCATGAAAAAATTGGGCAGCGTAAAAAGAACCACTTCAACCACGTTGGCGAAGGTAGAGCTGTTGCGCACCACCATTTCAAGGATGTGAGGCAGTTCCTTCATGAAGAGAATGAAGGTGAAGAGCGCGCAACCAATGAGCGTGTGGGAGAGAATCTCGCCGAGGATGTAACGGGTCAGGATGCGCACAGACAGGCTCTCAGCTTAGTTTAGCTTGCTGGAGCAGGCGAAGTGGGAGGCGATGCAAAAGAAGGGCTCCATCGCCGCAGGCGCAGGCTGTTGGCCAGTACGCAAACAGAGCTTACAGCCATGGCAGCCGCGGCCAGCCAGGGGGTGAGCAGAATGTGGAAGGCCGGGTAAAGTGCGCCGGCGGCCAGGGGAATTCCGAGGAGGTTATACGCTACCGCCCACACGAGGTTCTGCCGCATGACACGCACGGTGGAGCGTGCCAAATCGAGCGCGGCCGGGATCGCCAATGGTTGGGCGCGCAGAAGCAACACGTCGCCGGCTTCCTGCGCCAGCTCAGCTCCGGTGCCCATGGCGATGCCAGCGTCAGCCTGGGCGAGCGCCGCAGCGTCGTTGATGCCGTCGCCCACCATGGCCACGCTTAGCCCTGTTTGCTGCAGGGCACGAATGCGGGCGAGTTTGCCGATGGGGTCAAGACCGGCTTCGACCTCGGCAATGCCCGCTCGCCGCGCAATAGGAACTGCTGCCGCTGCTGTGTCTCCGGTGAGCATCAGGGTGCGCAGACCGAGCTGATGCAAAGCGGCAATGGCGCCGGCGGCATCGGAGCGAAGCGCATCGCGGGCATCAAAATAGCCGACGGGCACATTGTCGAGCGCCATCCACAGGCGGGTTACGCCCGGGTCCGGCGACGAGATTCCAGCAGGAAGGGGGATCGAGAATTCATGGAACAAAGTCTCATTGCCAAGCAGGCAGCTGTGGGCCTCAATTGTTGCTGCCAGGCCTCGACCTGGAAGAATTTGCACGTCCTGAGCAGGCTGCCAGGCCAGTCCGCGTGCCCGCGCGGAGTCCACAACAGCGTGGGCTAGAGGATGATTCGATCGCTCCTCGGCTGCTGCAGCCAAGCGGACCATCTCGTCTTCGGTCATGTGTGTTGAGGGATGGATGCCTTCAAGTACAGGGTGGCCCACGGTAAGTGTGCCTGTCTTGTCAAGGACAATTAGATCCAGGTGTGCGAGGCGTTCGAGAGCCTCGCCGCCTTTGAAGAGAACTCCAAGCTGAGCCCCGCGACCCACGGCAACCGTCAAAGCGGCGGGAACGGCCAATCCCATGGCGCATGGGCAGGCAACCACCAGCACGGCTACGGTATTGGCCAGGGCGAACGAAAGCGAGTCTGTGACAAGGAACCAGCTCAAAAAGGTAATTGCGGCCAGGGCCAGGACGATGGGGACAAAGATGGAGCTGGCGCGGTCGGCGAGCCTCTCCATGGGTGCGCGCGAGGATTGGGCCTGCTGGACCATGCGGGTGATCTGCGCCAGAATCGTGGCCTCGCCCAGCGATTCTGCCCGGCAGGTGACCGCTCCATCATAGTTAAGCGAGCCGGCAAGAACCTTACCGCCGGGCTCGCGAGGCAACGGCGTTGGTTCGCCGGTGAGCATGGATTCGTCCACAGAGGTGCGGCCTTCAAGGATCACGGCGTCGACAGGGTATCGTTCTCCAGGCAGGACCAGGATGCTGTCGCCGATCTCAATCTCGGCAAGCGGAACGACGGTCTGGATCTTGTCCCGTATGCGGCGCGCGGCGACGGGGCGCAGGCGGGAAAGCGAATCGAGCGCTGCGAGCGCACGGCGTTTGGCGCGGAGTTCAAGGCTCTTGCCCAACAGGAGAAATCCGATGATTAGAAGGACCGCATCGAAATAGACCTCGCGGCCCGGTGCGGGACTGATTGTCGCGTATGCCGAGTATGCGAAGGCGACGCTGGTACCCAGGCTGACCAGCGTGTTCATGTTTGTGGTTCGGTGGCGCAGGGCGACAAAGGCGCTGACATAGATGCCCCGCCCGGCCCAGATCATGACGGACGCCGTGAGAATCAGCAGGGACAAGCGCAGCGGATCTGGCGGAAGCGCATAAAGCCAGGGCACGATTCGCATCAATGCATGGTCAATCGAACCCATTTCGCCGGCCAGGGGCATGGCCAGCAGCATGGCGGCTGCTCCGGCAGCCAGCGTGACATACGCCTTGAGCGAAGACGAGTCAGGATCCGACGACGGATGAGAAGGTGCACCGGGCCGCGGCAGGACGGCATCGTATCCAGCGCCTCGAATTGCCTCAAGCAGAGTCTCGGGAGCGGCCAACCCAGGGTCGAAGACCACGCTGGCGCGATTGCCCATGAGATCGACGCGCGCGGATTGAACGCCGGGTGTGGAGAGCAGCGCATTCTCTACATGGTGCTGGCACGAAGCGCATGTCATGCCCAGAACCGGAAGTGTAAGCGATTCTGTTTCGGGAGTGGCCACTTATTGTTCCAGCCGGGCCATATAGCCGGCCTTGGCAAGGGCCGCAATTGCCTGTTCGACCGGCGCATCGGCCTCGGTGGTGCTGAGCCGTGCCGCGCCCAGCCGGACTTCCTGGACCTGAATACCTTTGGCCGAAGCCAGCGCCTGGCTGACGCGGCGGATGCAGGAGCCGCAGTGCATTCCATCGATCCGCAGCGAAAACTCTGTCATTTCGTTCCCCCCGCATGACTTGGATGTTAGCCCGGTACCAAAGATGCACCCAATGGCAATGGTGATGGCGCGAGAGTGCCGATAAACAACTATTGTAGAGATATTTGGGATTGAGGGAAGGTTGATGCGGCGAGAGTTTCCCGAGGCGCCCCTGGTGGGCGTGGGCGCGGTCATCGTCCAGGACGGGCGCGTGCTACTGATTCGGCGGGGAACAGAGCCGCTTCTGGGCCGGTGGTCGCTGCCGGGGGGAATGCTTGAGTTGGGCGAGTCGCTGACAGGCGGCGTGATTCGCGAGGTGGGCGAGGAAACCGGTCTGATGGTGGAGGCCCTGGAACTTGTAGAGTTGCTGGACCGCATTCACCGCGTGGGAGAATCCGTCCGTTACCACTACGTGATTGCGGATTACCTTTGCCGCGTGGTGGGTGGGGATTTGAGGGCTGCATCGGATGCGGATGCCGTGCGATGGGTGGAACGGGCGGAATGGAACAGCCACAGCGCTCTGCAACTGGACCCGGTCACAGTTCGAGTTATCGAGGCGGGTTGGCAGAAGGCAAGATCATGGGACAAGGAAGGGCAGAGGGAAAGATGAGACTCCGGAAAACGGTTTTACTGTTTGTCGGGTTGGTCATTCTGGTGGCGGGTATCGGGTTCTGGATGCGGCCCGTGAGTTACCTGAACGAACTGATGTATGCGGAGGAGTGCCTCTCCGGAATCAAGAGCACGACTGTTGCAGTGCAAGGTTACCGGCTTCATTACCTGGTGGAAGGTCCCGCGGACGGCCCGATAGTGGTGCTGATTCACGGATTGGGCAGCAACGCGGAAGACTGGCGCGACCTGGCACCCTACCTGGCAAAGGCAGGTTTCCGTGTTTATATCCCGGATTTGCTGGGCTATGGACGCAGCCCGATGCCGGCGAATTTCTCTTACTCAATCCATGATGAAGCCACGATTGTGTCTGGCTTTATCAGTGCCCTGGGATTGAACCAGGTGGATTTGGCGGGCTGGTCGATGGGCGGCGGAATTGTGCAGCATGTTGCCGCAGACCATCCAGAGCAGGTAAAGCGCCTGATCATGCTTGACTCGATCGGGATTTATGTCGTCCCGGCCTGGAATGTGCAGCTGTTTACCCCGCAGACGCCCGACCAGGTCAACGACCTGGACGCGTTACTAACGCCCAACCCGGCTCCGGTTCCGACGTTCATCGCGCAGGATATTGTGCGGATTTCAAATAAGCGAGGGTGGGTGGTTCACAAGGCTCTCGACAGTATGCTTACCGGCCAGGATGCTACGGACAAGCTGTTGCCGCAACTGAAGATGCCGGTACTGATGATCTGGGGTGCCGAGGACCAGATTGTGCCGGTGAGCCAGGCAGAAACCATGCACGGTCTCGTCCATCAATCGCAACTGGATATCATTCCCGGTTGTGGCCACCTTGCACCCAGGATTTGTGCCGCGCAGGTAGCGACGCCACTGCTGGCATTTGTGAAACAGTAAGCGCGAAAGAAAAGAGATGCACAAAAAATCCCAGGTCTCGCGTGGCAGCGCGTGACCTGGGATTCTTGTTTCAAAGTGGGACGACCAGCTAAACGCCGATAACGGCACAGAGTTCCTTCACGGCTTCGGCACTCTTCTTGAGCGCGGCATCTTCCTCGGGAGTCAGCTTGATTTCTATGATCTTCTCCAGGCCTGCTGCGCCCAGCTTGCAGGGAACGCCGATGTAGTAACCGTCGATGCCATATTCGCCTTGCAGGTAGGCGGCGCAGGGCAGAATCTTCTTCTTGTCCTTAAGAATGGCCTCAACCATTTCCACCGCCGCTGCCGAGGGCGCATAGTAGGCGCTGCCGGTTTTAAGGTGCTTCACGATCTCAGCGCCGCCGTCCCGGGTACGTTGCACGATGGTCTCCAGGCGATTCGGGGCGATGAGTTCGGTGATGGGAATGCCGGCAACAGTCGAGTAGCGGGGGAGCGGGACCATGGTGTCGCCGTGGCCGCCAAGGACAAACGCGGTGACGTTTTCAACGCTGACATTCAGCTCCAGCGCGATGAAGGTGCGGAAGCGCGCCGAGTCCAGAATTCCGGCCATGCCGATGACGCGTTCACGATTGAAACCAGCCTGGCGATAGGCGGCCTGGGCCATTGCGTCCAGCGGATTGGAGACGATGATTAGGATCGCCTCGGGCGACTGGGCGACAACCTTGGCCACAACGTCAGACATGATCTTGAAGTTGGTGTGCAGCAGGTCGTCGCGGCTCATGCCCGGCTTGCGGGGAATGCCTGCGGTGATGACAACGATGTCAGAGTTGGCTGACGCGGCATAGTCGTTTGATCCTGTGACGTTGACGTCTCGCTTCTCAATCGGCAGCGCTTCAAGCAGGTCGAGAGCCTTGCCCTGCGGGATGCCTTCGACTACGTCGATAAGGACCACATCGGCCAGTTCCTTGGCTGCAATCCAATGAGCGGCGGTTGCGCCCACATTACCCGCGCCTACAATGCTTACTTTTTTACGCATGGTGTTTTGCTCCTCTTAAGTGCCACAGGGGCTGAAGCCCCGTGCTTTGATATCGAATTCTGTGGCATGGCTGAAGCCGTGCCCTGTTACAAAGCCGCCGTGATTTGGTTCGTTCCTCACGGCTGAAGCTCTGACGGGCAACAACCGTGCCCTGATTTGGTCTGCTCGGCATGGCTGAAGCGCTGTCTGGTTGAAAAACCGGCCGCCTACATGTTGCCGATGATGCGGTTGGCAAACTCGCTGGTGCCGACTTTGGTTGCGCCGGCGGTCTGGCGCTCGAAGTCGTAGGTGACGAACTTCTGCTGGATGGTTTTCTCCATTGCCGTCTCAATCAGCTTGGCGGCTTCCTTCCATCCAATAAAGTCCAGAAGCATAACGCCTGACAGAATCACAGAGCCGGGATTGATGACATCCTTGTCGGCATATTTTGGAGCGGTGCCGTGGGTGGCCTCAAAAACCGCAAAACCATCGCCGATGTTGGCGCCGGGAGCGATTCCCAGGCCGCCGACTTGCGCCGCGGCTGCGTCAGAGATGTAATCGCCGTTGAGGTTCGTCGTGGCGAGAATGCTGTAGTCGGAGGGGCGAATGATGATCTGCTGGAAGATCGAGTCGGCGATGCGATCGTTGATGAGAATCTTGTTCTTCCATGCGCCGTTGCCGTGGGTCTTGCCGATGGAGTCGAGCACGCCTTTGATTTCGGCATAAAGGTCGTCGCGGAATTTCTGATTGCCGAACTCGAGACCCGGCTCAATGAGAGCAGCGTTCTGTTCAATAGTGATGCCTGGGTTGGCGTCGACGTTGCCGAGAATCCAGCTTTCGCGCTCGGTGACGGTTTCCTGGCGAAACTCTTCGACGGCGACTTCGTAACCCCATTCGCGGAATGCACCTTCAGTAAACTTTTGAATGTTTCCCTTGTGAACCAGGGTGACAGTCTTGCGGCCCAGGTCGAGAGCGGCGCGGATTGCGTAACGGACAAGGCGCTTGGTGCCGAAGATACTGATGGGCTTGATGCCGACGCCGGAATCGGAGCGAATCTTCTTCTTGCCGCCCTTGAGCAGGTCATCGTTGATGAACTCGATGAGGCGTGCGACGTCGGCCGAGCCTTGCTTGAACTCGATACCCGAGTACACGTCCTCGGTGTTCTCGCGGAAGATTACGATGTCCACCTGCTCGGGGTGCTTCACTGGGCTGGGAACGCCCTGGTAGTACTTGACCGGGCGGACGCAGGCGTAGAGGTCCAGCAACTGGCGGAGAGCCACATTGAGCGAGCGAATACCGCCGCCTACCGGTGTAGTCAGCGGTCCCTTGATAGAGACACGCAGATCGCGCGCCGCGGCCACTGAATCGTCAGGCAGCCAGGTGCTGAACTGACGGAATGCCTTTTCCCCAGCGAAAATCTCAAACCATTTGATCGAGCGTTTGCCGCCGTAGGCTTTTTCGACTGCGGCGTCGAAGACTCGCTGCGAGGCCCTCCAGATGTCGCGCCCGGTGCCGTCGCCCTCAATGAAAGGGATGATTGGATTGCTGGGCACTTGAAACTGGCCGTTCTTGTAGTCGATGGGTTGGCCGTCTTTGGGGAGTTCCAGACCGTTGTAAGTGGTTTGCATAGATTTTTGAGTTCCTTTTTTATGGATGCGCCAACGATCAGGCTACCACCTGCAAATTGGGAGTGGCAATGGCGGGCAAAACCGCTCCCGGCGTCAAGCCGGTATGAAAGTGCGATGAAATTAGAAGCAGTCCTGTTCTGAACCGCCTGAATGCGATAGACTCATGCGGGAACGTTATCAGCGGCGGCGACATTTCACATTCACGGAGGTTACATAGAAATTGGGAAAAGCAATGGTCCCGAGGAAGCTCTTCTTCACCAAGGGAGTAGGAAAACACAAGGAGCGTCTGACTTCCTTTGAGCTGGCGCTTCGGGATGCGGGCATCGCCTCGCAGAATCTCGTGCGTGTTTCATCGATCTTTCCGCCACGCTGCAAGGTGATCGGGCGCAAGGAAGGTCTCACTTATTTGAATCACGGCGAGGTTGTTTTCTCAGTGATCGCGGAAAACTCCACACGCGAGCCACACCGCCTGATTGTTTCTAGTATCGGCGTTGCCATTCCTGCCGATCGCGACACCTATGGCTACCTCAGCGAGCACCACAGCTTTGGCGAGACCGAGGACCAGGCCGGGGAGTACGCGGAAGAGTTGGCAGCCGAGATGCTTGCCACCACCCTTGATGTGGATTTCGATCCGGATACCAGTTGGGATGAGAAGAAAGAAATCTACCGCATCTCAAACAAGATCGTGCGCACCAGCAACATCACCCAATCCGCTGTGGGCGACAAGCGCGGGCTGTGGACCACTACGATCGCAGCTGCGGTTCTGATTCTCGAAGAGTAGATTCACGTTCAGTTGGAGATGCTGAGGCCAATTCCGCCAGCCGGGGTTGGCCTTGCTGCTTCCAGCAGGCAGAGCGCGCGGGGGGGTGAGCGGCGAATGACATTGAATATGCGCAAATACGTTGTTGGGCTCGTGCAGATGCGCATGGGCGCCGACCCTGAGGTGAACTTCGCTTCGGCGGTCCGGCACATTGAGGAAGCGGCGCGCCTGGGGGCGAACATCGTTTGCCTGCCGGAGCTTTTCCGGGCGCAGTACTTTTGCCAACGGGAGGATACGCGCCTGTTTGACCTGGCCGAGCCCATTCCTGGGCCGTCAACGGCGAAGTTGGCAGAGGCGGCGCGCAAGTCGCGCGTTGCGGTGATTGCCTCTCTGTTTGAACGCCGTGCGCCGGGGCTTTATCACAACACTGCGGTGACGTTGAACAGCGATGGGGCTATTGCCTCCGTCTATCGGAAAATGCATATCCCCGACGATCCGCTTTACTACGAAAAATATTATTTCGCGCCGGGAGACCTGGGGTTTCAAGCGGTGGACACGGCGTTTGGCCGCGTAGGCACGCTGGTATGCTGGGACCAGTGGTATCCCGAAGGCGCTCGGCTCACCGCTTTGCAGGGTGCCGAGGTGATTTTCTATCCAACAGCCATCGGCTGGCACCCGGCAGAGAAGGATCAGTACGGCGCGGCCCAGTATGAAGCGTGGCAAACGATTCAGCGGGCGCATGCCATTGCCAACGGCGTCTACGTTGCCGGGGTCAACCGGGTGGGTCTGGAGCACGGCGATGTGAGTGGAAATCGAGCGGCCGGGCCGGGGATTGAATTCTGGGGCGGCAGCTTCCTGGCCGATCCATTTGGACGCGTAATCGCAAAGGCCTCGCATGACGGGGAAGAGATTCTGCTGGGCGAGATCGACCTGGATCTGATTGAGGACACGCGCCGCAACTGGCCGTTTTTGCGCGACCGCCGCATCGATGCCTATGGGCCGATCACCAAGCGTTTTCTCGATCCGGTGAATACGTGGTCGCAGGACGGAGAACCCAAGTAGTGATGGCCGCAAGCACCCCACAAAAGCTCGGCTATCGCATGCCTGCAGAGTGGGAACCGCACGATGCAACATGGCTTGCCTGGCCGCACAACCCTGAGGACTGGCCAGGAAAGTTCCAGGCGATTCCGTGGGTTTATGCGGAGATTGTGCGCCTTCTCTCCGCGCACGAGCACGTACATATTCTCGTCGACCACGAGAGAGCCGAACACATTGCCCAACGCATCTTGAATCGGGCGGGGGCGAAGCTGGACCAGATAAGCTTTCATCGCTTGCCGACCAATCGCGTGTGGACCCGCGACTCCGGGCCGATCTTTGTGCGGAATGGCAGCGGCAAGGTTGCGGTGACGAATTGGCAATTCAACGCCTGGGCCAAGTATTCCGATTGGCAGCTCGACGACCAGGTGCCGGGGCATGTGACTCGGTTGCTCGGCCTCCCCGCCTGGGAACCAACGGTTGAACTAGAAGACGGCTCAACGGCGAGGCTGGTGCTTGAGGGCGGTTCGATCGACACCAACGGCGCGGGAGTCTTGCTGACCACCGAAGAGTGCCTGCTGAGTAAGGTACAGGAACGGAATCCTGGCGTGAGGCGCGAAAATCTGGAGCGCGCTTTTCACGATTTTCTCGGCATTGACCAGGTGATCTGGCTTGGGAAGGGTGTGGCCGGCGACGATACTCATGGGCACGTGGACGATATCAGCCGGTTTGTGGACCCGACGACAATTGTGACCGCAGTTGAGCCAGACACGAGCGATCCGAACCATGAGCCGTTGGCCGAGAACCTGGTGAGACTGAAAGCAGCGCAGACACTCGACGGAAAGCAATTTACGCTGGTGGAACTGCCGCTGCCGCGGCCAGTGGTTTTTCGCGGCCAGCGGCTGCCGGCCAGCTACGCAAATTTCTACATTGCGAACGGGCTTGTGCTGGTGCCTACCTTCAACGATCCCAACGACCGGATTGCGCTGAGGATTCTGGCCGAGGTCTTTCCAGTCCGCGAGGTGATCGGGGTTCATTCGGTGGACCTGGTATGGGGGCTGGGTACGCTGCACTGCATGACCCAGCAGCAGCCGGCGGCATTACCATCAGAATCATGATTGCCGACCTTGAGGCCATGCAAGCTGCTCTCGATGATGCCCGCATGGCCGTGGAGGCGGGCGAGGTACCGATCGGAGCGGTGGTTGTGCGAGCGGGGGAGATCATCGCGCGCGGTCAGAATCGTGTACTGCGCAACGTGGACCCGACGGCGCACGCCGAAATTGTTGCCTTGCGAGCCGCAGCCACGGCGCTGGGCAACTATCGTCTAAATGGATGCACGTTGTATGTGACGCTGGAGCCTTGCGCGATGTGCGCAGGGGCGATGATTCATGCGCGGATTGACCGGCTTGTGTTTTCTGCCAAAGATCCCAAGGCGGGCGCCGCGGGATCGGTGCTCGGTGTACTCAATCATCCTCAACTCAACCACCAAATGCAGGTAGAGCAGGGGATTCTTGGCGAGGAATCGGCGGAGTTGCTGCGGGGTTTTTTTCGCGAACGGCGTTCGTCTTAGTTCCTGGTCAAGGCTTTGATGCGTTCTGCTTCAGCCGGCCAACGAGCTGATAATTCTGCAAATCTCCCAGCTTGATAATCGGCAAAATCGAAGCCCGGCGTTACAGTGCAGCCGAGCAGTGCGGCCCTGCCATCGCCGATGAGGCGCGTGCCCTGCCAGACGCCGGCGGGGACAACCAGCTGGACATGCTGGTCCGTTGCTAAATCTGGTCCGAGAGTAAAAACAGCGGAGCTGCCGTCGGGGTGGAGCTGCAGCATCTCCACCGGGTCGCCGAGATAGAAATGGAAGATTTCATCGGAATCGAGCAAATGCATCTCAGAGAAGGTGCTTGATTCCAGGAGGTAGTAGATTGCTGTGCCAAGGGGGCGTGCGCCGCGCGGCAACTCGACAGTTCCTTGAGAGACATAGGTGCGGCGGAACGAACCGCCCTCGACCGGATGCGGCTGGAGGTTCAGCAGCGACTTGATCTCTTCTGTGGTCATCATCACAGATGGTATCAGCGGAATATCGCTACAATTGCGGTATGAAGGTGCAAGTTTACACGTCGTCCTGGTGCCGGGATTGCCGGGCGGCGAAGCAGTTTCTCGAGACCAACGGCATCGAGTACACAGAGATCAGCGTGGACCTTGATCCGGCGGCTTCAGCAGAAGTGATGCGCCACGTAGGCAAGCGCGCCATTCCCCAACTGGTGATTGACGGGGAGTGGTTTCAGCCCTACAAGCCGGGCCGCGGGCTGCTTTTCGAAGAACTGCAGGTTCGGCTGGGAATTCCTCGCTCCTGACTGCCTTCTCCTCGTACAATCAACAGTTGGCAGCAGTTGGCGGAGGCCGCTCTACGCGCTCCGGTGAGGAGATCCCCAGTTGATCGAACGCTATACACGGCCGGCGATGGGCCGGATCTGGACTGAAGAAAACAAATACAACTGCTGGCTCCAGGTAGAGTCAGCGGCGAGCTCGGTGCTGGCCGAAAACGGCGTGATTCCGGCCGGAGCGGCAGAGGCCATCGCCACCAAGGCCGGCTTTTCGGTTCCGCGCATTCAGGAGATCGAGGCTGAGGTCAAGCACGATGTGATCGCTTTTACCACGGCCGTGGCGGAGCGGTTGACCGCCAGCGGGCTGGCTGCGGAGGCACGCTGGCTGCATTACGGGCTGACTTCGAACGACATTGTCGATACCGCGCAGGCGCTCCAGGTGAAGGAGGCCTCGGTGCTGATTCGCGCCGGCCTGGTGGAGTTGCAGGATGTATTGCGGCGGCGCGCGCTGGAGTTCAAGCACACACCGACCATTGGCCGCACCCACGGAATTCATGCCGAGCCCACGACCTTCGGCCTCAAGCTGCTGAACTGGTACGCCGAGATAGGGCGGAATATCGCCCGCTTTGATGCGGCGGCAGAAGATATGCGCGTGGGCAAGCTCTCCGGCGCGGTGGGCACGTTTGGCCACTTGAAACCGGAGCATGAAGAGCGAATCTGTGCGCGGCTCGGCCTGAAGCCGGCGCCGGTGGCTACACAGGTGATTCAGCGCGATCGCCATGCGGCCTACATTTCCGTGCTGGCCATTATCGGCAGCACACTGGACAAGATCGCCATTGAGATTCGCCATTTGCAGCGGACAGAAGTCCGCGAGGCGCAGGAGTTCTTCAGCGAGAAGCAAAAGGGCTCGTCGGCCATGCCGCACAAAAAGAATCCCATCAGCAGCGAACAGATCAGCGGGCTGGCGCGCGTGCTTCGCGGCAATGCCCAGGCGGCATTTGAAGACATTGCGCTGTGGCACGAGCGCGACATTTCACATTCGTCGGTGGAGCGTGTGATTTTTCCCGACTCGACAATCCTTGTGGACTATCTCCTGGCCCAGGCCGAGCTCCTGATTGGCAGGCTGCTGGTGTATCCGGCCCGGATGAAGAAGAACCTGGAGAGCACGGGGGGGTTGATCTTCAGCGGACAGCTTTTGCTGGACCTGGCTGAGGCTGGCATGTCGCGCGAGGATGCGTACCGGTTAGTGCAAGGCCTGGCCACGAAGTCATGGAAAGAGGAACTGGTTTTTCAAGACGAGGTTGCGAAGGATCCCGCTGTTACAGCGCTCCTGAGCCCCGCCAGGCTCTCCGTTACATTCGATTACGAGCGTCAACTGGGCAACGTGGACTCGATCTTCAAAAGGGTGCTTGGGACTTAGTGATTTTCGAAATCTTGATGGCTCGGGCTGGCCGGGCATACCCGGCAGAGGCGCGTTCGGAGCGAAATGAATATTACCATTGCAATTACCGGCGCATCCGGCGCAATCTTTGGGCGCGAGATGCTGCGTGCGCTGGAGGCGGATGAGCGGGTTGAACGAGTTCACTTTGTCGCTTCAGAAAACGCCTTGCGTGTGCTGGCAGAGGAACTGGGCGTTAGTGGCCGAAACGAGCTCATGGAAAAACTGCTGGGCGCGACGCCGCGGAAGACGGCTCACTGTTCCGATGCGGATATTGGCGCGGCCGTTGCCAGCGGCAGCCATCCCTCCAACGGCATGATTGTGCTGCCGTGCTCCATGGGGACGCTGGGGGCCATCGCTCACGGGCTTGCCAATTCATTGATTGCACGTGCGGCCGATGTCACTCTCAAGGAAAGGCGGCCGTTGATTCTCTGCGTCCGCGAGACTCCGTTCAACCGCATTCACTTGCGCAACATGACGTTGGCCGCCGAGGCTGGCGCGGTGATTTTTCCCTGCATTCCTGCCTTCTACAACAAGCCCATCGACTCTACAGAGATGGCTCGACAGTTTGTCTGCCGGGTGCTGGCACACATCGGATTGCCGCAGCCGGGCGCTTATGTTTGGAAGGCGGAGGAATAGCTGGCCGGGGAAGGCTGCGAACGGTGAAAACCACTTGAACTTCCCCATGATTTTGATTTGACTTTAGCCGTGCCTCGTTCGATACTGCCACTTATGCGGGATTCAACGGAACACGGAATTGGGGTCATGGCTATGTGCATGTGTACGCCTTGCGGACCCTTCCGTGCGGTTCTTGAGATACGAATGCGCTAGGCGCACACGATCTTGAAACCAGGCGGCCCGGGTCCAGAAGGATTCGGGCCGCTTCGTGTTTTTTGACGCAGCCCGGACCTGAACCTCGGCCGTATTTCGACCAGCCAGACAAAAAACAAGGAGCCCACCATGTCCGAAGAGAAGCAGCATTTTGCCACCCTTGCAGTTCATGCCGGCCAATCGCCCGATCCGGCCACCGGCTCAAGAGCCGTGCCCATCTACCAGACCACTTCCTACCTCTTTCAAGATGCCGACCACGCGGGGCGTCTGTTCGGACTGAAAGAGTTCGGCAATATCTATACGCGCATCATGAACCCCACCACAGATGTATTTGAAAAGCGGGTTGCTGCGCTTGAGGGCGGAGCGGCGGGGCTTGCCACGGCCTCAGGCCAGGCCGCCGAGACGCTTACGCTGACCACGCTGGCATCGGCGGGTGAGGAAATTATCTCCACCACATCGCTTTATGGAGGCACCTACAATCTCTTCCATTACACGTTTCCGCGGCTGGGAATCAATGTGCGGTTCGTCGATGCGGATGATTTCGACGGCTTGCGGGCAGCCATCAACGACAAGACCCGAGCCATTTATACCGAGAGCCTGGGCAATCCAAAGCTCGATGTTGTAGACATTGAGAGGATGGCGGCAATCGCCCATGAACACAAGCTGCCGCTGGTGATCGATAACACCTCGGCATCGCCGGCGCTGGTTCGACCCATCGAGTGGGGCGCGGATATTGTGGTCAACTCGGCTACCAAGTTTCTGGGCGGCCATGGCACCAGCATCGGCGGCGTAATTGTGGACGCAGGCAAGTTCGACTGGGTAGCATCGGGCAGGTTCAAGGAGTTTACGCAGCCGGATCCTTCGTACCACGGCCTCTCCTACACTGAAGCTTTCGGGCCGCTGGCCTTCATCCTGAAAGCGCGCATTCAGGGGTTGCGGGATACCGGTGCGGCGCTGTCGCCATTCAATGCGTTTCTGCTGCTCCAGGGGATTGAGACGCTGCACCTGAGACTGGAGCGGCACTCAGAAAATGCGCTTGCGGTTGCAAGGCACCTGGCAAACCATCCCGGCGTTGAATGGGTGAATTATCCGGGCCTTGATTCAAGCCCCTACTTTGAACGCGCCCTGAAGTATCTGCCCAATGGCCGTGGAGCCCTGGTAACTTTTGGCATCAAAGGCGGCTACGAAGCCGGGAAGAAGCTGATCGACACTCTGGAATTGTTTTCGCTGGTGGCCAACATCGGCGATGCCAAGTCGTTGGTGATCCACCCGGCGTCAACCACACATGAGCAACTTTCAACGGAGGAGCAGGCGACAACCGGCGTGACTCCGGAGCTGGTGCGGCTCTCGGTTGGCATTGAGGATCTTCGTGACATTCTTGCCGACCTTGACCAGGCCCTGGCGGTGGCAGCTGGAGAAGCGGGTGTCGGCTTACCCATAGCTGCGGACCATGCTGCACAATGAGTTTGATGACTGAAACCATCATTGGCGCGGCCGGAGCGACTGCCGGCACTGTCGCCGCGAAGGCCGGAGTTCAGGCCCCGGAGCCAACCTACGAAGGCGACTTTGTGCTCGATGAGCCGCTGTTGCTGGATTGCGGGCGTGTGTTGGCCGGCGTAACGCTGCACTACGCGGTCTACGGCAGGCTCAATCCTGCTCGCGACAACGCGGTGCTGGTGTGCCACGCGCTGTCAGGGTCGGCCCTGGTCGGGTCATGGTGGCCAGAGATACTTGCTCCGGGAGCCTTGTTGTCACTGGAGCACGATTTTGTGATCTGCGTAAATATGCTGGGCTCCTGCTATGGTTCCACCGGCCCCGGCTCTGTTGACCCCCAGACGGGCGCGATCTACGGACCCGATTTCCCACTGATTTCAATTCACGACAACGTGCGTGCGCAGGCGCGGCTGATGGATTCGCTGGGAATCCGGCGGCTGCGGCTGATTCTGGGCGGATCCCTCGGGGGAATGCAGGCTCTGGATTGGGCGATCCTCAATCCGGAACGAGTGGAGCGAGCTCTTATCATCGCCGTGGCGCCGGTTTCAGCGATGGGCCTGGCACTGAACCATCTGCAGCGCCAGGCGATCCTGCACGACCCGGATTGGGCAGAAGGACGCTACCTGCCGCAGCATCCCCCGAAGCGCGGACTTGCTCTGGCCCGGCAGATTGGCATGCTCAGCTACAAGTCGGCGGGGCTGTTTGACGAGCGTTTCGGGCGTAATCCGAACCGCAACGGAGAAGATCCCTGGGGACTCGACGATCTTGGCGGAGGGCTCATCGGAGGCCGCTTCGATATCGCCGGCTACCTCGACCTGCAAGGGCAGCGATTCATCGACCGTTTCGATGCCAATGCCTACCTGGCCATCCTTCGGACCATGGATACCTGGGACCCGATGCACGGACAATCGACGCCCAAGGATGTATTTGGACGCATCCGCGCGCATCTAAGCTTTGTGGGCATCAGTTCCGATTGGCTCTTTCCGCCGGGAGAAGTACGTCAGTTTGCCGAAATGATTCAGTCAACAGGCGTGCGGGCAGACTATCGAGAGATGGCCAGTGCCCATGGCCATGACGCTTTTCTGGCCGAGCAGGCGGAATTGGTACGGCTGCTGCAATAGAAAGCTGCGACCACTGTGGATCGGAACTCCGGGAACAGTTCTTGATTGGGTGGTGTCTAAACTGTCATGGCCGGCGGCGGCCAACTCTGGGGGAGGGTAGTCAATCAATGGCAATCTTGTTTTCCTGCACAACTTTGCTTGTCATGGGGGATACCTGTTTCTATAATCGCTTGAAGACCGCCTAGGCAATCGTGGTATCGTTTACCCATCACCCCGGCACAGGACCGCCTCATTGAAGGGTTGCGTTTTCCGCCAGGCGATTGCTTGAATATTGATCTCCATTTCGGCATTTCTCAGGAGCACTAAATGAAGAAGTTTGTCGTTGCGACCGTGATGGCCTTGGCGAGCCTCAGCCTCGTTCCCGCGCCCACGATGCGAGCGCAGGATTCGATCACGATCAAGGATCCTGCGGAGTTCAACTCCTATCAAAATGCAACCACGCAGTCCGACCCGAAGTCCAAGGCATCCGCTCTGGAAGGGTTTCTGACTCAGTATCCGCAGAGCGTCGTCAAGAAGGCCGTTCTTGACCTGCTGGTTGACACCTACCTCGGCCTCAACGATTCCGACCACGCTCTCAGCGCAGCCAACCGGCTGTTGCAGGTGGATCCCAACAATATGAAGGCCATTTATATTTCGGTTGGGATCAAGAAGAGCCAGTGCGGCAGGACACAGGATCCGCAGACTTGCGATGATGGTGCTGCCCTCGCGCAAAAGGGGCTTGCGATCCAGAAGGAACCGGCAACGTCCGATGATGACTGGAAGAAGCAGACCAGCGCGACTTTCCCGATTTTTCACTCGGCCATTGCACTTGACGACGCCATTTCAAAGAAGGACTTCAAGGCCGCCATCGCTGAGTACCGCACCGAATTGATGCTGTTGCCGCCCGAGGCAACCACCGTGCCTGGACCGGGATTGGCCGATACTCTGCAACTGGCTGAAGCCTACGTGAAGCCGGGTGATGGAAAAGACCTGGTGCAGGCTGTCTGGTTCTACGCTCGCGCCTGGAACTACGCTCCAGCGGCATTCAAAGCCCAGATCGAACCCAAGATCGAGTATTACTACAAGAAGTATCACGGTGGCCTCGACGGGCTGGACGGGATCAAGACCCAGGCTGCCGCAACTGAATTTCCTCCGGGAACGTTCGTGATTCCTCCCGCGCCCACACCGGCAGACCTTGCTCACAAGGCAATCGTTGAGACTCCAGACCTGACGACTTTGAACCTGGGTGACAAGGAGTTCATTCTTGCCTCCGGGACCAAGGAAGATGCGGACAAGCTTTGGGACCTGCTGAAGGATAAGGCCACGCCGGTTCCGGGAATCGTGCTGGAAGCCTCGGCCTCAGTGATCAAGGTTGCCGTGACTCAGGATGCCAAGGATGCCAAGATTCCTGACTTCATCGTCAACATGAAGGCGCCGATTGCGGACAAGGACATCCCCGCCGTTGGATTCGAATTCAAGCTTCAGCCCGCAGCCGAGCTGGATGGAACCTACGACACCTATACGCAAATCCCAGCCACAGCCACCATCGCCCAGACCGCGCAGATTGTTCTTCGCGACGGCGTAATCGTGCCAGAAAAGAAGAAAGCCGTTCCTGTGCACAAACCAGCCGCGGGCCACAAGCCTCCGGCCGCACACTAGACTGTCGAGCCAAACCTGAATTTCCCGATCATCGTTTGGCCGGGGAGTCGGAGGGGCAGCCGAGAGGCTGCCCTTTTTGCGTCTGATGCGCAGGAGCTGAGAGAGCGATGGAGCAGTGATAATCTATGGAAAGCATGGCGCATCTTCGACTTCTCCCGCTCATACTGGTTGTTGCACTGACCGGCTCTGCCTGCGCTACGCTGAAGGCACAGACTGAAGCGGCCCCTGAGGTTCCATCGACTCACTACAAGGTGAGTGAAGTGCCCAATACCCTGCCGCCATCACCGTTCCCTCCGGAAAGCGGGACTCCTGGCCGGGTGGCGCCGGTTGAGTTCCGGTCCGCAGACCAGATGAACCAGAAAGATCGAGAGTTGGAAGCGGATGCTGAGTCTTCAATTGGGGAGCGGGCTGCATTCCTGGGATTGGATTTCGACAACGGCAAATGGAGCTATCAAGAACTTGTTTGCCCGGCACTGCCCAACCACATCTTCCTGCGCTTCATGCGCGATAGCGGCGCCGGAGATGTGAGTCTTTTTACCGCATCGATCCCTCGCGGCGGCGATGGACGCGTGCGGATTATTCCCATCCGGATGCGCGGCTATTCGCTGTTTTCGCCGGCGCCCATCAATGCGCTCACACTTTCGGCTTTCAATCATATTCGCGGAGAAGAGAACCCTGACAAGGCGCCGGACTGGCTGGGCACAGGACTCTGCTACGCCGCGCTGGCCGGCGGGCACCCGCAATCGGTGAGTTTGATTCAGGACACCGAGAGCCAGAAGATTCCCGCGGCCATTCCGGCAATGGTGCAGATTCCTGTTCGCGGGGGCGCTGTCATCGAGTTTACGGATGCCGCGGCCGCACCCAGGCTGATGCAATGGACCATGACGTTCGACCCAAAGGGGAGACTGCTCAAGGCCACGCATGTGCCAGTTGGTCTGCTCACGATCACTGCCCTGCCGCCGACACTTGGTGATGTAAGAGGCGCGCCACTGCCCGCCACTGTCAAGGACATCAACCTCGCAGGCAACGCAGTCCAGTAGAAGTAAAGTGGACAGTGAACAGTGGTCAGCGAACAGTATTCACTGCCGCTGCCCGGTGATGACAAGTTAAAGCCGAACTTCCCAACGGACTACTCACTGTTCACTACCCACTGCCCACCGTTACTCACCAAGCATGATTCGCTGGATGGCGGAAGCGCGGCCCGACAGGGCGTCGCACGTGACCAGCGCGGCGCACATCTTCGGGTTGCCTTTGGCAGCTTCAAACTTGCTGGGCATGCTGGTCAGGAATTTGTGCAGCACCATTTCCTTCTCAACGCCAATCACACTGTCGTAGGGTCCGCTCATGCCCACGTCGGTCTGGTAGGCGGTTCCTGCCGGCAGCACGCGCTCATCGGCGGTGGGAACGTGGGTATGTGTCCCGAGAACAGCGGTGACGCGGCCGTCCAGATGCCAGCCCATGGCCACCTTCTCGCTGGTGGCTTCGGCATGGATATCCACCACAATCACCTTGGCCATGATTCCCGTAAGCAAGTCATTTACAGCGTGGAACGGATCGTTGGTTCCGTTCATGAAGACACGGCCCATCAGGTCGATCACCGCATAAGCCACTCCGCCGTCGGTGGTTCCTTCGTAGATGCCATGGCCGGGCAGACCGGGTTGCAGATTGGCAGGCCGCAGCACGCGTCGCGCGCGTGCATGGCTATCGATGTGAACGGAGTTCATGTATTCGATCAGCTCGCGCTTGTCCCAGACGTGGTTGCCGGTGGTCAGCACATCCGCACCCAGGTCGAAGAGGTCTTCGGCAATCTGTGGCGTCAGGCCAAAGCCTCCGGCCGCGTTCTCTGCGTTGATGATCACCAGGTCGACATTGTGCGCCTCGCGCACATGGCCAAGGTGCTCGCGCACAATCTTGCGACCCGCGCTGCCGAAGATATCGCCGACGAAAAGTATGTTCAAAAATAGCTCCTACCTTTTAGCCGCCAGCTTTCAGCCTGGTTTTGGGCTCCCGACGAACATTTGCGAGATTGCCTAATTCCATCGGTTGAACACAATCAAGACAGCTTTGAAAACGCGCTTGCAGCAGCCAGCAACTCAAGAGCCTGAGGCCGGAAGCTGCTTCTCCTGCTCTTTTCTCATCAGCGGAAAGAGGATTACATCGCGAATGGATTTGGAGCCGGTGAGCAGCATGATGAGGCGGTCTACACCCAGGCCTTCGCCGCCGGTAGGTGGTAGCCCATAAGCCAGGGCACGCACATAATCTTCATCCATCTGGTGCGCTTCGTCGTCGCCACGATCGCGCTCGGCAAGCTGCTCGGCAAATCGCTTGTGCTGCTCGACAGGGTCGTTCAGCTCGCTGAAGGCGTTGCCCAGCTCAAAGCCTCCTGCAAAAAACTCGAAGCGCTCAACGTGGGCCGGATCGTCAGGTTTGGCTTTGGAGAGCGGAGAGACTTCGACGGGGTAGTCGTAGATAATGGTCGGCTGGACCAGATAGGGTTCAACCACGGCCTCGAAGAGGTTGTAGACCGACTTGCCTAATGGCGCGCCCTTCATTGAATCGTAGTAGACCGCGGTGATGGCGCCGTGGACTGTTCTCAACTCCGCGATGCGCTCCGGTGACAGCCGCGTGGTTTGGCCCGCCGCAGATTCCAGCGAGCTCATGGCAGCATGAAGCCGCCCCTGCAGCGCCTGCGCTGACTCGAACGCCGTGTTTGCCGGTTTTACGCCAGCCTCTTCCGGCCAGTATTCACGGATCGCCTCACACATGGTCAGCCGCGTCCACTTACCCAGGTCAATCTCGACACCGTTGAATGTCGTCAGCGTGGTCCCGTTCACCTGTTGCGCCACAAAAGCAATCAACTCCTCGGTGATCTGCATCAGGTCGTGATAATTCGCGTAGGCCTGGTAGAACTCGAGCATGGTGAACTCGGGATTGTGCTGTGTACTCACGCCCTCGTTGCGGAAGTTGCGGTTGATCTCATAGACCCGGTCCAGGCCGCCCACTACCAGGCGCTTCAAATACAGCTCCGGTGCGATGCGCAGAAACAGGTCCATATCCAGCGCGTTGTGGTGGGTTCTGAAGGGCCGTGCCGCGGCTCCGCCGGCTACTTGCTGCATCATGGGCGTTTCTACTTCGAGGTAGTCGCGGTCGTCGAAAAACTTGCGCAGTGCCCGCAGAACTTTGGCGCGCTTCACAAAGACCTCGCGGGCATCGAGGTTGGTGAACAGGTCCACGTAGCGCTGCCGATAGCGCAACTCCACATCGGCCAGGCCATGAAACTTCTCCGGCATAGCCAGCATGGCCTTGGAGAGAAAGGTGAGGCGTTCCACGTGGATGGTCAGCTCACCAGTTCGGGTGCGAAACAAGTAGCCCGCTGCGCCAATGTGGTCGCCCATATCGAGCAGTTTATAAAGCGCGAATCCCTGCTCTCCCACGGCATCGAGGCGGACATAGATCTGCAGCCGCTGTCCACCTTGCTGGAGCGTGGCAAAGCCGGCCTTGCCCTGTGCGCGGATGGCCATGATTCGCCCCGCAATGGACACAGTGATGCGGTTGGCTTCAAGATCTTCGGCTTGCACCTGGTCCCACTTGGCGCGCACCTCAGGAATGGTGTGCGAGGCAGGGAACTGGTTGGGATATGCGGCCTGGCCGAGCTTCTCGATTTCTTCAAGCTTTGTCTTGCGCAATTCAAAAAGACTGCGCTCAAACTCTGAGTCGAACACGGTGATTCCTTCCATCTCTAAAGGCGTGGGCCTATGGGGAAGTATACCCGCTCCAACTGTTCAGAAATCCTGTTGAGCGAGCATGCGCAGCGCCATTCACCGCCTGGCCCTGTATCCTTGAAAGGAGATCAAATGCCATTCAACCGCCCCATTCCGGAGTCCAAGCAGCGCGGGAAGATCGCGGGCGGGATTGGGGCCATTGTTGAGGCTGAAAAGCTGATGCAGATTGCTCTGCTGCTGCCCTCGGCCGCGGTGATTGGGTGGCTGGCCGGCGCATTTCTCGACAGCCGCCTCCACCAGTCCTGGATCGCCATCTTCGGGGTTGTTTTTGGATGCATCTCCGGACTTGTGTTTGTCATCCGGATGGCATTTGCGGCCGAGCGGGATTCCCGAACCGGAACCAAGACAAGCGATGATGCCGGAAAGGGGAGTTCCAACCCGCAGCCATGAGCGAAGAAACCCACCCCATTCTCGATTTCAGTAACCAGACTGTTGAAGCTGTATTTCAGCGGGCCCTGCGCAACACGCTCATTTTAGGCCTGGTTGCTGCGGTGGTAGTGGGCATTGCTTCGGGCTGGCGCGACGGCGCCATGCTCGCCACGGGCACGCTTATCTCGGCAGCAAGCATCTTCGAATGGCAGCGACTGGTGCGGCTGATCAACGCCAGGCTCGATCACCAGAAGACGCCAACGAGCGCTGGTGCTGTGGTGGTCTTCTTTGTGCTGAGGCTCACCGTTTTCGCAGGGGTCATTTATGGTAGCCTGAAGTGTTTCCAGGGATCTGTAACTGCGCTTCTATGCGGCCTGGGCCTGGCAGCACTGGCCATTGGCTGGGAAGCGATTCGGATGCTTCGTGACTGACGCGCCCGGCGACAGATGCGAGACCTCCCACCCCGGAGCAGAAGGACTCAAGTTTTCATGCCGGAATCATTTGCATTCGTACGTCTGCTGAACGGCCTCTTCATGGGCGTCGAGGTCAAAGCCTTTCAATCAATTGGAGTTGTTTCGACTGAAGCCGCGCAAAACGCAATCAAGGTCAACCAGGCGCTTGCCTTGGAGTTGTTGGTGACCGTCGGCCTGATCGCCTTCTTTGCTATTGTGCGGATGACTCTTTCAGTTGAAAGGCCGAATCCGGCGCAGCAGATCGCCGAAATGATTCACGAGACCGGCGGCGGCCTGGCCGACCAGATCATCGGGCATGGGTATGAGCGGTTTCAGGCTTTCGTCACCTGCATCTTCCTTTTTGTTTTGATCAACAACCTGTTGGGTCTTATCCCCGGCATCGCAGCTCCGACCGTGTCGCCCTGGGTTCCGTTGGGGCTTGCGGTACCGACATTCATTTTTTACAACTATCAGGGAATTCGCGCGCAGGGATTCATCGGCTATCTGAAGCACTTTTGCGGGCCGATCTGGTGGATGGCGTGGTTGCTCCTGCCTATTGAGTTGGTGTCGCACGTGGCGCGCATGCTTTCGCTCACGATTCGTCTCTATGCCAATATGTTTGCCAGCGACATGGTCACACTCGGGTTCTTCTCGCTGATTCCGGTCGGTGTCCCGGCCATTTTCCTGGGGCTGCACGTTTTTGTTTCGATCATTCAGGCATTCGTCTTCATGCTGCTGACTATGATCTATCTCTCGTTGGCGGTTGCCAAGGAGCACTAGGGCTCGAGTTTTCAACACTCACGTCCATGACGAATAGATTCGCCGGTGAGCGCTTCCGCTCCGGACAAACGAAGGCCGCGAGCGTGAGGGGGCCAGCACGGTGAGCTTCAACCACCCACTGGCGGCCAAATCCAAAGGAAGCAGGAGAAATATGCGGAAACTTCAATATGTATTCATGACCCTTGCGGTTCTTTGCTTCGCCATGCCGGCTTTCGCGGATGGCGGATCAGCCGCGATCAGCCTGGTGCCGATCGGCGCCGGCATCGGTATGGCTTTGGCTGCAGGTCTCTGCGGTCTTGGCCAGGGCAAGGCAACTGCTTCAGCTTGCGAAGCGCTTGCCCGCAACCCGGGAGCTCGTGGCGGCCTGATGATCTTTCTGGTTCTCGGCCTCGCCCTTATCGAGTCACTCACACTGTTCACCCTGGTCATCATCCTGATCAAGGTCAAGTAAAACTGGTTTCAAGACAACAAAGCGGCCTCACCTGGGTAGGTGAGGCCGCTTTGTCTTTTTAGACAGGAAAGCTTTCTACCGGCCGGCTTGTGCGGTCCCCGGAGGGCCCGCTCGCAGCATTTGGATGGCCTGTTTGTAGCTCAATCCGGTGGGCAGCGGCGAAAACTCGGTGTAGTCTTGCACCGAATCAGAGTTTTTCGTCTTCCATAGCAGGCGGCCGTTCATCTTCAGTTGCAGATGCACAATACGCCACTGGTGGCCTCCCACATCGGCCTGATCGATTTGAACCCAGCCGCCTTTGTCCAACTCGCCGATGATGCCCCAGCCAATGTTCTTGTCTTGCTGCAGACTGCCGGTCAGGCGCACCACGCGCTCCTGCACGGGGTCGATCCACAGTTCGCCGGCCATCGCGGTCAACACTCCCGTTTCCAGGTCAGGCGAGTCGAATTGGGGATTGGGTTTGAAAGTGAACTTTTCAACCAGACCAGTGCCCGCAGTCCCGGTTCCCGCAAACTGGTAGAGGAAGGCAGCGGGCAGGACGCGCAACACCTTCATGGCGCGTGATGTGTCGTTGTCTTCGCCCTGTTTGCGGTGCTGCTGGAGGCTTGGATTGTTTAGCAGCGCATCCAGCCTGACTTGCTCAGCCTGCTCATCGGCCTGGCTCAGCGGCCGGTCATTGATGAGCAATAGGCGCGCAACATCGCCGTCGCCGGTTTCAACAATCTCTTTGGTTGAAGTAAGGCGAGAGCTGGACTTGCGCAGGCGGTAACGCATTGGGTGGCTGGGGTGAGCGAATTCCTGGGCGGCGCGGGCCTCAGTGGCCAGGACACGGTTGACGAGGGCCTGGGCCTCACTCGCCGAGAGGTTGCCGGATGCGGGCGGAGCGGACTGAGCCTTCAAGTTCGCAGGGGATGGAGCGGCCAGGCAAAGCGGCAGAAGCAGTATCAAATGCCAACGCATTACCATTAGTTTACCGGCAGTGGGTCGGGTGTAGAAAGCGGCTCAATTTTATGACCTGATCGACGGAATGTCACTCCTCGATACTTTGAGGCAGGCTGGGATTGAAGCGGGGTGGCCGGGTTGCGTATAGTGCGGGCAGGGGCCTTCTTCTGGCCTACGGAAGGAACAACACACCATGGCAGCTGAGAATGGTCCTGCGCGCATTGGGAAAACCGTCATCATTTGCGGCGAATTGAAGGGTAGCGAAGACTTGATTGTGGACGGTCACGTGGAGGGGACAATCACCCTTCCTGAGAGCCGGCTGACGATTGGCGCGAATGCAAACATCGCCGCCGACCTTACCGCAAAAGATGTGCTGATTCTGGGCCAGTTGAAGGGCAACGTGCACGCCACAGGCCGAGTGGAACTGCGCGCCGGCTGCAATGTTGAAGGAGACATTCGCGCGCTTCGCCTTGCAGTGGAGGATAACGCGGTTTTCCGGGGCAAGGTCGACTTGACGCAGGCCTCGGGCAAGGGACACGAGACCCCCCATGCAGCGCAGACCGGCCTCGCCTTTTGACAGGCCGCCGCACCTCGGTCGGGCGGGCAGTGACGTGCCTGGCCGCAAAGGGAGTTCGGGTTGTTTAGCCGCTGGTTTGAAAAGAAACAGGAGAGCAGTCCGAGCGCTTCCGCCCACGGGTTAAGCGGGCCGCGTGTGCCGCGTCACTCGGGTGGCTGGGCGGCGTTGCGTACCCGGCTTCAGGCAGAGCCAGGACTCTCAATCATTGACGTCGGCTATACTTCCCCAACCAATATCAACTACCTCACCGGGCTGGGCCACAGCGTTTTTCTAGCCGACCTGGTTCATGACTCATGCACCGGAGACTGGCAGACCGGCAAGGATGAGGATGACAACCCAATCTTGAATGTCAGCGGGTTTCTCAAGCAGTCGTTTGAATTTGGAGGGCGCAGGTTCGACGTGGCGCTCCTGTGGACGGCGCTTGACTATATGCCTGAGGCATTCGTTGCCCCCACGGTCGCGCACCTTTACTCGTCGATGAATCCGGGCGGCCAGGTGTTCGCGCTCTTTCACACCCGGACCCATGGAGAAGAGACGGTGCATTGCCGGTTCCACGTAACCCCGGGAGATGATCTTGAAGTTCAGCTCGCCCAGCCGTTTCCCATCCAGCGCGCTTTTACCAATCGCAGCATCGAGCGCCTGTTTGCCGGTTGGTCAGGTCACCGGCAGTTCCTCGCAAAAGATAGTGTGTCTGAAGTCATTATGACCCGATAAAAAATCGTCCGTCCCAACAGTTGCGGACAAAGGAGAACACTACCATGAACGGAGCGCGCGTCACATGGCTCGGACATGCCACTGTGCTTGTGGAAACCTCCAAAGGAACAAACATTCTAATCGATCCATTTATCGCTCAGAATCCCAAGTACCCCAAGACGTTTACCCTGCCCGCAAAGATTCACTACATCCTGCTCACGCATGGCCATGGTGACCATATTGCGGACGTCGTGGATGTGGCGGCAACCCACGATTCAACCGTGGTGGCGATCTACGAGCTTGCGGCTTATGTGGGTGGCAAAGGAGTAACCAGTACCATCGGAATGAACCTCGGCGGTACGGCGCAACTGGATGAAGTTGCAGCGACGATGGTCGAGGCTAAACACTCAACCGCAGTCCAGGACGACATTGGAACGCATTATGTTGGAGTGGCCGCAGGGTTCGTGTTGACTATCGAGGATGGCCCAGTGCTGTATCACGCCGGAGACACAGCGGTCTTCAGTGATATGAACTTGATTCGCGAACTCTATCATCCTGAGGTGGCCATGCTTCCCATCGGTGGGCATTACACCATGGGGCCCAGGGAAGCTGCGCTGGCTGTAAGCTATCTCAAACCGGAGGTCGTGTTGCCGTTGCACTTCGGCACTTTTCCTCCCCTCAAGGGAACACCGGAAGAACTCATTGCGCTACTTGACTCCAAAGTGTTCGTCTTTCAGGGCAACCCAGGAGAAGCTATCTAGCGAATTGAGCGTCCACTAACTATAAGTAGATCGGGGATTAAATGATTGTGGCCTCGAAGCGAGAGTTGACGATTTGCAAAAGGTAGGTCGCATAAGTCGCATTCGACTAACTGAGTCGGGCGATTCATAGGTCGGCGACAACTCATGCCAGATTGTCAGGAACCGCTTGTGGAGACATGGAAAAATGGGCCGGCAATCAAGTCGGCCCATCGGTGATCGGTTCCAATTACTTGCCGGCTGCTTTCTTCTGCTCTGCCCAACGACGCCTGACAGCCTCGGCGATGCGCTTTCGGCCTTCAGGCGTCAGGTTTCTCTTCTTCTTGCCGGCCCTTTTTACTGCGGGCGCGGAAGCGGACTGCTTCGATGTCCGGCTCGTTCCTCCGACCAACAGGTTACGGGCCTGCTGCAACTGGGCAATCTCTCGATCAATGTGAACCAGAATCTCTGAAACTCCCACATTTCCTCCTGTTAGGTCTTGATAAGTGGCCCAATTCCCGATTTGCCTAAGTGAAAAAACGTGTGCGGGTCAACCACTCGCCCACCCAACACAATACGCAACCGTGGACTGTTTGACAAACAAAAAATGGAGAATATAAGTGAGGGAGAAACTCAGTGAGTTAGAGCGGAGATAGGGCCTCTTGTGACAAAAAGACGCAAGCGCAAGTCTAATGAGAAATCGGAGTTTTTGGTGGAGGTGGCGCGGGAGCAGGGGAAGAGGACGGTAAGTTCTGCAGCGGCTGGCTGCCAAGGCGCAGTGTCGTTGGGGCTTCGGCTGTGCGATAATTGCGCAGGTCGCGCAATATCTCCTGCTTCTCACGGGCGTATTGACCAGCCAGCCTGGTCAATGCATAAGTGATGATATCACTGTGATGCAGGTCGGGGACGGATGGATCGCGACGCATGTTCAACCACAACCTGTGAACCAGTTGCACATCGTCGGGGCTCAGGTTAGGAGCGTGCGGGCCGATGTAGAACACCTTGACCGCGCCGCTGGGATCAATGACATAGAAGTTAAACTGACGCTTCGGTTCAGGCAGCGCTTCCCAGGCTTGCCCCATGTGGAAGGCCTGATCCTCGGCGGTCATCTTGCTTGAAACTCCTGAGACCACGGAATCCATCTCCAGCGAGTTAGCGCCCTGCACCAGTGCCGCGAATACGTCGCCTGCGGGTACCACAAGCAGTGACACCTTCTTGCCAAAGCTCTCTGCAATGGAAACAGCCTTGGTGAATATCATCTGCTCGTGTTCGCTGAAGCTCTGGTCTTCAGCGTTCAAATATTCGGGCCCGCCAACGCCCATCATGCGAACACTGATGACGACCACATCCTGCTCATCGGTGCTGGTGCGTGAAAGTGTCCACTTGAGCGCCAGGGGGTTGGCAGCGTCGCGCATGGTGACCATGACGCCCCCGGGGCGAATGGCAACAGACTCGCGGTCAATGGTGTCCTGGTGCTCGAGTTGGAAGTGATCCTTCATCTGTCGCGCAGTAATTGCGTGGCGGCGCAAATTCATGCGCTCAGAGACGGTGAAGATGATAAAGAAAGCTGCCGCAAACACGATGCCGCTGACGGTCGCTACGGATTTGGTGAACAGGTTGACGATGGCGATGGAAAGCAGTACGAGAAAGACGGAGAGCAGTCCAACGGGAATTTCAGTCTTGCCGATCTTGATGTTCGGCGGAACTTTCCATCCGCGCTCGCCATGGTACTTCCAGCGCAGCACCAGCATGGCCAGGCTGTTGAATGTGAACGACCAAATGACGCCGAAGGCATACGCCTCCCCGAGGGTGATCACGTCGCCCCTGCTGGCGATGATGGTGACCATCTGAAGAATAAAGACGAGATTGATGATGCGATAACTGGTGCCGAACTTGGGATGCGGCTTGCGGAACCAGTCGGTGAGCACGCCATCTTCAGCCACGCGCATCAGCACGCCCGTTGAACCGATCATGGACGTATTGATGGCTCCGGAGAGAATCAGGAATCCTACCAGCACCACGAAAATTCGAAATGCGATTCGCCAAAAGAGCGGCCCGACCATGAACATGGCCAGGCCGGCGATCAGATTGTCCTGGTAGATGTGCGTCCGCTCCCATGTCGGGATGAGCATGGAGGCCAGCAGCGTTGCGCCGCCAGTGAATATAAGGCTATAGATGGCGATGACGATGGCCGCTCGCTTGAGGTTCTTGAGCTTGGGATGCTCAATCTCGCGATTGACCTGGGCCAGGCTTTCCTCGCCGCTCATAGCCAGGACAGAGTGGCCGAAGGCCATGAGAATTCCGAAGAGACCCAATATCGGTACGAGCCGCGTTCCTTTCAAAAAGCCGAGTGCATCAGGGCTGAATTTGAGATTCGATGCAGTGGGCGGCGGTGGAAGGTGAACGCCCTTCACCATCACGGAGAAGACGCCCCATAGCAGGAGAATAATCACCATCACGGTAGTTACCTGCATTACGCGCAGGGCCTTGCCGCTGGACTCCTCAATGCCCTTGATGTTTTCCCACCAATAATAGATGGTGACTGCAGCCGCGAAAACGGCAGAGGTGTGGTTCATGTCGAACTGAAATGCGTTGTTTTGCGCGTCCATCAGTGCCGGAGGCAGCCAGTGGCTGTTGTTTGCCACCGTCATCAGTTCGTTCATCAATCCTGTAATGTATTGCCCTGCAGATACGCCGGAGATTGGGCCGGTGAGAATGTAATCGAACATCAGGGCAGAAACGCTCAGCTTGGCGAAAGTGCCTCCCAAGGCTTCCTTCACCACGCGATACACGCCCCCGCGGGTAAACATCGAACAGCTCTCGACGTAGACCGCACGAACCGCGAAGCTGAACAGCATGATGGCGAGAATGAACCACGGCGCGGCTGCGCCCACTGCTTCTTCAGCGATGCCACCAGCGTAAAAAGCGGATGAGCCGAGATCGCACAGTACGATGGCGGCTGCGCGCCAGAAGGAGATGAACGTGAGCATCACGGACGATGCCACGATCAGGCGTACGCGGTTGGAGACAGGCGCGACGGTCGTTCGGGTAGATGCCATCTTTGGGTTGCCGGCGCAATAGCCGACGTTTCAAACTGGAGATAGCGATATCATCGCCGGCCCTGCGGTGAGTCTAGTTCTGAATGAAAATAGAGTCAATAAGAAATATGAGGATTGTCTAAAGGTCGGGAGACAAGTCCTTTTAATCCTTGCCAAACAGCTCTTTACCGTCCTCCCAGAAGCTGATGAGGACCACCACGGCAGAGCCGATCAGGCCGATAAAGAACATCCAGGTCAAAATCTGCATTCCAAGAACAGCGACTGCCATGAAACCGATTGTAGCCTGTTCTGTTTTGCGCGGCGACACCAAAATCAGTGCCATCTCGAAAATAGGTATTGCACGCTTGAGGAGAGATCGGAGGTTAGGGCTAAACAGTGAAGCCGGAATTCGGCTCAATTTCAACACAATTGCTGCTTCGAGCGGCCCTTGCCGCGCAGCGTTTTGGCGGCCAGCAAGTCACTGCGATCACAAGGCCGATGCGATAGACTCGGCCCTGTATGCGCTTTACGTTCCTGAAGTCCGGTGGCTGGAAGCTGTGGGCTGCAGCGGGTGTTTCCGCTGCTCTGCTTGAATTGCCGTTTCCGCTGGCGGGTCCGCTCCCAATCTGGCGGACTGTGTTTGCCTGGTTCGGCCTGGTTCCGCTTCTTGTCGCCATTCTTTCAAAACGAGCAACAGAGTATCCCCGTCCCATCCGTCGGGCTTTTCTGCTGGCCTACTTCTGCGGATTTCTCTGGTACATGGGGAATTGTTACTGGGTGCGAGATGTGATGGCTCGTTATGGCGATATGCCCAAGTTCGCGCCAATTTTGTTGCTGGCAGGGTACAGCCTGGTGTTGGGCCTCTACTTTGGGTTCTTCGGTTTGGCGGTTGCCCTGGTGCACAGAGCCACCGGCAGCATCCGGCTGGCACTGGCCGCGGCGCCACTCTTCTGGGCTGGGCTGGAGTTGGCTGCATCGCGCATCACCAGCGTTCCGTGGGACCAACTGGGCTACTCGCAGGTGGATAACGGGCTGGTGAATCAACTTACGCCGTGGACAGGCGTTTACGGAATCAGCTTTGTGCTGGTCGCCGCGAGTTCGCTGATCGCGGGCGGCCTGCTGTTAGACCGCTGCTCGGGAAGACGGCCCTGCGGCATAGCCGGCGCGGTTTTGCTCCTGGTTGGAGTTCTTGGTGTGACAATGCAGCCGCCTAAACCGGCGCCCACGGCCAGTGCGGTGCTGGTTCAGCCGAATCTTGATGTTGCCGACGAAAGCCGATGGAATGGCCCCGGCGAGTGGGACGAGCATATTGCCGAGTTCACCAAACTGGCAGGCGAACAATGCAAGATCTACATTGCCGGAATTCCCCAGACTGGTGCATCCAATGGCGAAGTTGTGTGCCCGCCTTTTGCCACGCATCCTGATCTGGTGGCATGGCCAGAATCGCCCGCGCCGTTTCAGGAGGGGGATCCGCGCTTTCAACAAATGCTGGTGTTGTTGGCCCATCGCGAGCAGGCACCGCTGGTGGTCGGCAATATCGGATCGGATTTCTCTCAAGGTTCGGAGGAGGGCGGCTGGCGCTACTTCAACTCGGCGCTGATCGTTGGATCGGATGGAGCGCGTGTGGGCCGCTACGACAAGATCCATCTGGTTCCATTTGGCGAGTATGTTCCGTTTGAGAATCTGCTGACCTTTGCGCACAAGCTCACTGGGCGCGTCTCCGGATTCACGCGTGGGGAAGATCGCAAGGTCTTCAGCTTGAGCGATCATAACGGCGCACGTCATCGCTACGGCGTCTTTATCTGCTATGAAGCGGTGTTTGCCGACGAGGTACGCAAATTCCCCGAACTCGGCGCTGAGGTGCTGGTGAACATCAGCGACGACGGCTGGTATGGAGACACCAGCGCACCCTGGCAGCATCTGAACATGCTGCGCATGAGGGCCATTGAGAACCGCCGCTGGATTTTGCGCGACACCAACGACGGCGTGACTGCAGCGATCGATCCTTATGGACGGGTGCGGCAGAGCATTCCACGCCACCAGGCAGATGCGCTGCCGGCACAATTTGGTTTCAACGATGAGGTGACGTTCTACACCGCGCACGGCGACGTCTTTGGATGGCTTTGTGCCATACTTGGATTGGGGATTGTCGGCTGGGCAGCGATGACCAGCCTTCGTCTCAACGTAGCCAAAGTTTCATAGCTCAAATCAAAGTCAGGTCATAAGAGCAAACTATGTCGTCATTGAACGATCTCGAATTCGCCTTTGCTCCCGTGCGCGACCAAGTGCGCGACCTGCGGGAGTATCTTTGACCCGGCTCGCATCCGCAGGGAATTAGCCGCAATTGAAACCAGGCTGGCCGATCCGGCGCTCTGGAACGACCCCACCGCATCCAAGCCCTTGATGCGCGACCGCAAACGCCTTGAAAATCTTGTAGCCGACGACGAGGAGCTTGTGCGCCGCAGCGGCGACATCGAGGCTTACTTCGAGCTTGCCCGCGAGGGCGAAGAAGTGCTGGCCGACCTGGAACGGGACATCAATGCTCTGGGCACCTTCACAGAGGAGCTTGAGGCCCGCACCATGCTGAGTGGCGAGGCCGATCCGCTCAATGCCATCGTCACCGTCCATCCCGGCGCGGGCGGCACTGAGAGCCAGGACTGGGCTGAGATGCTGATGCGCATGTACTTGCGATGGGCAGAGCAGCAGGGATTTAAAACCGAAATCAACGACTATCAGGACGGTGAAGAGGCGGGCATCAAGTCCGCCACCTTCACCATCATCGGCGAAAACGCATTTGGACAGCTGGCCGGCGAAAGTGGCGTTCACCGGTTGGTGCGCATCTCGCCTTTCGACTCGGCAAAACGCCGGCATACTTCGTTCGCCTCGGTCTATGTTTCGCCGGAAATCGACGAAACGATTTATGTAGATCTGAAGCTCGAGGATTTGCGCATTGACACCTATCGCTCCGGCGGTAAGGGCGGACAGCACGTGAACACCACTGACTCGGCTGTGCGCATGACGCACCTTCCAACGGGCATTGTGGTCCAATGCCAGAACGAGCGCTCGCAGCACAAGAACCGCGAAAAGGCGATGAAGATGCTGCGCTCGCGGTTGTATGAATACGAATTGGAAAAGAAGCGGGCCGTTTCGCGGAAGGTCGAAGACTCGAAGCTGGAGATCAACTTTGGCTCGCAGATTCGGTCGTATGTCTTGCAGCCATACCGCATTGCCAAGGACCACCGGACAAAGGTGGAAGTTGGCGACGTGGACAAAGTGCTCGACGGGTATCTGGAGCCGTTCTTGCGCGGCTATCTCCTCGCCAAGCGGCGCGGCACTGCCGTCGCGGTCGAAGGTGAAGATGACCTGGATGTGTAGACAAGGGCCACGGCCAGGGAACAGGCAGGAACCGATCATGTTGAGCGATCGAGGATAAATATGAGCGACGATTCTTCTGTCATTGACGAGATGCTGCGGAGTGCGAAGACAATCGCCGTTGTCGGCATGAGCGACAAGAACTGGAGAGCGAGCCACAACATCGGGCGCTACCTGGTCGAACATGGTTATCGCGTTGTTCCGGTGAATCCGGCACTGAATGAGGTGATCGGCCTCAAGTGCTACGCGGACCTGGAGTCGGCACAGATCGCGATGCAGCAAGAGACCGGAACGGGCATCGACCTTGTGGACGTTTTTCGCGCCTCGGAGTTCGTACCTGCTATTGTGGACGACGTGATACGGCTGGGGATCCCGTACTTGTGGCTTCAGGACGAGGTGATTCACGACGAGGCCGTCGCCCGGGCTCGTGCCGCTGGGGTTAAATGCGTTCAAAATGATTGCATCTACAGGGAGCATGCGAAGCGGCCGGACTTGACCTCTCGCGGGTAACAGCAAACTTGGTGCGACTATCGGTGAGCAGTGTGAGTCAAATGGTCAGGAGCCAGCCTTTCTTTCCCATCATGCACCATACCCGACTGATCTTCGTTTTGCTGGCGCTGTTTGCCTCGGGTCTGCCCGCGCTGGCCGCTTCCAGTTCCGCGGATGCGCCGCACGTGCATGTGCAGTTGATCGTGGTCCCGCAGGGATTGAATCGAGGTGAGGCCGCAGAAGCAGGGCTTCACTTCAAGCTGGAACCTGGCTGGCACGTCTACTGGAAAAACGCAGGCGATGCCGGCGAGCCGCCGCACATTAAGTGGACGCTCCCTGAGGGCATCTCCGCAGGCGCCTTGCAGTTTCCGGCTCCCAGCCGGTTGCCGCTTGGCCCGCTGATGGATTTTGGGTATGAAGACGAGGTACTGTTTCCGCTGACGCTGCATGTGGCGAAGACAGCGAAGCCCGGTCCTGCCGTCATCCACGCCAAGGTCGATTGGCTGGTTTGCCGCGCTACCTGCATCCCAGGCAAAGCCGAGCTTGAACTGAGCCGCGAGGTTTACGATCATCCCCGCAAGGCGGTCTCGCAGACTGCAGACAGCGACATCTTCCATCGCTTCGAAGGCCGCCTTCCTACGGCATTGCCTACCGGAGACGAGGCTGTCTTTCAGCCCACGAAGGAGGGCTTTCGCCTATCTGTCCAAACTGGCCAGAAGGAAGCCGAGGCTTCATTTTTTCCGTCTGACGAGAATATCCTCGACAACCCCGGGCCGCAAAAGCTTACTCCAACGCCAAAAGGGCTGATTCTCGATCTAAAGAAAGACGCGAGCCTTTCCGCGAATCCGCAGCAATTAAAAGGAGTTCTGGAGCTGTCGCAGGGCCGCGCGTTTGAACTGATTGCGCAATCCAGCAGCGTTGCGGCACAAGTGGCGGAGACTGCGCCAGACACGCCTCCCGTTGCGACGTCCGCTCCGCCGTCGACACAGGCCATAGTACAAACCCCGCCTCAGCCTGCGCCAAAGACAGCGCAGCCCTTCACGTTTTCAGCGCTCCTGCGTGCCGCGGGCCTGGCGTTTGCGGGCGGACTGTTATTGAATCTCATGCCCTGTGTGTTTCCGGTGTTGTTTCTGAAAGGGCTGGCGCTGATCAACTCTGGCAGTGAAGAGCGGCACAAGATGCGGACGCACGGATTTGTATACACCTCCGGCATCCTTGTCTCGTTCTGGTTGCTGGTCGGAGTGCTGCTCGCATTGCGTGCCGCGGGCGGGACACTGGGGTGGGGTTTTCAGTTCCAGTCGCCGGTGTTTCTCGCATTGATGGCAGGATTGCTGTTCTTCCTCGGACTGTCGCTGGCGGGGCAGTTTGAGATTGGCCTCTCGCTCACCAGTACGGGCGGCTCACTCGCTGCGAAGCAGGGCTACACCGGGAGTTTCTTCACTGGTGTGCTGGCGGTGATTGTGGCCACTCCCTGCACGGCTCCATTTATGGGCGCGGCCATCGGTTATGCGCTTGCCCAGCCTGCAGGCGTCACATTTGGTGTTTTCACTGCACTGGCGCTCGGATTGGCAGCACCTTATGCTGCGCTGACGCTGCAACCAGCCTGGACACGCGTTCTGCCCAGGCCCGGAGCATGGATGGAGGTTCTGCGCCAGGCGGTTTCGGTGCCCATCTTTGCAACCGTTATCTGGATGGCGTGGGTACTGGCCAAAGCCTATGGAGCGAGCCTGCTTGCGGCGCTGCTGGGGAGCTTTCTGTTGCTGGCGGTTGCTGGGTGGTTTCTGGGCCGCTGGCCCGCAAAACGCTGGGCTACCGTGGTCGCCGCGCTGATTCTGCTGGGCGTGGTTGCACTTTCAGTTATAGCGCCGGACAAACTGGCTGTTGCCTCTGAAACTTCATCGGCCCAACAGGCCGCCGGACTCTGGCAGCCATGGTCGTCCGATGCGGTTAGCCGATCGGTTGCTGCAGGGCAGCCCGTTTTTGTGGACTTCACGGCAAGCTGGTGTCTGAGTTGCCAGGTGAATGAAAAGGTTGCGCTCGGCCAGCCTGAGGTCGAACAGGCCTTTCAAGCACGGAATGTTGTCTTGATGAAGGCGGACTGGACCCGCCACGATGAGGCTATCACTCAAACCCTGACAGCTCTTGGACGCAGCGGCGTGCCGGCTTACGCGCTCTATAAACCGGGCCAGAGCGACCCCGTGCTACTGCCTGAAGTTTTGACTCCCGGCATTGTCACCGATGCTCTAAGCAAACTGCCCCGGAAATGAGTGCTGGCCTATCCAGCGAACGCAGTTTTCGCAGCCTCTTCGATCTCTGCATCGGTTCGTTTGACGATGTGTTGGCCGATTGACCACCGGTGGCCAAATGGATCCTTCAACTGTCCGTATCGGTCGCCCCAGAACTGGTCGGCGAGCGGCATGGTGACCTCCGCTCCTGCAGACACAGCCTGCTCCCAGATTGAATCGGCACTGTCGACCGCCAAATGAAAGGTCACCGGGCTTCCTCCCAACACTTCCGGTGTCTGGGATTTCCCGCCCGTTGAGTCGGAGAAGTCGTCGCTCATCATCAGGATGCCGCCGTTGATCTTCAAACTGACGTGCATGAGTTTATCGCAGTTGGGAGCCGCGTGGCGCGCCACTTCCTCGGCGCTAAAGGCTGCTTTGTAGAAGTCGATGGCGGCCGCGGCGTCGCTGACCACGATGTAGGGGATGAGAGTGGGGTTGTCACTCATGGCATTTCTCCAGTGGGTTGATCTAGATTGGTGCGTTGAAATTGGGATGCGGGTGAGTCGAACAGGGTTTGATTAATAGACGATGATTCGATCCGGTGGGGTGCCCGGCGGCAAGAATCCTTAACCGTGGGCGCGTTTCTCGGTACGAATCCGCCGAATCTCTTCCATGCGTTGGCCGAGAAGTTTTTCGCGGCCTTCCTGCGTCGGCTGATAGTAGGTGTGGCCGCGCAATGAGTCGGGCAGGCAGTCGATGTCGGCTACGCGACCTTCTTCGTCATGTGCATAGACATAGCCCTTTCCGTAGTCAAACTCTTTCATCAGCCGCGTCGGCGCATTGCGCAGGTGCAGCGGCACCGGCTCCTGGCGAGTGTGTTCGATCTCCTGCTGCACCGCGCTGTAAGCGGTGTAGATCGAATTCGACTTGGGCGCGAGACACAGATAGACCACCGCTTCGGCAAGCGCCAGGTCGCCCTCGGGTGAACCGAGAAACTCCATAGCCTGCTTGGCGGAGAGACACAAGTTGAGCGCTTCAGGAGCGGCAAGACCGATATCCTCGACTGCCATGCGCATGACGCGCCGGGCCAGGTACAGCGGGTCTTCGCCGGCGGCAAACATGCGCGCCAGCCAGTAGAGCGCCGCATCTGGATCGCTGTTGCGGACGCTCTTATGCAGGGCCGAGATCAGGTTGTAATGCTCTTCGCCCGACTTGTCATACCTGAGCACGCGCTGCTGCACAGCAACGCCGGCCAGCGCCTTGTCGATGTGCCTGGTGACAGCACCATCCTGATATGGCTGCAATGCCAGTTGTGAGGCAACCTCAAGGGTGTTGTAGGCATTACGGCAGTCTCCGCTGGAGTAGCTTGCAATCAAAACAAGAGCATCGTCATCGGCGGTGAGTTGCAGCGCGCCCAACCCCCGCTCGCGGTCCTCGACAGCCCGCCGCAGCAGTGCGGTGATCCGCTCCTCGCTGAGCGGTTCCAAAACGTAAACGCGGCAACGGGAAAGCAGCGCCGAGATGATCTCGAATGATGGATTTTCGGTGGTTGCTCCAATCAGGCGGATCGTCCCCCGCTCGACATAGGGCAGGAATGCATCCTGCTGTGCCTTGTTGAAGCGATGGATCTCATCCACAAAGAGGATGGTGCGGGAATGCATCTCCGATGCCTGTGCAGCCGCCACCATCACCTGTTTGATCTCTTTGATCCCGCTCATCACGGCGGAGAATTCAATGAAATTGGCTTTGGTTGTTTCGGCGATGATCTTGGCAAGTGTGGTTTTGCCCACTCCGGGCGGACCCCACAGAATCATGGAGCCGGAATCATCGTGTTCAATCTGCACGCGCAGCGGCTTTCCCGGTCCGAGCAGGTGCTCCTGGCCGCTGTAATCCTCAAGGCTGTGCGGACGCATGCGCTCGGCCAGGGGCGCAGTCCTCGGCGTGCCCCTGGGGCCCTCGGGCTCGCCGTCAAAAAGACTCATTGCTGGATTCCTCGATGGTTCGCAGGGCTAGCGCTGCGAAGGAAACGTTGCCGTGAAGCTTCGTACAACAGAACGCTGGCCGCAATGGAGGCATTCAAGCTTTCAACGGGGCCGGGGCAGGGAATCGTGATGGCTCCGTTGGCCTGGCGCGCCAATTCCGCAGGCACGCCATTTCCTTCATTGCCGATGAGCAAAGCCAAGGGTTCCGCGAGGTCTACCAGGTCGGCGGGCTGCGCTACACCTCGAACCGCGCTGGTAAAGATCCTGATTCCCGCGACTCGAAGGCGATCGAAACACGCGCTTTCGCTCGTAGCCTGAAGTGGAAGCCGAAAGATGCTCCCTGCGGATGCGCGAACAGCCTTCGGGTTCCATGCGCTCACTGTTCCTGGCAAACAGATCACGCCGTCAGCGCCGAACGCTTCGGCAGAGCGCAGAATGGTGCCCAGGTTGCCGGGGTCCTGAATCCCCGCAAGAACCAGGAGTAGAGGCGCAGTTCTTCTGGCCGTGGAGATGAGGTGATCCCAGGTCCAATCCGGCGGCTCAATGAGTGCGGCGACAGGTTGAGGGGACTCTGTCGAAAGCGCCGAGTTCAACACGTCGCTCGGCAGAAGTAGGATCTCAGTTTCCCTGGGAAGCGGGATCGTTTCGAGCAAGTGCTCGGTGCGTTCGGCCGCAAACAGGCAGTCGATGCGCAATCCCGCGTGCAGGGCTTCAAACAGCAGGTTCGGCCCTTCGATTCCAACCAACAGCCGTCCCTCTCGATTGGACTCACTCAAGGGGTGTGCCAGCGCCCGACGAAGCTGCTTGAGGCGGGCATTCTGTTTACTCTGTACAATGCGAACAGGCATCGATTGGCGACCTTAGATTCCTTAGCCGATTCTATGCCGTTTTGCCAGACAGCGGGACGAGTTGGTCCAGGCGACGGAACGACTCAAACTTGCTCGCTTCGGCGGGCTGTGTTAGCTTCCGTCTTTACGGCCAGTGCATTTCGGGAATTGAGGTAGACCTTTTTGTCCGCGGAGATCTTGCGCGTCCATCCCGATGAACCCCAACCAGACCGGATCGACTACATCGTCGCCTGCCTGCGCAAGGGAGACGTAGTAGCCCTGCCGACCGATACGTTCTACGGTTTGGCGGTAGACCCAGTCAATCTATTTGCGGTAGAGCAGATCTATCGGCTCAAGACTCGTCAAAAGCATAAACCGCTTTCGCTGCTGATCGCTTCGCTGGCCCAGGCTTACGAACTGGCGCGCGATACAGATCCGCTGCTCGATAAATTGGCTGACCGTTTTTGGCCCGGGCCGCTGACGGTGATTGTTCGAGCGGGCACAAAGTTGCCCTTGCGCTCGACCGCAAATACGGGCAATGTGGCGCTGCGTGTGCCGGATGCGGCCATTCCGCGGGCTGTGGTGGAACGGTTCGGCCTGCCGATCACCGCTACGTCAGCCAATCTTCAGGGAGCGTCGGAGTGCACGAATGCAGCCTGCGTGCGCGATCAGATCGGTGACCGGGTTCCGTTGATCATTGACGGTGGTCCTACTGGCCACGCGCAGCCCACCACCATCGTCGATCTCTCGCTGGGTCCAGGGCGCTGGGAGATTCTGCGCGAAGGGGCTATCCCTACCCACGAAATCGTCATGGTCTTGCAGCGATAAGCCAGGAAGGTGCGCATGAAGCGCCGGGCCAAGCCACAAAAACGTCGAAAATGGGTCGTGCGCACCGTGCTTGTGTTGCTGCTGGCCGTTCTTGTTTTCGCCGCCGGATGGTGCCACTGGGTCTACGTGCAAATTGAGAACTACGCCGGGCAGGACCAGGCTGCGCCCGCAGATGCCATTGGGGTTTTTGGCGCTGCGGAGTATGACGGCCGGCCTTCTCCGGTGTACCGCGCACGTCTGGACCACGCATTGGCTCTCTATAAACGCAACATTGCTCCCCTGATCATCACTCTCGGCGGAGCCGGCGGCGATGATTATTCAGAGGGCTCTGTGGGCCGCGAGTACTTGATGGCAATGGGCGTTCCTGAAGGCGCCATCATTGCGGAGACAGAGAGCCGCAACACCGAGGAATCCGCGCTGCGCATTGCCGTGATTGCCCGCGCCAACGGGTTGCAAAGGCTGGTGATCGTGAGCGACGGGACGCACTTGTTCCGCATTCATGAGATTTGCGCAGCCGAGGGACTTCCCGTGCTCACCTCGCCCAGGCCGCGCGCGGCGGTTGAAGGCGGCTCACAGGAATTTGAGCGCATTGCCCACGAGGTTCTGACCTACACGCTATGGCGTCTGGATCTGCACTGAAGTTCGCGTAGTGCCGCTTCTTTCTGGGTCGCCGGCTTCAACCCACAAAGCTACTTCCCGGCAAGACGGGAAAGAATTGCCAGCAGGCCCAGCGCCATTCCTGATGCGCCGGCCGTGGACAGGAAATTCACAAGATCGTTGTTAAGCAAGCCCCGGCGCTCCAGCGTCGCTCCCAGCAGGCTGTCGAAGAACATTCCCAGCCAGCCAGCGCCGCAACTGATCCAGAACACGGCAGAGTCGCCATGCAGGGCCAGGGTTCCCAGCGCAGACACAATCGCTGCCGCCGCCAGCCCCGCCAGGCTGCCGGCCAGGCTGATCGCTCCCTCCGTTCCAGGATCGACCCTTCCACCGTCGGTGATCAAGGTGGGACGGCCGCCGAGCACCTGGCCAATCTCTGAAGACACCGTGTCGGCAGCCGCTTCAGCCAGTGCCGCCAAGGCGACAGTGAAAAGCGGCATGGGCGCTTGCGTGCTTCGCGCAAACCAATGGGTGTCGGTCAGCCAACCCTGCACCAGGTCGTTGGAGGCAAGTGCTGCCAGCCCCAGATTGGCAGCGACCTGCGATGCCGACCGGCCATGCAGCCTTTCCGCAGTTCCAAGTCGCTCTTTATGCGCCCGGCCCAGGCGTGTTGAAACGTGGGCGAGCAGGGAAACCGCAAGAACAGGGATCAATGCCGTTCGCCAGGGTTGATAGGGGACCAGCGTCGTTGAAAACATCAGGCTGCCCGTTATCGCAGCGCCCGTTGCCGCCCCAGCCAGCGTGGCAGCACGCAACTTTAAAACAACTAGTCCAAGCAACAGGCTTATGCCAGACGTCCAAATTGAAACGGCGGCATACTGCACCGACCACCAGTGAGCCTGCAGCACAAGTCCGGCCGCCACCGCGGGCATCACGATAAGCAGCACCAGCTTCGATTGCCAAGCCAGCTCGTGGTGAGAGATTCGGTCTATTTGCGCCACGATTCATCGTAACCTCCCATCGCGAGGCGGTCTTTCGACTCACGCGAGACAATCGAATGAAACATCTTGGCATTCTTGAATTGGGAAGGTTTGAGTGCATCGGTTTACACTCAATTGCGCCACTGCTACATTCCGATTTACGTATGGATGGAGATGTTCATGCAAAAGCTTACGTTGCTGGCGGTTCTCGCCGGGGTTGCATTGTCAGCAGCTCTCGCTCCGGCTCAGTCCCCGAACCCGCGCTTGGAAATCGACCGCAAGGGCGAGACCATCATCCTCGAGCCGTATGCCGAAAACATTCTGCGAGTGACGCTCAGCCTGCATCGTGGACCTGCGCTCGCGGGCCCGGGGTATGGCATAGTGGCAACGCCAGCGCCGGCGGGCTGGACTGCAACGGGGACCGCGCAGGCAGATGTCTTCCGGTCGAGCAGAATCGTGGCCACCGTGGACAAGGATTTGCCGCCGGCCCATCCTCCGGTGCAGACAGAGATTGACATCAGCAAATACTTCAACGGCTCCACGCCCGGCGCGCATATCACCTTGCGCACGCCGGAAGGTAAGACATTGCTGGAAATGAAGGGCTGGTCGCAGGCGGTTCCTAATCACAAAGACGGAACAGCCTCGATTGCCGGCGATCGCCGGCCCACCGACCCAGAGTTTTACATCGTGGGCGCGACTTTTGCGTCGCCGGACGATGAACACTACTACGGATTGGGCCAGAACCACGAAGGCTTTCTCGACCATCGCGGGCATCCGGTTCGCTGCTGGCAGGACTATACGGCGCCGGCTGCGCCCAGCACCTGTGTGCCGTTCCTGGTCACAAACAAGGGATATGGGCTTTTGTGGGATAACCCTTCAAAGACCCTCATTGAACCTGGCTTCAATGAGCAAACCCGCTGGACGTCTGAGGTCGGCGACAGGGTTTCGTTCTTCGTGATTGCGGGCGCTAGCGCGGACGAAATCTACGCTGGATACAAGCTCTTGACCGGGCCCACGCACATGCTGCCCAAGGCCGCCTATGGCTACATTCAATGCAAGCAGCGATACGCCAGCCAGAAGGAGGTGCTGGACGTAGCACAGGGCTATCGCGATCGACACTTGCCGGCGGATGTGATGGTTGTCGACTGGTTCTATTACACAAAGATGGGACAGATGGACATGGATCCAAAATTCTGGCCCGATCCCGCGGCCATGAACGAGAAACTTCACTCCATGGGCTTTGAAACAATGATCAGCGTCTGGCCCAGGTTTGTGCCTGACGACCGCTATTATGCTGAACTGCGCCAGAAGGGCTGGCTCATCCACCTGGCCGACGGCACACCGATTGACGGGCAACCGTACGACCGCGCCGGGTCGGACATTGACACGACCAATCCCGAGGCTGCTGCGTGGTATTGGAAGACGATCCGCGACAATATCCTGAGCAAAGGATTCGACTCCATCTGGGCAGATGAAACCGAGCCCGACCTGCCTCCAAACGGCGCGTACTTCCACATTGGCCCAGGCACTCAGTTCTTCAATGTGTACCCACTTTTCCACACTGCCGCACTTTACGCAGGCTTTCGCCAAGATGAGGCAGATAAGCGCGCACTGATTCTCTCTCGCGACGCCTACACGGGCGCGCAGAGCAATGGAGCCATTTTCTGGTCTTCTGACATTTACCCAACCTGGGACACGCTCAAGAGGCAAATCCCCACCGGCCTGGATTTCGCGGCATCCGGCCTGACCTACTGGTCGAACGATACCGGTGGATGGCAGTATCTGCCCGAGGAACATCACCCGGCACACTCGCCGCTGCTCGATCCATCGGATGCGCGAGCCAACGTGGGTGGCTACGAAGATTACCCTGAGCTGTATACGCGGTGGTTCCAATATGCGACATTCCTGCCCATCATGCGAGCCCACGGCAGCCGCCCTTCGAACGAGGTCTGGTCCTACGGGAAACAAGCCGAGCGAATTCTGGAGAAGTACCTGCGTCTGCGTTATCGTCTGATGCCATACATCTACTCGCTCGGCTATCAGACCTGGCTTACCGGAGCGCCATTCATGCGGGCTCTGCCACTGGATTTCCCTGGTGACCCCAAGGTTTCAGACCTGCGCGATGAGTACATGTTCGGTCCGGCATTGCTCGTTGCCCCGGTCACTGACCAGGGCGCTACCAGCCGCGAAGTTTATCTTCCCGCAGGGGTTGACTGGTACAACTACTGGACCAGCGAGCGCGTGAGAGGTGGCCAGACCGTCACGGTGCAGGCGCCGATCGACACCATCCCTCTGTTCGTTCGAGCGGGTTCGATCCTTCCACTGGGATCAGCGGTGGAAAGCACCCATGAAGCGCAATCCATCGAGCATATCCGTGTCTACCCTGGTAAAGATGCCGGCTTTACGCTATTCGCCGACGACGGCAAAACGTATGCCTATGAGAAGGGCGCGGGCACCATCACAAAGCTTCACTGGGATGAATCCAAACAGCTGCTGACCCACACCGGAGCTGCAGCCTGGAGCGGCCCTGACGCTGCAGTGGTTGAGGTGATCGGACACTGATTCCACCGATTCCGATTACATTGAGCAATTGACCCGGGCCGGCGGGCATGCCCCTGCCGATACCCGTCCACACGTGGCGTGCGTCAAACACCCGGCTCACTGATTTACAATCGACAAGTCAACAGGAAAGAACTGAATGAGGCTTTTTTTGATGAATTCAGGCCATACGCGAGTGCGTTTGGTTCAGGCGTCCGCGGTTACTGCAGTAGTCGCTCTGATGGCTGGATGCGGCGCCAGCTATCGGCCCGTAGTCACACCGGTAAACAGCAGCGGCCCGGCCGCGCAGCCGCAGTCTTATGCCGTTGTAGTTTCGGCGCCTTCACCCACCACGCCGGGAATCGCTACGATCATTGATTATTCCGGCGATTCGGTTTTGGCGGAAGCCCCCATCGGTCCCGGTCCCACCACGTTTACCATTGACGAGACCGGCTCCAACGGCTACACCCTGAACAGCGACGGCACGCTGAGCAACTTCCCCATCTCGCCGTCTCTTCAGGCCAAGAACGTAAGCTACTCAACTCTGGCCTCGAATGCCCGGCCTGTGAACCTGTTTTCCCCATCAGCCACCTTGTGGGCCGCAGACCTGAATGGGAATGTAGTGGATGTGTTTCAGGGGATTCCCGAGTCATTCAAGCTTGCCATTCCTGTAAGCGCTTCGCCGGTGACGGTGGTGGGGCCAAGTGTGATCGGGCAGCGTGATTTCGCGATCGATCAGGGTAGTATTTCCAGTCCGGTAGCCTGCAATCTCTCGCCGACCACTGGCCCCACCGGCCAGGCGGTAACGATTGAGACCGGGACGTACACCGTTTCGGCCACCATCTCGTTGGGCAGGTGCCCGGTGTACGGCGTAGAGAGTCCTGACAGCAGGCGCTTTTTTGTGCTCAATCGTGGCGACGACACCATCACGGTGATCAACAGCCAGAACAACACGCTGGATGCATGCACGCCATTTGTGAATCAGAACGGCCAGACGGTGACTTGCCACCCTAGCTTGAGTGTCAGCCCCGCACCTGGCTTTGCGCATGCCGGACCGGTATACGCCGAGTACAACGCCGCTACCAGCCAACTGGTTGTGGCCAACTACGATGGCAACTCGGTTAGCGTCATTGATGTGAGCCTGGACGAATACGGCAACGACAGCTCGACGTTCGGCACCACTTTCACCATTCCTGTGGGCAACAGCCCCGCCAGCGTCACCGTGCTGGCAGACGGAAGCCGTGCCTATGTGGCGAATCAGGCCGACAGCACGGTGAGCATCGTAGACCTGTCCAGTCACACCATTGAGAAGACGGCGCTGCCCATCATCGGCCACCCGCGAACGGTGGTTTCAACGCAGAACTCGAGTTTTGGCAAGGTTTACGTGGCTTCACCCGACAGTCCTTACCTCACCATTATCCGGACCGATCTTGACATTGTCGACACAACAATCCTGGTAGAGGGAAATGTTGTGGATGTCCGCGTGAGCACGCAAAGCGCGACCACCGGAAACGCCAACAGCGTGAGTCGCGTGCCCGGATATGGTGAGCCTTGCTATCTGCCCGGCGCAGCAGCTCAGGCAAACATCGTGACTTGCCAGACCTTGCCATAGTGCCACTGCGGATGCGCATCTAGACAGCCAAGGGAGAATCCCCTTGGCTGTTTGTTCAGCAGAGAAGCCGATGGAAAAGATCGCTGGCAAAAGCAAAATACGCGTGGATCTTTTGCTGGTGGAACGCGGTCTTGTTCCCAGCCGCGAACGCGCCCGCGCCTACATCCTTGCCGGCCGCGTGATGGTCAACGAACAGAAAATCGACAAGCCGGGCACTGTGGTTCAGGGGGATTCGGCAATTCGTTTTCTAGGTGAAGACCTGCCTTACGTGAGCCGAGGCGGGCTCAAGCTTGCTGCGGCGCTCGATCACTGGAAGATCGCTCTGAAGGGAAGGGCCTGCGTCGACGTGGGGACGTCCACCGGCGGATTCACAGATTGCCTGTTGCAGGCCGGCGCAGCCCAGGTGACTGCGATCGATACCGGCTTTGGACAGATTGCGATGAAGCTGCGCAACGACCCCCGCGTCAAGCTGCTTGAGCGAACCAACGCCCGATTTCTTGAAGCAGGCTCGCTTGCCGCCGAGCAGGGAACGGAAGGCGCGACCTTTCTGGCAATGGATGTATCGTTCATTTCAGCAACGCTGCTGCTTGGTCCGGTGTTGGCAGCGGCACCTGGACTATCCGAGGCAGTGATTCTGGTCAAGCCGCAGTTCGAAGCGGGACGCGATCATATCGGCAAGGGAGGCATTGTTCGCGATCCCGAAGCGCACCAACTTGCGATTGAAAGAGTCGCGGACTGCGTGAGAGCTTTGGGCTGGGACGTGGTGGAAACAATCCCCTCGCCAATTACAGGCGCGGAGGGCAATCATGAATTCCTGCTTTACGCCCGGCGGCCTTAGCGGTCTTCGATTTTGCTTCCGGAGCAGTTTCATCGATGCATTGTTGGCCCCACCACTCGTGGTCCGGTACACTGAGACCGCATGACTTGCGTCGCAATTGTTTGCAAACCGCAGAAAGAAGAGCTTGTCCAGCTTTTGCCGGAACTGATCGGCTGGCTGCGCCAGCATGGCTACGAACCGCTGCTGGATCTGGAGGGTGGTGGGTACACCGCAGAGGCTCCTGCTGTGGATCGGTCAGAGATGCCCTCCTGGTCGCCGGGCCTGGTCATTGTTCTGGGAGGCGACGGGACGCTGCTCTCGGTTGCGCGCATCTTTGCTGCCAGCGGAACACCGATTCTGAGCGTGAATCTTGGTTTCCTCGGCTTCCTCACTGAAGTCCGTCTTGCCGATCTCTATTCCACGCTTGAAGGATGGTGCAACGATTGCCACGTGCTTGATGCGCGGTTCATGTTGCATGCTGCATTGTGGCGGGGGGGCGCGCTCGACTCGAGCTATGAAGCACTGAACGACGTGGTCGTCTCCAAGGGCGACATTGCCCGAATGGGCGACTTTGCGGTGGAGTTGGATGGCAAGAATGTAGCCCGGTTCCGCGCTGACGGGGTCATTGTTTCAACTCCCACGGGTTCAACAGCCTATACGCTTGCCGCCAACGGTCCTATTCTTACTCCGGATGTGGATGCGATGGTGGTCACGCCCATTTGCCCCCATCTGCTGACACTTCGGCCGATCGTGGTGCGCGGCGATGCTTCACTTACAGTCCGCGTAGAAGGGATCCCCAACCAGGCGCTGCTGACAGTGGATGGACAGAAGGGGGTCCTGCTGCAACTTGGCGACGAGGTCCGCTGCCGCCGTTCAAACTTCACAGTCAACCTGGTGCGGGTCAGCGAGAGTGGTTTCTTCGAGGCTCTGCGCAGCAAGCTGAGTTGGGGCGAACGGTAAAAGCCTCACGCCTGAGTTGAACTGCAATCGCGATACCTCAGGAACCCGCCAGCTCACTGAGAAGTACCTTGGCCTTGGCGGTCAGGGTGCGCGCGCCTTCCACGTCGCCGGAATCAAGCGCCTGCCTTGCTTGCTTGAGGAATTCCCGAATATGCGCCGCAGTCTTCTGCTCCTGCTCGTTCAATGATCGGTTGATTCCATTCAGGCCATGTTCAATCGCGGCAATCGCGCTCAGGGCCTGTTGCCGCGAATCGGCTGGGTCTCCTGAGGAGAGTTGACCGATGGCGCTGACCGCGGGCGTCTCCACGGCCGCCTGCTGGGTGGTGTCAGGAGGCGGCTGAGGATTCTTTGGCGGTCTCCTATGTTTTGCGGGAGGTCTGGGGCTCTGCTGCACCGTCGTTTCGTCTGCCAGTGGCTGGCTGGGAATGGTGGTCGCGGAAGGAGGCAGTTCTACGGCCGTCGTGGTGGGTTTGGGGACATTGCTGATTGGTGGAGCATATGGCACGGCCGGGGTTGGATGGTTCTTATGGAAGCAGGCCGTAAGCAAAAGCGGCAGCACCCACGCGACAATCCTGGCAGGCGATTTCATCCCCCGAGCCCTTTCTCCCGTTGACCGCCGGCCGGCTGAAGATGCCGGCGTCCCCAGTCCGTGGCGGCAAGGGGAATTCGCAGCAGGAACTCCGTGCCACGGCCTGGGTTTGATTGTACTTCTATGCTGCCATGGTGTAACTGCAGAATTCGGTAGGTCATGGCCAGGCCGATGCCGCTTCCCCCGGTCTTGGTCGTGAAATACAGGTCGAAAATCTTCTCCTTGATTTCGTCTGGAACCCCAGGTCCCTGGTCGGATATGCGGAGTACGCCAAATTTGCGATCCTCTGCAAGGATGACACTGAGGGTGCCGCCCTCCGGCATGGCCTGGGCTCCATTCTGGATCACATTCAATGCGGCTTGCTTGATCAGATCGGCGTCAAAATTTGCCATCAGGGGGCTCGGTGGCATCTTGCTGACGAGCGTAATGTTATGCGTTGAAAGTTCCTCGGCTGCCAACGCCAGAACCTCGCCAACTACTGAGCGCAAATCCTGCTCATGCAGTTGAAGCTCCACCGGGCGGGTAAAGTCCACGAGCATCTGCACCACGCGGTCAAGGCGATGAATCTCGGCGTCAATGATGTCCAGATGCCGGACCGCCGGCGCACTGGGGTCGCCCAGCTTGCTCTTCAACAATTCCAGATGGACCACGATGGCGTTGATGGGGTTTTTGACCTCATGGCCCACTCCGGAGGTCAACCTGCCGATGGCTGCCATGCGCCGCGAGAGTTCCAGTTCCGACTCGATCTCTTCGGCCGATTCCAGATCATGAAGGGTGATCAGCGCGCCCAGTCCCTGGGGCGAATTGTCGTCGTGAATAAAGTCAAGGGAGGCTTGAATGCGCCTCCCCGTCTCGGTAAGGATCTCTTCCTGCACCATGTTGATACCGGCATCGAATGCCTCTCGCAATGTGCGGCCAAGGATGGTCGACCGATTGAATACCTCCCAGATATGCAACCCCAGAATGGTGCTACGCTCGACGGGCAAAAAACGTCTCGCCGCGCCGGACACAAGCACCGCGCGCCCATCCCCGGTGAAAAGCAGGATTCCGTCCTGAAGGTTTCCCAGAATCTGATCCAGGTTTTCTTTCAGGGCTGAGAAGACTTCTTCGACATTGCGCATACGCTGGCCGATACGTTCAATCTTGCTTGATACGCGTGCCGCCATATCCTGTTCGCTCTGCTTGGCGGCCTCTTCCGGTGGACCGGGCGGCAGACCGGCGGAAGCCCAATAATCAAGCTGCTCGCTGATGCGCACCATGGGCCGCAGGGCAATATTGCTCAGCAGGAAGGCCGCGATCAGCGCGGTGATCAGCGAAAAGCCCATCAACGTCAGCGCCGACGCCGCTAAAGGCGCATAAAACGCGCGCAGCAGCGTGGTGCGTACACCAACGTGGACCGTAATAAACGGCTCGCCGTTGCTCTCAAGAGGTACCACCACGTCAAAGACCCGGGGAGGCCCATAAACCGCACTTGTGACCTGGAGCGCATTGGCATCGAGCAATTGGCTATAGTTTGGGCGCGGCGCCAGGGGCTTGTCTTCGTTCTCTGGATTGGTGCTGAGCAGGGTGCTGTTTTGCTTGTCGGCGATGTTGATGTCGTACACCGTGAGCGAATAGCGATTGACCGATTCGATTACCGCCTGCAACCCATCGTTATTGCGAACGGCCTCGGCCTCAAGGTTGCGCAATTGCGCCGGATTGTTTGGATCGACTTTCTGATCTTTGAGGCCTGTCTCCAGGGCATCGCGCAAGGCAAACTGAATCTGGTTGGCCACCATCTTGTTGGTGTCATACGTCTGCTGAATCGCAGAGTGCAGCAATTGGCTTACGTAGACAAGCGAAAGGGATCCAGCAATCAGAAACACCAGGGTGGTGATGGCCAAAACGAGTTTGGTTTTCAGGCGCATGAATTAGCTTGGTGATTCTTCGCGGATTCGACCGTACTCCTTCAGCTTGTTGTGCAGCGTCTTCAGGCTGACGCCTAGAATCTCGGCTGCGCGCGTCTTGTTTTGACCGGTTGCTTCGAGGGTGCGCATGATCAAAAGCCGTTCGCCCTCATTCACAGTGGATCCCACGCGGACTGGCACCACGCCCGGATCGGACGACTGCGTTGCCGCAATCCGCGATTTTCCAAAGCCGGTCGGCAGGTGCCCGACATCCAGCGGCGCTCCATCGGAACACAGGATGACAGCCCTTTCAACGGTGTTGCGAAGTTCGCGGGCATTGCCTGGCCAATCATAGGTCATCAGTCGATCGAGCATGCTCGGAGCCACGCCGGAAACCCGCCGGCTATGCTTCATATTCATCTCGTTGAGCATGGCGTCAACCATCACCGGAAGGTCTTCAATGTGATCGCGCAACGGCGGCATGGCAATGTTGAAGACGTTGAGTCGGTAGAGCAGGTCCGAACGCAGATGTCCATCCGCGACTGCCTCAGCCGGGTCGCGGTTGGTGGCTGCCAGCACGCGCACATCCACTTCCTGTTCCGTTCTCGCGCCCAACCTGCGCAGTTTGCGTTCACCCAGCACACGCAATAACTTTGCCTGCGTGCCAACAGGCATCTCGCCCAATTCGTCCAGCAGCAGCGTTCCCCCTTCAGCCAGTTCAAAGCAGCCCGCCCGCCGCTCCAGCGCGCCAGTGAATGCGCCCTTTTCATGGCCGAAAATCTCGCTCTCGATCAAAGTCTCAGGAATCGCCGCGCAGTTCACTGCCACGAATGGCCGCGACTTGCGCACACTCAGCTCATGCAGAGTGCGAGCCACAAGCTCCTTGCCGGTGCCGCTTTCACCGGTGATGAGCACGGACACATTTGAGGGTGCGATTTGCTCGATCAGGCTGAATATGGCCCGCATCGGCTTGGAGTTGCCCACCATTGAGCCGAGCACGCCGGTCTCACGCAACCGACGGCGGGCCACTTCAAGTTCAATCTCGGTGTCGCGCTGGCGGGTTGCGTTGGCCAGGATGGTGCGCAGCCGGGTGGCGTCAATCGGCTTTTGCAGAAAATCGTAGGCCCCCAGCTTCATGGCCTCCACGGCCAGATCAATCGAGCCCATTGCGGTGAGCACCACCACTGCGAGATTCGGATTCAGGCCGGCCCCCTCCTCTGACAACTTCATCAGCAGGCCGATACCGTCCATGCGCGGCATCTTCAGGTCTGTCACCACGATTGCCGGGTCCCAGGCCAGCGCCTTCTCCCAGCCTTCGATTCCATCGCGCGCGGTCTCGGTGCGGTAGCCCCATCCGGAGATCAGCTCCGCAAGCCCCGTCAGCGCATGGGGTTCGTCTTCGACAATCAGGACCTTTACCGAGCTATCCATCTATCCTCAATCCTATAACTTACCTTTCTACCACGTAGGCGGCGTCGAGGCAGAGCCGCAGTCACCCCAAGTGCTCCAATCCCACCGTTACCGTGGTGCTAACGAAACAACTCGGGGGTCGTTGTAGAGCCTGCGCAAGGCATCGTCGCGCGCGGCTGAAGACGACTGAGGGCCAGTGATTATCCATGCCCACCTGGAGTGGTCCAATAGAGCTTCGGGCGCCGGAGGACTGCCTGCCAGGGCTAGACCCGTCAATTTGCCAACGGCGATCTGGTCGAGGTCCCCCCCGCTTCGGGCCCCTGGTTCAATCTGGCTCATGCTCATCTCCAACGCATCCGCGTATAGCAAGCCTGGAAAGAAGTCACTGAACAATCCTGGGCCGCCAGGCCTGTAATCGGGCTGAGCCCCTTGCCACACCCAGATCAGGTTACGCAGGCCATTGTGCCTGACCATGCGGTCGAACAGCAGCCGGTAAAGCTCTGCCGACCCCTGGTTGCCCTTGCGTCCCGCCCACCAGAAATTGATCGCGTTGGAGTCGGGGAACGGGTTCCACATTACGGCGACGCCCGATTTCTGCAATTCCTTCAACGTTTCCGATGCCTCGTCAACCTGCGTACTCCACTGAAGGTTGAGCGCGCTCCCCGGGGTCAACAGCTCTTTCCACTCGAAGTCGGTCAGGTGGTCTGCCGGGTTCGCCTGCACATTGTCTGTAGGCCGGGGAGCGAGCCAGGTGAGGTGAATGACTGCTCCGCTTGCGTGGGCGTGCAGAAGCTCCTGCACCAGGTCAACGTGCACATTCACTGCGTCCGGCTTCGCAAGGTTGGCCGCCCCGCCCATCAGGATCGCGCCATAAATGGCAGGAGCTTTTCCAGTGGCTTGCACCACCGCGCCGGTTTCCGCTCCGTGCGACTCCGTCCCATTCTGCTGGCCGCTCAGCACGGTCGTGCCCGCATCGGTCCGGAGTCGCGCCAACAGCGCCTTCGCTTCAGCAGTTGCCTCGGGGCTCACCGGATCTGAGCTCGAAGTCTCGGTTGTGTGTTCGGTCGTGCCTTTCCTAATGGCTGCCATCGGTTCTGCAAACCGGGGATCTTCGCGAGCAAGTGCGCGCGGCGAGTGGTAGACGGCATTGGCGTGGTCAAGGGTGTTGCCTGTTTGAATGAACTCACTCCAGGTCATGAAGTAGGTCCACCCCGGCTGCTGCTCAAGCACCTCAGGGCTGGGCATGCCACCCACTTCAGCCAGCGCGATCGGCTTGCCAGCGGCCAGATCAATCATGCTGGTGTAAAAGTTCTGTTTGAACTCGCCATAGATATCCATGGTGACCACGTCGGCAAATTGCGCGCCGGGATAGTATTCGCCAATGGTCCCTGCATTTACGCTGGGCGCGTTCACATTCCACACCCAAACCAGGTTGTCGAGGTGGTGAACGTTGACGAAGCGGTCGTAAATCATCCGGTAAAGCTGAGCCGAACCGTCTTTGCCCGGCCGACCGCCCCACCAGAACCAGTTGCCATTCATCTCGTGATAGGCGCGGAAGAGCACCG
>CAZTLV010000024.1:0-61751 GCA_964614635.1 uncultured Occallatibacter sp.
TTGAGGAATATACGAACCGGACGGCAGGCTGATGCGGAGTTCGTGCTCGTGGGCCGCATCCTGGTAGTACTGGGCCATCCGCTTGCGAATCTCCGCCGCAGTCACACGGACAATGGGATCGGAGGCCGTGTCATAGTCGGCGTCTCTGCCAAAAATCTCAATCCCCAGCGTGCGCTCTTTGATGTTGTCGGCTTCTCCCGCCAGGGTCTGTTCGGTGACAAACTGCAGAAAGGTTGGGAATCGCTTGCTATGACTAAAATACGGGTTGGCAAGAAGCCGGCCCAACTGATCACGAACCTCATCTCCATGCGGTTCCCGTTGCGTTGTTGTTCCTTGCTCGGGCAATTCTGCCAACATGGGATGCTCCGTTTGAATTCAAGCGATTATACAGCCAAGTCAATGGGCGAGCGGTGTCAGCGCCACAGGGTTGGCAAACCGTTGATAATAGGAAGCTTTCTTAACTTCTTTACATGAAAGCTTTTGGTCTTTGCGGTAAAGACCCTCGCGTTGATGCCGTAAGGACCTTAACAGCCTCTTCTGGACCAGCCTACAAAGGGTCTGCTTTTCAAACTCCGGTCTCGATGAATTTTCGCATGCAGGATTTCTACAAGCGCGATCTCAAAGAGACGGGGAAGAACCTGAGGGAGGCTTCATTTTGAGCACAAAAGAGAGCTGGAGACAACGGTCTCTTTGGAATTGGGGTGGATTCTTGGTCGTGCTTGCTCTGCTGGCAAGCGGCGCACCATGGGTCAATGCGCAAATTGCAACAACGACGGCGACGCTTTCCGGTGTCGTGAGTGATCCCTCAGGCGCGGTCATGCCCAAGGCTTTACTGACACTGGTAAGCGCGGAGAAAGGTGTCACTCGAACATTCACAACCGATGCAGGTGGGCGTTTCTCATTCAATCAGCTTCCCCCCGCCACGTACATCCTTACGATCAAGGCAAAGGGTTTTGAATCGTATAGACAAGAAGGCATCATGCTGAATGCCGGCCAGTCAGCAACCCAGAATGTGGCTTTGACAGTTGGCTCAGAGATGCAGTCAATTACCGTGACGGCCGACGCATCTCTACTCAATACCGACAATTCCAACGTCGCAGCGAACATTGAGGCCAAAGAGATCGTCGAGCTTCCGTTGAACGTCCGCAACGTCTATGGTCTTACCACACTGAACTCCTCGGTCAGCAATACCTCAGAAGGGCAGATGCTGCTTGGCGGCGGAAGCAACAGCACAGACAACGCGGACCAGGATGTATCGTTCCTCAACTTTGCGGGCGGTTTCTTCGGCACCACAGCCTTCATGCTGGATGGGTCTTGGGATACTGACCCTGAATGGGGCGCCGTCATCTTCGTTCCATCTGTGGACGCGGTGCAGGAATTCAAGATTCAGAACAACTCGTTCACCGCCCAGTATGGATGGAGCACAGGCAACGTGGTCAATGTGGTGACGAAATCCGGATCACGATCATTTCACGGCTCGGCGTACGAGTTTTATGCCGACAACAAGCTCAATGCCTTGAATTATTTCTCGACGTCGAATACAACCCTGAGCCGCAATCAGACAGGTGCGTCTGCAGGCGGCCCACTGATCATTCCCGGGCTTCTAAAACAACGGGACAAAACGTTCATCTTTGGACTTTACGAGCACTTTGCGGTGTCGACACCATCGGTGACCACGTACACCGTGCCGGACTCGAAGTTCCTCGGCGGCGACTTCTCTGAACTTCTGGGTGCGGCGACGGGCAAGACCGACGGATTGGGAAGGCCGATCCTGGCCGGCCAGATCTACGACCCGCGCAGCGGACGCAGCATTACCGCGGGCGCGGTAGATTCGAAGACCGGACTTACGGCTACGCAGACTGGCTTCATTCGCGACCCGATCCCAGGCAACGCTTTGGCCAATCTTCCCGGCTACAAGGCGGATACGGTCGGCGCGAAACTGCTAAGTTATTACCCCAAAGCGACGGGCACGGGGCTTGCAAACAACCTGATTGTTTCAGGGGCCGCACCGGCGCATTCGAATGAATACAACGTTCGAGTCGATCGGAATATCTCGGAAAAAACCAACGCCTACTTCCGCTACTCCTACAAGGAGGAGTTCAAGACCGGTGCTGCCGACGACTGGGGAGCTTCAGATCCGGCAGGCCCCGGAAATGCACGGCCCAACAATCGCTGGGGCATGTGGGCTGGGCTTACGCAGATTTTCAGCCCGACATTCACGATGAACATTGCTTCCGGTGTACAGATCTGGCATGAAACCTCAGACAACCAGTCTTTCGGTTTCGACCCATCAGGAACTCTCGGGTTGCCAGCATATGTGAGCGCCAACAGTCCGCTGTTCCCGATGGTCGATGTCGGCAGTGTTTCAGCGCTTGGCCCGGGCGGCAATAATCAGCAGGCTGTCACCAACCACGGTCCGATCGGGACTGTTTCAACCGACTTCATCAAACTCGCCGGAAAGAACACATTGAATTTCGGGTTTATGGGAGTGGAGCAGGTTGACAGCCAGCATAACTACTACCAGACAACCTTGCAGTTCAACGGCGGCTTCACGTCGGGCCCGGACCCGGTGAATGCGTCGGGATTCGCCAGTGGAAACGGCGTGGCAGAAATGCTGCTGGGAACGCTGGATTCCGCGAATGTTGGAACTGTGTATAACCCGCTGGTGTCAAATCACCTGTTTGGTGAATACATTCAGGACGACTGGAAGGCAGCCCACAACCTTACCCTGAATATCGGCTTCCGCTATGAGATTCAGACGCCGGACACGTATCGTCACAACGTGGCTTCGATTTTCGATCCCAATGCACTGAACCCGATCAGCTACGCAGCGGGCAAACCATACCTCGGTGCGCTCCAGTTTCTTGGGCCCGGCAACCGGAACGTATACAACTTGAATTACGACAACCTGGCGCCGCGTGTCGGCTTCTCCTATGAGCCCACCGCGCGGGCTGTTGTTCATGGCGGCTACGGAATCTTTTATCCGCAATCGGTCACGTGCTGCTTCCCAGGAGATGCAGATGGCTTCTCTGCTGCAACTTATGCAAACACGAGCCTGAATGGCGGCATCAACCCCAACCCGAACATCAGCACCAGCAATCCCTGGGGCGGAAATTACGCACAGATTACCGGAAACGCAAACGGGGGATATCAACAGGATGGAAACGGTGTGGGCAGCGTCTTCAGAAGCCGCCCCTCGCCTTACGTTCAACAATGGCTGCTGGGTGTGCAATACGCAATTACTCCAAGCGACCAGCTCGAAGTGGATTACATCGGAAACCGCGGTGTACGCATGGTTGGGAGTCATAATTACAACCAGTTGGATCCGAAGTACCTGGCCCAGGGAGCTGCATTCCTGAAAGCGCAGGCACCGAATCCGCTGGGTGCAGCTTTGACGGCGCTCTCGGCTTCTGGAAGCGTTGCAGCAAGCTCGTGCAACCTTGACAACGCAACGGTTCCCAACGCCCAACTGCTTTCTCCGTATCCGCAGTATTGTAACGGCGCGGTGAGCCAGACCGACGCACCTGTCGGCCAGTCTCTCTACAACGCTATGCAAGTCACCTTTAACCATCGAATCAGCAAGGGTCTGACTGCGCTGGTTTCATACACCTACTCCAAATTCCTTGACAATGTTGCGGGCAACAACGCCTGGTCGTACAACGGACCCACAAACTGGGGCGTGACGCCTGCCAACAACTACAACATGGCAGCCGACAAGAGCGTCGACGGCGGCGATATCCCGCAATCGCTGGTGGCGAGCTACACGTATCAATTGCCGTTCGGTCGCGGCAAGGCTGTCGGTTCAGGGCTGAATCGTGTGGCAGACGCCGTGGTTGGCGGCTGGGAAATTTCTGGAATTGCAACCTTCAAACAGGGCATTCCACTGGGCATTTTCGGCAACGACATTGCTTCCTATGGCGGCAACCCGAGGCCCGACGTGATTGCGAATCCAAAACTGTCACATCCGACACTGCACGAATGGTTCAACACCGGCGCTTTCCAATATGCAAATTTCGGCACATTTGGCACCGCGCCTCGGTACTTCTCAAACGTACGTGGCCCCCGGTACCAGAATTGGGATACCGTTTTGGAAAAGAACTGGACCTTCAAGGATTCAATGAGAGCCCAGTTTAGACTGGAGACCTTTAACACCTTCAATCATCCGAATTTCTATGCGCCAGGAGCAGGATCGACAAGTTACTCCGGGTGCGATCCCAATGCCAGCACGAGTTGCGGCAGCAGCTTTGGGCAAATCACGAATAGCTTTCCGGGCAGAATTGTCCAGTGGGCTGGAAAGTTCTACTGGTAGAAAAGTTGAAGCATTGCTTTAAATTCCTCATGGCGGTCCTGCTGGCCATACCCCTCACGGGGTTTGGCCAGCAGGAGGCACCGTCACGGTTCGACTCGCTTGTTGAGGCGGCTCAACAGGCCCAGGCTGCGCATGATTACGGCTCAGCTGAAAACGCATACAAGAAAGCTGTAAGGATCGAGCCAAATATGGCAGAGCTTTGGGCCAATCTCGGACTCATGGAACAGCAGACTGGCAACGACACAGACGCTTTGTCGAGCTTCATTCACGCCAATCGCCTGAATCCATCTTTATACGTTCCCAATCTCTTTATCGGAATTGATCGCGTGCGCACCGGCAAAGCGTCACAGGCAATTCCATTTCTGGTAAAGGCAGAGAAGATCAACAGGTCTGATCCGCAGGCACCTCTGGCCCTGGGGCGCGCGTACGTGGCTACCCGCAAATTCTCCGCAGCAGCGGAAGTTCTTGATCGAGCAATTTCTCTTGATCCCAGGCTGGCGGCTGAATGGTTCACTCTGGGCATGGCTCGCCTGGATCAAGTAGAAGAGGATGCTCGCGAAATGTCGTTCGAAGGAAAGGATTCACCATATTCGGGAGCGCTCTATGCTGAATCTTTGGAGAAACAAGCCAGATTCAGAGAGGCCGCGACCCTGTATCGAAGCTTGTTAGACAAGAAGCCAGAACCTCCGTGCATGCGCTCGCAATTAGGCATTTCACTCATCAGAGAGCTGAACGAGAGTGAAGCTGCATCGGCATTCAAGACAGAGCGGGAGGCGCATCCTGAATGTGGGCTTGCGCTTCTCGGTCAGGCCCGGGTTGCAATTGACAGCGCAGACAACGAGACCGCCGTTGACCTGCTGAAGAATCTCTGGGACCGCGATCATGGATTCTTTGAGTCCAATGCTGCGATTCTTCTTGAGGGCATGTCGAGCGAACAAGCGTCAGCCGCTGCCGAGCTTCTGACGCGGGAAAACAGTAAAGTGCCTGCGGACTTAAGAGGCGCGCTGTTCGTAGCATTCAATCAATCCGGGCAAGTCGCGGAAAAGGACACTGGTGTCCTGGAAGCGAATCCGCCGGCAGGAGCAGCCCTTGAATCGTCGAAGACCGCAGAGGAACTTTATGCGGAAGGGCAATTCCAGCTATGCGAATCGCGCCTTGAATCAACATCTGTTGATGGGAGCGTAGAAAAGCTTAGGTTGTTGGCTTCGTGCGCATTTTTCACAGGAGACGACCAGCGTGCTGCCACCGCCGCAACCGCTCTTGAAGCCTTACAGCCGCATTCGCTTGAAGCGCTCTATTGGTCCATTCAGGCCAACGAGCGTCTCGCGCTCCGGTCACTGGCGCGATTCCAGGAACTGGAGCCAGATTCTGCCAGAAGCCATGTTCTACTGGGTGACATTTACCACCAGTTGGAGAGGCACGACGATGCGCAGACTGAGTATCTGAAGGCGCTTGCCCTGGAACCTGGGAATCCAGCGGCGATGCTGGGTTTGGCCTCAGCCTATTTGAGCAACAACAGCATTGAAAAGGCTAAGGACACAGCGCGCGCAGCCTTGGCGCAACGTCCCGACGATCCAGAACTGAACCTGATCATGGCAGAAACGATCCTTTCTCGTCATGAATATGAGCAGGCAAAACCGTATCTGGTGAAAAGCCTTCACGCCAAGCCCCAGATGCTCCCTCGGGTGCACGCGCTCATGGGCAAAGTTGATGCTGAGACGGGCAGACCCCGCGAAGCGATCGAACAATTGAAATTGGGAGAGTCGAGCGACGAGGATGGCTCTGTTCAATACCTGCTGGCCCGTCTCTATCGGAGCGTCGGCGAAAACAGGAATGCAGCCGAAGCGCTGGATCGAATGAAGACGATTAAGGAAAAGCGTCTCGACCGGGGTGTGAAAACCGTGGAAGATCCAGATCTCTCGTCTTTAGAGTCACCTTCCGGTGAAGCCTCAACACCTTAATGAATACGGCAAGCCTCCTTCTTCCTTCATAAACGCAACATGCGAGTGTTTCTGTATCGGGAGTCATCATGCGCTTATTTCGCCCGTTCTCCGTAAGGTTATTCACCTGGTTTGCGTTGATAGGCATGGGGTTTGCAGGAGTTTTCGCTCAATCAAGCGATAAGCGAGATGTTCAGGCAGGAGCGGTGACATCTCTTTCAAACGGGATTGAATTACAGGTTGGGGACCTGTCCGAAAAAGTCGTGGCCTTGCGCGACGACGTCCTGCGCATCTCTGTTGGGCGTTCGGGCTCTTGGCCGGAGGATGCATCATGGGCGGTATTGCCCGACGCCCGCCACAGTTCGGTTCCCGTGCGGTTTGAAGCGGCAGACGATCATGCTGGATTCAAGACAGCCACGCTCGATGTTGCTGTGAACAAGCGGACGCTGGAACTGACTGTTCGCGACAATTCGGGAAGAATTGTTCAGCAAGATGCACGTCCCATGCATTTTGACGGAAGTTCGTTTCGCGTGTACAAAACCATGCCGCTCGATGAACACTACTTCGGCCTGGGAGACAAGACTGGCCCACTCGACCGGCGCAATGAAGCGTTTACGATGTGGAATACAGATGCATACAGATTTCAGGAATCGACAGACCCGCTTTACAAGAGCATTCCCTATTTTATGACGTTTCGCGAAGGCCACGCGGCCGGCGTGCTGTTCGACAATACCTGGCGCACGAGTTTCGATTTCGGGAAAGACTCACCGGGTATATATTCATTTGGCTCTGTAGCAGGTCCAATTGATTACTACGTGTTCTATGGCCCAACGCCGAAGCAGGTGGTGGAAACCTATGCCTGGCTTACCGGTACTCCACCACTGCCACCCCTGTGGACGTTTGGATTTCAGCAGTCGCGGTATAGCTATATGACCCAGGAGCGCGTATTGGAAGTCGCCAAGCGTTTCAGGACCGATGCTATCCCCGCCGATGCAATTTATCTCGACATCGACTATCAAGAGAAAAATCGCCCGTTCACGGTCAACCGTCAAGCGTTTCCTGATTTGCCGGGAATGGTGGGCCAACTTGCGGCGGAGAACTTTCATGTGGTGGTTATCACCGACCTTCACATTGCCAGCCTTCCTGGAGAAGATTACAAACCGTACAACAGCGGGATTGCGAGCGACGAGTTTGTGAAAAACCCCGACGGATCGGTTTACACAGGACGCGTGTGGCCAGGGCCGAGTGTATTTCCTGACTTTACCCGTCAGCAAACGCGTGCCTGGTGGGGCGCTCTGTATGGCGACTTGCGTCATAGCGGAGTGGATGGTTTTTGGAATGACATGAATGAGCCTTCGATCTTCGACTCGCCAACCGCGACGATGCCGGAGAATGTGGTCCACCGGATCGATGAACCGGGTTTTGTCTCGCGTACTGCCCCTCATGGTGAAATTCATGCGATCTATGGCATGGAGAATTCACGTGGCACGTATGAAGGCCTGAGAAAGCTTGATCCCAACTCTCGCCCATTCGTCCTGACCAGGGCGACCTATGCGGGAGGCCAGCGCTACGCAGCGACTTGGACCGGGGACAACAGCAGCAGTTGGAATCACCTTCGACTGGCCACGCCGATGCTGGAGAATCTTGGAATCAGCGGATTTGCATTCAGTGGCGCGGATGCTGGAGGCTACGCAGGAACGCCAACGCCGGAGTTGTTGACCAAGTGGCTTGAAGTGGCGTCGTTTCAACCCATCGACCGCGATCACTCAGAAAAGGGAACCGGCGACCAGGAGCCTTGGATCGGTGGTCCCGAGCAAGAGGCGATTCGACGGCATTTCATTGAGAACCGGTACCGATTGATGCCTTACTTCTATACACTGGCCGACGAGGCATCGCGCACGGGCCTCCCCTTGTTGCGGCCACTGTTTATGGAGTTTCCAGACGCTGCTCCCGACCGTCATCCGTTGGACACAGACGCAGGTACAAGCGGCGAGTTTCTGCTGGGACCGAGCCTGTTGATCGCCCCTCCACCTTATCCCGATGAGAGGGGCTCCTACACGGTCGAGCTTCCGTCCAACAATTGGTACGATTACTGGACTGGAGAGCGAGTCCTGGCGCCGAGCCCAACCTCAACCAGTGTGTTAGACCCGGCAACTCTGCATGACCATGGCGCGCCGCTTTCAATTCAGATGACTCCTGAACTGGCCAAGTTACCGGTTTATGTGCGCGGCGGTTCAATTTTGCCCATCGCGCCTCTGGTCCAAAGTACAAACGAAACACCGAAGGGCCCGCTCACATTGCGAGTGTTTGTGGGAGATGATTGCTCGGGCCAACTGTATCAGGACGATGGCAAGACATACGCTTTTCAGAACGAAGCGTACCTGCGGATGAGATTTGCTTGCAAAGAGACTGCGGAGGGGTTACGGCTGGAGGTGAGTCAGCATGAAGGGTCATACCCGGCATGGTGGAAGGAGATTGATTGCGAGATTTACGGCTGGTTGCCGAAGGAAGGAAAAGTAATTCTCAATGGGAAGGCGGTTCCGCTCCAGATCAACCGCGAGCCGTCGAAAATCAGCTTCACGTTCCAGGATAATGGCAAGGGAACGCAGATCGACATTCAGTAGTGACACGCTCCGTGCGGCGCTTCGATTCAAAGCGCCTTAAGTGGGGATTAGAAAGCCTCGTTTGACTCAACGGCAGGCAGGACATCGTTATCGCCCGCCAGCCAAACGTAAAGCGTGGGAAGCAAGAAGATTCCAATGATGAGATTGGCGAGCAGCCCACCAACAATGACGATCGCGAAGGGCCGTTGCGAGTCAGAGCCAATCGCATGGGAAAATGCGGCAGGGAGCAGGCCGAGCGTGGCCACAAGCATTGTCATCATGATTGGCCGCAAGCGCATGACTGCACCCTCGACGGCGGAATCAATAACATGCTCGTCGGACTGACCTTCAATGGTCTTGCGGCGGGCTCGCAACTGGTTGATGAACTCGATCATGATGACTCCCGTCTGCACCGAGACCCCAAAGAGCGCTAAGAAGCCGACCGCTGATGAAACCGAAAAGTTGGTGTGCGTCAGGAACAACGCAAGCGGGCCGCCGACTGAGGCCATCACAACGCTGACGAGAATAAGCAATGCCCATTTATAGGAGCGGAACATTGTGTAGAGAATGATGAAAATGGCCAGCACCGTTACCGGAACAACAATGGCCATCCGCTTGTCGGCGCGCTTTTGACTTTCGTATTCGCCGGCCCATTCCAGGTGATAGCCGGAAGGTAAGCTCACGTTTCGGTTCACTTTGGAAATGGCTTCTTCGACTGTAGACCCAAGGTCGCGCCCGCGCACAGAATACTTGATAGCGATGTAACGCTGACCGCCCTCGCGGTTGATTTGTTCGGCGCCGTCGTCTGTTGAGGCTTTGGTTAGCTGTTCGAGAGAGACACGTTCGCCCGAAGGCGCGAGAAGGCGAACGTTCTGGATCGCCTCGCGCGTGTCGCGGTATTGCTTTTGATAGCGTAGCGTCAAGTCAAAGCGTGCCTCGCCCTGCTGAACCTGCGTGACAGCATTCGCTCCAACGGCGGTCTGAACCGCGTCCTGAATGTCGGAAACGTTGATGCCCCAGCGTGCCGCGGCGTTCCGGTCCACCTGGAGACTAAGATTAGGTTGGCCCACGATGCGAAAGATGCCCAGGTCGCCAACCCCCGGTACCGAGGCCATCTGCGCTTGAATTTTCTCGGCCTGATGTTCGAGGGTGCGCAGGTCATCGCCATAGAGCTTTACGGCCAACTCGCCCTTGACACCTGAGACAGCCTCTTCCATGTTGTCGGAGATGGGCTGGGAGTAATTCCAGATCACACCGGGAAACTTCGAAAGCTCTGTATCCATTGCGGCGATGAGAGCTTCCTTGTTCTGGTGGAAAGCTGGCCGCCAGTCCTCTTTCCGTTTTAGATCGACAAAGTACTCGGTGTTGAAAAAACCGGCGGTGTCCGTACCGTCGTCGGGACGACCGGTCTGGCTGACGACCTGGGTAACTTCAGGGAAAGAGGCCATTACAAGACGCGCCTTGTTGGTGAAATCGATGCTGGCGGTAGGGCCTTCACTGGGCGGCAGCGTCCCACGGACCCAGATTGAGCCTTCATCAAGATGGGGCAGAAACTCTGAACCGATCGGTCCGCCGACGGTGAGATAGATCGCCAGGATGAAGAGCGCTGTGGCGATTCCGAGCGTGGTGCGCCGGTGCTCGATGGCTGAGCGAACAGCGGTGCGGTAGTGCTCGGTCAGCCAGCGCAGAACCGGGTTTTCCCACTCTTTGGCTCCTTTGCGGAAAAAGAGCGCGGCCAGCACCGGTGCAACGAGGATGGCAAAAAGCAGTGCACCGAGTAAGGCAAATGTGACGGTCCAGGCCATGGGCTTAAAAAGGCGGCCTTCAACAGCTTGCAGCGTGAAGATGGGCAGATAGGACGTAATGATGATGCCGCGGGCGAAGAAGACCGGACGCAGCACTTCATGCGCGGCGTCCTGAATTCTGATCATGGGCGTGCGAATGTCGTCCTTGTCGCCAAAGTGGCGCACAATGTTTTCAATCATCACCACGGAACCGTCAACCACCATACCGAAATCCAGTGCTCCCAATGAGAGCAGGTTGGCAGGGATGTGACTAAGGTCGAGACAAATTGAGGCGAACAAAAGCGCTACGGGAATTGTGAGGGCAACAATGATGGCGCCGCGGGCGTTTCCGAGGAAGAGAAACAATACGATTACAACCAGAATCATGCCCATCGTCAGGTTGTGTTCGACGGTCTCAACCGTGTAGGAGACAAGATTGGAACGGTCAAGAAACGGCTTGATCTGTACGCCCTTGGGGAGGACGCGTTCGTTGAGTTCTTTGACCTTTGCGTGGATACCACGAAGGACCGGATCGGAGTCATCACCCTTCTGCAATAGGACGATGCCTTCAACCGTGTCGGGATTATCGACAATCGCACCATCATCGCGGTGGGTTGCCCGGCCGATCTGGCCAAGGCGAATTTTTGGGCCTTGCACGACAGTTGCAATGTCCCTGATCTTGATGGCCGCGCCGTTTGCGGTTTTCACGACGGTGTTTTCAATATCCTGAACGCTGGTGAACAGGCCGGCGGACTGTACATTGATCTGCTGGGCGCCCTGTTCGATAAAGCTGCCGCCGCCGTTGGTGTTATTCGCGGCAACCTGCTGTTCGACCTGGGCAATACTCAATCCATACTGGACGAGTTTCTCCGGATCTAGCCTGACCTGGTACTCCTTGGTGGGTCCGCCAAAGCTGGAGACATCCACGACCCCTTCGACGCTCTTGAATGATTTCTCCAGCGTCCAGTCTTCCAACGACTTCTTTTCCATCACGTCATAGGCGGGGTTGGTGCTCTCGACGGTGTACCAGTAGATTTGGCCAACCGGGCTCCAGTCTGTACCCATTTGAGGAACAAGGTTCGACGGCAGGCTGACCATGCTTAGGCGTTCCAGAACGTGCTCGCGATTCACATCGCTCGTCGAGTCATCATCGAAGATGAGCATGAGGCTTGAGAGGCCGGCCAGCGTCGTGGAGCGGAGATGTGTCAAGTGAGGAATGCCAGCCATCTGGATTTCGACCGGGACGGTGACCTGGCGTTCAATCTCTTCAGCGCTGCGACCCGGCCACTGGGTGATGATCTGGACGTAGTTGTTGGCTACGTCAGGGTAGGCTTCAATTGGCAGGTCGCGGAATGAGACAACACCCCACACCGTGAGGACAACAAGACCTCCGATGACCATCCAGCGATTCTTTAGCGCGAAGTCGACCAACGAACGAATCATCACTGGTTTCCCGCGGTTTCAAGTAATAGAGCATTGCCGACGACCTGCTGGCCGGGCTGAATACCCGTGAGAATCTCCTGACGGTTGCCCTCGATCATTGGGCCGGCGTGCACTTCAGTGCGCTTGAAGTGATTTTCACCCGCGGGCAGGAAAACCCAGTCACGATCATGGAGATGAAGGACGGCATCCGCGGGAACCGCCGCATGGATCTCCTTGTTCCTGCTGGTAAATGTCGCGGTGGCAAACATGCCGAGCTTGAGGAATCCTGGGTTGGCGACCTCGATGCGAACTTTTGCAGTGCGCAGTGAGGGATCAAGAACTGGGCCGATGTCGCTGACATGGCCTTTGAGCGGCCGGGCTGGGAAGGCGTTCAAGACGATCCGGGCTTCCTGACCGATCTGAAGCTTGGAAATGTCATTCTCGTACACATCACAGACGACCCAGACGCTGGAAAGATCGGCGATGGTAAATGCGTTGGCCGATCCAGACAGGGTGACGCCCGCGGCAGATGCGTTGGTCACGTTTTGCGCAACGACTACGCCTGAGAGCGGGGCATAGACGTTGACAACGCTGCTGGGATGATCCTTGTCTACGCCCAGGGTTTGCAGTTGCTCTTCTGCGGCGTTGAGGTCGGCCCGTGCATTCTTGTCAGTATCTTCTGCTTGCTCGAACTGAGCCTGGGATAGGGCCCCGTGCTTCAAAAGCTCATCCGCGCGCAAATACGCCGTGTGTGCCAGTTGTGCGTCGTTGACCGCTTTGAGATAGGCGTTGAACGCGCTGGTGATGTCAGGGCTCTGAACCTTCAGCATCAGTTGGCCCTTCTTGACGTTGTCATCGAGGCGGGTCCTGATGTCAACAACGCGGCCGTTCGCCATCGAAATAACAGGCACTTCGCGGGAGATGTCAGGCAAGACCGATCCTGTGGCCGTCAACTCGCTTGCTGACTCAATTTGAGTGGCTGCGACCAACGGAAACTTGGGAACATCTTTGGGGTCGATGGTAAGCAGATTCATGTCCTCGACTCGAATGACCTGGGCTTGAGGCGGTGCCGTATTTCCTTCCAGGCCGGATTTGCAGCCACAGGCGGCCAAAATGCTGAAGGAGGACGCAACTGCGAAGGCCAGAAGACCCTTTGCGGGTTTTGAAGGAAGGGAAGGCGGTTTCATTGAATTACCTCGCGTCCCCCGGCTGGGTGCAGTTGTCCGGTGGCGGTCAGATCGATGAGGGCACGGTGCTGTTCGCCTTGATTGCGGTCGAAGATTCTCAAAGGCGCGAAACCGGGAGCGGCAGTGTTGAGCGTCGGGTTCGCAGATTCAAACTTAGTCTTCACCTGATCCCGGGTTAGATTCTGCTGAGCTCCCAGCAGGGCAGGGATAAGCGTGATTATTGCAGCACCTGCCAACCAAGCAGAAAGAGAGGGAAAAGATCGCTTCATACGCCCACCTTGCGCCATAGCTTGTAAGGCGATCATAGGGATGAGAACGTGCTCAGGATTTGAATGGATTTGGCTGCGAAAGATCAATCGGCGGGCGGAGGGCGGTTCTGGATTGGAGCGAGTGCAGCGTTTGCTACAACTCGGACGGAGAAGCCGGCGGGCGGGATGAAGCGCCGAAAGTCGGATGATGAGGCAATGAAGATGGCCGCGGGCGGTCCAGCTACTGCAGTAGATGTTGAATGAATACAAGCGGCCGCGTGGTTCCGGCGTGCACGGCAATCGACCTCTGCCGGGTTCCTGAGGGCCTGCAAATCATCCGTTACCGAAATTACGGGGAAGAGAATGATGATAAGCAACGCCAACGCTGCAACCTGCGTCCGCCGGCTTGTGCCTGCGCAAGGGGCATAGACCACCCAAAGCCGCACGATGACGAATGCAAGAAGCACCCAGCAAAGATTGAGGACAATTTCCATTCTTATCTAAGGGGCAATTCTACATGACTGGCCATGTGGGATACCTGCATGAGCTTGAATATCAATGGATTGCAGACCAAATTCGGTATTTAACGAATTTTGCAATAGGTATTCTTGAAAGGCCGTGGACGCAAGTGTAATGGAATAAGGTTGCTGGTCTAAAGAGGTCCCACATTGCGCACAAACTAGGGGATATGTGGGTCGAGCTTTATCAAAAACGAGCTGGTCCAGCTGGGCCGTTCCTGAGTGTTGATCCTCTGACACGGCCCAGCAAAGATTCATCAGATTATTGAAGCGCGACCTGCTCGTGAAGTGGTAGATCCTGCGAAGATCCACCGACCCGGACGTTGTAGTCGCCCGGAACCAGCTTCCAGCCATCCGAGTCCTCGTCAAAGATGGTGAGGCGATCGCGGTTGACGGGAACGGAGACGGTCTTCGACTCGCCGGGCTGCAACTCCACGCGCGTCCAGCCGATGAGACGCTTTGGCGGCTCGCCCGCCGCATCCGGAAGCGAAGAATAAACCTCAGCGATTTCCGTTCCAGCACGTTTGCCAGCGTTCTTTATCGTAAAGGTGACGTTTACGGTGTCGCCGGCCTCGACTTTGAGCCCGGAATAGGCATAAGTGGTGTAGGAGAGGCCGTAGCCGAAGGGGAAGAGGACGGGTTTCTTTTCCGCGTCGTACCATTTATAGCCGACCTTCAGCTTCTCGTCGTAGTAGGTTTGAAAAGCCGGCAGTCCTTTGGCCATCATGCTCATGAAGTTTGATACGTCTCCGCCTGCGGCGGCGAAGTTGGGCTCGGAGGTTGGTGGGGGCAGTACGAGCTTGGGGTGCGGCAGATCGGCGTCACTCTTTGGAAAAGTGATGGCAAGTTTGCCGGTGAAGTTGACGTGCCCGGTGAGCAGGTTCGCCAATGCCTCGGCGCCCCGGATTCCGGGATACCAGGCTTCAACGATCCCGGCAACCTTGTCCGCCCATGGCATGGTGGCGGGGCTACCGGTTTCAAGCACCACGATCGTTTTCGGGTTGGCGGCAGCCACAGCTTCAATCAATTGGTTCTGTGCGGGGGCAAGGTCAAGCGTGGGTAGATCGAAGCCCTCGGACTCCCATTGATAAGCGAAAACGATGGCCACATCGGCTTGCTTTGCCGCTGTTGCGGCCGCATCGACGTCTTCACCGGAGATGTAAATGACCTTGGCGGCAGGAAGCTCAGCCGTGAGCGCGCGCAAGGGCGAGCTGCGCAGCCAGGCCGGACGGAGAAAAGCATCAAGTGGATTCTTCCCTGGAGGAGGCGGAGGTACAGGGGTGCCTCCGGGAGGATCGACCTGGGCTGATCCGCCACCAGTGAGCACGCCGACATCCGCGTGGCCACCAATCACGGCAACCGAATGAAGGGTGGCTGCCTGCAACGGAAGGACGGCATGATCGTTTTTCAAGAGCACGATGCTCATCTCTGCAATTCTCTGTGCAGTTTCGTAGCCCTTCTCCACATCCGGCACCTGCTTTACGACCGGGTGGTCGAAAAGGCCGGTTGTAAAGATGGTGCGCAGGACGCGGTGCACATGATCGTTGATCTCGTCTTGAGAGACGTCTCCGCTTTCGACGGCCTTTTTGAGCATTTCGCCGAAAAAGTATTTGTCGGGCTGCTCCTGATCGAGCCCTGCATGGGAGGCTTTTGCCGCCGAGTGCGTGCCGCCCCAATCCGACAGGACAAACCCCTGGAAGTGAAAGGCCTTCTTCAAGACATCGGTGAGCAGGTAGGTGTTTTCGCAGGCAAAGTCTCCATTGACGCGATTGTAAGAGCACATCACGCCGCCCGCGTCGGAGATGGCGAGAGCGATCTGAAATGCGCGGAGATCGGTCTCACGCATCGAGCGCTTGTCAATGTTGGCGTTTACGGCGTTGCGGCCGCTCTCCTGGTCATTGACCGCATAATGCTTGAGATCGCCGATGACGTGCTCGGATTGCACGCCTTTGGCAAAGTTACCGGCCAGGGTGCCGGCGAGCAGGGGGTCTTCTCCCTGGTACTCAAAGGTGCGGCCGTTGCGCGGCTCGCGCGGCAGGTTGACACCGCCGCCGAGGGTCATGCTGTAGCCCTCGTTGCGAAGCTCACGGCCAATGAGAGCACCATACTCGAATGCCGCATCCGGGTCCCAAGCGGAAGCGGCGGCCAGATCGTTGGGGAGAGCCGTGGAATATCGTCCCGCAGCAGAGCCGCGTGTGACACCATAGGCCGAATCTGCCATTTGGATGGCTGGAATACCCAATCGCGGAATGGAATTGGAATAACCAGCGCCACCGTTGGACTCACTCGGCGCATTCGAAAAGAAGGGCATGCCCTGCCCATGAAGAAGCGAAATCTTTTCGTCCAGCGTGAGTTCCTTGATAACAAGGTCGGCGCGCACGTCGGGCGACAGAGTTGCATCAGACCATGGATAGTGTTTGGGCTGCTGCATGCCCGGGAACTGGGCCACAGCAAATTGAGCCGTGACAAATGCGGAAGCGAGAACCAACGCGCTCGCGGCACGATCGATGCATTTCAATGACATCTTCACAGGATTCTTCCTCTCGAGGTAACTCTTTGCAACTCTTCTAAAGCACCTTGCCGGAGATCGTCGATCACCACGATCTCCCAAGGCGTGGGCGATGACTGAATTGATGACCTGCCCGATTGGCCGGCGAGGACGGCTCCCATTGTATCCCTCTGTAGCGGCGTTCGTAAGAGCGCCATCGAGCTGAAAACTGACAACCCTGAAGAAGGCGCCAGTGCGAAATCCCAGGATAGAAACCCCTCATGTTCGCGAGGGCATCGGCGCTTGCGAGACAGGCGTATATTTCTTTCTGATGGATTGTTGAGCGGTAGCAAGGAGATGAATAAAATGGCAACGCAGATGACGAAGCCAGCTAAGCCCGCAGCAGATGAAGTTTTACTGATTACGAGCGGGGATTTGCGCCTTGCGGCCAACCAGGCGTGCTGGCCGGCCCAAAGAGATATGGAAGAGAAGTTGACCGCGGCTTTTGGTCAGCAGGGAATCAAGCTGGTTCGCGCTCATGCTTATGACGAGACGGTCAAGCATGGCTTCATTTCGTCGCAGCGGATGGGGATGGATGTCTTCATGAATATCCATCCAGAAGCCCGGGTGGTTTTTGCTACGGCCGCCTGGCAATATAGCCATCATGTGCTGCCGGGCTTGCGGAGCCATCATGGGCCAATTTTGACCGTGGCGAATTGGTCAGGACAATGGCCTGGACTTGTGGGCCTGCTCAACCTGAATGGATCGATGATCAAGGCAGGGACGAAGTTTTCATCCATTTGGAGCAAGGACTTTACGGACGATTACTTTCTGAGCGCGCTTCAGGAGTGGCTGCGCGACGGAAGAATCAGTCACGACTTGTCGCATGTTCGGCCGCTGGAGGTGAGTAGGCTGCCAGCGGATAGCGCGAAGCTTGGCGCATCCCTGGCCGATGAACTCAGGCATCGCAAAGCGATCATCGGCATCTTTGATGAAGGCTGCATGGGAATGTACAACGCGATTATCGATGACGAGTTACTGAATCCGGCGGGCATCTATAAAGAGAGGTTGAGCCAGTCTGCCTTGGTGGCGAAGATGCGGACAGTGAGCCAGGCGGAGGCAAAAGCCGTCTACGAATGGCTGGTTGCGAAGGGGATGAAGTTCGATTTCGGCCAGGACGGAGCAACTGAACTGACGCTGGATCAGGTGATTGAGCAGTGCAAGATGTACATCGCGGCCGTGCGCATCGCAAAGGAGTTTGGCTGCGATGCGATTGGTATCCAGTATCAACAAGGATTGAAAGACATGACGCCGGCATCGGACCTGGCAGAGGGAATGCTGAATAATGCGGATCGGCCACCTGTGTTTGCGGAAGGAACAGGTGAAGAGCTGTACGCAGGTGGGCCATTGGTGCATTTCAACGAAGTGGATGAATGCGCGGGTGTGGACGCGCTGATCACGAATCGATGCTGGCAAGCGCTCGGCCTGGATCCAACGACAACGCTGCACGATGTTCGCTGGGGTGAGCACTACAAGGGCCAGGGAATCGACGCGTTTGTGTGGTTGCTGCAGATTTCCGGCGCCGCACCGGCGAATCATTTTGTGGGTGGCTACGCAGGGGCAAAGAGCGAACGGCAGCCGGCGATGTATTTCCCGCTTGGCGGAGGATCGCTCAAAGGGATTGGGAAGCCGGGCGAGATTGTATGGAGCCGTGTATTTGTGGAGGGTGGAGCTTTGCATGCGGATCTGGGCAGAGGCACGGTGGTGAGCCTGCCGCCCGCCGAAACGGAGCGCCGCTGGCGCGAGACCACGCCGCCTTGGCCAATTGTTCATGCTGTCCTGTACGGAGTGAGTCAAAACCAGATGATGGCTCGACACCGGGCCAACCATGTCAACGTGGCGTATGCGCCGTCAGTTCAGTCGGCCGACAAGGCGCTGGCAACGAAGGCGGCGATGCTGGCGTGCACAGGCATCATCGTTCACCTTTGCGGTATTACGTCGACAACTTGAGAAGACCGGGTGCCGGATTTAAGACTGCAAGGCGGCGATGACCAGGTCGGTGGTTCGAACACGGCCAATGCGGGGAAAGATGCGCTCGATGGCGTTTGTGTGACTGTCTGGATGCATTCCGGTCATGGCATCTGAGGCAAAGACGAGTTGGAAGCCGAGTTCGTAGGCGCAGCGGGCCGTGCTTTCGACGCCAAACTCGGTGGCGACCCCGCACAGGACCACAGTGGTCAAGGAGCGGCGGCGCAGTTGCAGTTCGAGATCCGTGCCGTAAAAAGCACCCCACTGACGTTTGAGGATCACAAGGTCACTCGGCAGACGGTCGAGTTCAGGGAGCAACTCGCTCCAATCCGGGGGCATGGCGCCACTCATTCTCGGCTGTTGGTCGGCGACGGGATTCAGACGGTCCGCGCCGTCGGGCGAAAGGCTTACATGTACCAGAACAGGCTGCGCACCTGCCCTGCGGGCAGCGGCGAGCAGGCGAACCGTGTTGGCGATGACCGTCGTCATCGGCAGCGGCGCTCCAGGCAATTGCGCAATGCCTTTTTGAAGATCGATAACGACGATGGCCGTCTCTGCTGGATTGAGGGTGAAGTCGAGTTTTGAATCGCTCATTGTTGAATTCCTTCTTTTGCGGGGACGATTCCCAACTCCTGATAGATGGGGCGAATCTGGCGGCGCAGGCTGGGCAGCCGGGTCGTGAACCAGGCAGCACCCAATAGGAGTGCGATTCCGTTGACGATGACCGTCCAGGGAGCGCCTACTCCGTGCGCAAAGGTGCCGGCAGCAAACTGCCACCAGGTTGGCGATGTTGGACCGGCCATATTTTCTCCGAAGCCGTTTGCCATGGTTCCCGCGAGCAGGCTGCCGAAGGGGGCCATTCCCATAAAAGCCATGGTGTAGTAGCTCATGACGCGACCGCGCTTGTCTTCACTGACGATGGTTTGGATAACTGTGTTGCTGGCCGCCATGCCCATCATCATACCCATCCCTGCCACCATGACCATGGCTATTGAGAGCCAGAAGTTGCGGGAGAATCCAAAGCCGATAAGGCCAAGGCCAAAGACAGCGGCGGAGCCAGGAATCATTCTCACCAATCCGCGAACACTTCTGCGTGCAGCGAGGGAGAGTGCAGAGAAGAGCGCGCCAATGCCCATGGCGCCCATGAGGAAGCCGAGAGTGTGCGGGCCACCGTGAAGCACGCGGGCCGCGAAGATAGGCATCAGCACTACGAAGGGCATTCCCATGAGGCTGACAAGGGCGAAGAGGGTGAGGATGGTGCGGATGGGGAGGAACTCCGAGACATATGTCCAACCGACCTTGAGGTCGGTGAAAGTTGAAGTGGCCTGACACTTGATGGGAGCGATGTGAACATGCATCATCAGCAGCGAAGCGATGACGGCGAGGTAGCTGATGCCGTCAATGAGAAAGCACCAGCCTTCGCTGGTGACAGCGATGAGCATTCCCGCGAGGGATGGGCCGACAAGGCGGGCCATATTGACCATCGAGGAATTGATGGCGATTGCGTTGGATAGATCGGCGCGGTCCTCGACCATCTCCACCATGAAGGACTGGCGGCCAGGCATGTCAAAGGCGTTGATGATGCCCTGCATCACGCTGAGCCCCAGGAGCCAGTGAATGGTGATGTTGTGGGAGAGGGTAAGGGCAGCGAGGGCTAAAGACTGGATCATGGAGAGGGTTTGCGTCCAGACAAGGACTTGGCGGCGATCGAGGCGATCAACCCATACGCCGGCGAAGGGTGCGCAGATGAATGTTGGAATCTGGCCGGCAAAGCTGATCGTGCCCAGCAGCAAGGCCGATCCCGTGAGCCTGTAGACGAGCCAACTTGTGGCAATGCGGGTCATCCAGGTGCCGATGAGGGAGATGCTCTGGCCGCCGAAGAAGAGCCGAAAGTTGCGATGGCGGAGGGCGCGCCAGGCGTGGGAGGGGCCGGTGTTGGGGCGGGGAGCTGCCATGGCCGGCACTTCGGCTAGCGCCTCGCGGGATGTGTCCGGCTCACCGCTCAAGATTGGTTCCTCTGGGACTGGTTCTTGGCCGCCCCTGATGCATTTTGGCGCCTGATGCAGGTGAAGAGGTGCCGCATTCTCTATTTGGAAGCAACGAAGGAGACGAACTCAAGATGAACAGAAGCGCGCACTGGGACGTTGACGCCTTTTAGACTTCCGGGCTGGAATCGTGAATCGAGAAGAGACTTAGTGGCGGCGTTGGCCAGCTTGGGCTTTTCGCAATTGACGTTCTGGGGATCGGACGCTTTCCCATTTGCGTCGATCGTGAGCAGCATGTCGCAGGGGCTGTTCCCGGGACGTTCGAACGCGAGCATTTGGTATCCATCGTCGGAAAACTGAACCAACCTGGGCGGGGTAACTGCGTCGGATAGCGAGTAAACGCCGTCTGTGCCGACTGCTGACGAGGTTGTGCTGGCCGGTTTACCAAATTCACAGAGAACCTTCACTACTGGGATGTTCTCTGGCTTTGGGAAGACGTACAAGTCCCAATTGATAACAGAGGTGGAAATGACCGGCACCGGTTTGCCATCCTGAGTTGTAGCGGGTGTAAAGCGGTACTTTTTCACCCAACTCGAACTCGACTCTGCGAATACAGGATCGGTGCATCGGATGACTTTCACCTGTTTTGGGTGCCCGTCGAGGTCGACAAGAAAGGAGACCGCGCATTTGCCACTTATTCGCTTCTCTAACGCTTCGGGAGGGAATAGAAGTTGTACTTGATTCAAGGGGACAGGTGCTTTGACTCCATTCACGCCGATTTCGTAGACGGGCCGATCGGAGCCGACAGAAGAAGCGGACTGCTGGGCGCAGACTCCGGCAGGTCCCAGCGCGATCAAGAATAAAAGCATCAAAAGCGATCTCATGAGCCCTCTTTGAAATATTGACGATCAGTCTTTCAGACAAGTCCCAACTCCCGCAGCAGGAAGGCGTAGTCGAACGCGATCTCTTTGAGGTAGTCGTAGCGGCCGCTGGAGCCGCCGTGGCCGGCTTGCATGTTGGTGACGAGGAGGAGCGGGTTGTTATCAGTTTTGAGGGTGCGAAGCTTGGCGACGTACTTCGCAGGTTCCCAGTACATGACCTGGCTGTCGTGCAGTGAAGTCTTGATCAACATCACCGGATAACTCGCTGTCTTGACATTGTCATAGGGCGAATAGCTCAACATGTACTTGAAGTGGGCTTCCTCGTTTGGATCGCCCCATTCCTCGTATTCGGGAACGGTGAGGGGGAGGGTGGCGTCGAGCATGGTGTTCATGACATCCACGAAGGGAACGTGGGAGACGACGGCGCGGAAGAGATCGGGGCGGAGGTTGACGACTGCGCCCATCAAGAGACCTCCAGCAGAGCCGCCTTCGATGGCGACGCGGGCGGTACCGCCGTAGCCGGAAGCTGTGAGGTGCTCGACGGAGGCGATGAAGTCGGTGAAGGTGTTGCGCTTGACGAGCATCTTCCCAGCGTCGTGCCAGGGCTTTCCCAGGTCCCCCCCGCCGCGGATGTGGGCGTAGGCCATGATGAAGCCGCGATCGAGAAGACTGAGACGGTTGCTGCTGAAACCAAGGGGAAGCGAGTAACCGTACGATCCGTAACCGTAGACGTAGAGGGGATTTTTTCCTGGCTTCCGTTGGTCTTTGCGATAGACGAGAGAGATGGGCACTTTGACGCCATCCGGGGCGATGGCGTGGACGCGCTCGCTTGCGTAGAGGCTGCGGTCGAAGCCGCCGGGAATCTCAAGCTGCTTGAGCAGGGTGGAGGCGCTGCTGGCCGTGTCGTACTCATAGACAGAACTGGGGGTGACGAGCGACTGGTAGGCGTAGCGAAAGGTCGTCGAGTCGAAGATGCGATTGATGTGCGGATGAGCGCTGTAGGCAGGCTCGGGGAAGGCGATTTCGCCGATGGCCATAGCTTCAGGGCCGCTGCCGGAGAAGCGCCAAATGTGCAGGCGGGGCAGGCCGTATTCACGTTCACAGGTGACAAAGAAGCCGGCGAAGAGATCGACATCTTCGAGCATCACGGCGTCGCGGTGGGGGATGAGTTCGGTCCAGAACTTCGGGCCGGGCGTTTCCACGGGTGCGGTGACGAGGCGGAAGTTTCTTCCGCGGTCATTGGTGCGAATGAACCACAGGCCGTTACGGTGATCGATGGAGTATTCGTGCTCGTCCTGGCGGAGGGAGATGATCCTGAAATTACTCTTCGGATCATCAGAGGGGAGGAACCAGGACTCGCTGGTAGTGTGGCTGGCTGTCTCGAGGATCAAGAATTTGCCGTCGCGCGTTCGACCTACGCCAAGGTTGAAGCGTTCATCATTGTCCTGGTAAACCAGAACATCCTTCGTGTGAGGAGTGCCCCGCCTGTGACGCCAGAGTTGGTACTGGCGCTTCTGCTCCTCGTCCTCGACGGTGTAAAAGAGCGTGAGATTATCGGCGGCCCAGGCTATAGAGCCGACGCGCTCCACCCCACCTGGCAGGGTTTCGCCAGATACCAGGTCTTTGATGTGGAGCGTGTATTGGCGGAAGCCCGTCGTATCCGTGGTGTACGCCAGCCAGTCGCCATCGTCGGTAATATCCGTGTCGCCAACCGCAAAGAAGGCGTGGCCTTGGGCGAGCTGGTTGCCGTCGAGAATGACCTGCTCTGGCGTGTCCTCGGTTGCGTTTGGGGAGCCGTGTGTGCGGCAGTGTATGCCGTACTGCATCCCTTCCACAGTGCGGTTGTAGTACCACCAATTTCCATCACGAAAGGGTACGGAAACGTCAGTTTGCTTGATGTGCGAGAGCATCTCCTGGTAGAGGCCTTCACGGAGGTCGGCGAGCGGGGCCATATAGGCCTCAGCGTAGGCATTTTCAGCCTCAAGGTAGGCAGTGACTTCGGGATTCTCCTTTTGGCGCAACCAAGCGTAGTCGTCGGTCAGGACAGTGCCATGGAGGTGGGTCTCTGTGTGGATCCTGCGGGCGATGGGCGCGGGTGGAAGCGATGTGGAAGTCATCTTTCTCCAGTTTAGTGCGGGACAGCCCCTAGCTTCTAGCGGCTAGCTTTCAGCTTTTCAACGGCTGGGCCATCTCCTGGCGGCGAGCGGATGATGCAAAACGGGAATACGGGCGCGAGGCCAGGAGCTAGAAGCTGGTCGCCCGGTCTTTGGAACTTTTGCGGGAGCGTCCGCGTACAATTGAGAGCGATGAAGGGCATTCGCAGTGCACGTTGGAGCGCATTCCGGCCGGTTTTGGCCGCCGTATTGGGGTTTTCAGCACCTTTAGCGCTCGCCCAGAAGGTGAGCGACCTGCCCCAACCCACCGATTACGTGAGCGACAACGCCCACGTGCTATCGGCCGATGCCATCGCGCGAATCGACCACATCTGCGGCCAGCTGGACCACTCCCAGGCCAACGCGCAGATCGCAGTGGTCACCGTCCAGACGCTGGATGGGGATGATGCCGCGGACTACGCCAACCAACTTGAAGATAAGTGGAAGATGGGCCGCAAGGGATCTGACCGCGGGGTCCTGATTCTGCTTTCGATCGGCGATCACCAGCGCCGTATTGATGTGGGCTATGGGCTTGAAGGCATCCTGCCCGATGGGAAGCTTGGCGACATAGGCCGGGAGATGGTTCCCGATCTTCGGGCAGGCGACTACGACGGCGCGGTAACCCAGGCGGTGGGCGAAGTGGCGCAAGTGATTGCCGCAGACGCCAAGGTGACACTGGACCAGGAGGCGGCAGCGGCGCCGGCGAGTGAACCGGTGCGGCACAGTGCAGTGATCGGGAAACTGATCTTTTTTCTGATCATCCTGGTGTTCTTTGGCGGCTTCAACCTGCTGCGGTTTCTGTTTGCTTTCGGGTTGTTTGGCGGCGGCTGGGGCCGGGGTCCGTTTATGGGCGGCGGCGGCGGATTCGGTGGCGGCGGCGGCGGTGGTGGTGGCGGAGGGTTTGGCGGGTTCGGCGGCGGCGGATTTGGCGGCGGTGGCGCCGGGGGAAGCTGGTAGAGATTTCAAGTTCAGCAAAGGGGTTCGCCGCGGCGGACCGGAGGAGAAGAAGACGGTATGAGCAAGGGACTTTGGATCGTGCTTGGAGTGGTTGGCGTGCTGGTTCTGGGCGCCTTCATGGTGTTCAGCAGCTATGTGGGCGCCAAGAACGCGATGGTGGCGAAGGACCAGAACGTGAAGTCAATGTGGTCGGAAGTAGACGTTCAGTTGGAACGACGCGCCGACCTGATTCCCAACCTGGTGGAGACGGTGAAGGGCTTCACCAAAGAAGAAAGCACGGTGTTTGGGGATATCGCCAATGCCCGCGCGGGGATGTTGAATGCGCAGGGGCCGCAGGCCAAGATCGCGGCGAACGGGCAGTTGGACTCGGCGATCGGCCGCCTGCTCTTGCTGACTGAGAACTATCCGCAACTGCGATCGAGCGAGCAGTTCATGCGCTTGCAGGACGAGCTGTCAGGGACGGAAAACCGGATTGGGGTGGCGCGCAAGCGGTATAACGACGCGATCCAGGACTACAACACGTTCATCCTTCAATTTCCCAACAGTATCTGGGCAGGGATGGCTGGCTTCAAACAGAATGATGCTTATTTCACGGCCAGTCCCACGGCGCGCGAGGTGCCTGCGGTTAAGTTCTAGCGGTTTTCTGCCCCCGCTTCCTATGTTGCAATCAGGGTATCCGATCCATCGGCCGCCACAGCGACCGATATGGATGGGATACCCCAGCCTCCGGCCCAATTTGCGGTCTGGGATTGGCTCGCATTAAGACTTGACGGGCGGCGCACCCTTCGTGCTTTTGTCACCTTACTTCAACCCCAACACTTCGGGTGCCCTATCTTTGACTTAGCTTCATTGCGCCAAAGTAGGAGACCTTCGAGCTCGTTCCACAAGCTCAAGGCGGCTGCCTCACCCACCAGAATTGAAAAGGCCATCCCTTTAGGAGGATGGCCTTTTCAACGGCGACGGCGCAGGCCGGTTGAGGCCTGACGTGGCCGGGACTACTTGAAGGAGGCGATGGCGCTGGCTTCGTCGTCGTAGATGTCGAAGACGGTATAGAGCTTGGTGAGCTGCAACAGGTCATGAACCTTCTTGGTGAGCTTGAGGAGCTTGAGGGAGGCGCCCTGGTTTTTTGCCGTGGTGAAGGCGCTAACCAGCTCGCCCAAGCCTGAGCTATCGATATAGTTCACGTCTCCGAGGTTCAGAAGGACACTTTTTTGTCCTTTGCCGATCAGGTCGCGAATGGCGTCGCGAACTTGCACGCTTCCTTCGCCAAGAGTGATCCGCCCGCTGAGGTCCAGAACGGTGACGCCGTCCAATTCACGGGAAGCAATAGTAAGTGCCACGGAAATTCCTCCTTGTTTGTTAATACGGTTATAGCACTTTCGCCGGTAGCAATGCGTTTGAAATCGAGAGCTATGAGCGGTCCGCGGGCTTGATCTAGTCCCCGATCGAGCGCAGACGACCGACGCGCGAGCAGCTCAAGTTTTTTGGTCAGTGGGCGCGAGTTTTTTTACAAGCGTCAACTCGGTACCAGGATGCAGTTGACGAAAGTGTACCTCATCCATGAAGGAACGGATGAGGAAGATGCCGCGGCCGGTTCCGCGCAAGAGGTTTTCAGGGGCAAGCGGGTCGGGCAGCGAATCAGGATTCAGCCCTTTTCCCTGGTCGGCAATGGTAAAGATGAGAGCCTTGCCGGTGTTCTCAAGGCTGACAGAAATCTGCTTGGTGGGGTCGTACTCGTTGCCGTGCAGGACGGCATTGACGGCGGCCTCGCGGACTGCCATGGTTACGCGGAAGCGCTCATCCTCTTCGAGGCCTGCCTCTTCCGCAAGTTTATCTGCGGCAGCCTCCACCTCGCTGACACTTTCCATGGTGGAATTCAGCGAAAAGCTCATTCGTCCTGCCCTGGGAGCGCTCACGGGGATCGAGTCCGCCTCTTCCGGAGCAGACAGGCGCTGAATCGCCCTCCGCGCCTCAAGAACCTTGCTGGCAGTTTCATGGCTGGCAGGGAATTGTGTCAAGACGCGATGTTGATTGCCGGGCAGTTGGCCACGACCGGGGCGTGTTTGAGAGGGCGCGCTTGAGAGCTATTCGGCGCAGGGGCACGGCGCTGGAACTTTCCATTACCTAAGCGGATGCGGAAGGGAGGCACAATCCGGCTCTCAGGGAATACACTCACCACATGCAACCGCGCACCACAGCCCGTGTGAGTTTGACCGCCCTGCTGGGCACTCCTGTGACCGATGCGCAGGGGCATTTGCGGGGACGGCTGAAAGACATTGCGGTGGCCACGGGTTCGGATGCGGGCAAGGTTGCAGGGCTGGTGCTCAAGACGCGCACCGGGCTTTTCATTGTTGCGTCAGAAGACGTGATGGAAACGCCGGCGGGCACGCTGGAGCTGCGTTCATCGGGAACGATGGCGCCGCTGAAAGAAGAGGGCAATTACCTCTACCTGCAACAGGACTTGGTTGACCGGCAGATCATCGATATTCATGGCCGCAAGGTTGTGCGGGTGAACGATGTGGATCTGGAGTGGCTGGGCCGCGGCGCAGCGCACTTGTTGCGCGTGGCTGAAGTTGAAGTGGGGTTGCGGGGGGCCTTCCGCAGGGTCTTTAAGGGGTTGCTGCCGCGGGCGCAGCTGGAGGCGGTTTCGCGGAAGCTGGCAGCGCATGGAATACCCTGGGAATTTGTGGATGTGATCGAGGTAGATCCGGCAAGGAGAGTCAAGCTGCGCATCGAGTACGAGCGGCTTGCGGAGATGCATCCGTCGGACCTGGCCGAAATTCTGGAGGACCTTGCACCGGCAGAACGCGAAGCTGTGTTCACTTCGCTGGATGAAGAAGTGGCGGCCGAGGCGTTGGAAGAGGTGGATCCGAAGCTGCAGAAGGCGCTGCTTGAAAAGCTTGGCGAAGAGAAGATTGCCGACATCGTGGAGGAGATGGACCCTGGCGCGGCAGCAGATTTGCTCGCTGAACTTTCAGAGGAGCAGTCTGACGCGATCCTTGAAGAGATGGAGCCGGAAGAGCGGCAGGACGTGGAAGAGCTGCTGGAATTCGACGAGGATTCGGCAGCAGGGCGGATGACCACGGACTTCATCAAGCTGGGAATGCAGTCGACAGTAGCGGAAGCTGTTCAGGCCTTGCGCGGGTTTGATGGCGATCCGGAGAGCGTTACGGAAGTTTACCTGCTGGATGAGAAGCGGGTGCTTCGCGGGGTGGTCTCTCTGGCCAGGTTGGTGATGGCTTTGCCGGAGACGAGACTGGTTGTGTTGACCGAGCCGCGGGTGTTGTCGTGTCCTGCGGACCTGCACCAGGATGACCTGGCAGAACTGTTCGATAAGTACAATTTGCATGCACTTCCAGTGGTGGACTCGCAGGGACGGATGGTGGGGGTTGTTCAGGCAGATCATGTGATCAGCTTCCTGCGAGAAAAGCTCTAGGGAATGCAAGGGCGAGTCCGAAAGAGTGCGGGATTCGAGGCAAGTTGAGCAGAATTGAACATTTCTATTCCCGCCACAAGCCTATGCTGGCAGAAAATCCACGAATTTATCTGGATTTGTGAAAGAATTGTCGAATGATGCAACTTCCCAAGATCATTCAGGGCGGTATGGGCGTCGGCGTGTCGAATTGGCGCCTGGCGAATGCCGTCTCCAGACTCGGCCAACTGGGCGTTGTATCAGGTACTGCGCTCGATTCACTGTTTGTGCGTCGCCTTGTGGATGGAGACGATGGCGGGCACATGCGACGGGGACTGGAAGCCTTTCCGTTTCCGGAGATGGCGAAGCGCATCTGGCAGGAGTATTTTGTTCCCGGCGGCAAGCCGAGCGACATGCCGTATCCGGCGATTCCACTGCATCAGCGGAAGGACACGCGGAAACTGGTAGAACTCTGCATCGTCAGCAACTTCGTAGAGGTTTTTCTGGCCCGGGAAGGGCATAAGAATCCGGTAGGGATCAATTTTCTTGAAAAGGTCCAGATGCCGCATTTGTCGTCAATCTATGGGGCGATGCTGGCGGGCGTGGGCTATGTGTTGATGGGCGCGGGAATCCCGCTGCATATTCCGGGCGTGCTTGACATGTTTGCAGCGCACCATGCAGCGGAATACAAGTTGTCGGTTACCGGAGCATTGCCGGGGCAGGACACTCAGATGCACTTCGACCCGGCAGGCTACGCGGAAGGACCGCTTCCGTTGCTGCACCGGCCGAGGTTCCTGGCAATTGTCTCCTCGAATACGTTGGCGACCACCATGCTGAGGCGGGCCAGCGGACCGGTGAACGGATTTGTGATCGAAACGCCGACGGCCGGTGGGCACAATGCGCCGCCGCGCGGAAAGCTGCAGCTGAATGAATCGGGCGAGCCGGTGTACGGTGAACGCGACCGCGTGAACCTGCAGGAAATGCGGGCCATGGGTGTCCCTTTCTGGCTGGCGGGCGGGTATGGAAACGCCCAAAAGCTGCGTGAGGCCCTTGAGCAGGGCGCCGCAGGCATCCAGGTTGGGACTGCGTTCGCGTTCAGTCAGGAATCCGGGATGCGGGCGGACTTGAAGAAGCAACTTATGGCGCAGGCCAAGGTTGGAGCAGGCGTGGTGTTTACCGATCCGCTGGCTTCTCCGACGGGTTTCCCGTTCAAGGTAGCCCTGCTGGAAGGCACTTCGTCAGAGTTCCCGATCTATCAGGAGCGGAAGCGCGTTTGCGATCTGGGCTATTTGCGTGAGCCCTACGCGGTCGAGGACGGCAAGATCGGCTATCGTTGTGCGGCTGAACCAGTAGAGAACTACCTGGCAAAGGGCGGCAAGATCGAGGAAACAGTTGGCAGAAAGTGCCTTTGCAACGCCCTGATGGCAAATGTCGGCTACGCGCAGACCCGCAAGGATGCTGTTGTGGAACCGCCGTTAGTGACCGTAGGTGACGACCTGAACACTATCGCGCAGTTTGTTGCTCCCGGCCGGGACTCCTATAGCGCTGCGGACGTGGTGAAGTCCCTGTTGATCGGGGTCGCCGAGGAACCGGTTGTCGAAGTCGAGCCTTTGGTGCTGGCTACGGCGTAAAAGCCGATGGTCGAAGGACCGATCAGGCTCCGAGGAGCAAAACAGGCTGCGGAAGAGCACCGATTTTCAGGCAGGATTGGCGAAAAGCATACCTCAGGGGCTGAAGCCCACATTGATTCCTCAGATTTTACGCCTGGGATAAATCCCTGCCCTACCGCCCCGACAAGATCTCCCGCAGATTGAAGGGCCCACTCAATTCATGGACAAGATGCGAGACGGCTGAAGCCGTGCGCTTTTAAAGCAACCTGCATTTGCCTTTGTCAGCGGTTCTCCCACCCATTTGAAGTTATTCAGCGGCCGGGGGCACTGCTCCGGCTCCGCCGACACGGAAGATGTGTGGAATTCGAACCGACGGCGCAGGCAAGGGTGGGAAAGCGGCGTGAGGTTCGGCCTGGTACCAATACGCCGTCGTATAAAAATTGTCAGAGCGGTGGTTGGCGTGGCCGTGTTCCATGGTTACCCGGATTGATTTTTCAAAGGTAATCGGGCTCTCGGTGTGCCAGCGATAGAGGCAATATCGGCCGCCGATCCGCTCCGGGTCCACTATATAAGGAGCGCCCTGATGCATGTTAGCGAATGCCAGGCCGCCAAAGTCCCAGGCCCCGTTGTAGTAGTCCTCAGTACCGGTGCCGTTGATGGTGGGCAGGGTGTCGCCGTCGATGAAGATCATGTCGTCTCCCTCGCCGAACCAGCCATCCTGATTCTGTTCGACAGCATGGGTGACCCCTACAAAATGACCCTTTCCCGCGGCTTCAAGGAAGACGTAGTTGCCTTCGCCGTTCAGGTTCTTCCTGTCGTTGATGCCGGGACTTCCGTTGCTGGTCCAGTTATCGGTCCAGCCTTTGCATGGAGCAGCCTGACGATATTGGGCATGGAAGCGGCCCAAGTCGGAGGGAAGGTCGGGGAGGGTGATGTAGTCGATGGCGAAGTAAAGATTGTCAGTCCGAAGTTTGCCTTCATTGTTGACAGTGATGCGGGCCGAGGTGGCAAAGGGCATCTTGAAGTAAGCGTTGAGAGCTTTCATTGGCGCGACGGCCAGCAGGGCTGATTGGTACATGAAATACTCGCCCAGTCCGAGGCCGAAGAAGTCGCCAATGGGGACTTCCACCGAGGGAGTTGGCTCTCCATCCCACCAGGCCCGCAAGACGAGGTTCTTGAGGTGCATCGAGTCTGGCGAGTTGATCGTGAACCAAATATGGGTGACCACCCCGGCTCCTGCAACATCCAGCAGGGTTGCAGTCTGGTTTGATTCAACAGGAATGGCATCGGCGTTGCCGCCAGACCGGTCCCAGCTTGAGGAGCGGCGAGACTTGTAGCCGCGAAAACGGGCGAGTGCAAAAAGCTCTTCCGGCTCCGCGGGCGCGTGGTCAGGAGGCGCTGCGGCCCCACCCACCGGCGCCGGTTCGCTTGCTGAAGCCCCGGCGGCATTGAGACCAAGCAAAGCGGCGGCGGAGACCATGGTGCCCAACAGCTTCCTGCGCGCTGGTGAGCCTTCAAGCGGATCGGATGAATGCATAGAGTGGACCTCTTGTGCTGGCAATGGTTGAAAGCGAGTTGTAGTCTCGCGCGCCGAGCGCTGTCAAGTGTGGATAGGCACATGGGCAACGGCCGAAAGACATAGAAGCGAATCAAGCCAGCGGACGTGATGGGAGAGACCACTCACATCAAGGAGAGAGACTTCATCTTTTTCGTTCTTTGAGGTTGTGACTGTCTGAAGCTTTCAAGGTCATCCCATAAAGGGACTTGAACTGCTCGATCTCTTTGAGCGTCTGGGTGGAGAAGGGAACGAGCTTACCCTCGAATGCGTGGAGGACGATTCCCTCAAGCAAGTCGCCAAGCGTCATATCCTTCTGTTCCGCGATGGCTTTGAGCACTTTCAACATGCGCTTTTCCAAGCGGACACCCGTCTGGACACGCTCGACCAGAACGGGTTCACGATTCTGCAGTTCTGCCGACATAGCCGTCTCCTGTTATCTTGGTACCAATGTACCAAGATAATATTGCCTTGTCAAGCACCTTTCAGGACTCAACCCGCGAGTGATGTCCGGATGGGTTCGCGGACGCTGGTCCCGCCTGATATGGTCAGTGAGGAAACTTTCATGAATCCTCCTTAGGATCTCGGGCATGGGCAAGCGTTGGCGAATCCGGATACTTCTGTTTCTGGCCGTTCTCGGCCCCGGATTTATCACCGCGAATGTCGACAACGACTCCGGCGGCATCCTCACCTACTCCCAAGCTGGCGCACAATACGGATACACCCTGCTGTGGACCATGATTCCAATCACGATTGCGCTGATCGTGGTTCAGGAGATGTGCGCCCGCATGGGCGTGGTGACCGGCAAAGGATTAAGCGACCTGATCCGCGAAGAGTTCGGGCTGCGGCTTACCTTTGTGCTGATGGTGATGCTTGTTGTGGTGAACTACACCAACGTGGTGACCGAGTTCATCGGCATTGCCGGGTCGTTGCATTTGTTCCATGTGTCGAAGTTCATTTCGGTCCCGCTTTGCGCCGGGCTGGTCTGGTACATGGTGGTCAGGGGCAGTTACAAGAGTACGGAAAAGATCTTCCTGATTGCGTCAGTTGTCTATATTGCTTACATTTTTGCAGGGGTTCTTTCACAGCCAAGCTGGCATGATGCGCTGCTGGCGACGGTGCAACTGCCGCAAAAGTCGGTTTGGAAAGACAAAGCGTATATCTACATGGCCATCGGCGTGGTGGGCACAACCATTGCTCCATGGATGCAGTTTTACCTGCAGTCGTCCATTGTGGAGAAGGGCATCCGCGTAAAGGACTATGCGGCATCGAGGTTGGATGTAGTCATCGGCAGCTTTTTTACCGACATTGTGGCGTGGTTCATCGTGGTGGCATGCGCAGCGACCCTGTATGTGCATGGGATGGGTGCGATACAGGTGGCATCGGACGCAGCGGAAGCGATGCGGCCATTGGCGGGAGACTACGCGTTCCTGCTGTTTGCTTTTGGCTTGTTCAACGCGTCGCTGTTCGCGGCCTCGATTCTGCCGCTCTCGACGGCATATACCGTGTGCGAGGGCCTTGGGCTTGAGTCGGGCGTGGACAAGAGATTCAAGGAAGCGCCGTTTTTCTATTGGCTATATACGCTGCTGATTGTGGGCGGCTCATTGACTGTGCTGCTGCTGCCGGATGCGCAGTTGATCAACGTGGCGATCCTGTCGCAAGTCTTGAACGGCGTATTGCTGCCGGTGGTGATCATTCTGATGCTGATGCTGATCAACCGCAGCGACCTGATGGGCGAGCACAAGAACACGCGCATTTGGAATGTAATTGCGTGGGGGACCAGCATTATCGTGATAGGGATGACGATGGTGATGCTGTGGGGGATGATGCCGGGGCACTAACCACCTGCGGTGGGGCAGTCGCTCGCTAATCGCTCGCGGGGACTTTTTGCGGATTTCCGCGCTTGTGATGGTCTCGAGAGCGGGCTGTGGTGCAGGGACGTTGTGGTCTGGTGAAGGTGGCGGCTAGAGCAGCTTGCCAGCGGCGAGGTCGCGGATGAGGCCGCGGTCAGCGGTGAGGAAGTCGTATTCGGGCAGGTCTTCAAGCCTGGTCCAACGGACCTGGTGAAAGATGCGATTCTGAATCTCTCCCGAGAATTCATGGACGGCAAAGAATTGCAGATCGACTGCGCCGCCATGGCGGTAGTTATGACGAATGTGGGTGACCCGAGGACCAATGGTCGCCTGGATGCCGAGTTCTTCGTCGAGCTCGCGGGCGAGGGCTTGCTCTGGACTTTCGCCAGCCTCGATTTTTCCGCCGGGGAATTCCCACTGCAAGGCCATCGGTTGATCGGGACGGCGTTGGCCGATGAGAACTTCGCCGCCGCGGACGATGAGTGCGGCGGCAACGAAACGGAGGGCGGGACCAGCGGGCCTTGTGTTGGAGTCTGGTTGGGCTTGTTCCACAGCTCTAGTGTAAATGCAGCTCATGGCGCAAGTAACATTGCTCCATTTGAGTGCATAGCGCGGAGAGGGCGGTGGCGGTGAGGCTGTGGCTACTCGCCTCCTGCGCCGGGGTGGGCTCCGTCCGCACCTTGCGGCCGAAAGAAGCCCCACCCGTGCTTTGCCGCAGCATCAAGCAGTGCCTGGGAAGGGTTGACGGGGAAGGCGCGGCGCGCAATTTCGAGCATGGCCAGGTCATGAATGGAGTTGCCGAAGACGACGTCAGGGGTCGTGATTCCGACGCGCGCCAAGGAAGCGACCTTGCCCTCGTCGGTGGGGACGTCGAGAATTTCGCTGGTGATGATGCCCGCAGCAACCCGGACCTCGGCGGCCAGAATGCGATTCTCTGGAATCGCAAAATCCCGTACCCCTTCAGCAACGACCCAGCGGTTGGTGGAGCTGACGGCCCAGATTTCGACACCCTTCTTGAGCAGAGTGGACACGAGCGAGGCCAGCTCAGGGAATACGCGGGGGCGGACAAACTCCTGCACATACTGGGCCGCTGCGGCACGTAATTCCTGGTCACGCAGGCCAGCGTAAATGCGAACCATTTCACCACAAATAACCAATTCGCTGACCTGACCGGCCTGGTATGCGCGGTGGCGAGTGTCGATCCAATCGCTGGTGGATCGCGAGACCAAGCCTTGCTCCAGAGACCAGGCCATGAATCCGTAGCCGGCATCACCGCCCCACAAAGTTCCGTCACAATCGAAGGCCGCGACTTTCGGGTCTGCGGCCAGGACCAACTGCTCAAATTCCTCGGCAGTCCACTTGGGAATTTCAATCTCTGTACGTGTCAAGCAATCCTCAATCCGGCACAAGCACATTATCTAATACTATTTTCTTCTAAATCGCCGAGATTTTGCACGTGAACGTTTCAATAATGACCCAATGGGAGCAACGGAGCCTGCCGGCGGCGGAGAGATTTGCGAGGGCTCAGTTTCCAAGCAGGAGCAACCGTGCCGGATCGAGCGTGACCTTCCAGGGCTGAGGCAGAACGCTCAGGGAGCGCCAAAGCTCTTTTGGGACATCGGCCTGCAAGTGGTGCGGCTCACCGGGTTTGGGCGCAGCGTGCAAGCGGAGGTAGAGAGTCATCTCATGCGGGGCCTCGCTGGTGGTGACGAGCCAGCAAGGGAAGGTGTTTGCCTGGTTCGAATCTGCCTGGAAAAAGATTTGGTGTGAGCGAATGCCGACATGAGTGAGGGACTTGGGCGCCGGGAGCTGCGTCCGCAGTTCACAGTTCCAGGCGCCGACCGCGATGCGGTCGGCGCTGATGCGGCATGCCTCAACAATGTTCTTGCAGCCGGTTAGACGTGCGGTTGCGACGGTTTGCGGATGCTCGAAGATCTCGTGCTTTGGGCCACTTGCGATGACTCTGCCACTGTCTAAGACAAGCAGATCTGTGCAGAAGCGAAAGGCCTCCTCCATGTCATGAGTTACAAAGATGACTACGCCGTTATAGCTTGCCAAAGTTGCACGGAGTTGCTCTTCCATCTGCCGGCGCAGGTGCGGGTCGAGCGCGGCAAAGGGTTCATCGAATAGCAGGGCATCGGGTTCAATGGCCATGCAACGAGCGATGGCGACCCGCTGCCGCTGCCCCCCTGAGATTTCCGACGGGTTGCGATCGGCCAGGTCGGAGATTCGCATTCGGTCGAGCTGCATTTGTACGCGCGCTTGGCGCTCCATTCCATTCAATGCACTCAACCCAAATCCGACGTTCTCTGCCACGGTCATATTGGGGAAGAGGGCGTAGTCCTGAAAGACGAAGCCGATCTTTCTTTGAGCAGCGGGGATGTGAATGGCGGCGGCTTTGTCGAAGAGAACGCGGCCGTTGAGAACAATTCGTCCACGATCCGGAGTTACGATGCCGGCGATCATGCGCAGGGTCATTGATTTTCCGGCACCGGAGGCCCCGAGCAAGCCGACTGCTTCTGAACCTGCGAGCAATAGCACCTTCAATTCAAATTGTTCGAGGGTCTTCGAGACATCGAGGTCGATGGAAGCAGTAAGCGTCGATGGATCTTGCCTGACGGGCAGCGGGATAACCGGCACCGGGGCCAGAGATGAGCCAAGGTGCGGGCGAACTGGCTTGCGCAGGGCACCCTCGCGGTTCAAAAGACGGATGATTGCCAGTGACAGTACGACGATCAAGCCGACCCACAGAAATGCCTGGCTCATGTTTCCGCCCGCGGCTGCGGAGAAGATGGCGATGGGCATTGTCTCGGTGCGGCCAGGGATGTCGCCTGCGACCATGAGAGTGGCCCCGAATTCTCCCATCGCACGCGCGAAGGCGAGTACGGTTCCTGCAATGACGCCGGGCCCGGCCAATGGAAGCAGAACTCTGCGGAAGACCAGGCGCTCTGAAGCTCCAAGCGTGCGCGCTGCATCGAGAAGATTCGGGTTCACCTGGTCGAAAGCTCCCAGGGTGGTGCGGTACATGAGCGGGAAAGCCACAACGGTAGCGGCAATGACGGTTGCCGGCCAGGAGAAAACGATGGTGATGCCGACTTGTTGAAGCAGATGGCCAATCACACTTCGCCGTCCCAGCAGCAGGAGGAGGAGAAATCCGACCACGGTTGGAGGAAGTACCAGGGGTAAAGTCAGTATGCCGTCAATCCAGGCGCGGAGCCTGCCGCGTACTCCGTACATGATCCTGGCAGCGAAGAGCCCGAGAAAGAAAGTGGCGATGGTCGCGGCGCAGGTTGTAGCAAGCGAGATGTAGAGCGGCGACGGATCGATTGGCGGAGTCACTGTGCGGCTATTGTAAATCCATATTTCACAAAGATGGCTCTGCCGGCGGGGCCGCGGAGAGATTCGACAAAATCTCGAGCCTCGGCTTCGTTGTGAGTTCCTTTCAATACGGCTACGGGATAGACGATGCGATCGTGAGCGGAATCAGGAGCGGTGGCCACAATGCGAACTTTGGAGGAGATTCGGGCATCGGTGGCATAGACAAGACCCGCATCCGCGTTCCCGGTTTCAACATAGGCAAGAACCTGGCGCACGTCCTTTGCAAGCACAAGCTTGGTGCTGAGCTGATTCAGCAGGTGAAGGGACGCCAAGGTTTGCCGTCCATACTGACCGGCTGGAACGCTGCCAGGGTCGCCAAGCGCAATGGTCCGCACGGAAGCGGCGGTAAGGTCCTGAAAGTCTTTCAAAGTGGAATCAAGCGGGGTGATCAATACCAAAGTGTTTTGGAGCAGGTTGCGGCGGGTCGCGGCAACGATCAAGCCCTTCGCTGCAAGATCGTCCATGGGCTTTTCGGCAGCGGAGAAGAACACATCAGCGAGGCCTCCCTGATCTATCTGCACGGCCAAGGTGCCGGATGAGCCAAAGTTATTCTGGAATTCGAGACGCGTGTGCGTGAGTTTGTAAGAAGCTTCAACCTCGGTGATTGCATCCCTGAGGCTTGCGGCGGCAGATACTGAAAGCGTAATTTGCGCAGGGCACGGAAACGGATTAGTTAGCATCGGAAGGGCAGCGATGGCCAGCGCGGCACAACGCAGCTGTCGAATTCTCTTGAACTCGAGTTTCATTTTCCTAGATTCTCCTAGTTCTGGGTTAAATTCAAGGTGAGCCTCGGAAGACGGAGTTTCCAGGATTCTAGAAACTGTCACATCAATCACGGCCGGGTCCGAGGGAGGCTTGCCCGTGGCTAAAGCCGGGCCCTTTCAAAACGGATTTATGGAGACAACTTCTAGAACTGTTCAGCAAGGTTGACGATTACTTTACATCGACGACTGCAACCTCGCTTGCAAGTGGTTCAAACCGGAAAGGGCTCGAATGGACATGCACACTCTACGGTGCTATTTGGTTGACGGAATAATCGATTTACCGGATTTTGACGGTGACACCTTTACCTGGCGTTGCCAGGTTCCTATCGCGGAAGTAAAGCGGGACAAATCCGCTGCTAAGTGCAAAGATTCGAATATCGAGCGTGCAGGGACGCCGTTTGGATTCGACCGGCGTATTTAGCGGTTGATTCTGTGTTGTTGATGAAGCCTTAACAATTGTGACGAACAATCGCAAGTTAAGAACTTTTGGAGGCATCATGACTTTGTGGAACCGAGAGACGGGGAGGCTTGTTGGCACATTGCAGCCCCAGCATTCTGCGGGATTTGTCGAGGGAGAATCAGCGCGGCGGAGCACTCGCAATGGAACATCACTGGGCAAGACGAGGAAGGCAAGTCGAGTGTCTGGTTGGCTTCACCTGGGGGTTGCAATTGTATTGATTTTCTCTGCTGTGCACACCTTTGCTCAATACGAAGACGGCAGCCTGAACGGCACCATCCATGACTCGAGCGGAGCGGCGGTTCCCAACGCAGCGGTCACGGTTACAAATGTGGATACCGGCATTGTAGCCAAAACTAATTCAGGTGGCGGCGGTGAGTATGAAGTTCCATCGCTTCGCGTAGGCACTTACAACATTGAGGCGGCCGCGCCTGGTTTTGCCCCTGCGGTGGCAAAGAATATTGCAATCGCTGTCGGCGGGCGCCAACGCATTGACCTGACCCTCAAGGTGGGACAAGCCGATGCCACGACTGTTGAAGTAAGCGATGTGGCGTTGCAGCTGGAAACGGAAACCAGCGAGCGCGGACAAGAGATTTCAGGCTATCAGACAGAAGCTCTACCTCTGGTCAGCCGCAACTTCTCTGACTTGCTGGCGCTTGTAACTGGTTCGCGGCAGGCGCCGACGGCCGCGACTACGAGTTCCATATCGAGCCTGGTGCGAGAAGGCGCGTACAACGTGAACGGACAGCGGAGCATGTTCAATAATTTCATGCTGGATGGTATGGACAATAATGCGTACGGCGAGAGCAATCAGGGTTTCGACAACCAGATCATCGCCGTTCCGCCAGATTCGGTTGCGCAGTTCAACCTGGTGACTAACAACGAAAGCGCCGAGTACGGTCGGTCTTCGGGGGCGACGGTCAACGTGGCCTCCGCCGGTGGAACCAATAGGTTTCACGCAGTTGCGTATGAGTTTGTGCGCAATACGGATCTGAATGCCGCGGGATTCTTCAAGCCGCTGCTGGTTGGTGGTGCAGGAGCGACCGTTCCATTCCAGAAGCCAACATTCAATCGCAACCAATACGGTTTGAACTTTGGCGGACCCATCGTCAAGGACAAGCTCTTCTTCTTTCTGGACTGGGAGGGATTTCGTCAGACGCTGAGCCCGCTCTACGTGCTCACGCTGCCTACACAGAATGAGCTGAACGGTAACCTGGTTGTGCCTGTCACCAATCCGCTGACTGGGGTGACATATCCGGCGGGTACGCCGATTCCGGCGGGTGCCATTAATCCGCTTTCTACGACGATCCTGAACTACTACAAACCATTTGCCAGTCAATTACCGGTTTCAGGGGTTGCCACAACCGGTTTGGCTTCCGATGACTATGCCAAGGAGGTGCCTTTCACAGATAAGTCGGATAAAGGCGACCTGCGATTTGATTACCAGCAGAATGCAAATAGCGCATGGTTCCTGAGGATCAGCGACCGCAAGGAGACGGGCGTCAACCATCCTACAATTCCGCTTCCACTGGACGGCCAGACAAATGGTACGATCCGAATCCTCGACCAGCAGGTCGCACTTGGGTATACGCATCTGTTCGGCGCCAATCGGGTCCTGGACGCGCGCGTGGGTCTGTCGCGGACCAAGGCCGGCAAGTTCACGCTCTCAATTGGGCAGAACGACTTCACGATCCCTGGATTGCCCAACAACCCGATTGTGGCCGGCGGGCTTCCATCGGAAAGCATCTCGGGGGGCTTCACAGCATTTGGACGCCAAAGCACAAACCCGCAATGGCAGGATCCGGCGCTGCTCGATCCCAAGATCAACTACACATGGGTAATCGGCAAGCACTCGCTGAAATTTGGCTATGAATACGAGAAGATCTGGATGGCGGTCAACGATAACAATCCGCTCTACGGATCATGGACCTACGGCGGCGGTTACAGCGCCACTGGCACGACTGTCGCCGACGATTACTGGGCGGACTTCCTTTTCGGCCTGACCAGTTCGTACCAGTTGGCCAACTATTTCGTGGTGCATCTCCGGCAGACCATGGACAGCGCCTATGCTCAAGATGACTGGAAGTTGAGCCCCAAGCTGACTGTCAACCTGGGCGTGCGCTGGGAGTACGGCTCGCCTTATTCGGAATGGAAGAACAACGTATCCAACTTCGATCCTGTGAACCAGGTGGTAGACACAATCACCCCAGGCGCCACGGCAGGAAATGGAATCCAGCCAGTTACCGGAAGCGGGGCATACGGGAGCACCTTGATGAATCCGGATCTGGCCGACTTCTCGCCACGCGTCGGATTCTCTTTTGAAGTGATGCCGAAGACAGTTCTCCGCGGCGGCTTTGGCACGGGATTCGTCCACTATACACGAGCCGGTTCGGGGGACATCACGGCCATCAATGCTCCACAGGCGCAGTTTGCTGTAGTTACCCAAATCAAGCCGACGCTCACCAACGGTTGCAGCAATCCGCTGCCTGCGCAGATCATCTCGATCGGGACGACGACTCCAAGTTGCTTCGCTACTGCAAATCAGGGTTTTCCATCGGGGCTGGTGACCACATTCAATCCCGCAACCGACAACATTACCTGGGTGCCAAAAAACACTCGAGACAGTTATGTCGAGAGCTACTTCCTGAGTGTGCAGGAGCAGTTGGCCAAGAACACGCTGCTCGATATTGCTTATGTCGGCAATCATGGACTGAAGCTGCAAGGCTTCTTGAACGCCAACCAGCGAGTGCTCACTACGCTTGGCACCAGCAACGTCCAGAGGGCGTACGCGAACTGGCCAAGCGATATCACCGAAGCCATGAATGAGTTCTACTCAAACTTCAACGCGCTTCAGGTCCGTTATGAGCAGCGTTTTGTGGGAGGATTGACGCTGCTGAACTCGTTTACGTGGGAACACTCGCTTGACAACGCAAGCGCTTCGCTCGAGGCAAATACACCCTCGCCTCAAAACGGCCTGAACCTGAAGGCGGACTATGCCCAGTCCGATTACAACTTGCCTGTCGCCAACGTAACCAGCCTGGTGTATGATCTGCCATTCGGCCACGGTCGGCGATTTGGTTCGGACATCAGCGGAGCAGGGGACGCGGTGCTGGGCGGCTGGCAGATCAGCGCCATCAACACAACTCAGGCCGGCACACCCTTCAACCTGACCTATACGCCGAACACAACCCAGCAGGTTTCGCCGCAAATCTCGGCAACCTATCGCGGCGCCAACGAATACCGTCCGGACTATGCGCCCGGGACCAAGATCACGCAAGGAAAAACGAATCGCGCGGCGAACACGGGCTACGTGAACTATGTAAATTTCTCCGCCTTCGTACTGCCGCCGATCAAGGATGCTGCCGGGAATTATTTGAGCCCATTCGGCACGGCCTCGCGCAATCCTGGCCGCACGCCGCCATTCAACGAAACGGATCTGGATATCAACAAGAGGTTCAACACGCCGCTTGAGAGTGTGAAGATCGAGTTCCGCACGGAACTTTATAACCTGTTCAACCACACCAACCTGTATCTGCCTGGCACCATCAGCGGATCGCAGGGAACCACAACCAGCACGCTCGGAACCGGGGCGACGCCGACGATCACGCAGGTTACTGGCGGCGTTCCGACTGGGGGCGGGCAGATCACGAGCACGTTTGAGCCACGTATTATTCAGTTCGGATTGAAGGTTATTTACTAAAGAATATGAAACCTGTATGCCAGCCAGCGTGACCGGCTGGCATACAGTTCAAGCATATTTCGTAATGCCCGGAGATGGCCGCTATCTGCGAACGGCAGTCCGCCTGTGTTGTGGATGTGCTCAACCGCACATCGGACCCATGTTCTATTTGATAACATCCGTTGCGTCTCATGTAAGACTGGGAACCAAGGGAATGACCGTGAGAGCAGAGATTCTGCGTGAATTAGGCCGGCAGAGGGAACCATGGGATGTGCTGGTAATTGGCGGGGGCGCCACCGGCCTTGGGACTGCCGTAGAATCCGCCTCGCGGGGATTTCGCACGCTGTTGGTGGAGCGGTTTGATTTCGCGAAGGGGACTTCAAGCCGCAGCACGAAACTGGTGCATGGCGGGGTCCGATATCTCGAGCAGCTGAATCTCACCCTGGTTCTGGATGCCCTGAGGGAACGTGGCCACATGTTGAGGAATGCTCCTCACCTGGTTCACGATCTATCGTTCGTTGTTCCAGCTTACAGTTATTCTTCGCTTCCTTACTACGGTCTTGGTCTAAAGGTTTATGAGCGGTTATCGGGGCGGTTGTCGTTCGGGCGGTCGGAACTGCTTTCGCGAAAGAGCACGCTAGAGAGGCTGCCGGGGCTAGTTGGCGACGGCCTTCGCGGAGGCATCCTTTATCATGACGGCCAGTTTGACGATGCTCGCTACGCGATTGCCTTGCTACGGACGTTGCAGGACCTGGAAGGGACTGCAATCAACTATGTCGAGGCCGTCGGGCTCCTTCAGAATCATGGACAGACGATTGGCATTCAGGCGCGGGATCGGGAAGCCGACATGGTGTTTGAGTTGCAGGCGAAGGTCGTGATCAATGCCTGCGGCGTTCACGTCCAGGACACTCTGGAAATGGACCACGGCAAGGGGAACTCGTTTATTGCCGTCAGCCAGGGATCGCATTTTGTGCTGCCGGGGTCTTTCCTTGATGGAAATACCGCGATGATGATTCCCAAGACTGCGGATGGCAGAGTGCTTTTTGCGATTCCATGGCACGGCGCAACGATTGTGGGGACCACGGATGAGCCTGTAGATCAAGCTTCCGCAGAGCCAAGGGCGATGCATTCTGAAAAGCAGTTTCTGATGGAACACATTGCCCGATACCTGGGACATGCGCCAAAAGAGACGGAAATTCTGAGCATGTGGTCGGGGCTGCGACCGCTTGTTCGAAAAGACGGCGTGAGGACATCGAAGCTATCGAGAGACCATACAATCATGGTTTCGGCCTCCGGGCTTGTTACTGTTACGGGCGGGAAGTGGACGACTTATCGGCGCATGGGGCAGGACACAATCGATCGAGCCTGCAAGATTGCATCGTTGCCGCAGCGACCATCAAAGACGCTGGAGATGAAACTGCATGGCTGGACGATAAATCCGGCCGGAGCTGCAAGTGAGTGGGAACGCGTATACGGATCGGATCTGACGAAACTATGTGAACTTTCTGTCGAGGATGGCGCATTGGATGAGCTGATTCATCCGCGCCTCCCGTTCAAGATGCGCGATGTGGTATGGGCGGCTCGTCATGAAATGGCGCGTACCGTTGAGGATGTGCTGGCGCGGCGCACGCGGGCACTTTTCCTGGATGCGCGTGCAACCATTGAAGCGGCGCCAGCGGTGGCGAGAATTCTTGCGACGGAATTGGACAGGAGCGAAGACTGGATGGCAAAGGACCTGACTGATTTTGTCGAGGTGGCGAAAGGCTACGTTTACCAACCTGATTGAGCGATGCGAAAGTCTGGAAACTCAATTGCGGGATCGTACACTGATCGGCCTTATGAGAAACGGGTTCGCCGCCACAGAAGAGTTCCGCAAACACCCAGCGGCACGAGCGTTCCGATCACAAGAACAATCATCCAGGGAATGCTGACGGAGATTTGCTGGACGTTGGTTCCGAGGGCGAGCCAGACGAAGATTCCCGCCGCTGTGCACATGACGAGCACCTCCCACCAACGCGTCCGGTGAGGCTGCCCGGCCAAAGGGTCATTGCCGGCGACCACGGCTGCCACATGGTCTGCATCCAACCGGTAACGGTCGCACTCGCGATGCATGGATTGCTCCCAGCTGGTCAGTTCAGAGACTGGAGGCGTTGCCGTGCTGATGGAGAGGGCTCCGGCAATCATGACCAGGGAGCCGGTGATGACGAGCGCTTTGCCTGTGGGGCTGAGCCCGGACAATTCGGAAAACACCAGCGCACCCCATGCAAGTCCCCAAAGCTGGTTGGTGTTTGACAGTGGGATTCCGCGGCCGATGCCGATATACTTGGCCGCAAAATTCTGAAACAGGTCGCCAACAACCCAACAGAATCCGCCAAGGAAGGGCCAGAACAACATGGGGCGAGCTCTTTCCAACTCGCCGGTTAAATTGCCAAGGCCTCCGAAGAATATGCCACCAAGAATGAAGACTGTGATCAACTCACCGAGGGTAAAAATGGTGACGAAGGAGAGCGGATTCATTCCGCTGATATAGGCCTTGCGGTAGGGGATATACATGGTACCCAGGAGGAGACCCGCACCGAGCGCAGCCAAAATGCCGACAGCCGCTTTGCCAGGCGTGTTGGAGGATTGCTGTGAAGTGGCGTAGGCAAGAATTGCCGCGCCGCCAACAATGGCGAATGCGCCTCCCAGGACCTTGGACCAACCTTTGAAGCCTGCACCGCGCAGCTCCTTGAACAGGAGGCAACCCCAGAGCAGACCCACAAGGCTATTGGTGTTCCACAGAGGGAATGCGATCGCGAGGCCAACGTTGCGAACGGCGAAGATGGTGAGGGTGTTGGCGACAGCCCACAGCATTCCGGCCAAAACGGCCCACACGATCAGGTGCGGTTTAGCGCGCAGATCGGAGAAGACAAAGCCAGTTCCTTTGAGGAGAGTTGGAACGGTCCATCGGGCCACGAATGCGCCCATGACCATGCCCATGGAAATAATGAACGGAGAAAAGCCAGCGTTGACCAACTTTGTGGGTGCTTCCGCGGTTCCGAGCCAGACGGCGGCGGCCAGCCCGCAAAAGACTCCCAACTTGTGGAGCGAGAGCGTGGACCGTGTTTCTGCATGCGTCAAAGTTCCGCTCACGAATTCACCTCAGCGACATAAGAAGGATGATGCCCAGAATCAGCACCACGACAGGAACCCAGAGATGAACGTCGGTGAGAATAGCAACGGCAGTCGACCGCTTCATGTGCTGACCTCTTCGCTCAGGTTGAAGTGATGCTCAGAGCAGGATATGCGCACCGATCCGATGCGGCAAGGGGCTGAGAATCTATGGAAAGGGCGAGCGGGATGCGGCGTGTGCATTGGCGGCCAGGTTGATTGAGGCCAGCCCGGCAAGATGGACAAGACTCATTTGAATTTGACTTCACCGAGTCATTCCACACATGCACTCGACAGAGGATGATTAAATCTGGAAGTCGTCTCTGTCAATCAGAAAGTAATCTGGAAAAGTTCCCGCGAAGGGCGTTTTCGACGCGTGTTTCGGGGTGAAGGTTGGCGGAGCGAGTCAGTGTTGCATTGCCTGCTGAAGCTGGCGCACGCTATCGGCCACAGCAGTTCCGTTCCCTTTTTCAAGTCCATCGAACAAGGCGATCCACGATGCGCGTCCGGTTTCGAAGGGTGGAGCAGAGCTGAAAAAGTGGCGTACACCGTCGAAGCGCAATCCGGTGTTCTGCAACTGCGCCGTGTTTTGCAGCAGGGTACCAGCAGTTTTTTGCGCGTCGGATTTTTGTCCCGCGCCCCACTGGCAAGACATCTTCATGGCGTCGCGGATTAATCCGAAGGAGGCAGCATCTGGGATCGATGCCGCATCGTCGGTCGCGGCTGCCTGCTGGTTACAGTCATCAAAACGGCTGGTGGTAAGATCGGCCTGCTCCATATCCAACATTGTTTCAGTTGAAGGATCAATCTTGAGCCAATGCTCGGCTACGAAATACGTTTGATCGAATTGGAAGAGCTTGTTCTGCTCGATAAAGAGCGCGCGCCTCAGCACAGGGAATTCATCGGGAAAGGCTTCAACACATTTTACGAGAACCTGGGATGCAGTCGCAGTGTCTCCCTGATCTGCCAGAGCGATGCTGAGATTGGTTTGAAGCATGGCCCAGCTCATGGGCAAATCCGTTTTCGATACTGCATCTGAAGCGTCGTGAAACGCTTGCAGAGCAAGCGCGAAAAGAGCCTTCGCTTGTTCACCGCTGGTCTGTTCCCCCTGGTCCGTCAGAACTCTTCCCAGGTTGATCTGAGTCATAGCCCAGTACTCCGGCAGGTCAGTCTTGTTGAGGAACTCGAGGGCCGCTTTGTCGGCTTCAACAGCCTGCGCCCATGATTCCGCCGCCCTGGTTCCGCCGATGCGCTCGCCCTGTTCTGTAAGGGCCATAGCCAAACTGACTTCAGTTGAAGCCCAGGGCACAGGCATTTCCGTCCTGGTCCGGACCTGCAATGAAGCCTGGTAGGCGGCGACTGACTGAGCGAGCAAATCGACCGCTTCCTTCCCGACGGCCCGTGTTCCTTGTTCTTTTAAAGTCGAGCCCAAGCTGTATTGTGCAGCCGCCCAGGGCAGAGGCAGATCTCTTCTATTCAATATCTCCAGGGCTTCGCGGTAGGCTGCAACGGCCTGAGCCAACAGTTTTGCAGCTTGTGCATGATCGCTGTGGGTCGCCTGATTTGTGAGAGCCAATCCTAAGCGAAGTTGCGTTCCCGCCCAGGCTTGCGGGGCATTGGTCCGGCTGAAGATCTCGAGCGCGCCCCGATACGCATCGACTGCCTGAGCGAACAATTGAACTGCCTGGCCTCCGCTGTTTCGCATTCCGTGATTTGCAAGGGCCTGACCAAGGCCAGTCTGGGCCCTGGCCCAACCCTGCGGCATGTCAGCCTTGGTGAAAACTTCGAGCGTGTGTCTAAAGGCCTGCTCGGATTGCGACAACAAATCCGTTGCCTGCGTTCCACTGCTGTGGATTCCCTGGTCAGTGAGCGCGAGTCCGAGATTGGATTGAGTCCTGGCCCATTCCTGGGGCGTGTCCGACTTGGTATAAATTTCCAAGGCATCCTTGTTAGCCTGCACTGCCTGGGCAAACAAGTCCGCCGCGTGGGGGCCGTTTGTCCTCTCCCCCTGATCCATGAGAACCAGACCGATAGTAGCCTGGATTGAGGCCCAGTCCTGAGGCATGTACGCTTTGGTGACGATTTCAAGGGCCGCCCTGTAGGCTTGTGCTGCCTGGGCCAACAATTCCGTTGCCTTCGTCCCGATGGTGCGGTCTCCCTGGTTCATCAAGCTGAAACCAATACTGGACTGGGTCCGTGCCCATCCCTGAGGCTGGTCTGACTTTGTATAGACTTCAAGTGCCGCGCGATAGGCCTGTACTGCCTGGGCCATCAATTCCGTGGCCTGCGTGCCGGAGGTTTTTCCCGCCTCTCTGAACAACGCGTTACCCAGGTTGGTCTGGGTTCTGGCCCAGTCCTGGGGCAAGTCAGCCTTTGTATAGACCTCCAATGCTGCCCGGCACGCCGTGACTGCCTGGGCCAGCAGATCGGCAGCCTGCGGCCCCGCCGTTCGATCCCCCTGATCGGTAAGTGCCAGGCCGAGGTTGCCTTGTACCATGGCCCAGTACTGGGGAAGATCAGCCTTTGAGTAGAGCTCAAGGGTTGTCCGGTATGCCTGAATAGCCTGGGTGAAAAGTTCCATGGCATGAGCGCCACTGCCGCGCTCACCTTGATACATGAGCGCATTCCCAAGGTTCATCTCGGTCTTGGCCCAGTCCTGGGGCAGGTCATTCCTGGTTCGCACCTCGAGCGCCGCGCGCAAGGCATCAGCAGCCTGCTCGTAAAGATCGGAACCTTGAGCCGCACTGCTCCGCTGGCCTTGACCGAGGAGTGCGATTCCAAGGTTGTTTTGAGCGGTTGCCCAGAGTTGGGGCAGATCGGCCTTTGTAAAAACCGTCAGCGAGTCCCGGAATGCTTGCACAGCCTGGGCAAACAGTTCCGATCCCTTGGCCCCGCTGCTGCGTTCGGCCTGGTTCATTAGCGCGTTGCCCAGATTGAGTTCGGTGGCGGCCCAACCTTGGGCCAGGTCGGCCTTGGTTCTGACTTGAAGCGCTGCCTGGAAAGCCTGCACTGCCTGAGCGAACAGATCGGTTCCCAGAGTGCCGCTGGTTCGTTCTGCTTTATTGATGAGAGCCAGGCCCAGATCAGACTGAGTTGTTGCCCAATTCTTAGGTTCATCCGTTTTGGTTTGGACTTCGAGCGCCGCGCGAAATGCCTGGACTGAGCGTGCAATCAGATCCGTTGCCGCGACCCCGCCGCTGCGCATTCCCTGATTCAAGAGAACGTCGCCCAAGGTGCTCTGCGTATTTGCCCAATCTTTGGGTGTGTCGGTCTTTGATTCCACCGCCAGCGCCGCCTGGAAGGCCGCCACTGCCTGGGTGAAGGAATCCGTGGTTTGGGATCCGGTACCCCTCTCTCCTTCCAGTGTCAGGGCGGCGCCTAGTTTAGCTTGTGTTCTGGCCCAGTCCTGGCGCTCGTCTGGCGCAGAATGTTCGCGCAGCAGTCCCTGGTAGTCCTTGATGGATTGAGCGAGCAGGGATGCGCTTTGGCTGGCCTCGCCCACGTTGCCTTCCGCTTTTCGCGCATCCGCCATGCGGAGGACGGAATCAAGCCATATGCGGCGCAAAGCAGCGTCTTCGGGGTAGCGGTTGTGTTCAGCGGCTGCACGGATGCTTGTTTGCTCGAGGACCTGGGTGGCCTGGTGATACTGGCTGTTCAGTTGATAGGTGCTTGAGCTTTGGAATTTCTTATCGACGAAATCACGAAGTTGTTTCCGGCGCTCTTCAAGGAACTTCTTGTCTTCCTCATCCATCGACGTGCCAATGTCGTCGGCGGCCTGGTCGAACATTTGAGCGGCGGCGCCGTAGTGCTTGAGCGCCAGTTCCGCCAGGGCCTTCTCTTCAGCAGTTGCCTGATCTTTGCGACGCTGGACATCTTCGGCCCATTGATGAACCTGCTTGTCGGCATCTTCAATCGCGAAGCCGTTTGACCTGGCCCAGTCCGTCATGGCTGCGGTCAGTTCGTCAGGCTTCTGGCCTTTTGCGGTAGCTAGCTCTTCTTTGAGAGCGCGGATCTCCTGGCTTCTTGCATTGTTCTGGAGGGAAAGGCGATGGAGCATCGCCTGAATCTGGTGGGGGCCAAGCAGCGCAACCGAGCCCTTTGGCAGCAGACGGATTGTCACGTTCACAGGCAACCCGTTCAACTGACCGTCTGCCGGCTCGAAGACCACTAAATCGTTGACGCCGCCGATGTCAATGCGCAGGTCGCCGCGCTGGGCGGCCTCAGGAGAGACCAGCAGGAGGGCCTGACCTGAGCGATTGGTTGCGTCGCGTGCATCGACGACTTTCTCTGCTCCGGCAACAAAGCTTAGCGATACTCGAACGCCCTGAACTGGTTGAGAAGGATCATTGTGTGCGTCGACGACGACGACATTCAACTCACGGGGAGGGTTGCCGGCGGGGGGCGCGCACCAAGCCTCCGGGGCACCGATAATCAGCGCCATCGCCAGGATTTTGGTTTTGCGCAAACCGGGACCCCCTCGGTCGCCATACGAACTGGGCACGTCTCGAAAAACTTCAAGAGTGATGCCTTTTTATCACAAAGCCCGACAGAATTGGGAGATGGGAAGATTGGTGTGGTCGGCGCCAGTCATCAGATGCCAGAAAAGCTTGGGAGTTCAGGGAGTCCCGTGCAAACCAGACGCTTGAATTTGGCGAAGCTGAGTGATCTCGGGAGGAGCTTGCTTTCATCGGGTTGCGAGAAGAGACTGCTTCGGAGAACATCTTTCCTTCATGGCCAAGCGATCAGAATTTGGTGAAGTTGACCATCACCTCTCTGAGTGCCTCAACCGGTTTTCCCTTGTCGGTTGCAGGAAGGAATTTGTAATGCATCACCGCAGCAGCGGCTTTATCATCCAAGCCAAATCCGAGGCCGCGGCGAACGTGAACCTGCTTCGGCAAACCCTGATCAGTCACCAGAACTTCAACGATGGCCACCTGCACGAAAGGATGTTTTGCGAATGGATCAGTGAAATCCGCGTCAACGGTGTGGATCGCGAACGGGGGCGTATTTGCCAGCGGGCGATGGTGCTTGTCCTCCAATTGTGATTCAGCTGGAGGTGGCAGATCTCTCTCGGTAATGAGGACCTGAGGGACCGCTCTCTGCTGATCAGCGGTAAACACAAATCGCACATCGATCCAGACCGGTACTGGCTTGCCGCGCAACCGGCCGGGCTCAAAGACCGAATGCATTACAGCAGCGATTGCGCCCCGGTCGAAAGCTTCGCCATGAGTTTTCAGCACCTGAATGTGTGCCGGAATACCGTCGGCACCAATAACCATGGCCAACACGGTCATTCCTTGGAGACTCCTGCTGGGCACATCCGATGGATATGGTGCAAAAACAACTCGAAGCAATTTGGGCGCGGAGACTTCAGGGCCTGAGTAATACACTCCATCTTCGTCGGGGATTTGATGAATCTTCTGGCTGAGTGAAAGCGCGTCCTGTGCGCCAATGCCAGAGGTTGACAGGGCCATGAGAGCAATTAAGAAAATAACCTGCCGCATCGGTTTCTCCAGTTTATTCGAGTTCATCTTGTATGGTCATCCATTGTTAGCAGCAGGGACTATCTGCGTCAATCTCGCGCAGACCTATGTCACCTGGAACTGCTTCGTTCTATTCATGATAATGCCGCTGGGTGGTTTTCGATTTCTCGTCTCATTGTCGGAGTTGAGAGCACTGCCCACCCAGCGATTGAAAATAGGTAAGATCCGAATGGGTTGGTTTACTTAGAAGTAAGCAGGACCGATTTTCCTTTCGCTTTGGACGAGCGCAGGAAGTAGATGCCTCCATAGATGGCCCAGAGGGCAGATATGCCCAGGGCAAGGTAAGGCTCTTTCCATGTGCCGTAGCCAAGGAAGGGAACGATGAGGTAAGCAGTCATGCAGGCTAAATTCGCTAATAGCCCGAACCCGGGGATGAGCAGATGCAGAACCACGTTATAGTCCGAGCGCCCATGGAAGGCGACGATGCACAAGAAGCAACTGAGCGCGTAAAGGATGAAGGTGCCAAAGTTGGAAGTGAGGGTGATTGCCAGCAGGGAATTGGGCAATGCGGCCATGGTGTCGTGCGAGGAATAGCCGAAGCTCGAGAAGATGCCGTGGGGTAGCGCGGCGATGGTTGCATCGGTGGGAGCGCTACCATCGGCGAAGACCAGAGACACGGCTACAACGCCGATGAATGCCGAGATGGCGGCCAGGGTCCAGATGGCGCGTCGCGGGGACAACGACTCGGCATGCAACATGCCGAAGTGCTCGGGAGCCTCGTCATCCCTGCCCATGGCGTAGGTTACGCGAGCCCCGGTATTCATGCAACTGAGAGTTGTGCCGATGAGAGCCAGAAAGACTGTGAATGCCTCAGCCAGCATGAAGTAGTGACCGTTGCCATGGCCGAGCAACGCGTCGCCAACGATGATCATCATGTCGCCAATGGGCGCCGCTGAATTTGCAGCGCTTTGCATGGTGTATCCGGAGTTGAGGAAGTAGTTCGCAGCGAAATACTCTATGAGATAGCACACCACCCCCTGAATCAACAGCGACGCGATCACTGCGATGGGGATATGTTTGGTTGGATTCTTGGCTTCGCCTCCCATCGAAGTCACCGATTCGAATCCAACAAGAATCAGGATGGCGACGGTGGCTTGAATGAAGATGAAGCTTAGCTTGTGCGGAGCGACCACGGAGGCGGCTGTGCCATGGCTGAGGAAGTTGCCGGTTGAATCCTTCTCAGGATAATCAATTACAAAGGGAACCTTCTTGCCTGAAGTGTCAAGAAGAGGAAGGGGTGCACCAGCGGCGTCGCGGAGGGTCGAGCCGTCTTTGGCTGTAGCGAATTGGTAGTCATAGGTTGCAAGCGTTTGCGAATCATACTGGAATGCGGGGGCACCGGCGGGATGGTTGGCGCGATAACCTAGCGCCAACACGCTGAAGACGAGAAGCGCGGAGATCTGAATCACGTTGATGGCGAGGTTCACCGCAGTTGAAGCGCCGGCGCCCTTGGCGGCGATCCATGCTACGAAGAAGGCAAAAACGATGGCCACCAAAGCCATGAAGATTGGTCCTGGATTTGAGCCGCTCAAGAAGTTTGGATAGAGGAAGCCGACGACGTAACCGACAAAGATGCCGGTAGTGGCTACCATGACTCCGGGATAAACCCAGTAGTAGAGATGCGAGCCCCAACCAACGATGAACTTGGCGATTCTTGCGTATTTGAACATCCTTTCTTGCGACAGTAGGGCCTGCTCGGCGTAGTAGTAGCTCGAGCCGGTCCCGGGGTAGAGCTTCGAGATCTCGGCGTAGGCGACAGCGGTTGCCAGGCAGAGCAGCAAAGCCAGAACGATGCCAAACCACATCGCGGGCGAGGTGGTGCCTTCAGTGGCTTGAATGTAGAAGGTGAGCCAAAGAAAGGCGCCGGGTGCGATGAGAGCCATTGCGTTGCTGGTCAGCCCGGTCAGGCCCAAAGTGGCCTGCATCTGTGGTGCGTTTTGATCTGCCATCAGGATTCTCCTTGATCGGTGAAGTTCGCGTGTCAGTTCCCGGATGCTGGCCGCCGGGATATTCGTAAGGGCTCGCCCGTTTCATCATTGTCGGTCCGGCCGATTTACGGACCACGATCGGTAACCTGAATCCTAGGCATGAAGGAATAAAGATGAAATGAAGAAAGTGAAATGCGCGACGACTTGCTCGTGCAAATGCAGTAACTGTGGAATTTGCCGCGCGATGCATTCCACTCATGAAACTGCTAACAATGAGCCGATCGTTGCCTTGATCGGACGGTGTGTTCATTTTTTCGTTATACGTAAATCATGTATAACTCATAACTTTATTCAAAACACATATAGGATCTTTATATGTTCCACCTTAAGGTTCGGAGAACTGATAGCTCGCCGCAGGATGAAGTGAGCGAGTTAGAGGGACGACTTACGAATCCGGTTGCGAACGTACCGAACAAACGAATTTGGGCATAACCAAGTCCTCATTCTCCGCTTTTGACTCATGAAGACGTTGATGTGGCTCGACAGGACCATCAGCGGAGCGACACAGCAAAACCTCGTTTCGCGCTGCATTCTTCATCATCAGGTGTGTTTATACCTTGACCAAAATCTTTTACGAAGGTGAGAGGCTGAATGAGATCTAATTCCTGGAAGGCCGTCCCCGCCGTTGCGGCGCTCTGCTGTGGACTGGTGCCACTGAGCACCTTTGCCCAGCAGCCCGCGAGAACCCCCATTCCCGTTCAAACAGCTTCGGTTGAGTTTCCGGCTCTTGATGGTGCGGAATCGAGTCCGAGCACGCCAACAAGCGATGCGGCAGCCTCCGCTGGAGCTACCCCATCGGCAAGTTCCGCCACGGCAAGCGCCTCGACGGACCCGGCCACCGCGTCCGCTGCGCCGGCCGCAGTCACGGTGCCTGTCAACAACAATGCGGTCATCAAAGAGCTTACGGAAATGAAGGCCAGGATTGCGCAACTGGAAGCCGAACTGAAAGCGCGGAGTGGGGCTGATGACGCCACGGATGCGGATCGAGATGCCAGTGCTCTGCGTTCGGCAGAGACAGACGACAGTACGGGTTCCTTGACGCTGGGGCAGGCGGCGGCTGCGCCAGCACCGGCGGCAGCTCCGGCGCCACCGGAAATCAGTGCTGAGAGGCTGACAAAGTCCACGCCGTTCCCCGGTGACTGGACCTGGCTGAACAGCGGAGGACATAACACTGACAGCCCCATGGCGACTAAGTACTTCACGCCGGAGTTCAGGGCTGACGCAAACTACATTTTAGACTACAACCACCCCGATGACGACACGATGGGCGGCTCGACCGAGATGTTCCGTTCCCAAGAGTGGCAACTGGAGCAGATCAGCATCGGCGGCGACATCCGCATCGATAACGTTCGCGGACGGATCTTGACGATGGACGGCCTGTGGGCTACCACCACACCGCGCAACGATGCCAGCTATAACCGTGGACAGTGGCAACTATCTAATGCGTACCGGTATGTGTCGGAAGCATGGGGTGGCTATCACTGGAACGTCAACCACGGTCTGAACGTTGACGCAGGCATTTTCGTTTCCTATATCGGCCTGTTCAGCTATTACAACTTTGACAACTGGGCCTATCAACCATCTTATGTTTCGTCGAACACGCCCTGGTTCTTCAACGGTCTTCGCATCCAGTGGTGGCCAACAGCCAAACTGAAGATCGAGCCTTGGATCATCAACGGATGGCAGTCCTACGCCCGCTACAATGGCCACGGCGGGTTGGGCGGTCAAATCCTATGGCGTCCCAAGCCATATCTGGACTTTGTCTGGAACGATTACGGCATGGGTGAAGACGACGCCGGCTATCCAGGCCGTTCGCGAATCCACGCCGACTATAGCGCCCAAGTCAAGGTATACGACAATCCCAAGAAAATGCTGGACAAGATGGCCTTCACAATCACTGCCGATGCCGGTTGCGAATACGGCGGCGGCCCTGCCAGTGGACCGTACAGCAAGATCGGCTCATCGCCGGAGATGGGATCAAGTTCCCTCTACACTGGTGGCGTCAATTGTCACAACAGTGCCAACGGCAAACCCAAGCAAATGTTCGTAGGCACCATGAGCTACATGCGCATGTGGTTCAAGAAGGACGTCTATGCGCTTACGTTCGGCGGCGGACTGATGAACAACCCCGGGCGCTATCTTACCCTGTTGCCACCCATCAACGGCGCGACGGCCACTTCCGGCAGCCCGTATTTTACCGAGAATGCCGGCGATCAAGCTCAGATGCACGACGGCACGGTCACTTTCGATTACATGCCCAGTCAGTTCATCACATTCAGGTTGGAGGAAAGCTATCGCTACTCCAACGTGCCTTACTGGACAGGTCGCGGCGGGATCACACCGACAGGCGGCGACAACATCAACCCATCCGACTATGTCTGTGCTGGAACCAACGTCGACTCGGGTTTCGGCTACGGCAACCTTAGTTCGGCGGAAGCAAGTTGCTTCAACCAAGGTTACGGCACGATCAGCAAATCAGGACCTTCTTCGACTAACATCTGGTGGCCCGATCTACGAACCAACCAGACAGCGACGACGTTTGCGATCATGGCTCGGTTCTAGTCGTCCAGGTTGAAAAAGTAGAGCCCACTGAATCCGCGACGCTGGAGTTGCCGTCAACTCCAGCGTCGCTTCAGTGTCTGGTCTCTAGTCTGCATAAAGAGAGCTTCAAACGTAAATAGACAGCGCTTGTGTCTCGCAGTGCTGTTGGACGCAGATACTCCATTCACATACTGTGTTCGCGGGCAGCAATTGTTGTTTACTGGTGTGCTTGTTGAAAAAATCGATGAGATTGTCGATGGATGAGTTGGAAGCAGGTTTTGATCCCCTCATGGGCTGTTCGAGCACGCCCGACTCAAAGAAGCGGCCATGGCGGTTCTTGGAGAATGTCGAGTGGTGTGGAATCTCCTGATAGACGCCAAGGCCGGTGAACCAGCGCAAGGCCAGATGCATCCTCAGCTCTTCGACCAGCCTGCGTTCGCTGGTGATTCCGTAGAGATACCCGATCAGCAGAATGCAAAACAGCAGGTCCGGATCGATCGATGGCCTGCCGTTCTCACTGTAAAAGTCCTTCAGCTTCTTACGGACAAAGGTGAATCTGATATGTCGGTCGATGAGTCTTAGCAGGTGGTTTTCCGGGACAAGGTCTTCAAGCCTGAAGCAGTAAGACAGCGACCCAGAACGGGGTGTGTTGCCCATCATAAGCAGATGTTGTCCGAATATAGTCAGCCACCGCAGCTTGGTGAAACTATGCCGCGAAGCACATTAATTAGCCATGCGGATTTCGTGAACATCGGCAAACTCGTGCCGACCTTTTCAACAGGCACTGGTGCTCTTGAAAAACAAACACGCCAGTTGACTGGTGGTCTTCGTCATTGATTTGGGCACTGACAAGGTTACCTCCAAACGATACATGATAGTCGTGCCAGGGGACATCTGTAGTTACATACGCCATGTCTAAGATGTTGTGCGCATAAGCAAAAAACGAATTCCTTATACCTTTCCGCATTCTTTATCCCTATTCCCCTACCATCCTCATGCCCTCCTCACGTTTTTCGGCGGACACTCATACATGGGAGGTGAGTCACACATGAAACGCAACCTATTCGCAGTATGTATTCTGTCATTTGGTCTCGCGAGTGTGAGCAGCGCACGGGGGTTGGCCTCTTCGGCGGAGAATGACACGCATTACACGCAGGCTCAACTAAAACAGATGGCACGAGACGCGCACACGCCAGAGCAATACAACGCTCTTGCAGGTTACTATGAAAAGCAGCAGAGCGATTATCTACATCAGGCGACGGAAGAAAAGCAGGAGTGGGTGCGAAGAAGCCAGAACATCGTGAGCATCGCGGCCAAGTATCCAAGACCGGTGGATTCTGCGCGGTATCTCTACGAATACTATGCATACAAAGCAGCAGAAGCCGGCCAGCTAGCAGCGAAGTACAGTCAGCTGTCGGCGCCAGGAGTTCCTGCAACTGCAAAATAAGCGGCGATAGCATGTGCTTGCTGTCAGACAGATGTAGCCCAACTGTGAGAAGGATTGAAAAACCGGCGTGTCAAGTGTTCGGTCCTTCCCACATTTGTTCTGTATATAATCCTTATGCATTCTTCACGCATGTCTGGCTAGCCTGAGTTGGAGTGGCTGAATTATTCAGGCCCCAGCGGATACGGGTCAAAATGGCAACGGCGATCGCATTGGAAGCATTGTATCGACTCCGGGGCCTGAGAACTATAGGCCAGCTTCTCGCTGCTGGGACGGGCCTAGTCTTCGTCACTTTTTCAGGATTTGCTCTGAGTTTAAATCTGACGACGATCAGTTTCCTTTATTTAATGATCGTTTTTGCCGTGGCATTGTTTTGTGGCTTCTGGCAGGCTTCATTTGCTTCATTTGTAGCTGTAGTGTGCCTGGACTATTTCTTTACGCCGCCAGTGTTCCACTTTACTGTTACAGATCCTCAGAACTGGGTTGCGCTCTTTGTGTTCCAGGGCGTGGCCGTTGTAATTAGCAGGCTGTCAGCGAAGGAGCTGCGCAGTGCGCGGGAGGCTACAATCCATCGTTTAGGGATGGAGCAGTTGTTTGAGGTAAGCCGGACCTCGCTGTTGTTGGACTTGCATCAAGCACCCGGGCCGCAGCTCGTCATCCTTATCCAACGAATTTTCGGCGCGGAGGCTGTTGCCTTGTTCGATCTGAATCTGGGTCGGCAGGACAGGGCCGGCGAATGGAAAGAGAGCGAGGAGAACATTGCGAAGGACACCTACCTTCGTGAGAGCGCAACGGACGATCCGCACTCGAATACTTGGCAGCGCATCCTCGTAGCGAGACCGGGTCCGGTGGGTTGTCTGGTTGTGCGTGGAGAGCTGAGCCCGCTCGTGGTGGATGCCCTTGCATCTCTCGCAGCGATCGTGATTGATCGGTACCAGTCGTTTGACAAGGAGGAAAGAGCGGAGAACGCGTTCAAGGGCGAGCAATTGCGTGCCGCGGTGATGGATGCGCTGGCTCATGAGTTCAAGACGCCACTGACGGCTGTTCAAACGGCCAGTTCCGGGTTGCTTGAGCTAGGAGGATTGACGGTTTCGCAGCGAGATCTGGTGACTCTCATTGACGGCGAGGCCATTCGTTTGAATAAACTGTGCACCCGGTTACTGATGACGGCGAAACTAGATTCGGGCCAGGTTGGCCTACAGACGGACGAGGTGAATGTACGGGAACTCGTGTCAGAGGTGTTGTCAAACCATTACAAGGGGGCGACCAAGAACAGGGTTGACGTTGTGACAGAGGACCCCGATCTCGCTGTCCGTGTGGACCGAGCATTGCTGGCGATGATCCTGGAGCAGTACATCGACAATGCAAACAAGTATTCGACGCCAGATTCGGCAATAGAAGTTGCCATCAGAAAGAGTCGCACCGAGGTTCTGATCTCTGTGCACAACTTTGGATTGGCAATTCGGATTGAGGACCGGGAGAGGATATTTGATCGATTTTATCGGTCGGCGGACATGAAAGAATCCGTTCCCGGCACTGGGATCGGGCTCTCAGTAGTAAGGAAGGCGGCAGAAGCTCATCACGGGCACGTTTGGGTTATTAGCGATGAACGGGAAGGAACGACATTCTTTCTTTCCCTACCAATTGGCGCAAGGAGGCAGCATTGAGTACCGAACCGTCGGCTGTAGGGCAGGCGATCGCAGGGAAGGGCACCATTCTTGTCGTGGATGACGATAGTTCCACGCGCCGGGCATTGCGCGTGACGTTATCTGGCATGGGGTTCACGGTAGTGGAGGCAGCTCGTGGCGAAGAGGCTCTATCGCTTGTTCGCGTTAGTTGGTTCGACGCCGTGTTGCTGGATGTGGATATGCCTGGAATGGGAGGGCTTGAAACCTGCCGAAGCATCAGGCATGCCATTGCGCGCTTGCCGATCCTGATGTTGACCGTGATGGATAGCGAAGACGACAAGGTGCTGGCGCTGGATGCCGGCGCCGACGACTACATCACAAAGCCGTTTCAGCTACGGGAGTTGACGGCACGCTTACGTTCGGCTGTTCGCCGAAGAAGTGCGCAGGATAACAACCGGGACGCGACAATTCGCCATGGGCAGCTCGAATTGGACCCGGTGAAATACCGCGTGATGAAGCGAGGCCGCTCCATTCATCTGACGCCGAAGGAATTCGAAGTGTTGCATTATTTGATGATGCATGCAGGTGAACCAATCCCCCATGCGAGGCTCCTTAAGTCTGTGTGGGGACCGGAATATGGAAATGAACTTGAATACCTGCGCACCTTTGTCCGCCAGTTGCGCAAGAAGATCGAAGACGACCCTAAAGACCCTCAATATCTACTGACAGATGCGTACGTAGGCTACCGATTCAACGAACAGCAGCCGGAGACTTAGGTGCGCTTTCGAAGCCAGACCGGACATCCTCAAAGGGCGGAGGCGCACCCCGAGATTATGGCGGGTTGTTTGTGCGACCTTGGCCGTGGGGGCAAAGCCTATCACCTTGTGAATACTGCTGAATGATTACTGAAGTCAATGAGAACCTGTCCGGCAAAAACTTCCCCATCCATTGAACATCGGACAAACTCACAAAGTATGAAGATGTGATGATTCCGCGCAGCTTGTTACTTGTCCCGTATTGGATTGAAATATAAGGCGATGTCGCCGAGGGCGACAGCCAAAACACCATGACGATTTTAGGGACTACTCATGCGTTCTTCATATCTAGGAAGTTACATTACAAATAGTATTGACTAACATGAATCTCAACATAATGTGGGTGTCCTTCCCAGGCAGAAGTGCAGCCGCAAGTGAAGTGCGCCATATAACCTGTAGTGCACCGGACTTACTAAGTTCTTGTGTTTTTACTTACGACATTCTTATGTCGCTTCGCGTAAGACTTTGTAATGAGAGTAGGTTAGAGACCGCGCTACTTCTCAGTGAGAGCCAACGCTTTTAAAACCTAGCGACGTTGAGCGTCGTGGAGACCAGATACGCATGAAGATTAACTTCAAGGCAGCCATGATATTGGGTGTTGTAAGCTGCGGGATTGCCGTACCAGCCACGTGCCGAGCCCAAGACGCGGCATCGAGCTCCGCCAAGCAACCCGCACCGCAATCAGCTTCAAGAGCGGCACGCGCGAAGACGGGATTGGTTGACTTCGCGGCCCTCGAAGGGCCGGAAACGAATCCTATCGCGCCGCCAAACGGCGCAGCTACTGGTGGCGCCAGTACCGATGCTGCGATCCCTGTGCCAGCCACGCCCGCATCTGCTTCCGCGCCGGCTTCAGCTCCGCCTGCGACGGTTGGCGTTCCGCTTAAAAACGATGCTGTCGTAAAGGAGCTTCTTGAGATGAAGAAGCAGTTTGCGCAGATGGAAGCCGAGATGAAGGCACGAATTGGGAAGCTCGAGTCTGAGTTAGATACGAATCCTGAGACGGGCGACTCGGTTTCAGCGGAGAAGGATGCCGGCGCACTCCGTTCTGCAGAAACGGGTGACACGAGCGGCGGTGCTCTGACATACGGACAGGCCGCGCCTGCTCCGGCGCCGGTGGCGGCTCCAGCCACTCCGGACCTCGATGCGCAGGTCACCACCAAGGGTGAACCGTTCCCTGGGGACTGGACATGGCTGAACAGCAATGGGCATGCCACAGACAGCCCAATGAGCACCAAGTATTTTACGCCGGAGTTTCGTGCGGATGCAAACTATACCGTCGACTACAACCACCCCGAAGACGATAGTCTAGGCGGCTCCACGGAGACCTTTCGATCCGACGAGTGGCAGCTTGAGCAGATCAGCGCCGGCGGCGACATCCGCATCCAGAACGTGCGCGGACGAATTCTCACCATGAACGGCCTGTTCGCGACGACAACCGTTCGCAATGACGCCAGCCCGAATCGCGGGCAGTGGGATCTTGCCGACGCCTATAAATACGTGTCAGAGGCGTGGGGTGGCTATCACTGGAACGTGAACCACGGATTGAATGTCGATGCCGGAATCTTCGTTTCTTACATTGGGTTATTCAGTTACTACAACTTTGACAACTGGACTTATCAACCCTCCTTTGTCTCTTCGAACACGCCATGGTTCTTCAATGGCATTCGTATTCAGTGGTTCCCAACGGCCAAGCTCAAGATCGAGCCGTGGATCATCAACGGTTGGCAAACCTATGCGCGTCCCAATGGCAAGCCGGGCCTGGGTGGCCAGATTCTCTATCGCCCCACTCCTTGGCTGGACTTTGTTTGGAACAACTACGGGCTGGGCGAAGACGATGCAAACGAGCAGCAGACTGGCTCAGCTACCCGCTCCCGCATCCATGCCGACTACAGCGCGCAGGTCAAGTTCTATGACAAGCCGAAAGCGACGCTGGACAAGATGGCGTTCACAATTACCGGCGATGCGGGCTGCGAGTACGGCGGCGGAGCCTCAAGCGGGCCTTACAACACGAAAGGCTTTTCCCCGGAGATGGGATCGAGCTCACTGTATAGCGGCGGGGTCAACTGCCATAACAGCGCAAACGGCAAGCCGAAGCAGATGTTTATTGGCACAATGGCCTATCTGCGTGCCTGGTTCGACAAAGACAAATACGCTGTGACGCTCGGTGGCGGATTAATGAACAACCCCGGACGCTACTTGACCCTGTTGCCTCCGATCGATGGCGCCACTGCCATCACTGGCACACCGTACTATACGGAGAACCCTGGAGATCGCGCGCAGATGCATGATGGCACGGTCACATTTGATTACATGCCTGCGCAGTTCATCACGTTTCGGCTGGAGACAGGCTACCGCTATTCTGACACCCCTTACTGGACCGGCCACGGAGGCATTACTCCTCCAGGAGGAAACAACGGCTCTCCAGCGCAATACGCCTGCGCAAGTGGAGCGCCCTCCGGCTATGGTTATGGCAGCCTAACTCTCGCTGAAATCGCATGCAATGGGGGTAACCCTATAGGCGCTGGAGCAAGCAATATCTGGTGGCCTGACCTACGCACCAACCAGACCGTGAGCACCATAGCGGTTATGGTGAGGTTCTAACCGGTAAGCTTGGGTCAGCTTGGCGCACAAACACAACGAGCAGCATCGGTAGTCTTACAACTCCGGTGCTGCTCCGGAACATCAACCTACTCCACGTGATGGCCATCCACCTATGTCTGGGGCGATGGTGGCAGAGTTTTGTTTGTCTATTTAAATCAAATAAGTACTCCGGCCGGTTCACTTACTTTTCGACGAACAGGCCCGGAGCCCACATCAGTGACTTGAAGTCCAGTAAGTCTTAGTAACAATCAAACTTTCAATTGCGACGAAGAATGTGGTGGACCGTCTTAATGTGACGCATTTGCAGACTTATGAAAATTCCGTGGTTTTTTTACGCATTCTTTACACCCACTCAGGTATGAATTACAGAACGCAACCGGAACTATGTGTGTGATGTTTCTCATGAGTCAAGTTATGAAGGTCACAGCATCAACATGAAATCCGAGAGATACAAAGGGGTGCGGGGAGTCCTATGAAAAGCAAAAGTGTCGAAGTGAGCCTGTTGCTGATGGTAATCGCCTTAGTCTTGACGGCGAATGGATGCAAGAGCGACAAGGTCAATGCGGACGCAGAGGCGCCGCCTCCCGCCAAGGTGATTCCCGGAGTGGACGTCTCGCTTTTTGCGGTCGAGCATCCGGAGCGGTATCCGATCGAAACGGCGACCGAATACCAGGCTCCGGCGCAATTGTCCGTGACCGGCAGTGTATTTCCAGACATCGCGCGGACTGTTCCGGTGATTTCCCTTGCCTCCGGCCGGATTGTGGACATTCGTGCGCGCCTCGGCGACACAGTTAAGAAGGGCCAGCTCTTGCTGCGTGTTCGCAGCGACG
>CAZTLV010000025.1:0-27830 GCA_964614635.1 uncultured Occallatibacter sp.
CGCGTACTCGATGCCCCAATGGATGGAGACCACCAGAAAGTCGCACTTGGCGCGGGCTTGCCTGATGGCTTCAAGCACCGAAGGCTCATCCGCTCCTGGCGCGCCGCCCGACTCGTTCGGATACGGAAAGAAGTTTACGTGTGGCTGGTCGTCCTTATCCGGGTTGCGATTGCCGTTAAGCCATCGCGTCATACCCAGCCAGCCGACTTTGATGCCGTTGGCCTCGGCAATGACAGGCTGCCAGTTGTCGGCCGCGTTATCACCGGAGCCTGCGAAGAGCATTCCCTCTTCGCGCAGGTGCTCTCGGGTCTCAGCGAATCCTGCCCAGCCCTGGTCCATCACGTGATTGTTGGCGAAAGAGACAATCTTGATCCCGTTCGCCTTGAGCGCGTCAATCAGCGCCACCGGGGCGTCGAACATGAAAGGCTTCGATCCGCGCGAGTGAGCCGGCGCTACCGGCGTTTCCATATTCACAAATCCGAAGTCTGCGTGGTGAAAGACGTCGCTTACATCGCTGAAAAGCGCGCCCCATCCGGCTGTGTTTGTGGGGTCGGTGCCGGCAGCTGCTGCTGCCGCCGCCCGCACAGGCTCGTGAGGAATCACGTCGCCCGCGACGGCAAAGCTGACCTGTGCAAGCTCATGGGGATACGGGACAACAACAGCTGCCTGCCGACTTCCGCGAGACGCAGTCAGGCCGGCGAAAATGGTCGCTGCAAGAATCAGCAAGGAAACACCGGCGACGCGCCAGTGCCTACGCAGTCCAGGCATCCGCCACGAGCCAAGCTCGACACCAAATCGCGTTCCCTGCACCATGCTGTTCCCTGGCTGCGCCAAAATGGACCCCTTTATCTTTCAGGCGCCTTCATAATACAGGGTTTGCATATGGTTTTTCTGCATGGCCCACCTCCGCTTGGAAAAGGAAATCGCGAAGGTGGGCCCTCAAAGGCCAGGAGTTGAACAACCGCTTGGGGGAAGGCAAGATCAATTGAGTTATCTCAACTTCGATTTGACGTCGAGAGGTTTGATTCAGGCGTGCGTTCTGGATTCGTGAGATTCGGCGTAGTTCCCGCCTGCTCTGGCTTCGTTAGGCAACTCGATCACTCCGAGTTGCTGCATCATTGTCGCAAGGTTCCAGTTTGCGTACGCTTCAGCAATCTTGGAGCCTTCGAGGCGGTAAATGGACGTGCCGTCGAGGTTGACCTGGCGATTGGTCGGTTGCATGCCGAGGAATTGCCCTTTGTGGGTTCCGCGAAAATTCCAGTGCAGAACCACTTCGTTCCGCTCGGCGATGGTGTCGTCGATCGTGAACTTGAGATCGGGAAATGCCTTGCGGCATTGCTCGATGTGGTTTTTGATGTTCTGCGCACCGGCGTTCAGATTGGGAAACGCTGGATCGTGGAAACGAACTTGGTCAACGAGATACTCGGAGGCCGCATTCAGGTTTCCCTGGTTCCAACACTCTTGCACAAACTTCTGAACCACCTTCTTGATTGCATCGGGTGAGGAGTTGGTTTTCGTACCTTCGGTTGAGCTGTTTTGTTGGGGCATAGTCGCCCTCCTTTCCTGGCCGGGATTATAGGAGGAGGTTCGACGGGAATTATGTCTTGAAACGAACGCTTCTGAGATGCATTTCAACGCCTTTCTTTTGTTTATGAGGCAACCTTCTTGAGAGTTATTCCTAACCCACATGTTTGCTGATGGATGCCGATGTGCTGTGTAACATGCTGCAGTGATTGGAGTTATCGAAGCAGTCTTGATTCTAAAGGAGAAAGCAATCGGGAATTCCAACCATTGCAGTCTGCGAGCTTTTGGCCGCGCAAAAATGAATCTGCCGCAAGGATCAAACGCAATCGCAGATCGATCGAATTTGAGATCGAAAGAGAGTCTCGCACACCCGAGCTTCCATGCGCGAAAAAAGTCCTGCACACCCGCGGATGCGGATGTTCTCATCGCATCGTACCCGAGCGCTGCATCCTATTTGCGCGTCTTGCTTTATGGAGTTGAACCGTTGCGAAAGCAGGGGGCGAGGCTGGTACCCTGAAGTTCTGAAGGAAACCCATTGAAAGGCTGGTCGAGGGCGGTAGTTCGTACGACCCTCAAGCACGGGAATGGCAGAGTTTGTCATCAAGTTGGCCGATGAGCGGGGGCGGGTCCAAGAGCAAGTGCAAACCGCTGCCACCGCCGAAGAGCTGCGAGCGCGGTTCGCCCACGCCGGCTACCACGTCTTCAGTGTGCGCGCACGCTCAGGGTTTGCCGGCCTCAAGCGGCGCAAGGTCAAGCTGGAACAATTCCTGATTTTCAACCAGCAATTCCTCACGCTGATCCGGGCGGGGCTGCCGATTCTGGGCAGCTTGCAGATGCTGGCCAAGAATCAGAAGAATGCGCATTTCGCCGGGCAGCTCAACGACATTTCTTCACGCGTTAAAACCGGCGAATCGCTTTCAGCGGCCTTTGAGGCGCAAACTGGCTTTCCTGTCATGTACACCACCACGCTGCTGGCTGGCGAGCGCTCTGGCAATCTGCAGGAGGTACTCGAACGGTATGTAAGCTTCCAGCGGATCTCACTGACGTTCCGAAAGAAGCTGATCACCTCGCTCATTTATCCATGCGTGCTCATGGTGCTGATCACTGCACTGGTCACCTTCATGTTTGCCTACGTGGTGCCCCAATTCGCGTTGCTTTATGACCAACTGGGCTCAAAACTGCCGGCGATGACCGTGGCCCTGCTGAGCTTCAGCAAATGGCTCAACCGCAACTTCCTGTGGATTTCCCTCGCCGTGTTAGCCGTGGCTGCCGGGGCCTATCGGCTGGCAATCACCGAAGGCGGACGGGATTTTGTAGACAGTTTTCGCATCAGGATGCCGGTGTTTGGCAAGATCTGGCTCAAGTACCAGGTGGCATTGTTTGCCAGGACGCTGTCCACGCTGCTCACAGGGGGACTCCCGCTGGTGCCATCGCTCGAAACAGCCGCGCGGTCCATTTCTTCTCGCAGAGTCTCAAAGGCCGTGGTCGCCTCGATTGCAACTGTGCGCGAAGGCAAGAGCCTGGCTGATTCGATGGCGCGCACCAATATTTTTCCCGACCTTGCCTCTGAGATGATTACTGTCGGCGAGCAGACGGGTGCGCTGCCGGCCATGCTCAACTCCGTGGCGGAGTTTTTTGAAGAAGACGTGGCTACCGCGCTGACCGCTTCGCTGGCGCTGATTGAGCCAGCCATCCTGATTATCATGGGCGTGGTGGTGGTGTTCATTCTGATTTCGCTTTACTTGCCAATTTTTTCGCTGGGGCAAACGGGCGGAGGACCGGGGTAAACGAATATGGCTGATGCAAATCTCATTACACTGCCGCTGCCAACAGGTCAGGACGAGCGCGCACAGGCCGAGGCGCTGGCGCACCGCTATCACGCGGAGTTTGTCGACCTCAAGAACTTCAAAATTCAGCACGACCTGCTGCGCACCGTGCCAGTGGAGTTGATGTTCCGCTACAACTTCGTCCCCATTGAGCAGCACGGAGATGAACTGGTGATCGCCGTAAGCGACCCCTCGCGGCTGATGGTGCTGGATGAGATTGCCGGGCTGCTGGGGCACAGGATTATTGCTCGCGTTGCAACTCTGAGCCAGATTACGGATTTGTTGAAGAAGACTGAGCAATCGCAGCGTGTGCTTGACGAAGCCAGCGAAGGGCTCACCTTCGATGTTCTAACCGGCGACGAAAACAGCGACGAAAACATCTCCATTGAGAAACTCACCAGCGAAGAAGATATCAGCCCCATCATTCGGCTGGTGGATACCACCATCTTCACAGCGCTTGAAAGGCGTGCATCCGACATCCATATCGAGACCAACGACGATTCCGTGGTGGTGAAGTACCGAATCGACGGGGTGCTCCAGATGGCCATGGCTCCAATCGCACGCGAACATCATTCCACAATTCTGGGCCGTATCAAGATCATGAGCGAGTTGGATATCGCTGAGCGCCGCATTCCCCAGGACGGACGCTTCCGGGTCCGCTACAAGGGAAGGCTCATCGATTTCCGCGTGTCGATCATGCCCACGATTCATGGCGAAAACGCCGTGCTTCGCGTGCTCGACAAAGAGTCGATGAGCGAAAAATTCCAGCACCTGACTCTCGACGTTGTAGGGTTTGCGGAAGAAGACCTGCGTCGCTTCCGCCGCTACATCCGTGAGCCATATGGCATGGTGCTGGTCACCGGGCCTACAGGCTCGGGCAAAACCACCACGCTGTATGCGGCGCTCAACGAGATCAAGAGCGACGAAGACAAGATCATCACCATCGAAGACCCGGTGGAATACCAGATCCGGGGGATCACCCAGATTCCCGTAAACGAGAAAAAGGGCCTTACGTTTGCTCGCGGCTTGCGTTCGATCTTGCGCCACGATCCCGACAAGATTCTGGTCGGTGAGATTCGTGACAATGAGACGGCGCAGATCGCCATCAACTCCGCGCTGACAGGGCACCTGGTATTTACCACCGTTCACGCAAACAACGTTGTCGACGTGCTGGGCCGTTTCATCAACATGGGCGTAGAGGCCTATAACTTTGTGTCGGCTCTGAACTGCATTCTGGCACAACGGCTGGTGCGCACGATCTGCGAGCACTGCGCGCGCCAGGTCACCTATAGCGACGATGTGTTGCTGGCGAGTGCCATGGATCCCGCCGAGTGGCGCGGATTTGGTTTCCGCGAGGGAACAGGGTGCATTGAATGCGGCGGCACGGGCTACCGGGGCAGAACGGCAATTCATGAGTTGATGGACTTGACCGACCCGATTCGCGAAGTGATTCTGGAGAAGAAGCCCACCTCTGAAGTGCGCAAACTTGCGCGCAAAGAAGGGATGAGCTTTTTGCGCGAATCCGCGCTTGACCGCGTTCGCCGCGGGCTGACCACACTGAAGGAGATCAACAAGGTCACGTTTATCGAGGCTTCACGTTAATGAGTTCGATGGCAACCAACGGCAAACTCGGTACCCAGACCGGCGGCCGTCCGCCGGCCGCGGTAGAAGTCACGCCCGAAGGGGTCTTGGCTGCCGCGCTGCCGGGCCCGGGACAATCGCCAGTCTATGCCTTCCAGCCGCTTCCGCAGGGTGCAGTTGTGCCTGGAATTGGAGAAGCGAATTTGCGCGCGCCAGAAGCAGTGGCAGCCGCGATTCGCGCCACGCTGAGCGAGGTTTCGCCGCGTTCTCGAGCCGTAACGCTGGTGCTGCCGGATACTGTGGTCCGCGTATTCGTGCTTGATTTCGATTCCCTGCCCAGCAAGGCATCTGAAGCTTACCCGGTGCTGCGATTCCGTCTCCGCAAGATGGTTCCCTTTGACGTGGAACACGCCGGGCTCAGTTATCAGGTACTCGTGGAGAAAAAGGACGAGTGCAAAGTTCTGGTTGCCGTGCTGCCCGGCACGGTGCTGGCGGAATATGAGGCGGCAGTGCGTGAAGCCGGTTACGAGCCTGGCGCGGTGCTGTCATCGAGCCTGGCAGCGCTGGAGGCGATTGATTCAATGGAAGCCGTCCTGATCGCCAACCTGAGCCCGCTGGCGCTCACCACTTCCATCACCAATGGACAGGATCTGTTGCTCTATCGCACGCTCGACCTGCCTGAGGACCCGGACCTTCGCATGATGGAAGTGCAACGCGGAATCGCTGTGGCAGCCGCCTATTATGAAGACAAGCTGGGGGCGCGGCCGCGCAAGATGTACCTTTCCTTCATGTATGCGTCCAGCGATGGTAGCGTTGGGCAGGAGGCCTTTTCTCGCTGGATCGACGATCCTTCGCTCTCTGTGTTGGAACTCGTGCCCCGTCCTGAAACGGGAGCGGCAACTCCCCTGAGAAATGCGAGCATTGCCGGTGTAGCAGGTGCATTGGCGGGGGCACGATAGATGCGGATCAGTCTCAACCTCGCGACCCGCCCGTTTGCCAACCTCGGCCCGGCCATGAAGCGCCTGCGCATCACCATGGCGGTGCTGGCGATACTTGCCATCGTGCTGGTGCTGGGTTTGCGCGCGATCGACCAGAAAGCTGAAGCGGCCCGCATTCGCGCCCATTCTCTTGATGGACAAATCGCCCGCGTCGTACATGAACGCCAAAGCTACCAGGACCTGATGCGCCAACCCGCCAACGCTCAATTGCTGCACCAGACAGCCGATCTCAACAAACTTTTCGATGACAAGACTTTTTCATGGACGCTGGCAATGGAGGACCTCGAGACCGTTTTGCCAGGGGGCGTTCAGGTTACTTCGCTGGAGCCGGTGCGCGGCAAGGACGGCCGCATTACCCTGCATTTGAATGTGCTTGGACCGCGCGACAGGGCCGTCGACCTGGTCAGGAATCTTGAGCACTCCCGTCGCTTCGTTTCGCCTCGCATCTCCGGCGAGAGCGCAGAGTCTACCGGCGGGCCAGGTGAGCGAATTGAGCCTGTCAGCGAGTCCAATCGCGTGAACTTCAATGTGTTGGCCGAGTACAACCCTGCCACCGCCGATGAACGCAAAGTGCCGAGGAAACGTGTGCCGGAAGAAGCAAGCGCCGACGATTCGACTCCAACCCGCTCGCGCGAAATCCGTCCCTTTCCTGGCCGATCGCCGGTCGCGGGGCCGGGGCGAGGCCGCCTGCCTTATTCAGGTTCTTCGCAAACCCCCAACCGCAATCCAGCGCCAGGAGGCCCGCAATGAGCGAAGAAAACCAGAACACACCCTGGAGAGAGCGCCTTTCCTCTCCGTTGACCTGGCACTATGTGGGCTTTGTAATCTTGCTGGTTGTAGTCATCGGACTGGCGGTAAGACTTGGACTGGATTGGGCCGCAACCAACGATCGATCTGCTGACGCTCTGACCGGAAAGCAGGTGGAGTTGAAGGCGATGGACCTGGCGACCGCCCCGTTGCGCGGCCTCGAACAGCGCATCGCCGATTCACGCGCCAAAATGCAGGACTTCTACTCAACCCGCGTTCCAGCCAACTATTCGTCCATCGCCCTGCGCATCGGCCAACTTGAAGTCCGCTCTGGAGTCCGACTCTCCCGTGTTCAATACACGCAAGGCAAGCCTGGGTCATATCTGACTGAGATCACGATGGAAGCGAGCATCAGCGGAACCTATCCGGAGATCATGCGGTTTGTAAACAGCCTGGAGCGCGATCAGACATTCTTCGTCATTCGGGGTATGTCCTTGACCGGGCAACAAAGTGGCCTCGTCAATCTGCGCCTGCGCGTCTCCACCTGGCTGCGCCCGGCGGATGCTGAGGCCAGTGGCTTGCCGCACACGTTGGAGCCCGGAGAGGCTGCACCAGAGCCCACACCGGTTGGCAAGGAGGGCGAATAGCCATGGCCCTTCGACTGGGAACAGAAAACAAGAAGCAGGTTTATCTCGTGGTCGCCCTCTTCGCGGTGATCGTCCCTATAGCGGGCTGGGAAATCTATGGCATGATCGCATCACCCGCGCCACCGGTTCGCCCCGTCGCTCCCCTGCAAGCGCATATCTCCACTTCCGGCGAATCAAACGCGACAGCGGGTCCTGAAGCCCAGAAGCTGGACGACACCGATCTCGATCCGGCGTTGCACTTTGACAGGCTTGCCCAAAGTGAGCAGGTCGAGTACGCGGGCACTGGCAGAAACATCTTCTCCGCGGAGTCTGTGCCTGCGAGAGTTGAGATGCCCATCAAGAGCGCACGCAACATTGAGCCGACCGTGACGGTGCCGGTCGCGCCGGCGGTGCCCCACCCACCAGCTATCGATTTGAAGTATTTTGGCTACACGCAAACCGGCGACAAGTCACTGAAGGCTTTCTTTGTCCATGGAGACGACGTGTTTATGGCCAGAGTAGGCGACATTGTCGACCATCGCTACAAGGTCGGCACCATCAAGCCAGGGAGCGTCGAGATTACTGATCTTGGCTACAACAACACCCAAACCCTGCTGCTTACAGCGAATTAATTGATCCCGGTCACGACCCTCTTTGCGCGCACTCAGGTGGTGGAAATGGAACGCCGGAAAGATAGAACAAGGTGACACACCAAGGGCGTGTTGGACCCAGTCAGCCAGGAGCAAACAAGGCATGAAGTACACTCCGATCCGCCACCGCAAGCCTGCAGAAGAAGGCTACATGATGGTTGTGGTGATCTTTATGCTGGCCCTCATGATGATCACTCTCTCCGTTGCGGCTCCTGTGATTCGAAAAGAGATTCAGCGCGACCGCGACGTGGAAATGATGCATCGGGGCAAACAGTACGCTCGCGCGGTCAAACTCTACTACAAAAGATTTGGTGCTTATCCGCCCAATGTAGACGCGCTGGTCCAGCAAAACGAGATTCGCTTCCTGCGCAAGAAGTACATCGACCTCACAACCGGCAAGGAGGACTGGAAAATAATCCGCATGGGCCAGCAGAAGACTCAGACACTGGGCTTCTTTGGTCAGCCCATCGCGGGATCCGGAGTCCCTGTCGGCGGGGTGCCCATGGGCGGTGCAGGGCTTTCGGGTGCTTCGGCTGGAAACGCTTCTTCAATTGGGAGTATCAACTCATCGGGCAGCGCTAATTCTTCCCTTTTTTCCACGCCCGATGCCGGCGCGGGTGCGAATGGCCAAAGTCCCACGTCGGGAGCCACCCCCGCTGCTCCGGGAAACGTGGATCCCAATGCTGGCGGCTCACAAACGGGAACCGGAACGGGACCGGGAGGCGGGACGGGTTTCACCGGCCAGACATTTGGCGGCGCGCCTATCATTGGCTTTTCTCCCAACAGCCCCAAACAGTCCATCCTGGTCTACAAAAAGAAGAATCATTACAACGAGTGGGAGTTTTTCTACGACCCAATCGCGGACCAAATGATGCAGGGAGGCGGGAATACCGGGGCAATTGGCCAGCCAATCGGGGGCGGCACAACTCCCATAGGCACTCCCAATTTCAACGGGAACTCAGGAAACGGACTCACCAACGGTGGAGGAAATAACGGAGGCGGGGCCCCGACCCAACCACCAACCTCTCCTGCTCCCAATCCGCAGCAATAGTCGGCACAATTTGTGTCCAGGCCAGACTCTCGGCAAAACAAAAGGCCCATCCGCTTTGGAATGGACCTTTTGCCGAACTGATTCAGGAGCCTGTTATCGCTTGGCTTAAACGCTGAAAGACGATCCGCAGCCACAAGTGCTCTTCACCTGGGGGTTCTCAAACTTGAATCCGGCGGCCTCAAGGGTCTCAACGTAATCGACGATGCAGCCGTTGAGATACATCAGCGACGTGGCATCAACAAAAACCTGCAAGTCATCGAATTTAAACACCTTATCCATCATTCCTGCCTGATTCTCAAAGGCCATCGAGTACTGAAAGCCTGAGCAGCCGCCGCCAACCACCCCAATGCGCAACCCAGCTGGAAGAGGGTCCTGGGTAGCCATGATCTCGCGTACCTTGGCAATTGCCTGCGGAGTCAGATGAAGCGGCGCCTTCTTTTCGGTTTCCTGCGTAGGTGCAACGGTTGCTGAAGCCATGATGTCCTTTCAAAACGGTGAATTGCCTACCGTAAGGCCTTAATCTACCTGCTTTAACTCTACCGCTGTGTGAGCCGCGACACAAGTGCCATTCACGGCCAGTTCTCATTCGATGCTACGGTCCAGACTAAAGTCGCAGGAATGGGCCGGTCGGTACACCCTCCCATATGGATCAAAAGCGGCAAAAATAAAGTTTTCATCCGACGAATATGCCCTGTGATTGTGATCACGCCGATACAACCAATTCGGGGCTATGATCAACAACCGTACGGCCCCTCTGCTCACGAGACCGCGATTCCTGCACGGACCCGCCGGTATCTGGGACCGCAAGACTTTCTGGAGGTGCAAAATGACACTTGTTCCTACGATTATGTGGGCGGTTTGGACATTGCTGCTGGTCATCACAGCTGCCGTTTACCTGTACCAATCCCGGCTCACCCGCGATGAGGAAGACCAGATCTTTCTCAGTGACGGTTTCGAGCACGAGAAGAGCGCGCAAACGGCCATTCAAGCCAAGGTCACCAAGATTCAGCCGATGTTGAAAGCCTGCCAGGTCCTTGTTGGCGTGGCCACAGTGTTCGTGATTGGCTATTACATCATCGACGTCTTCAATCAGCTTCGCTAACCCGAACACTCGTTTGCGGAATCACGCCAACTGCAGCACCCCGATGGTCGCGAGCAGTTGGCGTGAGATCCATGCTATTCCTACTCCACTTCCTGCTTCGCCTTGTACCCGTCACGGGCGATGATGTCGTACTTCAGAGGCTTGTTCTTCTCGTCCTGCATGCGTAGCGGTTGCCCTTCGTCGTCGACCAGCTCGACGTGTACCTTGCGAAAAGTGCCGTCCTGTTTCGCGTTGGTCGGGCGGTAGACGAGTTCATATTTATTTCGAATATTCTGATTGATCTCCTGAAAAATATCCGGCATCTCCCCGGCAAACCGAGGAAAGTAGCTTGCACCTCCGGTCATGCTGGCGAACGTTCTCATCTGGTTGTCCGCTTGCAGAAAGTCCAACTCGCGCATTGAGGCGCTCATGCCGCCGCCAGTCGACATCGCCCTCATCGCTCCACCGGTGGAGACGGTGAAGATTGTGATGTCCTGCGAAGCTTTGACCTTCTTATAAATCTTGTCCAGCGTGAGCTTTGAGAAGGTGTCGCGCCCTGAAGCAATGAGAATGATGTACTTGCGACCATCAATGCGTTCCAACCTGTCCATGGCCTCGTACAACGCATCAAAGACATTTGTTTCGCTGAATCCCGGGATCATCAGCGTGTTGAGCGCCTCAACGAACTGGCGCTTGTCCTGCGTAAAGTCGGTGACGATCTGCGGCCGCATGTCGAAGGTCATCAGCGCAACGTAGTCCTGTGGGCGCAACTGGGCGGCAAAGGCATACGCTGCATTACGCATGTCATAAATGAAGTTGTAGTTCTTTGCGGCAAACTCGCAAAGCATTAGCGCGGTGATGGGAGCCTCGACCCGCTTGAAGCCGGAAACCTTTTGCTGCACCCCATCCTCATAAAGACGGAAGTTAGAAGGTTTGAGGCCGGGAACAAACTGATGAGTCTTCTCCAGCAGGACGCCGACGTCAACGGTCACTTCAGGAACATCGATGCGCAGCGAGTACGTGGGCATTCCCTCAGGATTCTTGACCTTTGGCTCCGCAGGGGCGGGAGGTGGCGTGTCGGCTGGAACATCTTTCTTCTTAGGCAGAGCGATCGCTCCGGAATCACTGCCGGGACCACCTGAGTCCGGTCCAACCTGGTCAGGTTGCTGCTGAGCGGGCGGAGTGGGCGATGCTTGCGCCCAGGCGAGCGGAACCACGGCCAGCGAAGCCAGAATCAGGATCAAGACTGCAAACGATCGCCGGCAAAGCTCGAAACCCGATCGGCGCCACTTAAAATCGATAGACACTGAATGCATGAGGACCTCTGTGCTCAACAGCATACGGGAATTGAGCTTGTAGCTACTAGCTTCTGCGCCATGGGCCTGAACCCAGGTAGCTTTCTTGAAGTGTCGAAGGAGATCAAGCTAACCGGCCTTCGTGCCCGGGGCTCGGCCAGTAACTGGTAGCTGAAGCCATCCCAGGCTGTACTCTTATAGACGTGGAATCTTCCCCGAAGGAAATCCGGAATCGCTGCTTTGTGTCGGCCGGCGCGGCGGTCACCACGCTCGGCGTCGCGTTGACTTTGCTCCTGGGTTCCGGCCCGCTGAGCGCTCAGTCGAATCTTCCCGCTGGCCCACCCCCTTCGAATGGCGGAATCTATCCCCTGGGCGAGGTTCGAGCGGGTATGACCGCGACCGCCTGGACAGTCTTCAAAGGCACCAAACCTGAGCCAATGGAAGTTGAGATCCTCGGAGTGTTGCGCGGTGCGCGCGGCCCGGGACACGATATGATTCTGGTTCAACTACACGGTACCAAGCCGGAGTACACGGGCGTGGTGGCGGGCATGAGCGGCAGTCCGGTGTACATCGGCAATCGTTTGCTCGGATCGCTGTCTTACCGAATAGGCCAGTTCAGCAAGGACCCAATCGCCGGAATTACGCCCATCGAGCAGATGCTTGAAGTGCGCGATCTTCCAATTGACAGCGGCGCGCCAGTGACCAGGGCGCAAGCAACTTCAAGTGGCGCCTTTTCCACCGACGGAATGAACTTTCAGGCCATGGATACGCCCTTGGTGATGAGCGGTTTCCGCCCTGAAGCCATTCGACTCTGGCAGGAAAGGATGGCGGGCACAGGATTGGAGATGGTGGCGGCAGGCGGCATGGGCGGCTCATCGCAACCGGCGGAGGGGTCGGGCGATCGAACCGGCGGCAAACTGAATACAGAGATTTCGGCTTCCGCATTGGCTACCGTAGTGCCGGGCTCAGCGATCAGCGCACAACTTGTGCGCGGCGACCTGGAGATTGCCGCCACTTGCACCGTCACTTACATCGATCCAAAGCAGCTTCTTGCATGCGGCCATCCAATCCTTCAGGCGGGGACGGTTTCTCTCCCCATGACAACGACTGAGGTAGTGGCTACCCTTGCTTCGCCGCTGAATGCCTTCAAGATCGTGAATACTGGTGACCCCATTGGTGCGTTTACTGAGGACCGCGATTCCGCCATCCGAGGGGTACTTGGCCAAAAAGCACGCATGATCCCGGTACACATCACCGTGAGCGGAGAGCAAGGTGAGCGGAGGCTGAATATTGAAGTACTCGACCTGTCCGCGCTGACTCCGCAAGCAGTACTTGTGGGTCTTTACGAATCGCTGCTTGAGTCGAATCAGAGCACAGCCGAAACCAGCTATCACCTCACGGGCAGCATCGATCTTGAAGGATACCCACCCTCGCCGCTTGACTTCTGGGCTTCTCCCGCCGACGCAATGGCGGCGCCTTTGCAGCTTGCCCTGCTTACCGGGATGCGCTTTTCTCAGCTCTACTCAAATGGCGCGCGGCTCAGCTCTGTGCGAGGCGTCAACCTTCATGTCGACGTCATTCCTCGCCGGATGCAGGTGGAGCTGGAGACGGCGCGCGTCGTTTCAAGCGATATGGTTCACGCAGGCAGCACCGTCGTTGTGGAAGCAACCATCAGGGCCTGGCAGCAACCTGCACACAATGTCCGCATCCCTGTGGTGCTGCCGGCAAGGTTAGGCTCAGGGAATCTGAGGCTTTTGATTTCAGATGCAGGGATACTGGACCGGACTTTGGATCAACCGCGATTGTCCACGCGGCCGGCCGATCTAGACACCGTTCTGGCTCAGGCCCGTGCGCAGCATTCCGGAGACCGCATTTATGTCAGCCTGCTGGTTCCTGAAACCCAAGCAGACGTTGCTGGCCGGACGCTTCCCAGCCTTCCGCTTTCGATGGCAAATGCATTGGAATCGCAGCGCTCCGCACAGGATGTAAGCCTGAATGGCGAATCTGCGGAAGTGGAAAGTGATGCCCCCGCTGGAGGAATATTGAACGGTTTTCAAATTCTCAATCTCCACATAGAGCCGGGTGGCGGTTTAGACTAAGATGAACGTAGGAATTCATCGGGCTATTTTCGAACTGGAGCCGTAGCTTAAGGGCTGCCGACGTCTTCTTCACCCCCATAGAGGCTTTCGAAAGAACCATGGCTGAAATTCAAGGATTTGCAGCGCACGCAGCTGGGGCAGAGCTGTTGCCCTATCACTACGATCCAGGCAAGCTGGGCTCTCAAGAAGTTGAGATTGCGGTCACGCACTGCGGTGTCTGCCACAGCGATCTCCACTTGATTTCGAACGACTGGGGCATCAGCCAGTATCCGTTCATCCCCGGCCACGAAATTGTCGGCACAGTTTCGGCAATCGGCATTGAAGTGAAATCGCTTCAGGCTGGCCAGCGCGTAGGCCTTGGATGGCAATCGAATTCCTGCGGTGAGTGTGAATGGTGCACCCGTGGCATGGAGAATCTTTGCGCTGCGTCTGAAGGCACCTGTGTGCACCGCAATGGCGGCTACGCCGACCGCGTTCGCGCCAACTCCCGCTTTGTGATTCCGATTCCCGATGCGCTGTCGAGCCAGCACGCAGCGCCACTCCTTTGCGGCGGCATTACCGTCTACAACCCGATGCGCACCTACGGCGTAAATCCCTCTTCGCGCGTGGGGATCATCGGCATTGGCGGATTGGGGCATCTTGCCATTCAGTTTGCGCGCGTCTTTGGGGCGGAAGTAACGGCGTTTTCGACCTCTGCAACCAAAGAAAAGGAAGCGCGCGCGCTGGGCGCTCACAACTTTGTCAACAGCAGAGAGTCGAAGGCTTTGAAGGAAGTCGCCGGGACTTTGGATTTTATTCTCAGCACGGTGAATGCTGACCAGGACTGGAGCACCTACGTCCAGGCATTGCGTCCGACCGGTACGCTCTGCTTCGTCGGCGTACCGCCTTCACCGGTTGCCGTTCATGCCTTCCCGCTGATCTCTGGCCATCGCTCCATCTGCGGCAACAACACCGGCAGTCCCTACCAGCTTAGAGAAATGCTTGACGTGGCCGCACGCCACGGCGTAAGAGCACAGATCGAATCTTTTCCGATGACCAAGGCCAACGAAGCTATCGAGAAAGTGAAGAAGAACAAGGTGCGGTATCGCGCGGTGCTGGCGAACTAGAGCAATATCTGAATTGGTGTCGATCGAAGGCTTGCATTAGAGTGGCTTTTCCTCCCGCGGTCCCAGGCGACTTCTCTTTGCCGCTCGAGTGCAGGGAATGCTGGATTGCACTTCTCTCAATAGGTCAACGTGGATTCCGAGGATGCCCTAGGATCCTTGACGTGCTCGTCGTTGCTGCGAGATGCGATCGGGCATAAACTTTCCCGAATCTAAGATCTCTGCAACCCTTGAAAGCATTTCCGCAGGATGGATCGGTTTGCTGAGCAATGAAATCTGATGACCATCGCATTCGGCCGCATACAGCAGATCTTCGGTAGAAGGTTGCCCGGAAAACAAAAGGACTTTGCAATCTGGTGATAGGACCCTCACGGCAATGGCGAGATCGACCCCACTCATCCGAGGCAGGAGATCGTTGGAGATGAGCAATTCTGGCGGGACGAGCGCCGCGGTTTCTAGCGCGGTTTCCCCGTCATAAGCGACCATGGCAGCATAGCCGCTTCGGTTCAGAATCTCCGCGAACGTGTCTGCATTCATGGGGTCGTCGGCGACCACGAGAATGATTCGACGACTCACATCTGCTTCCGCCGAATCAGCGAACATGGGCACTTCCGCAATGGGTACAGTGGGAAACTTTGTTGTATGAATCCCCATGAACGCGGCTCGCGTGACATCAACAGTCTCAGGCATAGTTCCCTCGCAGTTCCTGAACCACAGCCCGCGTAACGGGGCACCGAAAGCATGTGATGGGGCCGATCTGAGGCGCATTCTGGTCGATCGAAATCTGTGCCTTGAGCAGTGGCGCATTGTGGATGCCACAGACTGGTGGATTTGAACCTTTTTTCTGAAAGCAGATTACTGGCATTCGATTCTCCAATTCTGTTCAGCTGATGCCTCTACACGGCACGTCGCACATTTCAACGAGAGATGGGTTGAGGTTTTCTGAATTGACAAGCAACGTGACCCCGGCTGGAATTAACCTCTATGAACAACCTAGCAGCCTATCTGCGCTACGGGGAGACTCTTTGCGATGCGCAACAAGTCTTTTAAATCTGATACTTGCAGGAAGTGGTCAGGTGCTGCTAGGGAGTCCTCAGGAGGGCTGGAACACTTCCATAGGAACTGAGAATCTTTGTTTATTGACTTGCCTGTTTTGAGGGTCGTGAGTATGCTTTCAGTCAGAGGATAGCTTTACGTTAATTTAGGCATACGTTAAGCGTGCCAATTCTCCTTTCCCCAGATCTGCCAGTAAGGAGGTTTACCCGACATGTCAACGAACCCAGATTCGGGCATCACGATGATGAAGTTTGAATCTGTTCGACAGTTGGATGTCCCAAAAGGCCGGGATGGAAAGCACAAGGTGATCGTGACTCAACTTTTAAGCGATATCAGTCAATTGGATACAGGCACCGCGTTGAAAGTTCCCCTGTCCGCGCTGCCCGACTCAAAAGAGAACATCCGCTCCGCTTTGAATCGCGCTACGCGGTTCAAAGGACTGCACGTGGCGACCTCGAGTGATGCCGAGTTCCTTTATGTATGGAAGGTTGAGGCTGAATCCTGATCGGATGCTCCCGGAAGCATTTTTGCTGAAGTTCACTCGTAGACATGACAATCGATCATGACTTCAGTACGAATCGACAAATGGCTCTGGTCCGCCCGCTTCTTCAAGACGCGTGCGCTCGCTTCCAAGGCCTGTGACATTGGCCGCATTCAGTCTAACGGCATTCAGGCCAAGCCCGCGCGCGATGTGCGCGTCGGCGACATGCTGCTAGTAAAGAACGAAGGCGGCGAGTTTAACGTCAAGGTCCTGCTCTTAAGCGAGATGCGCGGCCCCGCAGCGGTAGCGCAAACTCTCTACCGCGAAACCGAGGCCAGCAAGGAAGCTCGCCTCAAGGCGGCTGCAGAGCGCAAGGCAATGCAGGAATTCTCCCCGCTGCCCGACCACAGGCCATCCAAACGAGACCGTCGCCGCATCATCCAGTTCCGCGGCGAACGATGAGACTTCAGCAAAGCTGCTCAGGGCTGATGAGCAGGCGCTGTGTCTGCGTCCGCCCAATAGCTGCTTCTGGCAGTCAATCGAAGGTCTGGATAGTCACGGAGCTTGAGCTCGATCGCGTGAAATCCCGGATGCGGAGACTGCGGCTGGAAACTCAACACATAGCGGTTGGGTACGTGGTTGGAAATGGTTACCAGGTCGCGCTCGAGGCTACGGGCGTTGGTGAGCTTGTAATACTCGCCTCCAGTGAGGTGAGCGACGGTCTCAGGAATGTTGCGTTTCAGGCCGTCGGTGGCGGCGATGGCAGCCATTTTAGCCAGTGCCAACGGAGGAACCAGTTGGCTGTGGCAGTCGTAAGCCTGGACCGCCTTGTTTTGAGTGGCATCAGGATCTGGATCGGGGTCCTTGCCCATGCATCCATTTGGCGGATTCGGATGATGATTCTCAAGACCGAGGCCACCCGGCTCTATGGGCAATTCCCTGGCGGCATAGTGCGCTGCCTCGGACTTCCCGGTTGAGAAACCAATGCTGTAAATGACGGTATTCGTGTCTGTCACTGCTCGAAGCGCGTCTTCGAGTTGCAGGTGGCTTCCACGATCGAGTGTCTCGCTGATCAGCAGAATGGCGCGACGATATCGTTGCGGCTGCTGACGCAGCAAGTCGACGGAGAATCCGAGCGCATCGAGAATAGCGGCCCCGTTATCGCCAAGGCCTATGTTATGGACGGCCAGCGGCGACGCACAATTCTCCAAATGATGCTGGCGCGTGCAGCCGGGCGTGAGGGTCCGGATCGCGCCCGCCGCCTCAGCGATGTCCGAAGTGAAGTCCTGCAGCAGCGTGGGGTGGCTGTCGAAAGTAACCACGGCAACTTTGTGCGGAACGTGCCCGACGATGGATTCGAGCATGGGAGCGAGCGGGGGAGCGATGGAGCTGTATTGGCTGAACTGGCGCGCACCTGCCCCGCCCACTTCAATTACAACCACCAAAGCCAGCGGCTCTCCGTCGGTGTCCTGGTCGAGGGTGAGTTTCTGCTCTATGCCGTCATCGGTGATGCGGAAGTCATCTGCCTTAAGGGTGAAGACGAGTTTCCCGCCGGCAGTTCTCACCAGGGCGGGAACCAGCACGACCGTCGACTCCGAGCGCAGCCCATTGGCTTCCGTGCGCTGCTGTGGCGGCTCTTTCACGACCGTTGGAGCCGTCTGCGCAAGGGCAAAAGATGGCAACAGGATGGCAATTGCAGCAAGAAACTTCATCGGCACGCCCTCGATGCTGTTTGCAGCAGGCCCCTCGGCGCTGTCCCACTGGCCTCAACTTTAGTAGACTCAACGGCAGCATGTTTGTTTCCAACCGATCAAATCGTCGCTTTGGCGCCGTCACTGCCAGCAGGTTTTCCCTGCTTGGTCCGGTCCTCTTGTACGCCGTTGCCGCCTCACTGCCCGCATTGGGACAAGGCACTCACCTTTGGACCCAGTCGCGCGTCGAGGACTTTGAGAAGGGCACGCCACAAGGGGTTGCGCTCTCCAGCGACGGCCATCTGCGCGAGGGACCGGGTCTGAGCGAACTGCTCACAACTCCGTCGACCTATGTTTGGTCCGTAGCCCTCGACAAGTATGGCACCACTTATATCGGAACAGCCTCGCCAGCGACAGTACTGCGGGTTGGGCAGGATGGCAACCCCTCCACGCTCTTCGAGACCAAGGATCTGAGTGTCCAGGTGGTGCGACTGGGGCCGGACGGAGACCTGTACGTGGCGACCCTGCCCAGCGGCAAGGTCTATCGGCTCAAGCCCGACGCAACAGCCAAGCGTGATGACGCAAGCGCTACGTTGGTTTTCGATGCTGCTGCATTGGAAGGATCGAAGCCCGGATCGAATGCCGCAAAGAGTGACGACGGTAAACCCTCCGATACCAAGCGGGACGACGACAAATCGGATTCGAAGTCCCGCTACATCTGGGATCTGGCTTTCGATTCAGCCGGACGGCTGTACATTGCCACCGGCGGGCCCGGAGCAGTGTATCGCGTCGATCCATCCAAGCCCGGCTCGAAGGCTGAAGAGTTCTTCAAAAGCGACGAAGCACACATTCGTTGCCTCGCGTGGGACGCAAAAGGAAACCTGATTGCTGGGTCGGATGGATCCGGGCTGGTGTACCAGATCAACCCGCAGGGCAAGGGATATGTGCTGTTTGAGGCGCCCAAGCGGGAGATCACCGCGGTGGCTGTGGCCGGCAACGGGGTTATCTTCGCCGCCAACGTTGGCGATAAGAGCCACAACCCTTTACCTCCTTTGCCTGTGCAGGGGCAAGGCTCGATCACCATCACGGTGGTTCAGCCGGGATCGTTACAGGCCGCCAACAGCAGCTCTTCGTTGCCTGAGGGAAGCGACATTTACGCGGTCACTCCGGCTTCAGGCGACACGGCCCAGGCACCGCGCAAGATTTGGTCCGGCAAGGACGAGATTGTCTATGCATTGGCCGCAAGACCAGACGGGGTGCTGGCTCTCACCGGCAATCGTGGCCGCGTCTTCAGAATTGCCGACGATGGCAGCTACGCGGACGTAGCTCACCTGGAGGCGCAGCAGGGATTGACGCTGGCTGTGGCTGAAAACAGTTTGCTGATAGGCAGCGGCAACACCGGAAAGCTCTTCCGCTTTGGCGCTGCAACCAGCAAACACGAATACGCAAGCGATGTGCTCGATGCCGGTGCGTTGGCTCGCTATGGCCGCGTGGAGGTTGAGCCCGGATCGACTGGATTCGAATTGCTCACCCGAACCGGCAACGTCGAACAACCAGTGCGCGGGTGGTCAGACTGGCTACCGCTGAAAGATGGCGCTGTGGCTTCTCCGGCTGGACGCTTCTTTGAGTGGAAAGCTGTCCTGCATGCGGGAGCCACCCTGGGCAGCGTGGGAGTCAACTACCTGCCCGTGAATTCAGCTCCCGTTGTGGACGAGCTGATGGTGGTGCCGGGAGCGCGCGTGAATGCACAGGCTCTCGCACAAAACCCGGCGCAAATGATCAGCATCGCGTTCCCTTCCACCAACCAGGGAGTCAACGTTACCTACGATAACGCCACGAATACCCCCTTGCAGGCATTGAAAGACCGCACTGCAATCACGGTCCGCTGGGCAGCACACGACGACGACGGCGACGATTTAACCTTCGCTCTCTATCTGCGCGGCGACGGAGAAAAAGTCTGGCGGCTGCTCAAGGACCAGCTTACAGACAAGTTCTATAGCTTCGACGCGACACTCATTCCTGACGGCGGCTACGAGATCAAGGTGATGGCCTCTGATTCGCCGTCGCACACACCCGGCGACGCACTCTCCGGAGCAAAACAGAGCGAGCGCTTCGAAGTGGACACAACGCCGCCGGTGATCACCGCGCTCAAAGCGAACGCCGAGCCGTCACCGCGCGTCACCTTTGATGCGGAAGATGCGTTCTCGCCCATTACCCACGCAGAATACTCTCTCGACGCCGGCACATGGCAATACGTTGACCCAGTTGGCGGCCTCTCTGACTCGCGCATTGAACACTACGATGTGCACCTGCCGCCCGCGGCTCTTGAAGGCAAACCCGGCGAGCATCTCATCACCGTTCGCGTCTACGACCGGCACGACAACGTAGGCGTGGCCAAGGCGGTATTCTCGGTCCCTGCGAAGTAGGCCAACGCAAGCAAGGCAAACTCTCGATGCGATTTGAACTCTTTCTCGCGGCGCGCTATCTCAAAGCCAAGCGGCGGCAGGCAGTGGTGGGCGTAGTGACCACCATCTCCATTGCCGGCGTCGCCGCAGGCGTGGCCGCATTGGTGATTGCGTTGGCCATCACCAACGGCATGAGGCGCGACTTGCAGGACCGCCTGCTTGGCAATAGCGCGCACATCGACCTGATGCGCGTTGAAGCGGATGGCATTCGCGACTGGCGTCCTCTGCTCGAACGCCTGCGCGGCGCGCCCCACGTGGTGGCAGCAGCGCCAGGAATCTACGGCCAGGTGCTCGTCTCGCGCGGGCCGCGCGCCAGCTTCGCCCTCATCAAAGGCATCATCCCCGCAGAAGAGCGCACAGTAAGCGGCCTGCTGAACACCCTTACGTCAGGGTCAGCCAAAGATCTTGATCCAGCTCCTCCGACCGAAAATGCTGATGCGACGGAGATCAACACGCCCTATCCGCCCATGGTGCTGGGCGGCGATATTGCCGAACAGATTGGCGCCCAGGTTGGCGACACCGTGCTGGTGACCAGTCCCCAGGGCGAGCTCACTCCGCTCGGAGGCCTGATTCCCAAGTACCAGCGCTTTCGCGTCTCCGGCATCTTTCACTCCGGCTTCTACCAATACGACTCAGCCATGGCATTCATGCGCCTTTCCGACGCGCAGAGCCTGTTCAGCGAGCCAGACTTACTGTCTGTCATCAGTTTCAAGGTGGACGATCTGAATCGCGCGCCTGAGATTGGGCACTCGATTGAGCATGCTGCCGGCGCCGGCTACATGACCAGCAACTGGATGGAACAGAATCGCGAGCTCTTCAGGGCGCTGAAAGAAGAGCAGGTCGTCACCTTCATCGTGATCGCGCTCATCGTCATTGTTGCCGCCCTCAACATTCTTATCGCCCTTACCATGATGGTGATGGAAAAGACACGCGACATCGCGGTGATGATGAGCTTTGGCGTGGAGCCGGGACAAGTGCGGCGCATTTTCCTGCTGCAGGGATTCCTGATCAGCCTGATCGGTACTGTGTTGGGACTGGCGCTTGGCTATCTTGCTTCATGGGCCGGCGGTCACTATCACTTCATTCACCTGTCGGCTGAAGTCTACTCCATTGATACCCTGCCCTTCGCGCCGCGCCCCCTCGATGGCGTCATCGTAGCCGCAGTATCGATAGGAATCTCACTGCTTGCCACGCTGTACCCCTCTTCTTCAGCCGCCCGGGTGCGCCCTGCCGAAGCCCTGCGCTACGAGTGAGGTCTATTGAGGCGTGATAATCCCGCCGAGGGTGTGACGTCTGGGCAGGACAATGCCGCGATGATCTATTTCCGGCGGGGCTCCGCTGGGCTGACGATGCACTGGCAGACTCTCCCGCTCGATCAAAGCGCCCCCGCACGCGGGACACCAGTCGGCGGCGGCTTCAGGTTTCAGTTCTGCGCGGCAGTGGCTGCAAATGCGTTCCATACCAGAAAGATACTTCAAGCCACGACATCGACCCAGCCAAGAATGCAGGCGGTACTCCCACACCGTTCGCACCAGGAGCCGAAGGCGGCTGGAGTGCAGGTGCCCGTACACTGTTGGTATGCACCTTCCCATTCGCCTGGTGGCTATTGACATGGATGGAACCCTGCTGCCGACGTTTGCGCAGGAGATAAGCCCTCGCGCCGCTCGGGCCCTCAAGGCGGCCCAGGATGCAGGAATCACAGTGGCCGTAGCCACGGGCCGGAGGACTGCGTATACCGCCCCGCTGCTGGATGGGCTGGGGCTCCGAGCGGATACGCCTCTTTTGACGTCCAATGGTGCAGTGACCCGGACGCTGGGCGGTGACAGAATCGATCGTGCCCAAATGGAGGCACGCGTGGCTCGCGGCCTCTGTGGGTTGCTCCGCCCCTTTGGAGTGATGGTGTTTACCTTTGACAAGATGGGCCGCGGCGAGTTGGTACTGGAAGAGTTGGAAAAAGCAGAAGGGCGAATCTCGCTTTGGGTCGAAGCGAATCGCGACGCCATCGAAGTGGTCAAACCGCTGGAAATGGCACTAGCAGACGGCGAGAATCCGATTCAGGGCATGGTCACCGGCCATCTCAGCCGAATGAGAGACGCAGAACGGGCGCTCAAAGCCAGCGAATGGAGTTCCTATTGCGAATGCATCCGAACCGAGTATCCGGCGCGCGATCTCTCCATTGTCGATTTGTTGCCACCCGGTGTATCGAAGGGCTGGGCCCTGGAGCGGCTCGCAGCCCGGCTAGGGGTGAATCGCAAAGAGACCATGGCTATCGGCGACAATTGGAACGATATCGACATGCTGGAGTGGGCGGGCCAGGCGGTGATGATGGGCAATGCCGCGGTCGAGTTGCGCACCATGGCGAAGACGCGCGGCTGGAAGCAGGCCCCGCGCAACGATGAAGACGGAGTGGCCGTGGTGCTGGAAGCCGCCGTTGCCAAGGTTGTAGCTGCAAAGGTGTGATCAAGAAGCTAGGATTGGAAAAGGAAGTTTGCGATGCGCACGAAGGTATTTATCACGGTGGCGATGTTGGCGGCGCTTGTTCCCACGGCGCAGGCCGCCGAGAGCGTGACCTTGCGCAACGGCTTTCAGTTGCTGTGTGACCACCACGCCCAGGTCGATGGCCGCGTCCGTCTTTACCTCAGCGCCGGCGAAGACAACTACATCGAATTCGCGCCGGATCAAGTGGCCTCAACGGTGCCGGTTCCCGATCCGCCTTCGCAGCCGATCGCTCCGGCCCAGCTTGTTTCAAGCGGCAAAACTGACTTGCCCGCAACCAATACGGGTGCCCAACTCAGTGAGGCAGACCTGGGCGAGATGCTGGCCCGTGCCGGCCAGGAACACAATCTAGACGTGGACCTCCTTTCCAGCCTGGTCAAAACTGAAAGCGGGGGCAACACTCGCGCGGTGAGCCACGCAGGAGCGCGCGGACTGATGCAGTTGATGCCTTCAACCGCGGCAACACTGGGCGTGCAAGACAGCTTCAAGCCCGAAGAAAATGTTCGTGGCGGATCGGTGTATCTCGATTCCCTGCTCACGCGCTACCGTGACAACCTTGCCCTCGCGCTGGCTGCTTATAACGCTGGCCCTCTCGCTGTGGACAAATATCGTGGAATTCCACCGTATCGTGAAACGCAGGCCTATGTTGCCCACGTGATCCATGAGTTTAACCGTCGTGTGCTGGCCCGTGAAGCGCAGGCCAAACAGGCAGTTGCCGCATCCGCCATACCTCCCGCCCGGACCGCTCATTAAAATTCATCCTCGATGCAAGAGTGAGAAACTAGACTAGTGAATCGTGGATAGATACAGAACGGAGAACGATTGAGCAAAAAGCGATTGATCCTGGGCTTGGTTGTGCTGCTGGCGCTGGCAGCTTTGTTGTTTTGGGGACGCGACAGGATTCATTTCGATTTCCATGTCTTCCGCGCACAACTGGCGCTCGCAGACTGGCGCAAGATCGGCATCGCCGTCGGTTGCATCTATGTGGGCTATATGTTTCGCTCGGTGCGCTGGGCGTTGTTGATGCGGCACAACAAGAAGGTTCCGCTGTTCTCGTTACTGGGGACACAAGTCATCGGCTTCACCGCGGTTGCTCTTATTGGCCGAGTAGCCGATCCGGTTCGTCCCTACCTCGTCACCAAGAGAACAGGACTGCCGCTGAGTACGCAGATCGCTGTTTATATCGTTGAGCGGCTCTTCGACTTCGGATCGATGGCCATCATCATCTCCTGTGTCATCCTTTGCACGGTCTGGTTCGGTCAGCCTGGCGCTCTCCCCCATCCCGAGGTACTCAAAAAAGCCGGCTACGGTGGTCTCGCCATTACGGTGATCGCTGGGCTCTTTCTGGTCGCCGTCCGTCTCGCCGGCGGCGTGGTCGCCTCGTTCATGGAAGGCGCATTCGGCCTGATCTCAAAGAAGCTCGGTCATGCGGTGGGTAACAAGATTCGCGCTTTCCGCACCGGGCTGGATATCATGCGATCTTTCGCTGACTTCGCCATCGCTTCCACGCTGTCCATCACGATGTGGATGCTCATTACTCTGGCCTATCTTGAGACCATGTGGGCTTTCACGGCGAGCCCGCAATTGGCTGGGATGACTTTACCCAGGTGCATCCTGCTGCTTGCCGTGAGTGGAACCGCCAGCGTCTTCCAACTGCCCATCCTGGGATGGTTTTCACAGATCGGATTCGTGGCCGCCGCCATGGCCAGCTTCTACGGTGCGGCGCCGGAAGCTTCTACGGCCTGCGCCGCGACCCTCCTGCTTGTTACCTTCATCAGCATCATTCCGGTGGGTCTGGTATGGGCACGCTTTGAACATGTGAGCTTGCGCAAGATCACTGAGGAAAGCGGCCACGCCGAAGAGGAACTGGCGGAGGAGAAAAAATCTCCTGGCATTGTCGCAGAACAGGACTGAGCAGTCAGGGAGCGGGTTCGGCTGCCTTCGCCAGGTTTGCAGATTCCGCAAGTTCCGGCCTCGAAAACTGAATCGTCTCGGGCCCCACCGCGCCGCCGGTCATGATCATGCTCATCGCCTGTTCCATGGTCAGATCCGTCTCAGTCACCCTGGACATAGGCAGAATCTGCAGAAATGCCGATGTCGGATTGATGGCATTGGGCAAAAGCACTGCAGCCAGCAACTCGCCCGTGGCCTCGTCTGCGAGCGTACGCGTTAGAAAGCCAATGCTCTTCTGGCCGCAAATGGGAAAGTCGATCAGCACCACGCGCTGGTTCGACTCGCTCTTTGCCATCATTCTGTCGAGAAGTTGTCTCACTGAGGTGTAGACCTTGGCCACAAAGGGCAGCCGGTCCAGCGCCGCCTCAAAAAGATTGAATGCCTGCTGGCCCACGACCTGCGAAGTAATCCGGCCAACCACGTAAAGCACAACCAGGGTGAGAAGCACCGCCAAAATCGATTGCAACCATGGCTGCGTCAGCCAATCGCCAGGCACGAAAGCGGCCAGCAATTGCACGAACGGCAAACCGGCCTTGGCTAGAATTCCGAGCAGAAAGCTAAAGATCAGGTAAGTGACAAACAGCGGACCGATTGTGATGATGCCGGCGAGAGTGTAGCGTTGCAGGTTGCGTAGTGATCGAGCTAAGACTGGGTTCACGTACTTCTCCTGAGCATGAGAATATGCGACCGCACCCCGCGAGTATGTCTAAAACAGATCGCAGAAATCGCAAGGTTGCCGCGGGGCCCTCCGGAGCCGCTATGCCCAAGCGGAGTCAGAGTTCACCCCAGGACCCGAAATCTCTTATGATGCGTAAATCCCTTATATAGTGGAGGGAGAAGGATGGCATGAACGAGTCAGAGGGTTTTAGATTCAATGGTCCAAGCGAATTTGGGCGAAGGGCACCGACTCCGAGCGAGCCGCTTCCGCGTGCAGTAGGATCCCCGTTGCCAATCGGAGGTTCGGGCAGCCCATCCCCGCTTCTGGGAGGTGAGGGTGATCCGTTGCGCCTTGGACCGCCGGCTCCTCCACCGCCTGGCCGTGCCCTCCCAAGTCCAAATCCTTTGGCGGATATTCCCGCCAGCCTGCAGTGGGCAGCGAATGCCTTCAAAATGGCGATTCCGTTTGTGCAGAAGCTTCTTCCGCTCCTCGACGGCAACTTCGGGACCGCCGTCTCAAACGTCCTGACGCCCCACCCAGCCCCGCTGCCACCACCGCCCCCCGTCAACCTTGAACCCCTTGAGGACAGCCTGGCCGAGTTGCAGACGCAGCACCGCGACCTGCGCAATCAGATCGTCGAGCAAAACACCTCGCTCAAGCGCGTCGAGGATCAGTTGGAAATGGTCCGAGAAGCCACCGACCGGAACACCCTGGAGCAGCAGGAACTCCTTGAAGATTTGAAGACTGTCGGCAATAAGGTGACCATGTTTGCCTTCTGCGCATTAGCCCTTCTTGCCGTCTCCATACTGGTCAATATCGTCCTCTACCTTCATATCCGGCGTGTACTGCCTTGATTCCCAGCTTCCAGGCGCACCCTGCATTGGCACGGCATCAAACTTCCCTGTTTTTGGTGCAAACATTGCAGTTGAAGGCTCTTCCGGCCCAGTTCGCGGTCATCAAGATCAAAACGGCTGTGCAAAACACAACTCAGTATTCATATAGTCAAAACAGTTTTCATTTTTACAAACACTGAGTTCGCTGTTTTTGCTTCCTTTTATCAACTTAGTGATTTGAATCATTGCCAGTCGTCTTTTCGAGGGGCTAGTATTCCGCTAGCTCAACCGGGTCCGCTCATTATGGTCCGGCTTCTCGCCAACTATGCAGTTATTCCCAAACTCACAAAGCTGTACCAACGAGCGGCGCTTACCGGCGTACGCAATCGGAGTGTCTCGTCATGGCATGGTATGCCTACTGCATCGGTGAAAAACAAGCATTTCCAGAACTAGCCCGTCATCGCAAACCTGTTCCGATGGAATCCGTCCTCGGAGTGAGCGGCAATCAGGTCTTTCTTTACCCAGCCAGTGACCTGGCCGTGATCGTGAGTGAACACAACCCCGCAGAAACGCTGAACCAGAAGTCCGGCGTCGACCATGCCAGGGTGATCGCCGACTGCTTTCAGCATTCGACGGTGCTTCCGTTCCGGTTTGGGACCGTCTTCAACGACGACGAAAGCCTGCGGAAATCGATCCGCTCCAACCAGCGGCAGTTTCTCTCCAACATTGACAAATTGCGCGGCAAGACTGAAATGCACTTGAAGATTTTTGTGGACGATTGTTGCGGGAAAGAAACTGACAAGCACCTTCCAGCCGAAGGCGTAGGCCGCGAGTATCTGAGCAACCTCCGCGAAAGCGCAGCGCGCACCCGCGAGCGCCAGACCCGTGCTCGGGCTGTCAGTTTCCAGATGCACCGACTCTTTATGCCCTTGGACGAGGAGGTCAGTTGCCGTCTCACGGAAAGCGGCAAGATGATCCTCGACATCGCCCACCTCATCGACCGCAAGTGTGTGGAGCGCTATCACAATAAGTTCTCCACTACCAGCGCCATGATGCGCGAATGCCAGATGCAGGTTTCTGGCCCGTGGCCACCCTACCACTTTGTCCACAGGCTGACTCGCTCCGGTCATTCGCAGCCCGCCCAGGCGGTCGCCGCGCAGATGGCAGTGCCCGTTGGCCCAACCGCTATCCGCATAGCGGACGCGGTTCCTGCCCTGGCCTAAACCACTATCAGCATCCTACCGAGCCCCGGCTTCTGCGCCGGGGCTTGCTGTCTGGCCCGAACTCTCACCGTCAGAAACGATTCGAAAGTCCCGGCAAGATTTCGCTTGAATCCTGGCGCGAACTGTGACATAACTACGTCATGCGTAGTACGCGACACGTAGTTATTTCCGAACCGGACCCCGAGTTGGGCCACTTCTCTGACCCGCCCCTCCTTGTGCTGGCCAGCTTGGCAAGTGGACCCAAACACGGCCACCGAATGATTGAGGACATCGCTCGCCTCTGCGGCACGCGCCTCGGCCCCGGAACCCTGTACGGTGCGATCGCCCGTCTCGAAGGTCTCGGTTGGGCGCCATCCCAGTTCTCGCTCGATCTTCGAGCAATCGATGGCGTAG
>CAZTLV010000025.1:27840-56923 GCA_964614635.1 uncultured Occallatibacter sp.
TTGGATAGAGCCGCTTGGACCTTATGAGCGACGTCGACCTTATCGCATCACTGGCGAGGGCCTTCGCGTCTTCCGCGCCAAAATGGCCACCATGCAGAAATTCGTCAAAGCCAGCACGGAAAGGCTGGAACCGTTATGAACCCCAAGTCAGCGAGCTTGCTTACCAGGCTCTATCCTCGCGCCTGGCGCCATCGCTACGGCTCTGAATTCGAAGCGCTCTTGGCCGACAGTCAAGGCGTCCTCAACGCTGCCTCAAACGTCGTCTTGTGGGCAATTCGCGAGCACATCTCCCCAACCCAAGGAGGCAGAATGACCCCGCCCAACTACTCATTCAAGAACCTCTTTAAGAACCCGAGCGCATTCATCCCTGTAGCAATGTCGCTGAGCGCGCTGACCCTGTTGATTGTCCACATCGCGGTTTACGGCGTAGCCCGGGAGGCCGATGAAGGCGCCACGGCACACCTCTGGCAAGTGCTGATGGCCGGCCAGCTGCCAGTGCTGGCTTTCTTCGCCATCAAGTGGCTACCCAAGGCACCGCGACCCACTCTTGGCGTGCTCGCGGTGCAGGTCTGCGCCGTCCTGGCCTCCATGGCTCCGGTGTTCTATTTCAATTTGTAGTGAGGCATTGTTCTACGGAATGCTGGGGGACTTCCGCCGCGAAAGCACAAACGACTTCCTCTTTCGGCGGTCGTTTGACGCGTGGTCAATCTGCTTCCAGAACCCCACGAAGTAGTCAATTGCCGAGATGGCTGACACCAGCACGGTAAAGTAAATGGCCGCGACGGCGAACCATCGGACTGGCAAGATCACGAAACCAAGTTGCCACTGGCTCCAGTGATGGGCCAGGATCGCCGCAACCACCGAAACGATCTGCGCCACAGTCTTCAATTTGCCCAGATCGCTTGCCTGAATGGTGAATCCCTCTGAAGATGCGATGGAGCGCAGGCCGGAGATAAGGAACTCGCGGGCAATGATCACCACCACAATCCACACCTTCACAACCTGCGGGTTGTAGGCCACGAGCGCGATCAGCGCGCCGGTCACCATAATCTTGTCCGCAATTGGGTCAAGCAGCATGCCGATGGTTGTTATCTGCTTTCGCTTTCGCGCCAGGTAGCCGTCCAGCCCATCGGTAATCGATGCAAGGATGAAGAGAACTGAAGCCGCCAATTCCTGTTCGCCATTGGAACCGATCCACGCGAAATGCGGTGACAGAATCCACAGCAGCAGCGGGATCATGACGATCCGGCTCATCGTGATGGAGTTAGGCAGGTTCATGCGGGTTGCGCAAAGCCGGAAGAGGAGCCTCCGGGTAGCTCCATTATTGCACTGCTTTGACGGACCAGCGCGTTCCCTGTGAGATTGCGCACTTTCTAGCTCGCCCGGAAGTAATCGTGTACCATTCCCTTGGCATGATCCTGCTCGACACGCAACTGACAGCAAGCGAAGTTCTGAGGGCGTTCCATCATGACGAGCCGTACCTGTTCCTGGGGTCCGCCTTTACTACGGTAGGCTTTGTTTCAATCGGTTATTGCGTTCTGCGCCGCCGATTTGATGCGCTTTTAGTATGGATGGCAATCTTTGCTTCTCTCTATGGGCAGCGCCTTTGGCTTGATACCTACCTGCTGGGGATGTCAGTGCCCGACAGCGCGCTCCTCGACAGGTTGCGGTTTGTTGTCAGCCTGCTGGTACCTGTCCCGGCCTTCATCTTTTTTCGGGAAGCCGGGTTCCTGGGCTATAAAAGTCGGCTGGTTACGCTTGCACTTTGCGCCCCGTTTCTGATCCTTGACGGTGCGGCATTTGTATTCGGCCCATTGGCCCTGCTTCAAATCACCAATAATGTGCTGGTTGTTGTAGCGCTGGTGGCCATGGTTGTGCGGTCGCTGCGCAGGGGCTCGACCGATCGAGACTTTGTGGTGATCCGTCGCGGATTGCTGATCTTTGTCGCATTGGCTTTGTGGACCAACACCGGCGCGGCTTGGTTGCGATCGCCTTTCAATGTCGAGCCCTATGGATTCGCAGTGTTACTGGGCAGCCTCGGGTACGTGGCCGCGCGCCGGACACTGGAGCGGGACGTGGTACTCGGTGAGATCCAGGCAGAGCTTGATTTGGCGAGGCGCATTCAACTTTCGATTCTTCCCGAGGCTTTTCCGAAATCGGGAGACTTCCGCGTAGCCGCGCGTTATGTGCCCATGAAAGCGGTCGCGGGCGACCTGTACGACTTTTTTGCCGCTGGCGAAAGACAGGCCGGCCTGTTCATCGCCGATGTGTCTGGGCATGGAGTGCCTGCCGCCATGATTGCCGCCATGGTCAAGATGGCGGCCGTCTCGCAGCGCGCCCATGCGGCTGAACCCGCGCAAATGCTTGCCGGCATGAATGCTGCGCTCTGCGGCAACACCCAGGGCCAATACGTCACCGCCGCGTGTGTGCATCTTGACGCCAAAACCCGCGAGTTGCGCTATGCGGCCGCCGGCCACCCGCCCATGCTGATGCTTCGCGATGGAGTTGTCACTGAGATAGCGGAGAATGGGCTGCTGCTGGCCGCCTCAGACAAGGCGACCTATTCCGACATGGCCCTCCCCTTGGTCTCCGGAGATCGCCTGTTGCTGTACACCGACGGTCTTGTGGAAGCGCGTAATGCGCAACGTGTGCTTTATGGAGAAGACGCGCTGATGGTCGCGCTGCGCCACACCGCGGGGCTCACGCCCGCGGTCGCCGCCGACAAGCTGATTGCCGCTGTCGAATCATGGGCGCACTTGCAGGACGATGACCTTACAGTATTGGTCTGCGACTACCTCGGCGCCGCATGATTTTCACCCAAAAGAAAGTGGGATGAAGCACCGCTTCATCCCACACTTGGCCTGCGTACCCTTTTTCGTGGTCACCGCTATGCGTAAATCCCGCGCTGCCGAATTGTGAATGACACGCGGTCAATGGCCAGCATGTATGCAGCGATGCGGTTGTTCACATTATGTGCCTCCGCATAGCGAACCACGTCGTCAAAGCTGTCGCGCAGGATGGTTTCCAGTTGTTCGTTTATGATGGCTTCCTTCCAGAAGTAGCCCTGGCGGTCCTGAACCCACTCAAAGTAGCTCGCGGTCACGCCGCCCGCGTTGGCCAGAATGTCAGGGACGATGAAGATCTTTTTCTCGGCGAGGATATCGTCGGCTACCGCCGTTGTAGGGCCATTTGCGCCCTCGACCACAATCTTGGCCTTGATGGCATCGGCATTGCGGCTCGTAATCACGTTTTCCGTCGCCGCGGGAATCAGAATTTCGCAGTCCCTCACCAGCAGTTCGTCGCTCGGCATGGCCTCCGCGCCTCGGAAGCCAAGAGTGGTGCCGTTGCGGTACTTGTATTCGACGAGCTGGTGAATGTCGATTCCATTTGGATTGCATAGGCCGCCATCCATCTCGGCCACCCCCACAATCCTGTAGCCGCGCTCCATCATCAGGCGAGCCGCGTTCGAACCCACATTCCCGAATCCCTGAATGACAACGCGACAGCCGTCGATGGGCATGTTCAGGTAGCGCAGGCTCTCATCGCAGGCCAGCATCACGCCGCGCCCGGTTGCCTCAATGCGTCCCCGTGAGCCGCCGATGTTCAGCGGCTTGCCGGTCACGACGCTGGTAACGGTGTGGCCCATGTGCATGGAGTAGGTGTCCATGATCCAGGCCATCGTCTGCTCGTTGGTGTTCACGTCAGGTGCGGGAACATCCTTTTCCGGTCCGATGAAATCGATAATTTCAGACGTGTACCGCCGCGTCATGCGCTCAAGCTCGCCCTGGCTCATGTTCTTCGGGTCGCAGATCACGCCACCCTTGGCGCCGCCGAACGGGATATTGACCACCGCGCACTTCCAGGTCATCCAGCTGGCCAGCGCGCGCACCTCGTCCAGCGTCACATCCGGCGAGTAACGGATACCCCCTTTACAGGGACCGCGAGCGATGGAGTGCTGCACCCGGAAGCCAGTGAAAATCTCAATCTTGCCAGTGTCCATGGTCACCGGGAAATGCACGATGACTTCGCGCGTGGGGGTGCGGAGCAGCTTCCACAAGCCCTCATCCAAATTGAGCTTGCGCGCCGCAAAATCGAATCGCGCGTTCTGTGCCTCCCAGGGGTTAATCTCCTGGTCCAACGTCATACTTGGGGTTACGCCAGTCATAGACCTCTCCATTCCCGCATTGATCGTATTGTACGCACCACGGCGCGGGAGGGGCCATATGCGCCTTCCCCTCCCCAGGAACAATTACACTGGGCGAGTGAGTCCCTCATCCCAGTCCGTTCAACCCAGCCGCAAACAGTTTCTAGCGCTCGCCAAAGAGCACACACTGGTCCCGGTTTGCCGTACCCTGGCAGCCGACCTGGAGACGCCGGTCTCTGCATTTCTGAGGGCTGCGTGGCCGGAGCGCGAGTGTTTCATGCTGGAGTCGGTGGAGAACGGTGAGCAAGTGGGTCGCTATACGTTCATCGGGCTTGCACCGTTCAAGCGCATCGTTGCCCGGGGACGCTCGATCACCATTACAGAAGGCAAGAAAGTCATCCAAATTGCCGACGACATCTTTGCCGTGTTGCGTCAGGCGCTCTCTGGTCACAAACCGGCGCGGCTGCCGGGCCTGCCCCCGTTTACCGCGGGCGCCGTGGGCTTTTTTTCCTACGATGCCGTGCGCCAGATCGAGCGCTTACCCGCGCAAGCCAAGGACGAGTTGGGCATTCCCGACGCATGCCTGTTGTTCTTTGACGAGGTGCTGGCTTTCGACCATGTCCGGAAAGAGATCTGGCTCGTGGTTACCGCTGACGTTACAAGGCAAATGCCTGCTGAAGCCTTCGCGAATGCCGTCAAGCGCCTTGACCGCTTGGAGAGGCGCCTGTCTCAGCCGCTGCCCAAAGTAGCGAAGAGGAAGCTTCAAGGAAAGCTGAAGGTGAAATACAGGACGTCGAAGAAGGACTATATGGCAGCGGTGGAGCGCACAAAGGAGTATATCGGCGCAGGTGACATCTTTCAGGCCGTCATCTCGCAGCGCTTCGACGTGGAGCCAGGGGCCGACAGCTTCCAGGTATACCGTGCACTGCGCACCGTGAACCCCAGCCCGTACATGTACTTCCTCCGCTTTGCCCCGGACAGTGTCCTCGGCGGGCGGCCTGACAAGTCCAAATCTCCGTCGAAGAAGCCAAAAGCGACCACGACGCTGGAGTTGGCGGGGTCATCGCCAGAGCTGCTGGTGCGCGTCCACCAAGGCAAGGTTGAGTACCGGCCCATCGCAGGAACTCGCCCGCGCGGGGCCAGCGAAGCGGAAGACGAAGCAATGGCCGACGAGATGCTCCACGACGAAAAGGAGCGCGCCGAGCACGTAATGCTGGTCGACCTGGGCCGCAACGACGTGGGCCGCGTCAGCGAGTTCGGCTCCGTCAAAGTCGACCGGCTCATGTTCGTCGAGCGCTACTCGCATGTCATGCACATTGTTAGCACCATCGAGGGCCGTCTACGTCCGGAGCTAGCCGCCGTTGACGCTCTCCGCGCGTGCTTCCCTGCAGGCACGCTCAGTGGAGCACCCAAGGTCAGGGCCATGGAGATCATCGAAGAATTGGAACCGGCTCGCCGCGGCACCTATGGCGGCGCTGTGCTCTATGCCGACTTTTCCGGCAACTTGGACTCCTGCATCGCGATTCGTTCCATGGTGGCCTTTGGCGGCAAGGGCTTTGTGCAAGCGGGCGCCGGCATCGTGGCCGATTCCGTCCCTGAGCTTGAACACCAGGAGTCGATCAACAAAGCGTCGGCGGTGATTCGGGCGATCGAACGGGCACGCGAGATGTAGGTCTGCGGTCTGCGGTTTGCTATCCGGTCCAGAATTCGGTTTTCCAGAACGTACAGCCGGTTAGCCGATTCGCCGCGATCAGGAAGACAACGCCGAAGACCAGCACGCCCGGCGCAACCGCCCAACGGCCCTCCGCGACATCCATGCAGACGTCGAGCAACTGAATCAATGCCACAAGGACCATGAGGTTAGCCAGGGCGCGCCTTGCCCCGGCCATCAACAACGCGAAAAGCATGATCGCCAGTGCCAAATTGCGCGCCGCCAGGTATCCCGCATAGATGTGAACCGCCTCATTGATCTCATCTTGCGGTGAAACCAGCATCGCGGGATGGACCTGCGCAATCACCGCGCCCATCGCAATGAGCAGGGCGCCAACAATGACGAGAATCCGCACCCACCGGCCGATCGGCCTAAACTGCGCTAGCGGAGAGGCTCCAACTGATCTCGAACGTGGGTCACCCTTGATTTCTGCCATTGCGCGGCTCCCTTGGCGCCGAGAGCCTCAGGCGCATGCAAAAGGGATACGGCTCGGCAAGCGGTGATGTTCCAGCTCATTGTTGCCTGTTTCCTGCCCAATCACTCCGCTCCGAACAAATGACGGAAGAACCTGCCAACTCCCGCGAAGAAACCTGCCTTCTTCTTGGGCGCCGGGGCCGGCGGCGGCGCAGGTTGTACGTCGGGAATCGGTGTGGGCGCATGTTCCGCGGCGTTGTACACCAGAGGCGGCACCGGAGCAGGCTGCGCGTCCCCACTCTTTGCAGCGCTCGGCGTCGCTGCGGGCAGCGGCGCAAGTCCTTCGCTGACTGCCAGAGGAAACTCGTTGTCCTTGGGTTCGACTGGCGGACAGCCGCAAGGCTCCTTTTCCTGGTCCACAACTTCCTTCAAGCTGCCGTGCTGGAACATCACGCGCTGTCCCGGCTGCACACGATACGTTCCGCTATCAAAAACACTGGAGACCAGCACGTACGGCGCATTCAGGCCTGCATTGTCTACGCAGGTATCGCCGTGATCGCCAAGCCGAACCTTCATATCCACCGCGCCCGGGCCGCCGATAAGAATCCGAAAGTCCGGAGTGAGCAGGATGTCGGAGTTGCGCCCCGTGGCAAAGCTCGCCTCGATCGCGCCATGGTCCATCGCCATCATCAGCCCTGGAACCTCGGTGGCCGGGACGCTGGAGTCGGAGGCGAGCTTCACGGTTGTCGAAGCGCATACCCGCAAATCGCCGCGTGAGGGCAGCTCGACGTTCGTGGCCTCCGCGCCGGATGTGATACTGCCACTGCCCACGATGATCGCAGAACCCTGGGACACCTCCAGCGCCCCGGTTACTTTGGCTGCCTGGTCAGGGTTTTTGCGGTCCAGCGAAACAATTGCAATCGGGCGGACTGCTGGTTGCGGGGGCTGCGGCTGTCGAGTGTCTGCGGGAGTGCTTTGGGCGCATAGCATGGGCGCAACAAGCATTGCCGCCAACAAGAATCGCATCCGAGTTGGCAAGCCGAGGATCATGATGAAGAAGGTCTCAAAAAGCATACCTCAGTGGCTAATGCCCTCGTCGATTTTGCCGTAGGAACGCCAGGGATAAATCCCAGGCCTGCCGCTTCCCATTGCCTGCACTGGGCTGCCCTCTACATACTCAGAAAGTTGCGAATCATCTGGTGCCCGCCGTCGGTCAGCACGCTTTCTGGATGGAACTGCACACCCTCAATTGGCAATGTCCGATGCCGCAAGCCCATGATCACTGACCCACCTGCCTTCCCTGCGCCGTTGGCCTCAGGCGTTTGCGCGGTAATCTCCAGGTCCCTGGGCAGCGACCTCTGCTCCACAATCAGCGAGTGGTAGCGTGTGCACGTCAGTGGCGTGGGCAGGCCTGCGAAGATGCCTTTGCCGTCGTGCGTCACCGGGCTGGTCTTGCCATGCATCAATTGATGCGCTCGCACCACCTTGCCGCCAAAGGCCTCGCCAATGGCCTGGTGGCCCAGGCAGACTCCAAGAATCGGCGCCTTCCCGGCCATGTGCCGGATCAGCGGAACGAGAATCCCGGCCTCGTGCGGCGTGCACGGCCCTGGCGACAGCAAAATGCGCTCCGGATGCAACGCTTCCACCTGCTCTACCGTGAGCTCGTCGTTGCGGTAAACCTCGACCTCCGCGCCCAGCTCTCCCAGGTATTGGACCAGGTTGTAGGTGAACGAGTCGTAATTGTCGAGAACAAAGACCATGCTCTCCAGTCTAGACGAAATCAGCAGGACCGCGTGATGACATCGCTCCAGTACGTTTCCCGACACTCCGAATCGCGGTATATTTGGTTTGTGATCCAATGGAGGTACCCGTGAGACGGCTTCCCGGAATGCTCCTACTTGCCCTCCTGGTGCCCGCAATTTGGGCGCAGCAGCAGCAGCAGCCTGCAGTGGAAGTGCGCGACGGCGGCACCTCCGTCCAGCAGATTAAAAAAGGGGTAGTCGCCGAGGTGCTTGAAAGCATCTATATTCCCGCTCTCACCGGCGCGCCTTTCACAGCTATCGTCCACACAGAATGGACTCGTTACACGCAGGACGGCGGAAGCTTCACGTTGGTCAATCAGCGACCCATCGCCCGCGATCGCGACGGCCGTATCTACGAAGAGCGCTGGACCTTGGTGCCCAAGGACGGCAACTACAAGTCACAGAAGACAACGATCCAAATCGGTGATCCCACGGCTCATACGTTGTACAACTGCTTCATGTTCAACAAGCCGCGCAATTGTTCTCTTGGACCCTTCAGCGAAACCACCACCGCCGTGTACAAGCCGGCGATTGCAAAGAGCGGGCCGGTTCCCCACACCGACGCATTCACCACGCATGAGGACCTGGGACCCGATAGCATCGATGGGATTGAAGTCGTTGGCACTCGTGACACCGTCAGCTACAACAAGGGCGCCATTGGCAATGATCGCCCCATCACCGTGAAGCGCGAATTCTGGTACGCCCCGAGTCTGGGCATCAACCTGCGCTCTGAGGTGAGTGATCCCTCGTTCGGCAGACAGGTTTTCATTATCACTGATATCAACCAATCCGAGCCCGACCGAAAGCTCTATGAATTGCCCGCGGGATTCCAGGTGATCGATCATACTAAGCCTCCTGGCACAGCCGAGTGATTGAATCCGGCGATTTCCAGATGAGAAGACCTACTCTCTCAGAATTCCGGCTCTGCAGCGCGAGACTCTGTCAGGCGCGATCGGTAGAACCACGGCAGAGGAGTGCGGGTTCGGGTTGCGCCGCGAGCACCAATCTGCAAAACTGGCCTTGGATGCAGACCATGGTTCTTCATTTCCTCATTCAGGGCCGAGTACAGGGAGTAGGCTTTCGCTGGTATGTCCACCGCGAAGCCAGTGAGCTCGACCTGCGTGGATGGGTCCGCAACACTGAAGACGGCGAAGTTGAAGTGGTGGCGTCGGGCAATGAAAAAGACCTGGCCGAACTGCGAGCCAGCCTGCGCCGTGGCCCCCGCGGCAGCCGCGTAGACCGCCTCGTAGAGCACTACCTCGACGACGCCGAAGCCGCGAACCTCGACTCATTCAGGATCGAAGGCGCTTGGTGAAAACAGGGGCCAGGCCCGTTCCCTGCCTTTATAATCGGTAGGGAAGCCGAACCGCAAAATCTCCAGTTCTCTTCCTGCTAAATCCAGTCAAGCCCCCAGCCAGGAAGGAACCAACGAATGTCTGAAGAAGTGAACGCAATCAGTGCCGCCAAACCAATCAATGTAGATGCACTTAAGCTGCTGGTGCGCACCGTACCCGACTTCCCCAAGCCTGGGATCCTCTTCTACGACATCACCACCCTGCTGAAAGACAAGACCGGGTTCGCCCAGATGATTGATGCGCTGGCGGCGCACTATATTCCGCGCAAAGTTGACCTCGTGCTCGGCATCGAGGCGCGCGGGTTTATCTTTGGGCCGGCCCTGGCGTATCGATTAAATGCGGGCTTTGTGCCAGTCCGCAAACCGCGGAAGTTGCCGGCTCCCGTCGCCCGCGTCACCTACGACCTGGAGTATGGCTCCGATAGCCTGGAGATCCACCTGGACGCCATTCAGCGCGGACAGAGCGTCGTGCTGGTGGACGACCTGCTGGCCACCGGTGGCACCATGGAGGCCACCATCAAGCTGGTCAAGCAACTCGGCGGTGAGATTGCCGGGCTGGCCTTCGCCGTGGAGCTCGACTTCCTGAAAGGCCGCGAACGTTTCAAAGACTACGACGTATTCAGCCTGCTTCATTACGACGAGTAGAGCATCGCTCGAGCCGGCTCAGATGGCGTCAGCCCATCAGGATGCATCTTCAGGCGCGGCCACCAAAGTGCCCTCTTCCGACTCGGCTTCGCCGCTCTCTTCCTGGAAGCTCTGAGCATCCGCAAACCGGTATCCTACATAAACATCGGTCAAAAGATAGACAGGATTGGACGGATCGTCTTCAATCTTCTTGCGAAGCTGCCGGACGAAGGTGCGCAGATACTCAACCTCTTCCCTGCAGTCCGCACCCCACACGGCAGCCAGCAGTTTGGCATAGGTCACCACCCGGCCGGCCCGGCTCATCAGGCAATGCAGGATGTCGAACTCCTTGCGCGTCAAGTGCAGCGCCTGGCCGCCCTTTGTGACCACCCGCTTTTGTGGATCGAGCCTAATTTCGCCGATCTCGATGGGCGCGTCCTCATTGCGTATGGGCGCCTTCACCCTGCGAACCGCGGCTCGAATCCGCGCGATCAGCTCTCGCGTGCTGAAAGGCTTGGTGACATAATCGTCCGCGCCCAGGTCCAGGGCCAAAACTTTCTCTTCTTCCTGGTCCCGGACCGTAAGCATAAGGATGGGCAGCCTGGGCGCAAAAGCTCGAATCCGGCGAAGCGTTTCTACCCCGCCAATGCCGGGCATGTTTACATCCAAAAGGACAGCGTCGTAGACCGCGCCGCGCAGCATCTGCAGCGCCTCTTCGCCTCGAGAAGCCTCCGCCATTTGAAAGCCGAGTTCGAGCAGGGGCGCCCGCAGCGCGCGGCGGATGGCTGGTTCGTCGTCGACGATAAGAATTCGAATTGCAGGCAGGTTCATCAAGAGCTCCTCTTGGCCATGGGTGCTGGGATTGCCGCGTAAAATGTTGTTCCTTCATTCTCTTCGCTGGTGACCCACACGTAGCCGCCATGGATCAGCGCCGCTCGCTTGGCCACAGAAAGACCGATTCCGGTGCCCGAGGCGCGGTTCGATTGAGTGGAGGATCGATAGTAACGGTTGAAAATGCGCTCACGGTCTTCCATGGGAATCACGGGGCCGTAACTGTGGACTGAAAAAATGGCCTCGGCGTTCACGTGAACCACGCGAATGGTGATCATGGTGCCAAAAATCGAGTATTTACAGGCGTTGTCAATGTACTGGGTCAGCAGCATCACCATCAGCTGCCGATCGCAACAAACCACCAGGTTGTCATCCTTCAGATCGACTGAGACCTTCATGCTGGCCAACCGGTCCCTCAGGCTGTCCACAACCTCTTCGATCAGTGACCCGACCCCGACCGGTGTGGCGTGGATCGTTACCTCGCCTGCGTCCAGGCGCGCGGTGGTCAGCAGGCGGTTGGTCAGGTCGTTCAACAGCCCGCTCTGTTCATCAATCAGGGCCACCAGGTCCGCTTGCCCAGCCGACAAATGGCCCATCTCGCCCAGCCCCGTGCTTGCTGCGCGAATCGCCGTCAGAGGCGTCTTGTATGCGTGGGCAAGGCTATCCAGCACGGTCGCGCGCAACTGTTCAGTCCGGCGTTCAGTCTCGATGCGGCTCTCGTTGGCAAATGCGCGATAGCGATCGAAAGTAATGGCAATCAGCGACGCAATGGCATTGTTTGTCAGCGGCGTGGTCTCCCCGCGTACCAGGAGGCTGCCCACCGGTACCGTACCCAGTCGAACCACCCGCCGCCCCAGACCGGTATGCGGATCGTCGTCTGATGTCTCGAAGTAATAAACGTTCTGCGCCATCTCCTGTGGATCGGTGCTCCAGTAGCCGGCCTGATACACGTCGTGCAGGTCGGCATCAAAAACTGCAACCGCCTCCAGCGCAAAGATCTCATGCACCAGTTCTACCAACTGTGGACCCGGCTCGACATGAAGGTTCATTTGCAGGGTGCGCCGCGTGAACTCGTAGAGGTCATGCATCTGCCCACCACGGGATTCGGCCTCCCGCGCATGCCCCGTAACCCGGGCGGAAAGCCGGCTTACCAGCAGAGCTACAAGCACAAACACAATCAGCGTGATGGAGTTGGCTGGATCTGCAGCCATATTGAACTGGGAATCGTGCACGGTCAGGTAGCCGTGTGCCAGGACTGCTGAGAATGAGACGATGACCGCCTGCCAGAACCCGCAAAGCAACGCCGTAGGAACGACAATCAGCAGGTAAAGCAAAACCGACACCGGCAGCAGCCATCCCGACCAATGGGCAAGCGCGGAAACAAGAACGACGGCCACTACCCCCAGTGCACACTCTAGCGTGAACAACAGCGCTCGTAGTCCCGACCCGCGTGAACGTAAGGTTCCGAAGGCAGAACGAACAGGGATGTAGGTTCCAGACAACCAGCCACCAACCTCTCGATTCCGAAGGGCGTTTGAGAGAGCCCCCGGCCGGTACTCAGCGATCGACCAAGACGGACCCTTAAGCCGGGGAGCATCGGACCGCATGCCAGAACTGCGGCGCATGACGCTATAGTTTGAACCAGCGCTCCCGTAATGAACGGCCAAAGGCTCAGAACGGCGTTGTTTACACAGATTTTAGCAGGCCGCTGATGGAATCTTCACACCGCCTTCTACACGCACCTCAAGCAATTCCACTTCCTGGCGGGACCAAAACCGGCCTCAAAGCCGAGCTTGCGCGAAGCCAGACAAGTCATTCTCGCTCTTCATTTTGGGAATCTTCATTTCATCTTTATAGATCGATCGCTAGGATGCAGGTTGGTTCAAGAACTCAGAGGTGCGTCTGGTGCCAATCACTTCAATTGGCAGAGATTATTTATTCTGATTCAATGATGCAGAACGTCAGCCCAGGAGCAAAGCTCAACGATTCGGACTCCCGTTTGCAGCGGATAGAGAAGAGCGGAGGGTATTCTGAACCGAATGAATGGAGGCGGAGGACCATCCATTAGCGCTTTTGAGATCGATGTTAAACAATCTATAAAAGGGCATCTTCTTCAGTAAAGAAGATTGGTGCTTGAGGCGGCGCCGCCCATGTTGGAAGTGCAGTTCAGTCAGGCAAGCGATTTCGGCAAAATCCGTACGAACAATGAAGATGCCATGGGTTCTTTTATCCCGGCTTCGCGGCAACAGGCGCGAACACATGGGTACCTGTTCGCGGTTGCCGACGGGGTCGGAGGGATGGATCTGGGCGAAGTTGCCTCGGCCAAAGCAATTTCGGTCATCACCGAGGAGTTTGAAAAGGCGCAAGCCGGGACCATGCTCATCAGCCTGCTGCCCCGCCTTATTCAACACGCCAATGCCGCAGTCCACGATTGCACACTCGCACCTGAGTACCGGGGCAAGAAGATGGCTACAACCCTGGTGGCATGCGCGCTCCGCTACGACCAGGCCATCGTCTCTCACGTCGGCGACTCCCGCTGTTACCTGGTTCGAAACGGAAAGGCGAAACAGATCACACAGGATCACACCTGGGTCAACGAACAGCGGAAGATGGGCCTAATCACCGCCAGCGAGGCCGCGGAATCCGAGTCTCGTCATGTTCTCATCCGCTCTCTCGGCCCGGAGATGTTTGTTTCGCCGGACACCACCGCCGTGACCCTGCTTGCCGGCGATGTCCTGGTTCTCTGCTCTGACGGTGTTCACGACGAACTGAAGGATACCGAACTCTCCGCGATCGTTTCTCAGAGCAAGAACATCGACGAGATTGTCCGCGAACTGGTAGCCCGGGCTGTCGAAATCGACGGCAATGACAACACCACCGCGCAGGTTATCCGAGTTCGCTCTGTGGAGCAGGTAGGCATGTACCGCGGCCGCCCGTACCGGCTTCCTACCTAGCGTGTCTGGGCGTATCCCATCCGGCTTGCAGAATCCTGACTGGCAGGCGGCCCTGACCCGATAAAGTAATACAAGTCACACCGATGGAGCATGCTGCACGATGGGTTACCACGACACCTTAGAAACCGGTGCGCAAATCGATTCCTACCGCATTGACGCGGCGGTCGCCCGCAGCGGCATGGCTTCAATCTACCGCGCCACCGACCTGCGCGATGACCGAATTGTCGCCCTCAAGATTCCCCATCCGGATCTGGAGGCGGATCCCATCCTCTTCGACCGGTTCAAGCGGGAGTCGGGTATTGGCGAAAAGCTCAACCATCCCAAGGTGATGCGCGTCTTTGGCGACGAAAAGCGTTCCCGCATGTACATGGTGATGGAATGGTGCGACGGCCGCCTCCTGCGCAACATCCTGGATGAGGGCAGGACTCCCCAGGATCGCGCCATTCGAATCGCCGTGGGCATTCTCGACGCCCTTGAATACATTCATGCCAACGGCGTGGTCCACCGCGACCTCAAGCCGGAAAACATCATGGTGGATGAGCATGACAACATCAAGCTGATCGATTTCGGCATTGCCAGCGATTCAGCGGCCCGCCGCCTCACCTACGCCAATTTCACAGCGACGCTGGGAACGCCCAATTACATCTCTCCGGAGCAGGTCAAAGGCAAGCGCGGCGATGGCCGGTCAGACATCTTCTCCGTCGGAGTGATCTTGTATGAAATGCTCACCGGCAAATTGCCGTTTTCAGGGCCAAACCCGCTTGCGGCCATGAACGATCGATTGTTAAACCACCCAACACCGCCGCGCGTCGCCGACCCTTCCGTCACCCCACAATTGCAGGAGATTTTGTATCGAGCCTTGGAAAGAGATCCCGCAAACCGGTATCCCAAAGCAAGTGCGTTTATCTGGGATCTTGAGCACCCGGATCAGGTGGGGGTTGAAGACCGGGAAGAGTTGCGTAACTGGCAAAAGCGTAAATCCCATTTGTCCCGCAAAATCTTGTATTATGGCGGTCTAGCCCTCATCCCAGTGGTGATCCTGCTGCTGATGATGCTGGTCGCCCACCATCGATAATCACGAGCTTCATCATTCCCAGACTTCGAAATCTTCATGGAATCCTTATGAATCAGGACCTAGGATTTCGTTGAATCCACCCACGTATTTCCGCCAAAAGGAGACGCATGACAAAGTACAAACTCGAATACATCTGGCTTGACGGTAAACTGCCCATTCCTGAGCTTCGCGGCAAAACTCAACTCAAGTCGTACGAGAAGCCACCCACACTCGAAGATCTCCCTCTTTGGGGATTTGACGGCAGTTCTACCATGCAGGCAGAGGGAAGCAAGTCTGACTGTGTGTTAAAACCAGTGGCTCTGTATCCTGATGCAAGCCGCAAGGACGCTTATATCGTTCTCAGCGAAGTCATGCACCCTGATGGCACACCACATTCTACAAACTATCGCGCCACTATCGAGAATGATCCTGACTTGTGGGTCGGCCTTGAGCAGGAATACTTTCTCTATAAAGATGGGCGGCCTCTTGGCTTCCCGAAGGACGGCTATCCGACTCAGCCCCAGGGTCCCTACTACTGCGGCGTCGGGTACAAATATATGGGCAGCCTCGCCCGCCAGATCGTCGAGGAGCACCTCGAGCTTTGTCTGGCGGCGGGCATCAATCACGAAGGGATCAACGCTGAAGTTGCCAAGGGCCAGTGGGAATTCCAGATCTTCGCCAAAGGCTCTGCAAAGGCAGCGGATGACGTGTGGACCGCACGCTATCTGATGATGCGTCTCTGCGAGAAATACGAAGTGGATATGGTTCTGCACTGCAAGCCTATCAAGGGCGATTGGAATGGCTCCGGCATGCATTGCAACTTCTCGACCAAGTATATTCGCGAGGTCGGAGGCAAAGCGTACTTCGAAGCTCTCATGAAGGCGTTTGAGACCTTTATTCCAGAGCACATCGCGGTGTATGGGCCGGATAACCATCTGCGCCTGACAGGACTGCATGAAACGCAGGCCATCGACAAATTCAGCTATGGTCTTTCCGATCGGGGCGCTTCGATCCGTATGCCCGTGAACTTTATCAAGAACGATTACAAGGGCTATCTGGAAGATCGTCGCCCGAACTCTGAAGGCGATCCCTACCAGATCGTCTCGCGCATTCTCAAGACCATCAACAGCGTGCCAAAGCCCTAGTCCGACATCTTGCTCGCTGGCGGAAGGGGGACGTGAGGAATTGGAAGGCGCTTGCTGCCTTTCAACTTCTCATACCCCCTTCTTCATTTCTGGGTTGCGCCGCTTTCGGCTATGTTGATTTATTCTGTTGAATACCCCGCACTCTTTATTAGTCCAGAAGGAGTTCCATGTCGACTGAGTATCGTAATTTCCTGGCGCTCACTTACGAGGAGTTGGAAGAGCTGAACCTTGCTGCCAAGGCCGATCGCGTGAATCGCGTTGCTGCCGACGAAATCCAGGAAAAGCGGATCAAGTACCTGACCGACGAGAAGCGAATCAAGGCAGTGACCGTGCTCTTCAGCGATCTTGAAGGGCGACTGCACCTGCTCGATTACGACAAGAAGTTTTTGCTGAATTCCTATGAGAATCTGACCTTTGACGGATCCTCGATTCGAGGATTCACCGCGCAGCACGAGAGCGACCTGCGGCTCGGCATCGATTGGGGCGCCTTTTACTGGGTGCCTGCGGATGTTTTCGGCACCGGCAAAGTGCTGGTATTCGGCACCGTGATTGACAAGGACGGAAGCGCGTATTCAGGCGATATGCGCGGTGTGCTCAAGCAATACGCCGAAAAGCTTCACGCGGAAAAAGGCTACACGCTCAACGCTGCCAATGAGATCGAAGGCTTCCTTTTCGCGGGCCGCGACGCCGAACAGAAATACGCTGAAACTGGCAAATTCGAATTCATCAACACCGGGGGCTACTATCATGTGCTGCCCCTCGATCCGTTGCGCCAGTTCATCGACACCGCCGCGGAAGTGCAGCGCGCAATGGGCTTCCAGAACGAGAAGGATCATCCCGAGGTCGCGCCGAGCCAATTCGAGATCAATTACGGCTATGGCGAAGTGGTTGCCGCCGGCGACCAGATCCAGCTCTACAAGTTGCTCACACGGCAGGTGGCCGCCAACATGGGCTACACGGCGTGCTACTTGCCCAAGCCAGTTGTTGGCGTTAACGGCAGCGGCATGCACACCAACATGTCTATATCGCAGGGCAAAACCAATCTCTTCTGGGATCCGGCTGGGCAGGAGAAACTATCCGCATTCGGATGGGATTTCATTGACCACGTTCTCACCTACGCTTTGGATCTTTGCCTGGTCATGAATCCCAGCGTAAACGCGTACCGTCGGCTTGATCCGCACTTTGAAGCCCCCAACCAGATCAAGGCATCCGCTACGGATCGTGGTTCCATGGTGCGCGTGCCCATTGGCAACTCGAGGTCCATGCGCGTTGAAGTCCGCGCGGTAGCCCCGGACGCCAACCCATACCTGGCCCTCTACTCCATCTTCAAGACCGGCATCGACGGCACCACCGCGGAGATCGACAACCTGCGCCAGGCCCAGCGTTACCTTCCCGACCACATTCAGGAAGCGATTGAAGACTTCAAAGCCTCAAGCTGGATCACTGAGATACTTGGCGCCGATGTGCAGGGGCGCTTCGCCGACCTGAAGCAGGCCGCAGCCAATCGCTCTCCCAAAGAGTTGGGAACTTACGTCAAGGGCTCTGAGGTGCAGTTCCACCACGAGATCTACAACCAGTCGCTCTGGAACAATTTCTAGAGCCTGCGCGTCGCCCATACCCCTTCCCGGCTTTCTGCTTCACCGGATCTCGACCGCATGCAAAGTCAAATCGTCTCCGGCTGCGCGGTGATAGGATGTTTTGAAGCAACGCGACCGGGAGCGACAATCCATGAGCGAAGATCCCCAGTTGGATGAACTTACGTCCGAGCAGATCAGCACGATCACTCGCCAGACAAACTATGGGACATGGCGCTTCCAAAAGACCTGGAAGCCGCTGCACATTGCCGATGCTGAGGGATGCTGGTTCATCGATGGCGCGGGTAAACGCTACCTCGACTTTTCATCCCAGCTGATGTGCGTGAACCTGGGCCACAAAAATCCTCGGGTCATCGAGGCGATTGCGGAGCAGGCTCGTGAATTAGCTTATGTTGCACCGGGACACGCAACCCGCGCGCGCGCCCGCCTCAGCACCAAGCTGCTTGAAGTGCTGCCTGCGGGCCTTACCAAGTTCTTCTTCGCCACCAGCGGGACCGAGGCCAATGAAGCTGCATTCAAGATCGCCCGAATGTACACAGGCAAAACCAAAATCATCTCGCGCTATCGTTCATATCACGGGTCAACCATCGGCTCGATCGCAGCAACAGGCGATCCGCGACGCTGGGCCATGGAACCGGGAGGCAAGAGCGCCGGTTTTGTGTTCGCGCCGGAGACCAACTGCTACGACTGTCCCATCAAGCACACCTATCCCTCCTGCAACATCGCGTGCGCCGACTACATCGAGCACATGATCCGGAATGAGAGCGATGTAGCGGCCATCATTCTTGAACCCGTCGTCGGGACCAACGGCGTGCTCATCCCTCCGCCGGAATACTTCCCGCGTCTACGAAAAATCTGCGATCAATATGGTGTCCTGATGATCGCCGATGAAGTCATGGCCGGTTGGGGCCGCACCGGCAAGTGGTTCGCCGTGGACAATTGGAATGTAAAACCAGACATTCTTGTGACTGCAAAGGGCATCACGTCTGCCTATGTGCCGCTTGGCCTGTGCGCCACCTCAACGAAGATCGCAGATCACTTTGAGGATCACTACTTTTCCCATGGGCACACCTACGAGGCACACCCCCTCACACTCGGACCCGCGGTGGCCACCATTGAAGAGATGCAGCGGCTCAAGCTGGTTGAACGCGCCGCTGAACTCGAGCCATATGTACGCGAAAAGCTTGAGGCTATCAAGGCAAAGCATCCGTCTGTCGGCGATGTCCGCGGCCTCGGGCTCTTCTTCGCTGTGGAGATTGTGAAGAACCGCACCAGCAAGCAACCCTTCAATACGATGAGTGACAAGGTGGAAGGCAAGCCGTTGGTGGTCGATCAGATCGCGGCCAAGATGATGGCGCAGGGCGTCTCGATCCAGGCCTGGGTCAGCCATTTCGTCATTGCTCCGCCGCTGATTGTCACCAGGGAAGAACTCGACCTGGGAATCGCCGCGCTGGATGAGCACCTGTCCATCGCCGACGCACTGGTCGAGTAGCTATTCCGTCGCGTCAGTATTTGATTTTGCTCGCTGAGGCGATCCATGCCTCAAAGCTGGCCCACGCCTCGTTACTGAGCATTTGCATGGCTGGCAGAGCGCGCGCTGCCTGATCTTTGCGGAACTCCTCGTACAGAAAAGCGTCGTCGAAACCGGCCCGCGCAGCATCTGCGGCGTCCGCGCCATAGTAGACGGCATCGAGTCGGGCCCAGTAGCAGGCCGCCAGGCACATCGGGCACGGTTGGCAGCTGGTGTAAAGTTCGCATCCCGCCAGAGAAAATGTGCCCAACGCTTTGCACGCCGCCCGAATGGCATTCACTTCACCATGGGCCGTGGGGTCATGACGCGTGGTTACCGTATTCACGCCCTCACCCACAATTTGACCGTTCCGCACCACGACGGCTGCGAACGGCCCGCCGGCGCCCACATTCACGTTTTGCGTGGCCAGCCCGATTGCGTGGCGCATAAACTCGGGATTGGGTTGCGAGGGCATCGTCAACTTGCCTTTCCCCTCCTGTAAGAGCGAAAGTAAAGACAGTATGGCACAGGCGTTCCGATCAACACGCGTTCTTACGCAGGAGGGACTCGCACCGGCAACATTGCTGGTTGAGGACGAACGCATCGCCAAAGTGTGCGCCTGGGGCGAGGTGCCGGGAGCCGCGCAACTTCACGATTTCGGCGAACTTGTCGTGCTTCCCGGTCTGGTAGACTCGCACGTCCACATCAATGATCCCGGCCGAACAGAGTGGGAGGGTTTTTCCACGGCCACGCGGGCAGCGGCGGCCGGCGGGGTCACCACGCTTGTGGATATGCCTCTGAACTGCGTTCCAGAAACGACTGACGCGTGGGCCTTGCACGCCAAGCGCGCGGCCGCCAGAGGACGAGCCTGGGTGGATTGGGCGAGTTGGGGTGGAGCGGTGCGCGGCAACGCAGCCGCCCTGTTGCCCCTCGCTGCTGCCGGTGTCCCCGGTTTCAAGTGCTTCCTCATTGATTCCGGCATCGATGGCTTCGCATTGGTGGACGAGCAGGAGTTGCGGCTGGCCCTTGCCAAATTGCGAGGAATGGGCCTGCCGCTGCTTGTCCATGCCGAGCTAGCGGGTCCGGTGGATACGGCTACAAAATCCTTGCTCGCCGCAGGCGCGGATTGGCGCCAATACTCCACCTACCTCGCCTCGCGGCCCGACGCTTCGGAAGTGGACGCGATTACCCTCCTCATTCGTCTGGCTGAGGAATTCGACACGCCCATCCACATTGTCCATCTGGCCAGCGCAAAAGCCTTGCCACTGCTCACGATTGCGCGCGGCAAAGGAATCCCAATCACCGTCGAGACCTGCGTCCAATACCTCTGGTTCGCCGCAGAAGACATTCCCGATGGAGCGACCGAATACAAGTGCGCTCCGCCGATTCGCGGACGGTCCAATCGTGACGCGCTATGGAAAGCGCTTGAGTCCGGGCTGATCGATATGGTTACCACCGACCACTCGCCTTGTCCGCCGGAGATGAAACGCCTCGCTTCAAGCGATGAGGAAGGCCGCTTTGACCTGGCCTGGGGCGGCATCGCCAGCCTGGGATTGGCACTGCCGGTGATGGCCACGGCCTTAAGAAAGCGCCAAATCAGTGTGAATGAGGCCATGCAGCGTTTGGGAACCTGGATGGGCCTGGCGCCCGCGCGCCTTGCCGGCCTCGAGGGACAAAAGGGGGTACTGGCCGAGGGTGCCGACGCGGACCTGGTGGTTTTCGATCCCGATGCCGAATGGACAGTTGGGGCCGAGCATTTGTACTTTCGCCATCCGTTCTCGCCTTACCTCGAGGCCCAATTACAAGGGCGGGTGTTGCAAACCTGGCTGCGCGGAGAGCTGGTTTTCAATGCAAGTCGAAGTCAGTACACCTTGCGCGGCTTCAATGGCTTGCCGTTCGGCAAAGAGTTGGTTTGGCAATGAGAGAACGCGCTCTTCGTGCCATTGCTGAATGCAGGCAGATCGCCACCATGACTGAGGAGCCGGGCCGCATCACCCGGAGATTCCTTTCGCCGCCGATGCATCAAGTCCATGATCACCTGCGCACTCGAATGCAGTCGATGGGCATGACCACCTCGGTTGACGCCGCAGGCAATCTGCGAGGGTTGTCTCGATCAGCCGGAGGAACGTTGAAGCATGTGATTCTCGGCTCGCACATTGACACCGTGCCCGATGCAGGCGCCTTCGATGGCGTGCTCGGGGTGGCATTGGCCCTTGAATGGGTGGGACTGGCGCGGGAACTCGAATTCCCGCTGGCAATTGAGATCATTGCTTTTTCCGATGAAGAAGGGGTGCGCTTCGGCGTTCCCTTCCTCGGCAGTCGGGCCGCTGCAGGCTCTTTTGATCCTGCTCTCTTCGCGATCCAGGACTCAAAAGGCATCACTGTGGAGGCTGCCATTCGCGAATTCGGCCTCGATCCCGGTGAAATGGGCAAAGCAGTACTCGGTAAGGACGCGATTGGTTTCGTGGAGATTCACATTGAACAGGGTCCAGTTCTCGAAGCAAGCAGTTGCAGCGTGGCCGCGGTTTCGGCGATTGTGGGTCAAACCCGCATCAACCTCGAATTTCGCGGCCATGCCAATCACGCGGGAACCACGCCGATGCACCTTCGCCAGGATGCCCTCGCCGCCACAGCGGAGTGGATCGTCGCCGTGGAAGCGCTCGCCCGCAATACCGAGGGCCTGGTTGCAACCGTGGGCAAAATCAATGTTGAACCAAATGTCGGCAACGTCGTTCCTGGTGTGGCGCAGGTGAGCCTTGAAGTTCGCAATGCCGATGACTCCGTGCGCGCTGCGGCTGTCGGTGAGTTGCTGGAAAGCGCAGCCTCAATCGCCAATCGACGCGGCATCACCCTCGAACGTAAAAACAAGCTGGAGCACCCAGCCGTTCCAATGGATGAGCGTCTAACTGGCTATTTGACCGAAGCGATCGAGGCCGTTGGACTTCCTGCCAGGACCATGATCAGCGGCGCCGGCCACGATGCCATGGTGATGGCCGCACGGGTGCCAACAGCGATGCTTTTTCTGCGCAGCCCCGGCGGCATCAGCCACCACCACGACGAGTCGGTGCTCGAAGAGGACGTCGAAGCGTCATTGCGCGTAGGCCACCAGTTTCTGCTACGCCTGGCCAAACAGTACGCATAAAAAGTTTTCCGGTTGGTATTGCCTGAATCCTCATAGGGACTACACAGCCTTCCTGAGAATGCTCTAAAATGCTCGAACGAGGTCATCGATTGCACCACCTTGGATTAACTCGAAGCAGTTTGAAGCCGGATCACCTTCTACACACGCCAAACACCTTCATTCGCACGCCACTGCCCGGTGCTGAAGGCGTTGAGTTTGTGGTCCACGTCGCTCCTCAACTGGGTGCGCGCTTCACCCAGATGACCGCGGAGTTTGTAGCGGGGGGCACGCTTGGCCCCGCGCCCGCGCAGCGTTTCATTTATGTCCTTGAAGGCGCACTGCAAATCACCGCCAACGGCAAAGACCACACCCTTGCTGCGGGCGGATTTGCTTTTCTGCCACAAGGCCCGCCGCATACCGTGCGTGCGCTGGCTTCCTCACGCGCCGCTGTGATTGAGAAACCTTATGAGCCACTCCCGTCTGAAGGCAATCAATCCATATCCATATGCGTGGGCAGCGAGACTGCCATTGCGTCCACTCCGCTGATGGGGGACGACGCGCTGCAGGTTCGCTCGCTCATGCCCGATGGCCCGGCCTATGACTTTGCCGTCAACACCATGACCTACCTACCCGGCGCGGCCCTCAGCATGGTGGAGATTCACGTCATGGAGCACGGCCTGCTGATGCTTGAAGGCAGCGGCATCTACAAACTTGGCGAATTCTGGTATCCCGTGCAGGCCGGTGACTTCATCTGGATGGCCCCGTACTGCCCGCAGTGGTTCGGCGCGCTCGGCAAGCAGCCGGCAAAGTACCTCATCTACAAAGACTGGCGCAGACATCCGCTCGGATCGTGGGGCTGACAGTGAGCGCAACCCCCAGGCTTTCCATCGACGGACTCATGGCGGAGCTGGCAGCTCTGGCGCAAATCTCGGCAGCCGAGCCTCCGGTGGTTACGCGAGTGGTTTTCAGCGAGGCAGACATGCGCGCTCGCGCCTATGTCAAAGGTCTTTGTACAGCGGCGGGGCTTGCGGTTTATGAGGATGCCATCGGCAACGCCTTCGCCCGCTGGCAAGGCAATGAACCGGACCTCGCGCCCATTGGCACCGGGTCGCATATTGACGCCATCCCCAACGCCGGGTCCTACGATGGTGTAGTTGGCGTGCTCGGAGGTCTCGAAGCAATTCGTGTGTTGAAGCTACTTGGATTCTCCCCGCGCCGATCGATTGAACTCGTTGTCTTTACCGCTGAAGAGCCGACCTGCTTCGGCATTGGTTGCCTGGGCAGCCGTATGATGAGCCATGTGCTTAGCCCCACGCAGGCGCTTGCACTTCGCGACAAGGAAGGTCACAGCCTCGATGAATTGCGCACACGGGCCGGCTTCAGCGGGCCTCTTGAATCGGTCTTGTTGCCCCAGGGACGTTTTCACCAGTTTATCGAGTTGCACATTGAGCAGGGTCCCCTGCTTGAGCAGGAAGGGATCGATCTCGGCCTGGTCACTCATATTGCCGCGCCGGCAAGTCTGCAAATCAAGATCGAGGGCGAAGGCGGACACGCCGGCGGCAAGCTCATGCCGGGCCGCAAAGATGCTCTGGCAGCGGCTGCGGTGCTGATCCTCGCGCTTGAATCGGCAGCCAAATCCACCGGGGTCATTGATACCGTGGGCACCGTGGGCGTCTGCGAGGTCTTTCCGGGTGCGGTCAACAGCATTCCCTCGCTGGTTCGGCTCGAGACCGACATTCGCGATACCGATGGAGCCCGTCGCGACCGCGTTCTCGACGCCTTGCGGGCCTCATGCGCGGATACCGCAGCACGACGAGGTGTATCCATCACAACCCAACTGGTCAACGCCGACCCGCCGGCCACCTGCGACCCGGCAATTCTCGCAGCCATGGAAGAGTCCGCTGATGCAGCGGGCAAGACCTGGAAGAGAATGGTCAGCCGCGCCTACCATGACTCGCTTTTCATGGCGCGAATCGCACCTGTTGCCATGCTTTTTATCCCATGCCGCGGCGGCGTGAGCCATCGGCCGGACGAATACGCGTCGCCGGAGTGGATTGGCAGCGGCGTTCACGTGTTGGCGCGCACCATGGCCCAGTTGGCAAGTTGACCCAGGCGTTTTGAAACTTCGCCGTTCCGTTGTATGCTATGCCTCAACCCGTACGGCGAAAATGGCCAGCAGAATCATGACCGCGCATGCGAAAACCCGCATCGTAGGCACCTCAGTCCCCCGCAAGGAAGGGGTGGACAAAGTGATGGGACGCTCTCGTTATGTAGACGACATCGAACGCGAGGGAATGTGGCACGGCGCTACCGTGCGCAGTTCCATTCCGCGGGGACTCATCCGCTCCATCCGCTATGATCGTCGCATCGATTGGACCGAGTTCACCGTCGTCACCGCTGACGACATTCCCGGCCAGAATGTGATCCAGCTGATCGTTTCTGATCAGCCCTGCCTGGCCGACGGCAAGGTGAACCACTGCGACGAAGCGATCCTTTTGCTGGCGCATCCCGATAAGCACAGACTGCGCGAGGCAGTGGAGTCGGTGCGCATTGAATACGATCCGCTTCCGCCCGTCTTCACCATCGAGGAAAGCGAGCGGCGCGATCCGATCGTTTGGGGTGCGGACAACCTCTTCAAGAGCTTTCTGCTTGAAAAGGGCAACGTCGATTCGGTGTGGGACACTGCCGCGCATATCGTCGAAGGAGAATACAGAACCGGGGCACAGGAGCATCTGTATATTGAGAACAATGGTGTCATCGCCGAGTGGGAGCACGAAACGGGCGTCACAGTTTGGGGCTCGCTGCAGTGCCCTTTCTACGTGCACAAGTCGCTCCTTGCAGTGCTTGACTTGCCTGAAGACAAGGTGCGTGTCATTCAGACTGAGACTGGCGGCGCCTTCGGCGGCAAGGAGGACTATCCTTCCACACTCGCTGCCCACGCGGCTTTGCTCGCACTCAAGTCCGGACACGCAGTGAAAATGGTGTACGACCGGATGGAGGATCTGGCTGCCACCACCAAGCGCCATCCATCGCGCATTCGCCATCGCACGGCGTTGGATAAGGACGGCAAGCTTTTGGCGATGGACATCGATCTCGCCACCGATGGCGGAGCTTATTCCACTTTGTCTTCTACAGTGCTTTCGCGCGCTACGCTGCATTCGCCGGGTCCCTATGTCTGCCCGAACGTGCGGGTGCGCTCCCGATCCTGGGCCACCAACACAGTTCCCTACGGCGCGTTTCGCGGTTTTGGCGCCCCGCAGGCCATATTTGCCGTTGAGCGCCACATGGATGAAGTTGCCGCAGCTATCGGCATCGATCCCGTTGAACTGCGGCGCAAAAACTTTCTCCACGACGGCGACACCACTGCTACTGAACAGCTAATGCGTGACCCGGTCATTCTCGATCAGTTGCTCGATCGCGCTTTGACTGAAAGCGATTATTACGCCAAGCGCGCCCGCTTTGCCCTCGAAAACCCGACCAGCCCGGTCAAGCGTGGCATGGGCATCTCCGCCTTCTACCATGGCTCAGGATTCACAGGCTCTGGCGAGCGGTACTTGAATTCGCTTGCCGGATTGGATGTCACTTCGGAAGACAAAGTGCGTGTGCTTGTATCGAGCACTGAATTTGGACAGGGGACAAACACGATTCTCACCCAGATTGCGGCGGAATCCATCGGCATCGGCTATGGCGACGTCGTGATGGCTCCCTCAGACACAGGAATTGTTCCCAACAGCGGACCAACCGTGGCCTCGCGAACCTCGATGGTCGTTGGCCGCCTTATTGAACGGGCAGGTTCGCAACTCGTCAACATGCTGCGCGAACAGGCCGCGCTCGGCCAGCGCTTTACACGCGATGAATTCTTTGCAGCCTGTGAGCGCTATCGCGTTGCAAATGGCAAGGTGGAATCGCTCTGCCGCTACGAGGCGCCGCCAGACATTTTCTGGGACGATCAGAAGTATCGCGGGGAAGCTTACCCGGCCTTTGGCTGGTCGATCCAGGTGGCGCAGGTGGCCGTGGCTACACTCACCTACTCTGCTGAAGTTGAGGAGTTCTGGGCTGTACAGGAAGTGGGTCGAGTCCTCAATCCCGTGCTGGCGGGCGGTCAAATCGAAGGTGGCGTCGCGCAGGGCATCGGTTATGCGCTCTATGAAAAGGTGCTCCTGCAGAAGGGCCACATGGTCAACAACCAGATGACCAACTACATCATGCCGACCGCCGAGGATGTGCCGCCGATTCACGTTTTCTTTGAACAGATCCCTTTTCAACATGGCGCATATGGAGCGAAGGGGATCGGCGAATTGCCGCATGACGGGCCGGCTCCCGCAATCCTGAATGCCATCCGGGACGCCACAGGCATTGGCTTCCGCGCTATTCCGCTGTTGCCTGAGGATTTGTTCACTGAACTTGCCGCCCGATTGCCAGTCGAGGAGCCATTCGCCGTATGAACGCGCCATGGACAACCGTCCGCTTCAACCTCAATGGCGAGGCGTGTGCTGTGAATGCGCCGCCCATCAAGCGCCTGCTTGACGTGCTCCGTGAAGACCTTCGCCTTACCGGAACCAAAGAAGGATGCGGTGAAGGCGAGTGCGGTTCGTGCTCGGTGCGCATGAATGGCGAACTCGTCAACAGCTGCCTGGTTCCCGTAATTCAGGCTGAAGGCGCGACACTGCAGACTGTTGAAGGCCTCGCAACTAACGGAGAGTTGCATCCTTTGCAGAAGGCGTTTCTTGCCTGCGGGGGCGCTCAATGCGGCATCTGCACCCCGGGGATGCTGATGGCTGCGGCACAACTGCTGGCCGTCAATCCCCATCCCAACATTGCTGAGATTCGTGAAGGCCTTGCGGGCAATCTTTGCCGCTGCACGGGGTTCATGCGCATCTTTGAGTCGGTGGTCCAAACCGCCGCAAACGAAGGGGCGTCCATCGAAGAACGGCCTGCACATGCGCGGTAACGTTGAGGCACACCTGGTGGTCGCACCGGGCAGCCTTGCCGCGGTGCTTGACCTCATTGCCGCCATGCCTGGAGAGTGGACCCCGATTGCCGGCGGAACTGAGATCATGGTGGCCCACGCGGCAGGCAGGCCAGTCGCTGAAAAACTCGTGAGCATCTGGGGCATCCCAGAGTTGCGTTTCATCGAGGACAGGTCAGAAAGCATTGCGATCGGCGCAGCCACCACCTTCAGCGACCTCCGCGCACATGCAGCGATCGATGGGGATTGGCCACTGCTGTCCGCGGCCTCAGCCTGGATCGGCTGCGTCGCCAACCAGAGCCGGGCCACGGTTGGCGGCAATGTTGTCAACGGATCGCCGGCCGCGGACTCCTCCCCCGCTTTTCTGGTATACGACGCGGAGATCGAGCTAGTGTCTTCGCGAGGAAGCCGCCGGATGCCCTATGCTGCCTTCCATACCGGCTACAAGCAAAATGCAATGGCCCCCGACGAATTGCTTTACGCCATTCACCTGCCTCGGCGATTCGCCCGGCATCGGCAGTATCTCCGCAAGGTTGGGACTCGGCGCGCCATGGCCATAGCAAAAGTCGCGCTCGCCGCAACAGCGCTTCTCGAAAATGGCCAAATCAGCGAGATTCGGGTGGCGGCGGCCAGCCTGGCGCCCTTTCCAACTCGAATGCTGCAGGTTGAGACCGCTCTTTTGGGCCAGCCGATCAACTCGATCACAATTCGGTCAGCGCGGGCCGCTTTGCTGGCGGAAGCCAGGCCCATTGACGACATTCGTTCCACTGCGGAGTACCGTCGGCAAGTTGCCGCCAATCTCCTTCAAGAGTTTTTGATAAAGTTGCGGACAGGGGATACTTCAAAGTGAACTCGACTCTGAGCCTCTGGAATACGGCAAGCCCGGCCACCGCTCTGGCTGCGATGATTGCCTGCTGCGGTGCGCGACGTTGGGCCACGGCCATGATCGCAATGCGCCCCATGCGAAATATTGCTGAGCTCAGCGCCGCCGCCGACGAAGTCTGGAGCCGAATGGAGGAGGCAGACTGGCTTGAAGCTTTCGAATGCCATCCCCGCATCGGCGGACAACGATCAGCGCACGCCTCGCCGCAGTCTTCAGTATGGTCCACGCAGGAACAGGCCTCGGCTAACGCATCCTCGGCAGCGGTGCGCGCTGAACTGGCCGAGGCCAATGCGGAGTATGAAAAGCGCTTTGGGTTCAGCTTTATCGTCTGTGCCAGTGGGCGAAGCGCTGAGGAGATACTTGAGATTCTCAAACAGCGTTTGACCGCTGATCGAGCCAGCGAACTGCTTGAGGCCGCCAAACAGCAACGCCAAATTACTCAATTACGTCTTGGAAGGTGGCTCCTGGGATGAGTACCATCACGACGCACGTATTGGACGCGGTATTTGGCAAGCCGGCAGCGGGCGTTTCCGTCCGCTTGGACCGCCGAAATGCGGAAGCCTGGACCAGCGTTGCATCTGCCACAACCGATGCCGATGGTCGATGCAGGCTTCTCGCGCAGGATGCGCAGTTCGGAATATATCGACTGACATTCGATACCGGGGCGTATCTTAGACACGCGGGGCGCAGCACAATTTATCCGGAGATTACAGTAACCTTCCATTGCGATGGCGAAGCCCACTATCACCTGCCGCTGCTGCTGAGCGACAACAGCTACACAACCTATCGAGGAAGCTGAAACGATGGCGAAACTGGGTGAGAACCGCTACGGAAAATCGCGCGTGAGGCTCTCGCGAATCACGCGGCACGGCGATCGTCACGACTTCAACGAGTGGACCGTGCGAGTTCTGCTGGAAGGCGACTTCGAATCCAGTTTTACCGATGCTGACAACAGCAAGCTTCTGCCCACCG
>CAZTLV010000026.1:0-55964 GCA_964614635.1 uncultured Occallatibacter sp.
GTAAACTGCTGAAAACGATGTGGCGGTACTTGCGTTTTAACTGTGCGCGCACAACGACGACAACGTCCTGGCAGCTGAGCGTGAGCCCTGCTGCCAGGACGTTTTCTATTTGCTTAGAAGAATTCAGCGCGCTTTCTGAACAGTGATTACGTCCCCCCGTGTGATTCTTGTCACAGCTTGCATGACTTTTCGCCGCTAGGGTTGCAACTGGGGTGGGGTCGATGCAGGCGAAGGAGATTGCGGCGCGAAATCGGTGGAGGTGGCCGCCGGCTTTGGGGTTGGGGCTGCTGGGAACCGGACTGCTGACGATTGTCTTTCTGCGGTTGGCAGGAGCTTCTGGCGCAGTCGGGCTGACGGCGATGGCGGCCTCGAGGCATCCCGGCACGGAAGTGAACACCGCGTCGCTTGCAAAATCGACCATTACAGTGGACTATCCGCAGGAGGGAGCTATTTTTCCTCCTGACATAGCTGCGCCGACTTTCCTCTGGCGGGATTCGGGAACATCCGCGAGGTCGTGGCAAATTGAAGTGAGTTTTGCCGATCATGGGAAGGCGATCAGCCTGAATTCACTGGGCGAGGGGATGAAGATCGGCCCTATCGACCCGCTGTGCGTTTCTCCGGTGAACAAGCCGCCATTTCTGACTCCGGAACAGGCGGCAGCGCATACCTGGAAGCCGGAAACGGATACCTGGGCGCTTATCAAGAGGCACTCGGTAAAGGGGCCGGCGACCCTCGAGATCACTGGACTGGATGAGGCCGGGCGCGCCGTGAGCCAGGGCCGAGCGACGCTGACGACTTCGGCCGATCCGGTCGGTGCACCGATCTTTTACAGGGATGTGCCGCTGATGCCGTCTGAAGGAGCCAAGCATGTAGTGCAACCGCTGGCGCCCTCGAAGATGAGCCTGATCGCGTGGCGTTTGCGCGACATTGGAAAACCGGAGAGCCGTCTGCTGATGACTGGCCTGCACACCTGCGCAAACTGCCACTCGTTTTCAGCGGACGGCAAAACGATGGGGATGGACGTGGATGGCCCTGGTAACGATAAAGGACTCTACGCCGTGGTTCCGGTGCAGCAGCACATGGCCATTCGCAATGAGGACACCGTCTCGTGGAACACCGATTTGCGGGTGGGCCAGTCGCGGGTCGGATTCATGTCCCAGGTTTCTCCTGACGGAAAGTATGTGTTGACGACGTTTGCGGGACGCGACCAGTCCATCGGGAGCTCGTACTTTGTCACCAATTTCAAAGACTATCGATTCCTCCAGGTCTTCTATCCGACGCGGGGAATTCTGACTTGGTACAGCCGGGAGACCGGGCGGCGGGAACCGCTTCCCGGGGCGGACGATCCCCGGTATGTTCAAACCGATGGGGTCTGGAGCCCGGATGGGAAGTACATCGTCTTTGCGCGCGCGGAAGCAAAGGAGCCGCATCCCAAGGGCGTTCCGCTGCCAACCGAAGCCAACGACCCGAACGAGGTGCAAATCCAATACGATCTGTACCGCGTCCCCTTCAACGATGGTAAAGGTGGCGTGGCGGAACCCGTGCTGGGAGCTTCGAATAATGGGATGAGCAACAACTTTCCCAAGGTCTCGCCGGACGGGCGCTGGATAGTTTTTGTGAAATGCCACAACGCGCAACTCATGCGGCCGGACAGTGAACTCTACATTGTTCCCGCGACAGGCGGAACAGCACGGAAGATGCGCTGCAATACGTCTCTGATGAACTCCTGGCACAGCTTCTCTCCCAATGGGCGTTGGTTAGTCTTCTCCTCCAAGAGCCGGTCGCCCTACACCCAGATGTACCTGACCCACATCGATGCGAATGGAAACGACTCGCCGGCGATCTTCATCGAGGATTCCACGGCTGCAAACCGGGCAGTCAATCTGCCGGAGTTCGTAAATATCGCGCCTGAGAGCATCCTGGATATGGCTTCGCCTGCTTCGGAGCTTTATCGCCTGATCGACGCGGCAGGTGATCTGCAGAGTGCGGGCGACAAGGCCGGCGCCCTTGAAGCGTGGAAGAAGGCCATCACGACGGACCCCGACGACGCGCGTGTGAACAATGGCATGGGGCTGGCGTTGACTGCCGCGGGAAGGCCGAAGGAGGCCATCTTCTATCTAAAAAGGGCCACCCAGGCGAACCCAAGCTATCTCGAGGCCTTTTACAATCTGGGCACTGCTGAAATGCAGGAGCACCAGGTGGAGGAAGCGATCGACGCGTGGCAGAATACTGTGCGCATCTACCCAGGATTCTTCCAGGGACATGAAGGGCTGGGATTCGCGTATTACATGCAGGGAAAATATCGGGAGTCGCTGGGCCAATTGAGGTTGGCGTTGGATGGAGAGCCGGAGCGGGTCTCAGTGTTGACGCTGGCCGCGAGCTTGATGGCCACGAGCGCGGATGCCTGGGTTCGCAACGGCCCCGAAGCGGTGACATTGGCAGAGCGGGCAAGGGATCTGACACAAGGGCAGGACATCTCAGTTCTGGACACACTTTCGGCGTCCTACGCAGAGAATGGGCGCTTCGACCAGGCCAAAGACGCGGTGGACCAGGCACAGGCTCTCGCCGAAAAGCAGGGAGATGCCAGTCTGACGGCCAGGCTCAGGGCGCACAGAGCCAAATACTTGGCGAACCAGCCGCTTAGGGAGTCCGTGGACGAAGGGACACTTTAAGGTCCGTAGTCATCTTGTCCCGTCACCGTTTTTCCGCAAGAGTCAGAGCACAACAGCTTTCAAGGCCGTCTTCATTGTTTGGCGAATCGCAGGCAGACGGATAGGTGCCTACGCTGCGCGGCAGCGTTTCGCTTGCATTCTCGATGCTACAAGTGACTCATTTGTCCACCCTGCCTCGGGCTGTGTAGAGTTCTATTGACGGCTTTCTGGACGGAATTCCCGCGCTCCCGACTGCGGAAGCGGAAATCGATTTTGTAGCGGACGCGGCTTTCCAGAACGGCCAGGTTCTTGTCGCCTGATCGAGGGCGAAGAGGTTTGGTGCAATGCGAAAACTGATTCTACTTGGGCTCATGGCCGCAGTAGCCCTTCCGGCAGTCGCCGCAAAGCACATGACCGTCGCGCAACTGGAGCAGTCATTGGCCGCTGATGCCGCGTCGCATCGAGCCGATGCCGACATCGCCCGGCGGCTCGGCGACCTTGAAATATCAGAACGTCTTACCGACGCCACGCTGGACCGATTTGCTGCGAAATTGCCGCTCGGTCCAAGGACCGCTTTGGCTCTGCAACTGCTTGCCGACCAGTCTGCTTTTCTGGACCCTCCACCAAACGAGATGCCGGCCACCGCAACTCCCGATTCGGCCACCCAGCAACGGATGATGGACATGGCACGGGGTTATGTAGTCCAGATCTGGCCGCACCTGCCGAATTTTTTCGTGACGAGGACGACCATCCGGTTCGACGATAGCCCGCAGGTGTTCAGGCAAGGCGAATGGCCGGTCCGGGCGGGATTGCACCTGGTGGGAATGGGTACAAGCAAGCTGACCTATCGCGATGGAAAGGACATTCTCGACCAGCCCACGCAACAGACTCCGGTCGCAGTCGCTGCCGGCAAGAATGGCGCCCCGCCTCCTCCGCAGCAGGAGCCGGGGATGACGTCGCGGGGCGACTTTGGGCCAGAGCTCACGATCGTCCTGACCGACTCCGCGCAGGGGAAGGTTGTCTGGAGCCATTGGGAGCAGACTTCGGCTAGGCTGGCAGCGGTCTATACCTACTCTGTTCCCAAGACTGTTTCACACTTTGAGGTCAGCTACTGCTGCATAACACAGGATGTGCAGCGCGAGCTTCGTTACGGGAACTCGCGGGGAGGCCGAAGCGACACCCCAGCGACTGTTATGGACACTTCGCAGGCCGATTCGAAGCTTTTCAAGGTCACCCCGGGTTATCACGGCACCCTGGCGGTCGACCCCAACACCGGCGCCATTCTCCGCATCACGATCGAGGCGGAATTGAAGAGCGAGGACCCGATTTCGAGGGCCGCGACGATGGTTCAATATGGGCCGGTTACGGTCGGCGACCGCACCTTCATCTTTCCGAAAAGCAGCATGGCCCTCTCGGTGGAGAAGCCGGGCTTCAATGGCCGAACCGGGGAGCAGCCCACCCTGCTGGTCAACCAGACCACTTTCACGGACTACCACCGCCTGGGCGCCACTATCCGGATGTTTGCGAACGCACCGGAAGCTAGCTCGCCGCCTGCTAAACCGCCGGCAGCAGGCGAGGCCGATTCAGCATCAACGACGACTCCTCAATCGCCGATGACTCCGAGCAACAATCCCGCCCAGCCGACCGCGGAGGCGGCAGCAACTCCGCCCCCCGCAGCTCAGCCTCTACCGGTGCCGGCTCCCGCGCCTGCGACCCCGGCCGTTCCTGAGATGAGCGTCAGCGCGGCCAACGGAGTGCCGGATGAGCCGGCCAATTCGACCCAGCCGCAGTCAGGTGACTTTCAGCTCAAGCTCACTTCCCGACTGGTGGATGTCGGCATTGTGGCGTGGGACAAGAAAGGGCATCCGGTCAAGGACCTCAAACAAGAGGACTTTGAGATTTATGACAACGGGCGCAAGCAGGATCTTCACTTTTTTACACAGTTTTCGACCGACGCTCCTGCCGCACCGGCCAATTCAGCTGCCAACCGCAGCTTCTCCAACCGCGCCCCGGACGCTGCAACGGCTAACTCGATGGGCACTGGCGCAACCGTTCTGCTGATCGACGAGGCCCACATCGCCTGGCCTGACATGGCCAATGCCAAGCGGGAGATCGTCAAGTTTCTGGGCACCGTCGAGCCCGGTGAGCGGGTGGGCATTTACACCATGACCGCCCTCGGCTTCGGCGTGCTGCAGGAGATTACCACCGACCACGCGCAGATCATGGCGAAGCTGGCTAAGTGGATGCCCACGGCGCGGTCGGCGGCGCTGGCTCAGGAAGAGGAAACGCGCAACCGGCAATCGTTCGACGAGGTGCATAGCGTCACAGACTTGAATTCAGTGAACGGCAACGAAACGCAGACACCCATCGGTATGGAGACCGTGGACCCTGCGCTGCTGACCATGGGCAGCAACCCTGGACGGGCTTCACTGATCATTCTGCGTATGGTGGCGCGTCATGTTTCTGCGGTAACGGGACACAAGAACCTGGTTTGGGTCTCCTCGGACAACGTGTTCGCCGATTGGCAGAGCAACCAGGTGGGCATTGACAAGACCCCTAAAGAGGTGGACTCGTTTGCGCAACGAGCGCAGGAGGCCATGAACGACGCCCACGTGGCCGTGTATCCCATGGACGTCTCTCAGCTTGAGACCTCGGCCATCAGCGCCGATATCCGCACTCGCAACGTAGAGTTGACCCAGGCCGCCGCAGACACTGCAAGCCTGGGTGGCGGAACAGTTGCCAACAACCAGAGCAACGGCCGCAACACTGCCGAGATGCAGCAGGACATACACCCCATACAGGGACCAATCCGCATGGTGGCCGATGCCACCGGGGGACGCGTAATACGCCGCGCGGGAGACCTGGCAGCGGCGCTGACTGGTGTGGTGGAAGACGGCCACTCCACCTACCTGATCAGTTTTTCTCCACAAGGCCCTGCCGACGACCAGTACCACAACATCACGGTGAAGCTGGCGGGCAAGCACAACGGAATTACGCTGCGCTACCGGATGGGCTACCTTTATTCAAAAGAGCCGGTGCTGCTGAAGGATCGCTTCCAGCAGGCGGTGTGGCGCCCCCAGGATGTGAGCGAGATTGCTGTTTCCGCAGATGCCTCGCCGAAGAGCCCGGGCACGAACATCAAACTGGACATCATGGCGGCTGATCTCGGTTTGCAGCAGCGCGGCGGACTTTGGATGGACAAGCTGGATATCTTCATGATTCAACGAGACGACGCCGGAATCAAAGCACAAGTGGAGGGGCAGACTCTCGGGTTGCGGCTCAGGCCGGCTACATACCAGAACCTGCTTTCAGGCGGGGTGCCATTCGAGTATGACGTCCAGATGCACCCCGGCATGGCGTCGCTGCGTGTGCTGGTGGTGGACGAAAACTCCGGCAGGATGGGCTCGGTGACAATTCCAGCGCCGGCACTCGAGGCCATGCCCTGACGTCGCCAGCCAAATGTGATGCACCGCACCGCTCGGAGCAGCGGTCAAGCTGTACAATCGCATCGATTCGGAAATAATGAAGAACTTGTATCCGGCAAGCATTCTCACAGACGAATGGGCGCAAAGCGCCAGATGAAACGGAGCGGTTAGATGAAACGGTTCGGATGGATTTTCACGGTTCTTTTGGCGACTTCACCTGCATGGGCTGTACAGAGCATCACCGTAGATCAACTGAAGGCATTGTTGACAGCAGACCAGCAGGCCAAGAAGACAGATGCCGCAGTTGCCGACGATTTGAAGCAGGTTATGCTGACAGAGGCGTTGACGAAGCCGGTCATGAATGGCTTGGCACCACTGGTTCCCGGTTCGGCCACGCTGGAACAGATCTATGTGCTTGAGGCCATGAGCGCGGTTCTGCCGCCGCCGGCCGCAGACATTCCCACCGCTCCTGCCCCGGATGCGGCGGCACAAAAGGCCCTGCTCGACAAGGTGATGGATTACGCCAGTAAGACGTATGCCCAGTTACCCGCGGTGACTGCGACCAAGACCACCATCCGCTTCCAGAATGCCGTTTCAGCCACGGCTGTCGCCGGCAATCATTCCGGCGTCTCCATTGACCCCAGGTTGACCGCTGAGGCTCAGTTCGTCCACTACATCAACACCACCCCGACGCCAATCAACATTCACAACGGAATTGAAGACAATCCCCTGGTCAAGGACAAGACGCCCTGGGGATCGAACGGCTATATCGCGCTGCTTGGGCAGGGTCCGGTGTTGAGCACGGTTCTGCAGGAAGCAAATGCCGCCGATAAACTTGCCTGGCTACGCTGGGAAAATGTTAACGGCAAGACAGCGGCTGTGTTCAGCTTCGCCGTGGACAAGAAGAAGTCGCACTACGCCGTCAACTATTGCTGCTTCCCTGAGGCGGATCAGGACGGGAACATTAAAAGTTGGAGCAACTACAAGACCACCGTTCCTTACCACGGCGAGATTTTTGTCGATCCGGCTACCGGCACTGTTGTAAGGCTCATTACAGAGGCCGATTTCAAAAGCTCGGAAGCGGTGCACAAAGAGGACCAGCGCATCGATTACCTGCCGGTTGCCGTCGGCGCCAAGACGCTTGTTCTGCCCTCAAAGTCCATCGTCAACACTGAAGTGGTTCCGACCGGCGACTCGGCAGGCGGAAAGTCCGGGATCCGCCACACGATGTTTACCTCCGAGTATAAGAGCTACCAGGCTGGCGCCTAAATTGCGCTGCGGGCCTGTTGCGGCCATCGAGAAACGCGGCGGGTCGGAATGGAGCCAAGGTGTGGGGCCCGGGCTTGGGTTCGCTCCTTCGCGTCCGCCGCCACATCTGAGCCGTATTCCCAGCGCAGGTCCGGGTTGAATCTCAAATCCGGGCACACGCGCCGACCGCGAGTAATTCTTCTTAAGATGTCTTGATTTTGATGACAGGTTGTCGTCTCGTCCGAACCGAGTCCGCTAGCTTCTCAACCCGTTCGACTTTTCTTAATCTGAGGAATCTTCCATGAGAATGAAGGGCTTCATTTTTTTGCTCCTGCTCGCTTCGCTTCCGGCCTGGCCTGCCGACAAAAAGATCACCATCGCCGAACTGAAATCCATGCTTCAAACCATGCACGAGCAAAAGAAAAGTGACGCCGACATGGCGACCGCGCTCCAGCAGGTGCAGTTGAGCGAGCAGATCACGCTACCGGCGTTGAATAGCCTGGTTGACAGCCTGCTTTCGGCCAACGGCGCGCCCGGCGCACTTTCCACCGAGCAGATTTATGTCCTCGAAGCACGCAGCGCCTTGCTCCCTCCGCCGGCTGCAGACATGCCCACCAACCCCGCACCAGATACCGCTGCCCTGCTTGCAAAGGCCTCGACCTACGCCTCCAAGATCTACACCCAACTTCCAGCCCTTGCCGCACATCGCGTCACGCTCCGCTTCCAGGACAATTTCGAAGCTCTCGCAGATACCTCAGGCGTCCACAACGGCGCCAAGGATGCCATCCTGGGATCCGGGTTGGCAGTGAGCCACCACGGCTACATCCGCTACATCAACTCAACCGACACCCCGATTAACTTTAACAAGGGACAGGAGACGCTGCCAGCCGACAAGACCCAGTGGGGCCGCAATAAGATGATCCAGGTCATGGACCCCGATCCTAACCTCACCACGGTGATCTCCGACGCGCAGGCCTCCGATGGCATTCAGTTTGTGCGCTGGGAAAACGTCAACGGCAAGCCTGCCGCAGTTTTCTCCTACGCCGTGGACAAGAAAAAGACACATCTGGGAGTGCACGTGTGCTGCTTCCCGGATATCCAGGGTGCCGGCAGGATCAGTTATCCGAACGATCCATTCGGCATTCCCGGGACCGAAGGCGGCAATTTCCAAACCAACACAACCTGGCACCTTTACAAAAAAGAAAGCGTCCCCTATCACGGCGAAATCTTCATCGATCCAGCCTCCGGCATTGTCGTGCGCCTGATCACGCAGAGCGAAGAAAAGAGCTCTGATGTAGTGCACCAGGACGACGAGCGGATCGACTACGGCCCTGTCACCATGGGTCAGAGGTCCCTCGTCCTTCCGATTCGTGAAGTCAGCATTACAGAGGTGGTTCCCAACGGCGAGTCCGGCGGTGGCAGCATTTCCACTCGCTGCACGCTCCTCACATCGGAATTCAAAAACTACCAGCTCATGCAAAAGTGACAAAAAGTGGGAGAAGCAGATTGGAATAGATACGACTGCAGATCAGCAGCTTTAATTAAGGTTTTCTAGTTCTGCTGACTTGCTTTCATCTCGTCGCGAACTTTGTGCGCCAGCTTCTCAACCTGCTGGGCCTTCTTAATAACGCTTACCGAAAGCGTGTCTTTGTTGCTCTTGTCGAGTTCTGACTTCAGTTCGTTCGCTAGAACAAGCAATTTCGCTGTGTCGTCCGCTAGCTGCTTCTGTTCCGGAGTCTGCGGAGTGGCAGGCTTTGACGTGTCTGCTTTTGCCGCTGCAGCTGTGTCTGCTTTCTCTGCGGTTGCGGGCGCCTGGGCCGCGGGTGGTGGGGCTGGGCTCCCTTGAGTTGCTTGCTGAGCTGCGGACTGTGAGATTGAGCCGAAAACCAAGACAGCCAAGCACACCAGATTCCGCACAGGACGCACCTGTCCTTCCAACTGGCACACGGAACAATCCCTCGACGTGCTTCTCACGGCCCGGGATTTCATACGCGCACCTCTCATCCGCACAGTATAAAGAGAAAATGCACGGGTGAGAATGTATCTTTTTGAAGTCGTTACCGGGCACCGAGCCAGGGCAATGGATTGCTGAGATCGCCATGCGCCCATCGTTCGTTCAGATCGAGGAACAAGCAGAGACCCGCGCGCTGTTGAGGCGGCGGGCTATTCCGGATTGCGACAACCTCGCATGGCTGTACATGGGCCGTATGCTCGGCTGTTCGCCAATCCTGTTTCTTGTCAATGAATTGTCTTCTTGCGTGATTCCGGTAGGACCCTGGCGAACCTGCGGGCTATCTGGGCAGCCCATGGTCACACTCTCCCTTCAGGCGACTGGCAGCCCACGCGACGAGGCAAATCAGCTAATTGGCAACGATCGCTCTCATCTTGCCTTGAATGCTGTGCGCGATCTTCTCAATCAGTTCAGCCTTGCGGATCTCAAGCGTATCCGGTTTGGCCTTGTCAGTTTCGGCCTTTAGCTCATGGGCCAGCTGAAGCAATATTGTGGTGTCAGATGTCATTTGCTTTTGGCGTGCCGCATTGATCAATTCAAACCGCTTGAGATCGTTCTGATGATTCATTGAATCTTCCATGAGCCGGTTGGCGTCCGCCGTTGGGTTGGCAGTGCGATTCATCGGAATCACTCCCGGCTGCGCCGGCGGATAGGGCAATCCATTCCCAATTTGCGATTGAGGAAAACCCGCGGCCAGCGGCAAAAACGCGCCAACGGCCAGGCAGACCAAGCCCCGTACCCAACGTGCCTTTCCGAATTCGAGGATCCGTGGACTGAACGCGCCGATGCGAGGGTCGCTGTTTCTCATGCCGACAGTATAGTGGGAAAGTGCGATTGAATATATCTTTTTTTGATCGGTTTTGATCGGTCAGGCTCTCTTGGAAAGGAGCTAAGAGCAGGGCGCAACGCTTCGCGTATGAACCGGATCATTCGATTCGCTCCTCGTAAATAGTTGATTAATTTCGACTCACACTGTGCGAATTGCCTCTACTTGTGACTTCAAACTCGTGGCGCGGCGTTGGTGATCCCCGCGTTAAGGGAGCCTGACTGACTTCAGAACCTTCGCCAACGACTGCACGCAATGCGTCCTTTGAAACCGGTTTTGAAATGACTCCTACCATATTGAGGCCGTGCTCAGATACCGATCGTTGCGCGGCGTCAAGCACCTGGAGCCCATCCCACTGGAAATGATGATTTTCGCCGTGCATTTGCGCTCAGCCGGGAGTTGCATGATTTCAACGCCGTCAAGCCCTGGCATGGCCAGATCGACGATGATGATATCCGGAAGAGTCAGGTCAATCTTCTGAAATAAACTGTTGCATGCGTAACATACTCCGCACTAAAACCGAGGCTCTCGGCGATCCATTGGACCGTTTGTCCGACGTCGGCATCATCATCCAGAATAGGAAATCGCCGATGACTCATCGCGCTCCTTTTATCCAGAGGCTCTCAAGGCTTCAAAGCAGCGCTTCGCGGATCTTCCTGCCCAATTCGATCCGGCTGTATGGTTTCCTGAGCAACTGCATGTTCGCTTTGAGGGATTCGTCACCCAGAATCGAAGTTTCTGCCTATCCCGAGCAAAACAGCACTTTCAGGTTGGGACGAATCCGTACTGCCTCAAGAGCCAACTTGCGCCCGTTCATTCCGCCCGGCATGACGAGATCCGTGAAGAGAAGGTCAACATGCAGTTGGTCCTGCAGAATCCGCATCGCTTCATTGCCGTCGGTGGTTTCAATCACTCGGTAGCCGAGATTGATCAATGCTGCTTCGCGGACTCGCGCACTGTCGCATCATCTTCAACCAGCAGGACAACTTCTGATCCATGCGGGTCGTGAGTTCCCGGTACCGTGTGATTGGAGAGCTCAATCGGTTGCTCGGCAATCGGAAGAAAAAGTCTTACCGAAGTGCCGTGGCCAACTTCCGAGTCAATCCTCACATGTCCCTGCGATTGTTTTGAGAATCCATAAACCATGCTTAATCCCAGGCCAGTCCCTTTACCAACTTCCTTGGTTGTGAAGAAGGGATCAAACACACGCTGCAGGTTTTCCGGGGGGATTCCAGTCCCGGTATCAGAAATCGCGATTTGAGCGTAAAGGCCTGGCTTGACCCCTGGATTCCGTTCCGCGTATTCGAGGTCCAGGACTGTGCTCTCCGCTTCAATCGTGAGCCTTCCGCCATCCGGCATTGCATCGCGGGCGTTAACACATAGATTCAAGAGCGCGCTTTCAAGCTCAGTTGGATCTGCCGTAGCTTCGCAGCCCTGTTGTGCTTGGATCACATGCAGTTCAATATCCGCACTCAATGTGCGGCGAAGCAAACTCTTCATATTCGTTAGCAGGTGGTTGACATCTACGACCCTCGGTTGCAATCTCTGACGACGCGCAAAAGCGAGCATGCGGTAAGTCAAATCCGCTCCCCGCCGCGCAGCATTTGAAATCATTTCTGTCATCTTGATTAAGCGCGGATTGTCTTTGACTTCGTCGCCAATTGTGTCGGAACATCCCAGAATGACGGTCAGCAGGTTATTGAAGTCATGGGCGATCCCGCCAGTCAATTGACCAATTGCTTCCATCTTTTGCGCCTGGCGGAATTGATCTTCAAGTTGACGGCGCTCGGTGATATCTCGAAACGTCCAAATCCTGCCATAGTAAATACTCGCCTGATCTGTAACCGGGGACGAATAACGATCAAGGACCGTTCCATCCACCAATTCAATCTCATCGCGGCTGACTTCCTCCGGATGCGCATTCAATCGATTTACTGTCTGCACAAATTGATCGGGATTCTTCACTTGATCAATAACGTACTGCAATTGCAGAGCGTCGTCGGCATCATCCGAAATCTCTTTGGGAATCTTGAGCAACTCGGCCAATCTCTGATTTTGAAGAATCTTCTTTCCCTGGCCATCGACAACAAGGACACCATCTGGGGCGCATTCGACCTGAGCTTCGAAGAAGGCGGTCCGCCAACGCAATTCCTGTTCCGACTTCTGTCGAACGTTTTCGTGAAGACTTACTTCCAAGGCATAGGAGATGTCCAGCGCCATTTCATCAAGGAGGCGCGTCTCGTCTGTATCAAAGAATCCTAACTCGCTTGCATAGAGGCAAAACGTTCCAACAATCTTGTCTTCGCATCGAAGAGGAAACGCAGCTACGGAACGGTAACCATTGCGTATGGCGTCGCCCCTCCAAGGCCGGAACAGCTCGTTCTCGATGTCATTGCAAACAACGTGTTCTCCCGAATGAAGGCATCGTGCCGCTGGCCCGGCGGCGGTCTTCGGGTCAAAACAATCAATCTTCACCCGGTCAAGATAATCGTTCACAACACCATTTGAGGCGATCGGGCGCAACTCGTTGGTGTTCGTATCAATCATTCCAATCCAGGCCATCCTGAACAGTCCCGTTTCCACGGCGATGCGACAAGCAGCGTCCAGCATCAGTTGAGGGTTTCTTTCACGAACAATGATTTGATTGATGTCGCTCAGGACTGAATACACTCGGTTCAACTGGCGAAGATGTCTTTCGGTCTCCATTCGTTCACCGATGTCATTGAAGACCACTGCGACATGCCGCAATTCCGGCTCGCCGACTCGATACGCGTGGATTTCATAGGAGCGATTCAAGGCTTTGGCTTCATTCGAGAAGTGAGCGGGCTCTCCGGTGATTGCAATTCTTCCGAAATTTTCGACCCAGTGGGCCTCGAGAGACGGAGCAATCTCACGCATCCGCTTTCCAACCACGTCACGCAGTCCTGTTTGTTTTTCAAACGCCGAATTGACCTGAAGAAATTGGTAATCAAGAGGTTGGGATTTGGCATCAAATATCACTTCGATGATGCAGAACCCTTCCTCCATTGAGTTGAAGAGGCCATGATAGAGTTCTTCGTTCTTCACCAAGGCCTGCTCGCTGTTATGCGCTGCGATGGAGCGTTGACTTTTTCGATATCGCTCTGCCAAAACACTGATGAGAACGCCCATCAAAGAAAATAATGCCAGGGCTTCGACATCGGATGTTTTGGCGGGAGCAAAATGACCTGCGGGAGTGAATACTAAATAGCCTGTACCAAGCACAGCCAAAGCAGTAGCCACAAGCCCCGGCCACAAGCCGGCAAGAATCGCGACCAACATGACTGTCGGATAGAGCGTGATAAATGGCGCAAGATGCAGGCCAAAGTACTGGACTGTGATGACCCGGAGAAGCAGAGACACAACAACAGCGATTACCGCTAAGGCGTAACGACCGTAGGCGCTACTAGTCGATCCGTTTGAAGCGTGCAACATGGGGCCCATTCGTGAGAGGACTGACAAGCCCTCTCGCTTGCTTCGTAGCGCCAATCGAAATGCAAGGCCGCTACCGCACGTCTCTCAACAAAAGGGCATACGCTACCTGCACCATTTGCCCCCGAATGTAAGAGATCGTTTGGAGCCGAATTCTATGGTCAGCGCCGGAGGAGGGTCAATACACAATTTGGGTGGGCAAGCAGATCTGGCATGGTTGAGTTTTCTGGGCCGACGAGCTTCCACACAAAGCTTCGCGCAGGTCCCAGGAATTTGGCAATCTGGAAGGCTCCGTACCCTGAATCGAAGGCTCAACGAGCAATCACCCTCGGCGCCTGAAGGATGGCGACTTTTTAAGTTCGATGGCTTCGTAGTCTTAAATCCCCTTGTTGAATCAATGGCATACGTTCGTAACACAGCCTTGACTCTCGCCGGACAATTGTCCCCGTCAGAGATGCAGACTGTCACGTTCCGGTGTGATACTTACACTTGCTCCCAAATAGCTTCCGATGGCGAACTGCATGATTCACCCCCAGGTCGAGTTTGTAAGCGGAGACGGCTCTGGGTTGGAGCAAGCTGCACCCGGTCGATTGGAAGGGTGCTCAGCCTCGATCAAGAAGGGAAATGCCCACTCATGATGGGAAACGAAAACAAGTCTCTACCTGAAAACGCCTCTCTTCCATTGAAGCCCGGAGAGTCTTATTTGCCGATTGTGCCCGCAGAGGCGAAACTGCCTGAACTCACTCTTCGATCGATATTCTGGGGAGTCCTGCTGTGCGTGGTCTTCACGGTTGCTTCTGCGTACTCGGGGCTCAAGGTCGGGCAAGTGATGGAAGCGGCAATCCCCATCTCCATCCTGGCCATTGGTCTGGCACGCGCCTTCCCTCGCCGTTCGAGCCTGCTTGAAAACGTGATCATTACTGGAATTGGAGGTGCAGCCGGCGGCGTGGTAGCTGGCGCCATCTTCACTCTTCCTGCGCTTTACATCCTGCACCTCGATCCCCACCCGGTGCAAACCATCTTTATCTGCCTGGCAGGCGGCTGCCTTGGAATTCTGTTCCTGATTCCTCTGCGCCGGTACTTTGTTCGGGAGATGCATGGCCAACTACCGTATCCCGAGGCAACAGCCATCACCGAGGTTCTGGTCACCGGAGAGAAGGGTGGGTCGCAGGCCGCACTTTTGATTCAGGCGACGTTGATTGCCGGAGTTTACGACTTCTTTGTGACCACCTTTCAAGTGTGGAAGGAGTACGTGAACTTCCAGTTTGTCCCGGTAGTCCGCCTCGTAGCTGACCGCGCCCGCATGGTTTTCAGCTTTGACGCCATTGGCTTCATCCTGGGTCTCGGGTATGTCATGGGTCTGCGCAGTTCGATGATTCTTTGTGCAGGCGGCGTGTTATCTAACTTCGTCCTGGTCCCTGTGATCTGGTTTGTCGGCAAGCATATTGATGTCGCTGTCTACCCGGCCGCGCTTCCGATTTCGAAGATGACGGCGGTGGAAATCTACAGGAATTACGTACGCTTTATCGGTGTCGGCGCCATCGCCACCGCAGGCATCTTCGGCATCATCAAATCCCTGCGGGTTGTTGCCGGCTCTTTTGGAATTGCGCTGCGCTCGTTCCGCCACGGAGAGGCCGTGCAACCGGTACGAACCGACCGCGATCTGCCCGTCGTTTCACTTCTCCTGGGCGTGGTGCTGGGCGCAATTGCAGTGGCGATGTTTTTCGGGCATTTCCCGGTCTCCTTCACCGTCGTGGCAGTCGGCCTGGTTCTGACGCTTCTATTTTCGTTCTTCTTCACTTCTGTGGCTGCAAACGCCATCGCCACGACGGCTCGCAACCCGGTGTCGGGAATGACCATGTTGACCATCATCATTTCTTCCGCCGTTCTGTTGCGATTCGGTCTATCGGGAACCGCTGGAATGTTCTTCGTCATGGCCATCGCCGGAATGGTATGCACTGCTTTGTCCATCTCAGGGCAGACCATAACCGATCTGAAGGCAGGCTATTGGCTCGGCTCAACTCCTGCAGCCCAGGAGAAGGTAAAGTTCCTGGGGGTTCTGGCTTCGGCGATCGCCGCCGGACTGACGATCGTCATGCTGGCCCACACTTTTCAATTTGGTGAAGCTGCCGCGGGGGATCTGCGGCCCGTTCTGGCGTCACCCCAGGCCTCGATCATGAAGGCCCTTGTCGAGGGGTTCATGAGCCACCAGCCAGTAGCTTACGTGCTGTTTGGCGTCGGGGCAATGATCGCGGTGGTGCTGGAGATGCTCGGACAGCCTTCTTTGATCTTTGCGCTGGGAATGTATCTTCCACTCGAACTCAACACCCCGGCATTGGTGGGTGGGTTCCTATCCCATTTTCTGAACAAGCACTCTGAAAAGGTCAGAGGTGAAGAGGGCAAGACGATTCGCGAGCGTGGTGTCATCATTGCCTCAGGATTGATGGCGGGCGGGGCTCTGGGAGGCGTGCTCGGGGCAGCCCTGAGGCTTTTCCCGTGGTACCGAGAGGACCTGGTCACGACCCCGTTCTATTCAGACGAAGCAATCTCTCAATCGGTCTCCGCCCTTTTGTTTATAGGACTGTGTTTCTATGTTTGGTTTGGCTCGTTGAAAAAAGGAAAGGAGGCCTGATGGACCAGGCAGGAAAATACGTTGCCGACGCAGTTCTCGGCATAGACACACTCTGGGGCGGCGATGTGATGTGTCCGTCGGGCACCGGCCGGTTTATTGCCGATTCCTGGTTCTCAGATGAACCGCTCCCAATCGCTTATACGCATCCGGCCGCCGCGCGTCTGCGGGAATGGGGTGGGGTGTCTGGCAAGAGCGTCGATCCTGACACAGTAGACGAATATCTGCGCGCGTTGAATCTTCCTCGGGCCATTGATGGACTTCGCGCAGAAGCGGAACGGATGAGCGGCTTGCGACGGCCCTACCTCACCGGCCTGGCCGACAGCCTGGAGACCATGGGCGATCTTGCCATGGAAGTTCTGGGCAAGGGCGATCCGGTACCCTACAGCCGCTGCGTCGAAGCGTCAACTGCAAAGCCGCCTGAACCATCCCGGCCGGAGCAAAAACGGGAAGGTCTCGCCAAACTTCTGGGCGACGCCGGCTACATGTCAACAAGTCCTGGAAGGTTGCAGGAAGCGGTGGATGCCTGGCGGTGTGAACGCTACATTCCTATGGCTTCAGTGCGCTCTCTGGGGGCGACCGTGATCGCTCATTTCGATAGCCTGAGCGCGAAGAATTTGCTTCCGTACCTGCCCCCGGAGTTGGCACGAGTTCCACGGGCCAACATCGATTTCCTGCCTATTCGAGACGCCTGGTTTTCTGGTTCGATGAACTACTTCGGGAGGGCGCGCAATGCGGATGGCACGCCGCAATACGAAGCCGGTTACGAAATCAATGCCTCGCTGCAGATCTCTTATCCCGAATTTGAGCAGCTTGTAAGTCATGAGGTTGTTCCGGGACACGTGACCACCTTTGCTTATCTGCAAAACTTGTATGTTCAGGGAAAGGTCGACTTCGAGGCAACGGTTCTGACAATGAACACGCGGGCCGCCACCCTGTTTGAAGGAATCGCAAACAATGCCATCTTGATTGCCCATGGCGTGACCGAGGTGGATCAATTGCCGGATGAAGATATGCAGATCGGGGTGCTGCTTGCCCTTTTGCAGGATGATGCCAAGAATCAGTCGTCGTACATGACCTGGGGCGAGGGTAGAACACAGGCGGAGGTGGCAGCCACGCTGCGGCGCGATTTTCTGGTGACGGAAGAGCGCGCAGACAAACTGTCCGGGGCCTGGGGACGCCATCCTTTGCTGGGCAGAATGTATCTTCCGGCCTACCGCGCCGGCACTGAAAAGGTGGCGGAACTAAGGAAAGCTTACCCGCCGGACCATGTGCTTTCAACGATCTACGGGTGCAATGGATTAGTCGATATTCAGACGATTGATGATGCGTTGAAGGTCTAGTAGACTGTGCCTCATTCCACCGATCAAGGCTCTTGCGATGTTTCAGGATTGGCGAGACATTGCAAGGTCCACAATCTCCGCGATCATTTGAGTGTAAGAGAGGCCAGATTTCTTTGCCGCCATGGCAAACTCCTGTCCACTTGAGAGCCATGGGTTCGGATTTGCCTCGATCACATACACCTCTCCCTTGCTCGAAACGCGCATGTCGATTCGGCCATAATCGCGCAACTTGACGGCGCGATAGGCCTTGATAGCGGTGTCGGTAAGCTTGGCTGCAGTTTCCTCATCGAGGTCTTCCGCGATTGCGGATTTTGTCAGCTTGTATGCTTCTGTGTCTTTTTCGAACTTCACATCCTGGCTGGCAATTTTGGGAACGCCCTTCGGAAGCTTCGAAAGATCAAGTTCCACGAGTGGCAGCACATGAGCGTTCTCGTAATTGCCGAGGATAGACGCGTAGATCTCGCGCCCTTCGATGTACTCCTCGATCAACGCGGGAGAATCGAATTCCGTTTGTATGTAAGCGATGCGCTCCATCAGTTCCTTCACGCTGGTCACCACGGCAGCGGCATCGATGCCGATAGATCCGTCTTCAGAAGTAGGTTTCACGATGAGCGGGAACGAGATGTCATGCGCGTGATCGATGGTACCCCGATAGGCGGTGGCAAAGTAGGGAGATTGGATCCCATAAAAAGCGAACATCTTCTTTGCAATCGATTTGTCCTGGGCAAGAATGTGCGCGTGCGGCCCCGCGCCAGTATAGGGGATATCGAGCAGGTCAAGAAACGCGGTGACATGCATCTCCTTGGTGTCATCGCCGGCATAGGATTCTGTGAGATTGAAAATGAGATCGGCGCCGCATTTGGCGAGTCCGAGCAGTGATTGCGGACGGCCGTCAAGAACGTGGTAGGACGGCTCATGACCGAGTTTTTCAAGGGCTTCAAAGATCTCTTCGCGGTCGTGCTTAACCGGCTTCTTCTTCCGTTTCGTTTTTCCTTTGCGCTGGCGAGGTGGGGGAATCTCCTCCTGCTCTTCAGCAGGTTCTTCTTCCCACATGTCGTACAGCACCGTAACCTTTAACTTCGCTCCTGTCATGCGACCTCCAATCGGCACGACGGCATTTGCCGGTCTGCCTCACGGATGAATGAACTTTCCACGAACCAGGTAATTCATTGAAAGTGCGGTTGTGTAAACGGTGAACTCCGTGAGGTACTCTGATTCGCGTCGAATATCAACGCGCAGGCCTAGGTCCTCAACACGCTTTGAAATAGCTTCGACGAGCCGCATGATGATCGGACGTTGTACGCCGCTCCAATATGCGACTTTGTCAACAATGAGCTTGCGATGCTGGCGCAACATCTCCTGCGCGGGGCGAACGCCCTTACGCCGCTTGCGCGAGACATTGAAGATGTCCGCAAGGTCAGCATCGAGCGCGAGCTCCTGAACCGGAATTTCCTCTGGCAGACCTAAATGATAGAACTCTCCGACCGTCGCCTCCATCTCCTCGACGGTGATGTCAGTGCGGCCGCGGCGTCGGATGGGTTCGACATCTCCGAGTTTTCGCGCCAGTCGATCAACGTATTGGAGCTTAGCCAGCGCACCCCAGCCTTCGTAACGCTTTCTCCATTGCGATCGAGGCGTGAGCCACACCGCAAATGTTTCTGCAAAGTCTTCATCCGGATGTTTCTGCGCGTACCATCCGGCCAGGTGGCGAACAAATTTTCGCGAAAATGGGATGGGACGGTAATTATCGCGATAAGTGCGCCGAAACGGTCCGAAAAGACCGCGCCACTCAGCAGACTTGTAGGGTTGGTATGCATAATTGAATGCGTGGCCGGCCTCATGACGCATATAAATCATGATTTCACGGGCGTCTTCGAGGTCGTTCATTTCGTGCTCGAGCCGAGCCAGGTCAGCGTTGGCCAGGTAGAACGGAATGCCGATGACTGGCTCGCCTGAGGGGCATCCCCACTCATCAGTAAGGTAACAAAGCGGGCGGAACTTATGGATTCCCTTGGCTTCCAATTCCCGATAGAGCTGCTGAACAAATCGCTCGAGCGGAGAACCCTCAAGCTTGAGCCCAAGCTCGCGAATGGGCTTGGCAAGTATCTCCTGAAATTCCGTCCGGGTTTTCTCGAAATTACGCACTGGGCTATTCAGAGTTCTACACCAACGAGCCTAACTTGGCACAGTGAGGCGTATCGCTTATGCAAATAGTATTGTGCAAAGGCAGTATCCTGGAACATCCATCTCGTACGCGGCGATGCGCCTTTTGGATAAGTAATTTCTATTTAGGATTCTCACCGGGTGCAACCGGCAGATGGCATAGGTTCAAAGCGCTCGGTGTTCTTGATTTGGCCTGCCACAAAGTAGCAGCGTGCGCCGTGCCATATAAGTCAATTGGCAGAGCACACGCCGCTGTTTTTCTCTCCTAAAAGATAAATTTGGCGCTGATCTGGAGCTGACGCGATGAGCCGCCGTCGCTGACGGCGAAGCGGGTTGCCGAGATCTGGCCGAAGGCAGAAGACTGGACGTTGCCTGACGGCTGGCCGAAGTTAGGGTGGTTGAGAATGTCAAAGGCATCTGCTCGCACTTCGAAGGTGAGGCCTTCGAAAAGCTTTGTGTCCTTTTGCCCAGACAAATCGACGTCTGCAAAGCCTGGTCCGGTTATTGCATTCCGATGCATGAGTCCGAGCCCGGTGTAGACGGTGGGCGCGGTGCTTGCCGTGGCGCTGGCTTGCGTGCCCACTACCTCGAAACTGCACGACGAGGTGAAGTTGGTAATATCGCAAACGGTGCCGCCTGGGCCGAGTCCCGAGCTCGGGAACAGTGTGACGTTCGCGACTCCACCCAACTGTTGCTTTGACCGCACGATCGGGCCAACCTGCGTCGGGCGCGGGAGTCCGGTCACTCCATTGAAGCTTGAGCTTCCCGCGACCACGTTGACTGGGTTGCCGGTTTGATACTGGATGATGGTTGACAGTTGATAGCCCGACACCAGGGGATTGCCCTTGAATGGCAGTTCATAAACGACTGTAGCGGCGTAATGCTGGCGCACATCGAAGTCCGATAGCCCGCGGTTTTCTCTCGGGTTATTGCTGTCTGGCAAAGTCAAGCCGCCCTGTGACCCGAGCGAATTCAGATCCATTGACTTGGCCCACTCATAGTTCATGCTGAGATCGAGCCCATTGCCCATATTCTTGCTTAGGACAGCCCACATGGCGTTGTAGTTTGAAAAGCTGTTGCTGGTCCTCTCGCCGATGTTTGAAGCGATGGCCGCGTTTGGGTCGATGGGGCTGGTAATCGAGAGATTGGTGAGTGGATGCACCTGCGTGTTGCTCGCCGATCCAACCACCTGGTTTACATTCGATTCAACCTCCAAATGCCTCCCCAAAGATCCGTAGTAACCAATTGAGGCGACCATGCCCCACTGCACTGCCTGCTGAACATTCAAGTTAAAACTCTCAACATAAGCATTCTTGTAGTTGGGGTTCACCATGTAGAGCGAGATGCCGGAGGCTTTGGCGTCGTTATACAGCGCAGAGACTGGAATCGCCACGCTGTTATACGAGACTGCAGTGCTGAAGGGAGGATTGGAAGCCAGCGCAGTAACTACACCCGAGACTGGCTGATCTACCAGGTAACCATAGCCTCCACGCACAACTGTCTTTCCCTTGCCAAAGACGTCGTAAGCAAATCCCGCGCGTGGCTCGATGTTGTAATTCTGACCGTATTCGACGTTTTTCGCGAAGCCATTTGTCCCTACTTGGTTGAGGGTAAGAGCGGAGGGGCTGAAGATCACGAAGCGGTTCGCCCCTTCAACTGGCGTTCCGTTCCACTCGCCGCGAAGACCGTATTCAAGGGTAAGCCTTGGGGTGATTTTGAAATTGTCCTGAGCAAATACAGCCATGGAATCGGCGTAGACGCGACTGGAAACGATGTTGGGTTGAATACTGAAGACAGTGGCCATGTCAGTCTGAAACAGGCTCGTAGGTGTGGTCGAGGTTGTAAAGGTGAGTGTGCCGATGTTGCCAGTGAAACTGGCGACCAGATAGCGGCGCGCCTCAGCACCAATCTTGATGGTGTGCTTGCCTGCGAGCTGGGTGGCCGTATCCGAAATGACTCCGGTCGTGTCGGAACGACCCTGCGGAAATCCCGAGGGACCGCCGAAGACCAGACTTATATCTGAGAGTGTAGTTTGCGGCAGACCAACGTTGCCGGTAAGCCCGTCGCCAAGACCAACACTGTTGGGGTCAATGGTATTGGCAGGGTCGAATGCGATTGCAATTCTGTTAAAGCCAATGCGGACTTCATTCACCATCGACGGACTGAAGATGTGGGTCTCGCTGAAAGTGCCTATCTGACGGTGAGCCGAACGATGATCGCCCCACCCTGGAATCGTATCGCCCTGCAATGCGGGCTCAGTGCGTTTGTCATGCTGGAAGGCATAGAAGGCGTGCACTGAGTCCGCCGCGCTGAACTGATGGAGAATGTCACCGGTGACCTGGTCAATCTGGACCGGACCTGGTGTGAATCCGGTAAAGTTAGCGCCGTTATTCGCGGCCGGAATGAGCGCGGCTAACGCAGCGGCTGCCGGCTCGGCGGCCTTATTGGCGGCGATTGCCGTTTGATTGGCTGCTGAAATTACGGTGCTGTTCTGCAAGATGCCTTGATGTTGGCGGAGGCCCTCATAGCTTCCGAAAAAGAAGGTGTGCCCTTTCCAGATTGGACCGCCCCCGGAAGCGCCAAAGTTGTCGCGCTTCAGCGGGGCCTTATCCCCGGTGCCGGCTGCAAGTGGGACTCCCGTCGCAACGTTATAGCTGCGGTTAAAGTAGTTGCGCGCATCGAGGGCTTCGTTTCGGAAATAATCGAAAGCCTCACCGTGAAACTTGTTCGTCCCGGAGCGGGTGGCAACGGTGACGATCGACCCATCGCTGCGGCCGTACTCTGCACTGAAGGTAGAGTTATTGATTTTGAACTCGGAGGTTGTGTTGATGGATGGTTGGAAAGTGATTTGGTTTTGACTTATATCATTCAGATTGATTCCGTTGATTTGAAAGTTTACAGAGTCCTCGCGATTGCCGGCGGTGATGAACGAATTCGCACCAAGTCCACGGCTCGCTGCGGTCAGGCTGCCCGCAGTGTCTGCTACGACGCCGCCTGGGGTGAGCACGGTGAGATCAAGAAAGTGACGGCCATTCAGCGGCAATTCCTGGACAGAGGTTTGATCGATGACTTGCCCAACCGTGATTGTCTGTGTCTCGATCTGCGACGCGGCGCCCTCAACCTGAATTGTTGCTCCAGTTGCAGCGAGCGGCAAACTGATATTCGCCGCTACTTTTGTATCCACGTCCAGAGTCACCTTCTGGATTGTGACTTTACTGAAGCCGGGAGACGTCGCCTCAACCTGGTAATCGCCGGGTTGCAGCGAGGGGACGACATAAATACCAGCGGAATCGGTCACAATGCTGCGGTCAAGTCCAGTTGCGAGGGAGTGAACAGTGATATGCACGTTGGGCACAACGGCGCCACTTGGATCGGTGACCACCCCAGAGAGCGTGGCGGTGGACTGGCCAGTTGCCCAGATCCCTGAGACTGCTAGCAGCAGGATGGGGAAAAACTTTGACAGTTTCACAGTGACCTCCGGAAAAGAGCAAACAGGTTTTCTTGATTCGCGGCGGCTTCCATGGGGATTGGTACGCCGCGCTGTAATAGATTCCTTTGAATATACCGCATATAATATATCAGTCAAGAGATTTCTCGCCGCGCTTCTCAAGGCGCAACCCATTTGTTTGGTCGTTCAATTGGTGAAGTTAAGTTGAGTAACCGCCGATGCAACTGGCCACAATGTCCACGGCAGCTTGTCATTTGAATGTCATGCCGACGTCATTTGACCCTCACGGCGAAATTTCTGTTTGGGATGCCGGACCGAGCTATAATTCTGGCCACAGAGAACACTCCTGGGTCAATTTTTCCCGCCCAACCCTGTGAGCCACGTAAATTGGAATGAATTACAAACTCGCCGGCTAAGAAAGGCTTTAAGATGCCGCAACTTCCATTTTCTGCAAAATCGCTTTCAGGTCGATTTTGGGCCGTATTGGTGCTTTCTCTTGCGCCAGGAATGTTCCGCGTTACGAGCGATGCGCAAGCAGCGGCGCATGCCAACCGCGGCGTGCGCGACTATCAAATTGCCGGCGCTCCTATTACGCCTGCTCCAGTCGACAAGCAAATTGCGGCAGCACTCAAGGAAGTTTCTGCTGACAAGATTCATGACAATATTGCGGCGCTCGTGAACTTTTACAACCGGAGCACGGTCTCGAGCACAGAGCCCGATCTGCCTCCTGGAACCGGTGTTTTGGCCGCCGCAGACTGGATCAAGGCACAGTTTGAAACCTACAGCAATGCGTGCGGTGGTTGCCTTGAAGTAAAAGTCGATGCATTTGTTGAGCAACCCCCAACAGGCGCCGCGGCTGCGCGGGCACGTATCGTGAAGCCTACCCCAATTCGAAACGTTTACGCTATTCTGCGCGGACACGACCCCGCGCAGGCCAATCGCATGTACCTGGTGACCGGCCACTACGATACACGGGAAACGGATGTGATGGACTCGCGATCCCCTGCTCCCGGCGCTAATGACGATTCAAGCGGTACGGCGGTGAGCCTTGAGTCGGCCCGAATTCTGAGCCATTACAAATTTCCCGCGACCCTCGTGTTTGTCTGCGTTGCAGGCGAAGAACAAGGACTCAACGGGAGCCGTCATCTCGCCAGGCTTGCCAAGCCTGAAGGCTGGCAACTGGAGGGTGTTCTAAATAATGACATCGTTGGCGGCGACACAACTCCCGGTGAGACCCTGCAGAACAAGTCCCTGGTGCGTGTTTTCTCGCAAGGAATTCTGCCCACCGCACCACCTGAAACCATCGCCCAACAGTTAGCGCTGGGGATGGAAAACGACTCGTCGTCACGAGAATTGGCGCGCGAGATTCTGACTGTAAGTCGGACTTATTTTCCTGCCCCTGGAGGAGGAACTTCGGCTGCACGAACTGGGCTGAAGCCGCTCCAACCGGTGATGGAGTTGAGGCTGGACCGTTATTTGCGGGGCGGAGATCACAGTTCATTCAGTGCCGAGGGGTTTCCTGCCGTCCGCTTTACGGAGTGGAGGGAGAATTTCAATCACCAGCATCAGCACGTACGAACAGAAGGTGGAATTGAGTTTGGAGACCTGTTGAAGTTTGATGATTTCCAGTACATAGCGCAAGTTGCCAGGCTTAATATGGCCACGCTTGCGACGCTCGCCATGTCGCCGGGCGTGCCGCAAAACGTACGAATCGTCACCACAAACCTGGACAACAACACGACCCTCAAGTGGGATCCGCCATCGGCCGGCGGCGCCTCAATTCAATATCAGATCGTGTGGCGCGAGACGACCGCCTCGAATTGGCAGTTCTGCGCTGATGCATCAAAATACGGAACTGCTGTGGGAAAGACCTCAGTGACACTCCCGGTATCGAAGGACAATGTGTTTTTTGGAGTCAGAGCGTGCGACTCGCTTCAGCATTGCAGCCAGGCCGTTGCGCCAGTCCCTGAAAGACGACCATGAAAGATCGAACATCATGGACTCTCTCGACACTGTGCAACCGCTGATCACGCAGAATGCCGCACATCAGACTAGCTGGTTCCGTTTTTCTGATCCATGAAAGCGATCAAGCGCTGCCGGACCAGGGAAATGTGACTGCGCATGGCAGCCTGCGCTTCTTTGCGTTTACCCTTTTCCAAGGCATTGAGAATAGCCATGTGAGCGTCCGGAGCGGTGGAAGACGATAGATTGTAGGTCTTGCGCCGGCATAACCAAATCTGACTCTGAACATTGTCCAGCACTCGGCACAGCTCGGCGTTACCTGTAGCTCCAGCGATCAGCCCATGAAACCTTGTGTCTTCTTCAATATGGCCAGGTTTGTCATTGGCCTTAAGCAGCTTGCGCGTGTGCTGGGCGCTTTTTCGCAGATCGGCAATTAATCTCGGCGTCAATTCCGCAACACTAACCGCATAGACCTCAAGCATTTCGCGAAGATCGTACAGGTCCCTCACTTCCTTCTTGGAGAACTGCCGCAGGTAAGCGCCGCGGCGCGCTTCAATCCGGATCAAGCCCTCGGTATTCAAACTGTTAAGCGCCTCGCGCACCGGGGATTTGCTGATGCCGAGCTGATTGGAAAGATGTTCTTCAGTCAACCGGGTTGCTTCATCGAGATCTTCGTGAAGAATGTAAGCCTTGATGCTCTTGTACGCAAGAGCGGTAAGGTTTTGCGGGGCTTCGAGTTTCTTCATTGAGTGCATGATTGACTCTTGCATTCTATCCTACCTGCTACGTAATATATGAAATGTTAAAAACGACCACAGGGACCCAATGCCTCCAATCGCATACCTGGAATGCTCTCGCTGTCAGGCCCGGATTTCGGCGGAATTGCCACAAGCGGTTTGTGCGCAATGTGCGGATCTGCCGGCTGGCTCGCTGTATGTCCGCTATGACCTTAAGCATCTTGAAGGGACATCCGCAAGTGAGGTGATCGGTCGCGATTCAGGTTCTGAGTGGGCGGGGATGTGGCGTTATCGCTCAGTGCTGCCGGACGCTCGCCCGGTGACATTAGGCGAAGGCTGGACGCCGATGCTGCGCAGCAAGCAACATCCCAGCGCATTTTTGAAAGAGGAGGGGGCCAACCCGACAGGATCGTTCAAAGCGCGCGGGCTTTCGCTAGCCGTCACGATGGCCAGGCATTACGGATTGGGCAAGCTTGCCGTTCCTTCAGCGGGAAATGCGGCGGGCGCTCTGGCAGCATACGCTGCAGCCGCTGGAATCGAAGCGCATATCTTCATGCCTCGCGATGTTCCCTTTGCCAACTACCTTGAAGCGGTTGCCTACGGCGCACGCGTGACGCTGGTGGACGGGTTAATCTCAGATTGTTCACGAATCATCAGCGAGCGCAAGGTGGCCGAGGGATGGTTTGACGTTTCCACACTCAAGGAGCCATTTCGTATTGAAGGCAAGAAGACAATGGGATACGAGTTAGTTGAGCAACTGGGGTGGGAGTATCCAGACGCCGTTTTTTACCCAACCGGCGGCGGAGTAGGACTGATAGGCATGTGGAAGGCCTTTGATGAACTGGAGCAGATTGGCTGGGTGAAACCAGGAAAGAGACCGCGGATGATCGCGGTGCAAGCCGCGGGTTGCGCACCCATCGTTCGTGCTCATGACTCCGGCGCGCGCACGAGCCAGTCGTGGCAGAATGCATCTACATTCGCCTCAGGGTTGCGCGTTCCCAAACCCTACGGCGATGCCATCATGCTCGATATTCTTCGCGCATCCGATGGACTCGCGCTGGCGCTTGCCGATGAAGAGATCCTTGCTTCCATTCTTGACTGGGCAAAAAACGAAGGAATCCTGCTTTCACCTGAAGGGGCTGCCGCGACCGCCGCGTACAGCCGGTTGCTGGCCAATGGCACGCTGCACGCTTCAGATCGCGTTGTGCTTTTCAATACAGGCGCTGGATTGAAATATGCCGACGTAATCGCCGATGCTATGCACCTTTCGCGGCCAGTATCTGACCTCCAACCTGCGTAGTGCCGATTATGCGCTGCGGGCGATGCGGCGGGAGCGATTTTGCCTGCCTGCAAACGTGCGGCGATGCATAATGAATGCAGTCAAGCCCCGATCTGCACATGATGCCTGAACGAATTGAGACCCCGGCGCCGAGCAAGGCCAGTGCAACGCTGATTCTTGCCCTGGTGGGCACAGTGCTTTGGCTGGCGGGGATGGCGGCAGGCCTCATGGGCCACCCAGAGTTTGGCGTGGCTGTGCGCATCATTGCTATTGCTCTCTTCACCCCAGCAGCATTCTTGCGATCGTCACTTCTTGCATGGACATTTCTTGCGATGCTAGGGGGCGTGGAGTTGGGGCTGGATCTCCCGGGCTTCGCGGCTCAAACACATTTCCTGGGCGAATTGTTCTTGCGCTTGATTCGGATGATCGTGGCGCCGCTGATTTTTGCAACAATCACCACGGGCATTGCGGGACACAGTCAACTGCGTAGCGTTGGACGGGTGGCTCTGAAGGCGCTCATTTTCTTTGAGGTTGTCACAACGCTGGGCTTGATCATTGGCGCGCTGGCAATGACCATCTCCGGCGCCGGCTGGGGTATTGCGCTCCCCACAATCCAGGATGCGCCGCTCGCTGCGGAAAGAATGCAGACCTGGCAACAAGTGGTGGTCAATCTTATTCCTGAAAACATTGCGCAGGCGGTGGCCCAAAACCAAATTTTGCAGGTTGCGATTTTTGCAATGCTTTTTGGAGCGGCGCTCGCCCTGTTGCCTGAACCCAAGCGCGCACCCCTCATCTCGGTTCTTCAGTCTCTTGCCGACACAATGTTTCAACTGACGCGTTTCGTAATGTATCTTGCGCCGGTTGCGGCCGGCTCGGCCCTTGCCTATTCGGTCGGCAGCATGGGGTTGGCTTCGCTGCTCCCGCTGGGCAAGCTTGTTATCACCTACTATGCGGCCCTGGCGGCGTTTTGCCTGGTTGTTCTGCTTCCGATTCTCATTGGCTTTCGCATTCCGTTGCGGAAGTTTGTTGAGGCCGTGGCTGAGCCCGCTGCTATCGGGTTCGCAACCACAACCTCAGAGGCAGCACTGCCGCTGGCCATGGATCGCATGGAAGAGTTTGGCGTACCTCGTTGGATCGCTTCTTTTGTGATCCCGACCGGTTACAGCTTTAACATGACCGGATCCAGCGTTTATTTGTCGATGGCAGCCGTGTTTGCGGCGCAGGCGATGGGCATGCATCTCGGTTGGTCGCAATATGTTGCAATTCTGGCAGCATTGATGTTGGCAAGCAAAGGTGTGGCCGGCGTTCCGCGGGCTGTGCTGGTTGTATTGCTGGCGACCGCCAGCGCCATTCATCTTTCAACTACGCCGATTCTGCTGATTCTTGGCGTTGATACTCTGATGGATATGGGGCGCACGCTTATGAATGTTGTCGGAAACTGCATGGCCTCAGCCATTGTTGGAAGCTCTGAGCGGTGTCTCAGTACCCCAACCGGACCTTTGCAGGATTAGGAGCTGCGAAAAAACACGTGTTCTCTTCAACGAAAGCGTTCGTTCGGCCAGATTTGCGGGCTTGTTGCGCCTCGATCAACATTTGATTGACAACCAAAAAGCGCGCTGGTCTACTGTTTTTGCCGCATTTACAAGAACGAGACGCTTCCCGGAATGGCTGGTCCCCGATCAAATCTCTTGACGTCGTTTTGTGAGGCTGACTTCTGCTGGCAACCTGAACAGTAGGTTCGTTCGGGAATCTGTTGCCCGCGTAATCCATTCGCTGAGCTCGATCAGGAGTCACGCGCACACGAAGAAGTGGAAACGCTGAATCTGAGATCTTGAATTGAAAGTCGACCGGATCTAGAAGCTTAGCGAATCCTGGGTGCTTCAACCATGTGGCGCAAAAAGAGGAATCAAATGTCGAACCATTCGATGAAGGATGAATCCGCGCGAAATGTGCATGCGGTGTGCTTCGCCGAAGTACTGGCAAAAGAGCTTCTGGAAGTGGATGCGCTTCGAAAAGACCGAGCAATTATTCACGACAACCATTCGCGCGACGCAGCGGCATGGGAGTTGATGGAGGAAATTGCAAAGAACGCAGGGGCCACCGACCGCAAAGACAAAAAGGGCGAGGCCGCGGCAATGGAAGCAACCGCTGTTGTAGGCCAAGCTCGACAGATGGATTTGGTGGGGCTGGCCTTCTCTGGAGGCGGTATTCGCAGCGCAACATTCAACCTGGGAGTCTTGCAGGGGTTGGCTCAATACAGCAAGGTGCGTATCTTCGACTATCTTTCCACGGTGTCGGGCGGGGGGTATATCGGTAGCTGGCTTGCGGCATGGATTCTGCGCAGCGGACAAGACGAGCAACATCGCGCCAAGCAGCGCACTGCAGAACCGAAAACGGAAGCGCGTAAAGGAATTGATCTCGTCGAGGAGGATCTGCGGCCGACGCGGACCGAGCGGCAGCAGAGCGTGGCACAGCGCGAATGGGCTGATCAGAAGTCGCATACTGAGCCACCGCCGATTCGATTTCTGCGCGACTACGGCAACTATTTGACGCCACGTCTGGGGGCGCTTGGAGCCGACACCTGGACCGTGCTCGCGATCTACCTGCGCAATCTCCTGCTCAACCAGGCAATTCTCGTTTTGTTCCTGTTTGTGCTGCTCCTGCTGCCCTATATCGCGTTTTGGCTGACAGGTCGTGTGGGCAGAGCATGGGTATGGATCGCGCCAACACTTTTTTTCACGCTGTTGACCTGGGCGGTAACGGTAGGAGCGCGCAACCTGAAATGGCTTACTGATTGCGGGCAGCGGCCAGTGCGAACAAAGACGTGGCTCCCACCTCAAGAGCAGGCCTGGGTCCTGGCAATAATTGTGGCGCCAATGCTGGTCGCCCTATGGGTTTTGACTGAATGGTTGTGGCTGCACACGGGTACCTGGGACATGCTTCCTGTCTATCGGTGGGCTCTGGCTGGAACCGTGCTGCTTGGGATTCCACTGAGCATCGGCTCAATCGCCGCACCTCGCCAATCGATCGCCATTGATGCAAGCAGCCCGCTGTCAAAGAAGACTCTGGCGCTTTTTCGGAAGTACAAGATGGCCTGGCTGCGGGAGCCCAAGCTTTTCTGGTTTTGCGAGTCGTTGGCGACAGGAGCCGCAAGTGGCCTGTTGATGTGGATTGTTGTTCATGAGGCCTTCGCGCCATTGAAAGGCACGGTTGGAGCGGGATGGCAGGAACTCAGCATCGGGGTCCCTTTGACGCTGCTTGTTTTTCTAGGAGCGGCAACAATCCTGGTGGGGCTGATGGGGCGCTCTTTTTGTGATCCTTACCGGGAATGGTGGGCGCGCGTAGCAGGATGGATTCTGATTTCTACGATCGTCTGGTCGGCGGGATTCGGAATCGCAATCTACGCACCGTTGGGATTGCTCTGGTTGCGTCGTTGGCAGGGAACAACCGCAATCCTATCGTGGATTGGAAGCACGTTAACGGGCGTGTTGGGAGGCAACAACAAAAAGACAGGAGACATTGAAGAAGGGGGCGTGAAGATCAAGCTACTGTCGTTTACGCCGTACATATTCATCGTTGGATTGCTCTCGCTGCTTTCGCTGTCGTTGGAACTAATCCTGGCGCGAATCTGCTGGGCAGAAGCTTCAGTGCAAACCGCCTGGGTAAACTTTCTAGCCGGCAGCCCGAGCGTGGGAAAGGTGGCAAACTGGGTGCTGAAGGTGACCGGGAGCGCGACGTCAGGAACGTTGACGCTAGGCGGAACGGCCACCGCCCCGCTTTCAGCCGCGGCGACAGCACCGCCTCTTTACATCACGGCGCACTTCACATTGATCAGCACCGCAGCAGCACATGGATGGCTGATACCTTTGTGCGCAGGCGTCCTCGGGTTTTGCATTTTGCTCTCCTGTCGCGTCGACCTGAACGAATTCTCGCTGAGCTTGATGTATCGGAACCGGTTGGTGCGGTGCTACCTCGGAGCCTCACGGGAGATGCGTGATCCAAATCCATTTTCCGGGCTCGATTGCGATGATGATCTCTTCCTTTCGAGCATGCGAAGTTCCCACGACTATTCGGGACCACTCCCCATTCTGAATGGAACCCTGAACCTGGTGAGCACGCGAGACCTGGCATGGCAGCAGCGCAAGGCTGAGTCATTCCCCATGACACCTCTGCATTGCGGCTTCGATACCTGGATCGAGCAGAGAAACCTGGAGAGGAACTTCGCTCACGACAAGCAAATGGGGAAAGCGGACCAAATCGCAAAGTATGGGTACAGGCCGACCGACAGGTACGCCTATGTGGACAACGGTTTTTACCTGGGCACGGCGGTGAGCATCAGCGGAGCGGCGGCCTGCCCGAATATGGGCTACCACTCAGTTCCTTCGCTGGCTCTGCTGATGACATTCTTCAATGTTCGTCTTGGATTCTGGGCGGGCAATCCGCGGAACAACCAGACCTGGACGACGCCGGGGCCGAGGGTTGGGTTGGGCCAACTTTTGAGCGAGTTGTTTGGCTTGACCAACGATAACGCGGACTACGTCTATCTCTCCGACGGAGGGCATTTCGAGAATCTTGGGATCTACGAGCTGGTGAAACGGCGCTGCAAGTACATTGTGGCAGTGGACGCGGGCGAGGACCCTGACTACAGCTTTGAGGATCTTGGAAACGCGATCCGCAAGTGCCGCGAAGACATCGGTGTGGAGATCGAGATTGACACGACGCCGCTGGTGCCGAAGGGCGCAAGCAAGGGCGCAGGCAGCGATGGAAACAGCGACGACGGCAAAAAGCTGAGTGCGCAGCATTGCGTGATAGGCACCATCCATTACGAAATGGCCGACCCGGCCGGAGAGAAGGGCGTGTTTGTTTACTTGAAGTCGTCGTTGACCGGGGACGAGCCCGCGGATGTCCTGAACTATCAGTCTGCGCACAGCGCCTTCCCGCACGAATCGACTGCAGATCAGTGGTTCAGCGAATCGCAATTTGAGAGCTATCGCCGACTGGGACAGCACGTTGTTGATTCTCTTTTTGCGGGAAACAAAGGGACGGCACAATATGAGGATTTGACATTGGGTTCGTCAATAAAGGCGCTGCGCAGGATGCCGATTGACGACCTGTTTGCGGCGCTCGCGAAGAAGTGGCAAAGCGTGCCCGCCCAAAAAGGATAGGAGCAGAGCCTCTGCTTCCCCGAACAAGACACGCGTGTTGATGCCAGGTTCCCAATGTTAAAATCGCTCACATTGGAATGAAATGACTGCAGTTGGCCTCCATGACGGCATCCCCGCAGATTTGACCGCCGAGAAGATTTTGGCGCAGCTCGAATTGCTGACACGGGATGAGACTTTCCGGTCAAGCAGGAGGTCGACTGCGTTCCTGAAGTATGTTGTCGAAGAAACCGTCAAAGGTGCGGCGGATCAGTTGAAAGAACGGACGATCGGCATCGAAGTCTTCGGCAGGTCATCGTCCTACGATACAAACCTGGACCACATCGTTCGGACCGCAGCCACCGAACTTCGCAAGCGGCTGGCGATCTATTACGGAGACGAAAAGCACCGCAACGAGCTCCGCATCGGCCTTTTGCCGGGATCGTACGTACCAAAATTCAGCCATGCCCACCTGGCTCCAGCGGTGGCCGAAAATGGCGCTCTCGCCTATCCTCTGCATCCGCCAGAACCCACCAACGCCGCTGAAGAAGCCGCTGGCGATCCAGTGCATGAAACAAGCCCCGCTACCAACCGTGATGCGCGCGTCAGAAAGAACAATTGGCGCCTAGCATATCTGCTCTGTGCCGTCGCTCTGCTTGCAGGGGGCACCGGCTATGCCTGGCTTCGCAAGCAGACGCCGGAATATCTTTTCTGGAAGCCGGTGCTTGATACTCCAGGGCCAGTACTTTTGGCGGTTGGCGACGTTCCCAACGGGCCCCCGACACCCGTGGCCACCAACGAGAATCAGAATTCTCCTCCCGCGATACCGCAATCCGGCGCCTCCGGATCGGTACCTTTCGCCGACGCTGTAACCATTGCAAGAGTGTTTGGAGTCCTGCAGTCCAACGGGAAGAAGGTGTTGATCCGGCGAGAAAACGCCAGCTCGTTTTCAGATTTGCGTGAAGGACCTGTCGTCCTGATTGGCGCATTCAACAATGAATGGAGCCTGCGTCTGACGCGCAAGCTGCGCTTTTCACTGGCCTTGGATGCCGACAACCACCTTATTTACATCAAGGATGCAACAAACCCATCCTCACGGGCGTGGAGCTGGAAGACGAACCAGCCGCGAGACCAGGTGGGAGGGGCGGGTGGGCCGGTTCTCCAGGACTTTGCACTGATTACACGGATGCGGAACTCCGAGACGGGCCATGTTCTGGTGGTCATTGGGGGGTTGTATACCTATGGAACCCAATCCGCCGGAGAATTCCTGACCGACCCCCAATTGATGCAGTCCATCGCCAAGACCGCGCCGCCGGGCGCCAATTCGCAGAACTTGCAGATCGTGCTGGGGACGACCGTGACCGACGGGACGCCAGGCCCGCCACGGGTTTTGGCTGTGTTCCAGGAATAGATTTCTGCTCATCGAAACCTGCCTTGCAGGCAGCATTCCGCACTTTCTAAGTATCTGGAGTCTCAAGTCTTTCCGGCGATTCCTGACGGTCAGAGACGGTATCTGTCTTTCCAGCCCTGCTTCGATCCTCCTACAACTCGGCTTTGTCAAAGAGTCAGTCGGGCCTGCTGCATCTGGAAATACCGGAACAAGTGAGCGGAGTCAGGCTGGGAAACAAGCACAAGACAGAACCAGGAGGCTTAAATGAGAACCTATCTCAAGCTGACCGGAAGCTTGATCGTCGTTTGGGCGGCAACGATCTGCATCCCCAGCGGAGCGTTTGCGCAAGGATATGGAAGCATCAACGGAACAGTTCTGGACTCGACGGGAGCGGTGGTCCAAGGGGCCAATGTAACGGCCACACAGGCTGGCACTGGTCTGGTACTCACCACCACATCGGGATCGGGGGGTGCATTTGTGTTTCCATCGCTTGCCCCCTCGGTTTACAACGTTTCCGCCAGCAGCAAGGGCTTTGAGGCGTATACGGAAAAGGGTGTGCAAGTCAGAGCGGACGCAGCAGTTACAGTCAATATCGCTCTCAAGGCAGGCGCCGCCTCCGAGACTGTGATGGTGACCGCCGAGACGGCACAGATTGATGTGACGACAGGAACTCTGTCGCAGGTGATTGGCACCTCACAAGTAAGCGACCTGCCTCTGGAAGGCCGCAATGCGGCGGCTTTGACCGAAGAGGTTGCCGGGATCACCATTGCTCCCACCGCCCAGGCCGACCAGGGGAACACCAAGACGTTTCCCGTTGTCTATTCCATCTCGGCCAACGGTACATTTGTGGGACAAACGAACTACATGCTCGACGGCGGCAACAACCTGGACGAGTACACGAACGTCAATGAGCCTTTTCCCATGCCCGATGCGCTGCAGGAGTTCAGCGTGGAGACCAGCAACTACAACGCTCAATATGGTCAAAACGCCGGTGGCGTAGTCAACATCATTACCAAAAGCGGAACCAGCAAGTATCACGGCGACCTGTTCGAATTCGTCCGCAACGGCGACCTCAATGCAGCCCCGTGGTATAGCTATAGCGCGGCCACCAAAAGCAAGACCGTCAACCCTCTCAAGCGAAACCAGTTTGGCGGCACGGTGGGTGGTCCTCTCAGCATTCCTCACCTCTACAAGACCGATAAGTCGTTCTTCTTTTTTGGATACCAGAGGTCGATCATTCATGCAGCCTCAGCGACCGCATCAGACATTCTGCCGACAATTGCGCAGGCTGGCGCGAGTTCGGCAGGCACGGGGGCTGGCACAAACAACCTGGTCTTTACCGACTGCGTGAAGGATCCGTTGATGCCCTCGGCGATTCTTGCCGCCACCATCACTTGCCCGAGCGGCTCCTCGAATGTTTGGAGCCCGGCCGCTCTCAGTTCGGTGACCAAGAACCTTCTTGGCGACGTGCAGCCGTTGACCACATCGGGAGGCGTTCTCTTCCAGGAGCCGAATGACTACGTCGAGGCAGAAATCACTGCGAGGGTTGATCAGGAATTGACCGCGAAGGACAAACTGACGCTGCGGTACTTCTCAGACGGATACGCCTTGCAAGGCGTGCTTAACCCAGCGAATCTGCTTACTTATCAAGATTACGCGCAGAACAACTACTACAACTCGCTGATCTCTGAGACGCATACCTTCAGCAATCATGTCGTCAACAACCTCATTCTCAGCTATCAATTGGAGCGCGACTCGCGTGGCCCAATTGCAAACAGTGTCGATGCGGCGACGCTTGGCGTCAAGATCTCGCAGCCTCCGTTCGGGCAGATCAATCAAATCCTGGTGTCCGGCTTCTTCAATATCGGCGGCAATCCGCAGGCGTTTTTCGATCGGGCCAACTACACGCTCACCGACGATTTGCATTGGTTGCTTGGCAAGCACAATATCGATATTGGCTATCACGGCGAGGTTTCGAAGATCGACGTGAACAATCTCTTCGAGCAGCCTGGCCAGTTCACATTCAATGGCAACAACACCGGCGGAGACGCAATTGCCAACTTCCTGTTTGGGTATTTGAATACCTTCACGCAGGCATCTGGCCAGTTCTTCAACCCTCGTGGCAAGTTCCAGGGAGCCTATGCTCAGGACAGTTGGAAGGCTACCCAGCGATTCACGCTGAACTACGGTGTGCGCTATGAGCCATTCACCCCGTGGCGCGAGTTACAGGGGCGCATGGGCAGTTTTTTCCCGGCGCTGCAGGCTTCGGGCACGCACTCCGCCAAATATCCAAATGCGCCCGCGGGAATGCTGTTCTCGGGTGATGCGGGCTTCAATCCGAACGGCGTTGCCTCTGCCTACAATCATTTCATGCCCAGGCTGGGATTCGCCTGGGATGTCTTCGGGACGGGAAAGACCAGCGTGCGCGGCGGTGCCGGCATGTTCTTTGACAGCCGTATCAACAGCACTCTGTTCAATATCTACTCCAACCTGGCGCCGTTCATCACCAGCGTAAGCTTCAACAACAGTGTGGCCGGAACAAACATTTCTTTCGCCGACCCCTACGGCAGTTACGGAATTGCCAATCCATTCCCGTATCCAACATTCCCGTCTTCAACCCTGCCTCCCGGCCCAACCGCGCCAATCTCCAACTCGCAGGCGTGGCTGACCTATGACGAAACCCATGGATTTCAGGATCCGCGCACGTACGATTGGAACCTGACCGTGGAACAGAGGTTGAGCAGCAGTCTTTCAGGGCGCGTTGCCTATGTGGCCGAGCACAGCAACCACGAATGGACAGACCTCGAGTTGAACCCAATCGTGAGTGGAACACGTGTTTACAACCAAACGGGTTGCGCGGCGACCAATGCCTGCTACCCCAACACAATCACGGCTGCAAATACTGGCGGCAACACCAACTACAATTCACTGCAGCTTTCGGCCGAACAGCGCATGCGCTACGGCCTTACCCTGCTCTTCAATTACACCTGGTCGAAGGCGCTCAACGACCTGCCGTGGAATCAAGCGGCAACCTCGATCGGCGCTGGCAACTCTTATGTCTACCCGACTTTCGTGCCGAAATTCAGAAGCCTGGATTACGGACCGGCGGATTTCGACCATCGAAGCGTCAGCGCTCTGTCCTATGTGTACGCGGTTCCGAAGTTCATGAATGATGCTCCGGCAGCGGCGCGGTACATTGTGAACGACTGGGAGACCACCGGGCTGTTCCAGTTCCGCAGCGGCGACCCTTTGACCATATGGTCAGGAAGCAGCAACGTCGACGGCTCGGGCGAATCGCGCGATCGTGCTGTGCAGACGGGACCCGCCTACGGTGGCACGGCCTGCGGCGCCGCTGTTAACTGCAAATCGTTCCTCAATCCTGCCAGCTTTGTTAACCCAACAGCAGGCGCTGGCCTTGCCTCATTTGGAAGTGTCAATAAAGGCGAGTTTACGGGTCCGCGATTTGCTGAATGGGATGCGAGCCTGGCACGCAGGTTCCCAATCAGGGAGGCAAGTTACCTGCAGTTCCGAGCCGAATACTTCAACTTGCTTAACCATGCCAATCTTGGCGATCCAGGCACCACACTGGGTGGCTCCTTCGGCAAAGTCACAAGCACAACTCCGCAAAACACGGCGGCAGCCGGCAACCTGGAGCGCATCGCTCAGCTTTCACTCAAACTCGTCTTCTAAAGAATCCGAAAACGATAGAAGAATGATCTGAGAAAAGCGTCAGCCAACGGATATCCAACCCCATTGGGCCCGATATCCGTTTGGCCACGGGTGATTGGACTTTTGCGGCTTCCTCGATCGAAGGGGAGGGGTAGGAACAGTGGGAAAGGTTGCCGGACATCTTGAGGCATCCCTTACATGCAACAGCCGCTCTGTTGTATTGAAACAACTCGATTGGAGACCCGATCGGAATGGAGCGGCCCGAATCGTTTTGTCGCCAAGACACGCGCGTTACCCTGCAAGCCTGCTGATGATGAAAGCGGAAGATGCTGAAGAAGCCGATGAAAGCCTGAACTCCGGCATAACCGGGCTGTGAATTATTTGAGGAGCCACTTCCGTCGGCCCGCGCGTCTCTGGACCCACACGACAAGGACCGCACAACGTGACATTGGAAGAAGTGATGCAGACCCCGCACAGCAAAAACATGCGCATGTCCGGTGGAGTTTGTCGCGTGATCGTCAGGATCTCGATAGTTTTGACGGTTTTGTTTCACGCTTTCCCGGCTCGCCCACAGACTCCCTCGCCCTCGGCTGGTTTTTCGGACCCGGCTCTGCCCCTGTCGCAACGCGTGGACGATCTTGTAAGACGTATGACGCTGGCTGAAAGAATCTCCCAGATGCAAAACGACGCCCCGGCTATTCCCCACTTGCAAATTCCTGCTTACAACTGGTGGAACGAAGGCTTGCATGGCGTGGCTCGCTCGGGATATGCGACCGTTTTTCCGCAGGCCATCGGGCTGGCTGCGACATGGGACACGAACCTCGTTGGCCGTATCGGCGACGCGATATCGATGGAGGCGAGAGCAAAATACAACGAAGCGCAGCGTGAAGGCAATCGATCGATCTTTTACGGACTGACGTTGTGGTCTCCAAACATCAACATCGCCCGCGATCCTCGCTGGGGCCGTGGACAGGAAACGTATGGTGAGGATCCCTTCCTGACCGGCACCATCGGAACAGCGTTCGCCACCGGATTACAGGGCTCCGACCCCAACTATTTGAAGGTTGTGGCTACGGCCAAGCACTTTGCTGTTCATAGCGGGCCGGAGTCTCAGCGCCACTCTTTCAACGTGAAGGCATCCCCACACGATCTTGAAGATACTTACTTGCCGGCATTCCGCGTGTTGGTCATGGAAGCGCACATTGGAAGCGTGATGTGCGCATATAACTCCGTGGATGGATCTCCTGCGTGCGCCAACCAGATGCTTCTCGAGCAGACACTGAGGCAGCGCTGGCAGTTCAACGGTTACGTGGTCTCAGACTGCGCCGCTATCACCGATGTCGCCGAGGGTCATCACTTTGCCGCGGACCTGGCGCATGCCGCGGCATTGTCAGTAAGGGCGGGGACGGATTTGAGCTGCGGTCAGGAATACGGCGCGCTGATCGATGCTGTTCGCGATGGCTTGATCAGCGAAGGCGAGATTGATGCCTCTGTGAAACGGTTGTTCACGGCGCGGTTCCGCCTGGGCATGTTCGATCCCCCAGCGCGAGTGCCATACAACATGATTTCATTCTCAGAGAATGATTCCGCGAAGCACGGCGAACTCGCCCTTGAGGCGGCTCGCGCATCGATTGTTCTTCTCAAGAATGACGACGGCACATTGCCACTCGCCAACAAGGAGCAGACCATCGCGGTGGTGGGGCCAAATGCCGCGGCACTTTCTGCGCTTGAAGGAAACTACAACGCAATTGCGTCGCACCCGGTGACACCCCTTGACGCGCTTCAACTGCGGCTGCCCGGGAGGATTTTATATGCGCAGGGTGCGCCGCATGCTGAAGGCATCCCTGTGCCTGTCCCCGAAACCGTTCTCTCAGCGGAAGTCGGCGGTGCGCGCACGCCGGGATTGCATGGCGAATATTTTTCTGGAAAAGGATTCAGTGGCAATCCGATTGTGAAACGAATTGATCATGCAATCGATTTCGACTGGAACGGAGCTTCGCCTTCGCCCGGAGTATCAGGGCAAAGCTTTTCCGTGCGTTGGACGGGTGCGATCGCAGTTCCTGCGCCGGCCACCATCCGCTTTGGGTTCGCCATGGCCCACTGCAGCACATGTGAAGACAATGAGACGGTCAGGGTCTGGTTCGATGGCAAGCAGGTCTACGAGTTTGTCCACACGCCAACACACGGACGACGCGCGCCCACCCCGCCATTCGCGTTGACTTTTGACGACACGCGCGCGCACCCCATTCGCATTGAGTATATTCACGACTCTCCTCATTTTGGCGCAGGCTTGTGCTTCAACTGGGAGCCGCCGCCAGGCGTCCTTCGCGACCAGGCTGTCAAAGTAGCCAGGAAGTCGGATGCGGTGATTGCGTTCCTGGGTCTTAGCCCTGAAATCGAGGGCGAAGAAATGCCGGTTCATGTGGATGGATTCGATGGCGGCGACCGTAGCGCCATCGAATTACCGGCGGTTCAACAGAGATTGGTGGATGCCCTGGCGGCGACGGGCAAACCACTGATTCTCGTATTGATGAACGGCAGCGCGGTCGCGCTGCAAGACGCTGCGCACAAAGCGTCCGCCATTCTTGAGGCATGGTATCCGGGCGAAGCCGGTGGTACGGCGATTGCTCAGACTCTTTTCGGAGACAGCAATCCATCCGGCCGGCTGCCTGTTACCTTCTATGCTTCCACGAAGCAGCTACCTGCATTCGACGACTATTCCATGAAAGAACGCACTTATCGTTACTTTACCGGGACGCCGTCGTTTCCCTTCGGCTACGGTTTAAGCTACACCAGCTTCCGCTACAGCAAAGGCAGCCTTTCATCTCGCACGTTGCGTGCAGGAGAGCCATTGGAAGCCAGCGTCCAAATTGAGAATGCAGGTGACCGCGATGGCGACGAAGCGGTCGAGGCTTACCTCATTCCCAATGCAAAGCCTGGCGCACCTATTTGCGCTTTGGTCGGTTTTAATAAGGTTCATCTCCTGAAAGGTGAGAAAGTGACGGTTCGATTTACCATCGACCCGCGGCAACTCAGCCTGGTGGATGCGGGCGGAGTACGAAGTGTACAGGCGGGCGATTACGAATTATTTGTGGGTGGAGGTCCGCCCGTGACCGGCATCGGCGTTTCAATTCCCTTTCACATTGAAGGCATGCATTTAATAACTCCCTGATCAATGCGACGGTGTGGGTCTCGGACCCTGACCGCTGGCCCGCAAAGAGGTAATTGACATGATGGAACGGCGCGCATTCCTCCGCACTTCCGCATCCGCCCTATTGCTTGCCGGCTCTAGACAACTACTCAGAGCCGATGTAGACGGCGGTGCGCCGCCGGCAACGCTCCCCGCGGAGACAGAAGCGTTGCGCTGCCGCAACTCGCTGCAGGCTCATGCGCACAAACGTGGTGCGCTCGCGGGCGCAGCCGTGGTAGTGCGTGCATTGCAGAATGATTCAGCGTTGCAGCAACTGATTGCCGAGCAATATGGAATCGTTGTGCCCGAAAACGAACTGAAGTGGGTCGGCCTTCGTCCGGCGCAAGATCAATTCGACTTCAAGCAGAGCGATGCCCTCTTCGATTTCGCCCAGGCGCACCACTTGAAGGTCCGCGGCCACACCATGGTCTGGCACAATTCGGTGCCTGACTGGCTGAAGAGCGGCGCCGCCAAGCTGGACGTTCGTGAGCTTCTCATCGATCACATTCACACTGTCCTTGGTCGCTATCGCGGGCGCGTGCATTCGTGGGATGTGGTCAACGAGGCCATTTTTCCGGCGGACGGCCAACCCGACAATCTGCGTAAATCGTTCTGGTTTGAAAGCATCGGTCCAGATTACATTGAGACATCCTTCCGCGCGGCACGCGAGGCTGATCCACATGCGCGCCTCACTTATAACGACTATGGCGTGGAGTACGACAATCCGGAGCAGGCCACCAGGCGCGCATCAATCCTCGCGCTGGTTCGCCGTTTGCAAGAGCACAACGTCCCGATTGATGCCGTCGGCATCCAATCGCACATCAAGGCCGCCGCGCAATTGCCCGTGGGCAAAGGTCTGGCAGACTTCATTGAGAGCGTGCGCCAGATGGGACTTGAGGTTTATCTTACCGAGATGGACGTGAACGAAGACGACCTTCCGTTCGATGACGTTCAGCAACGGGACAAGGCGATTGCCAGGACGTACAGTGAGTTTCTTGATCTGGCACTGGCGAGCCCCGCTGTAAAGGCCATGCTGACCTGGGGCGTGAGTGACAGGCGCACCTGGTTAAATGATGGTCCGACACACCATCGCAAGCAGCCCAACCGCCCCCAGCGCGCGCTCCCGTTCGACCGCGATTATCGTCCAAAAGATGCCTATTTTGCGATTCGCGACAGCTTTGACGCGCGGCATACTTCAACACGCGGCTGACATCTCGTCCATCAGCCGATGTAAGCTCAGAATAGCGGGTCGCATGGGGCGCAATCCATCTGCGCACAAGTCCTTGGTCAGGAGGCTGCCGTGGGTTTGAACACAATGAAGATTTCTCAGGTTGCGCGCTTTCGAGCTGCCTTGATCCTGGCCGTCGTCGCCGATGCTTTGCATCTCGCAGTTTTTCCCATCTTTGTCGAGGGCGCGGAATCGCCAGTCGACGACGTGGTTGATTTCAGTGTGGCAGGGGTGCTGGTGTACTTGCTCGGCTGGCACTGGGAGTTTTTGCCGTCGTTTCTCGGCAAGCTGGTGCCGGGCGTAGACCTGGTTCCCTTCTGGACGATGGCGGTTGCAAATGTGTATCGGAAATCAAAGCAGATTGCGATTGATCAGGAGCAACACGTCGACGAACCGCCGACAATCAGCGGCACTCGGAGCTCGTAGGATTAATGAATCAGTACGCCGCAATCCCGGTGATGTGCTGGCCGAGAATGAGGGCGTGAATGTCGTGAGTACCCTCATAGGTTTTTACTGATTCAAGATTCATCATGTGCCGCATCACAGGATAGTCTTCTGTGATTCCGTTGGCCCCGAGGATGTCGCGAGCCATCCGAGCGGCCTCCAAAGCCATCCAGACATTGTTCCGCTTGGCGAGTGAGATGTGCTCATGACCCACTGCGCCCTCGTCTTTGAGGCGCCCCACGTGCAGAGAGAGCAACTGTGCCTTGGATATCTCAGACACCATCCATACAAGTTTCTCCTGGACAAGTTGATGGCTCGCGATGGGCTGCGAGTGAAACTGCTTGCGAAGTTTCGCGTATTGCAGAGCTGTGTCATAACAAGACATGGCTGCGCCAATGGCGCCCCAGCTGATCCCATAACGCGCCTGGTTGAGGCACATCAGCGGGCTCTTCAGGCCGCCGGTTCCGGGCAACAGGTTGGAAATGGGAATGTGTACGTCCTGCAACGTAAGGCCACTTGTGACTGATGCGCGGAGCGACCATTTGCCGTGCACGTCGCGCGCTGAAAATCCTGGACGATCTGTCTCAACGAGAAAGCCGCGAACGATGCTTTCTTCGGAATCGCTTTCGTCAGCAACCTTGGCCCAGATAATGGCAATGTCAGCGATAGTGCCAGACGTGATCCACATTTTCTCGCCGTTGAGGATGTACTCATCACCGGATTGGCGGGCTGTAGTCGTCATGCCGGCTGGGTTGGATCCGAAACCCGGCTCGGTGAGGCCGAAGCAGCCGAGCTTCTCGCCGCTCGCGAGGGCGGGCAGCCATGCTCTTTTCTGTTCGTCGGAGCCAAAGGTGAAGATGGGGTACATCACGAGTGCGGATTGCACGCTGACAAAGCTGCGAAGACCCGAATCGCCGCGCTCAAGCTCCTGCATCACCAGGCCATACTCAACATTTGACATGCCGGCGCAACCATAACCCTGAATGTTGGAGCCATAGAAACCAAGCTCACCCATCAGCGCGACCAATTCTCTGGGAAAGCGGCCGTCTCGAAAACAGTCTTCGATGATGGGGCTCAGGTTGTCTTCGACGAAGTCGCGGGCGGTGCGCCGAACCAGCAATTCATCTTCAGAGAAGCTGGCATCGAGATGAAGGAAGTCAACGTTTTGGAATTTGAAGGACATTCATGCCTGCCTCAGCGGTTTCCATTTTCCAAAACTATTCCAGAAACTCGCGGACGAACTTGTTGTCGGTGTGGAGCAATTGGTGCAAGGAGCCGTCGAAGATCAAGCGGCCTTCTTCGAGCATGAGGAACGTGGTGTTCGGGTCGGTGACACCGTCAGGCAACGCGATCATGTGCCCCTGATCTTCATCAAATTGATGTGTGCAGAGGGTAAAGGCATCTTGGAGGCGGTGGGTAACCAGAATTGAAGGGGTGTGGTAGACGTCGCGTTCCTTCATGACCAGTTCAATGATCGTTGTAGAAGTAACAGGATCGAGACCGCCTGTCGGGGAGTCGTAGAGAATGAGTTCGGGCTGATGGATGAGGGCGCGCGCAATGGCGATGCGGCGGCGCATGCCACCTGAAAGACTGCTGGGAAAGAGCGCAAAAGTGTCGTCAAGTTCAACGAACTTCAAGGCTTCGTGGACCCTGGCATCAATTTCGTCATCCGGGACTCGTTCTGCAACCAACTGGTAGGCGACATTGTCTCGGACAGAGAGCGAATCGAACAGTGCGCCTTCCTGGAAGACCATGCCGGCTCGGGTGCGGAGGGCGAAAAGGCTTTCTTCGGGCATATCAGCGATTTCCTGGCCGAAGAGCTGAATGCTTCCCTGGTCGGGACGAACAAGGCCATTCACCATTTTGAGCAGCACGCTCTTGCCTACGCCAGCGGGCCCGAGCAGGATGCGCGTCTCACCCGGCGCCAAAGAGAAGCTGATGTCATGGAGAACCGATCTGTCGTCGAAACCGACATAGACATTGCTGAAAGCGACGACCGGGCCAGCAGCCGCGAGCGAAGCAAGGTTTCGCTCTGAAGGACCGGGATTCGGCGAAGCATGGGCAGGGGTCTCGCTCATAGCGGGGGCAGGAGGGTAAGAAGCACCTGGGTAATGAGAAAGTCGACGAAGATGATGAGGACCGAAGATGTAACAACCGCCTGAATGGTTGAGCGGCCAACACCTTCAGTGCCGCCCGAGGTTCTCATGCCATAAAAACAGCCGATCGAGGCAATGATGAATCCGGAGAAAAGCGGCTTGACAAGTCCCTGAATAATATCAGGATAACGAAGATGTTCCCACGCCTGGGAAAAATACTGCGTGCCGTCCTGGTGATTCATGAAGACGCTGACGGCCGCTCCGCCAAATATGCCGAAAGCGTCGGCAAGAATGGTGAGAAACAGGAGCATGGTGATGCATGAAAAGAGCCTGGGCGTGACCAGTTTGCGCATGGGATCGACGCCAAGGGCGCGCATGGCGTCAATCTGCTCGGTCACCACCATGGAACCCAGTTCGCTGGCCATCGAGGATGCGTTTCGGCCCGAAACCATAATGCCGGTGAGGACCGGGCCCAACTCCCGAATCATGGTAATGCTGACAAAGCGCCCAGTGACAGCGGCGGCGCCAAACTGGGCTAGAGTGGCGGCGGATTGAAGGGCTAAAACGCCTCCCGTAAAGAAGCCGGCCATGAGCACGATGGTTGCCGACCCAAAGCCGATAATGTCGGACTGCACAAGGAATTCGGGCCAGTAACGGGGGGCGCTGAACAAATTCATGGCAGCGCGATGCGCAAACAGGGAGTATTCCTGAATGGTGAGCACGAGTTGCTTGGCGGTTCTATCGATCGTGATGGTCGCCATATGGTTTGCCGGGCTGAGGGATGGGCCAGGGTGACTGCTTGGTTAAAACGATCTTGCATGGTCAGAATAGCGCATCGGGGGACCGGGTCCACGTGCGAAGGTTGCCTCGGCGCCAAACGGGCTGGGCCTGGGGAGCCACCGGCAAGAATTACTTGGTGGGATAGAGAAAATTCCCCCTTGGCGGGTGGAGATTCGATCCGGCCGCTTTCTTTTCACCAAGTTGTGGTGTGGCAATTGGAATGCAATCGATTGGGGAGACGCCGGGTTCCGCGAAGACGGTTCGAGAGGTGAAGTGGATGCGCTTCTTTGGTGTGCGTTTGATCCTTGCGCTGTTCGTAGGCATCGCGCTAGTTTCAATTTGCTCGGCCTATTTTGAGGTCTTGGCGCATAAACTCTCGCTTCGGCGCGAGTTGGAGCGCCGGACCATCTGGCTCGCCACAAGTCTGCAGCTCGACCTTGAACCAGGATTGGCGAACGGGCAAATTGGCAACCTTTCAGACCAGATTGAACGCCTCCGCGCTCGCGATGAGGCGCTGGCCCTGGCTGTGTATGACGTGCATGGAGAATCGATTGCCACCGCCGGGCCGGGCCAACTGTTCAACGAGCTTCCGCAGGGAGTGTTGACCAAGGCCATTCAAAAGGGCGTCAATGCAGCAGCGTTTGGTCACGATTCCAACTACCAGTGGCTGGAGGAGGCCATCCCGCTCAATTCCGGCGGGCGGCCAACCGGTGCGCTCGTAGTCCTTGAGGATGCGGGATACATTCGCGCCGAGGGCACGGCGGCCTGGCTGCGGAGTTTCTGGCGGATTGTCGCATTTCTGGTGCTGATTGTGAGCATCACGCTGCTCATGGTCCGCTGGTTCCTGATGGAGCCGATGACCCGGGTTGTGGAGCGTTTGCGCCGCGTCAGAATGGGCCATCCCGAGCCGGATCCCGAAGAAAACAAAGCCGGATTGAAAGAACTGAACTTGTTCCGCCCGCTGGCGCGTGAAGTTGAAACCATGGCTGAGAGTCTGGTCAAGGCGCGGGCCTCCGCTGCGACCGAGGCCCGAATGCGCGATGAGGGCGAGCACCATTGGACGGCAGAACGGCTGGCGGTGCATGTACGCGAACGCCACGGATCGAGCAAGATCTTCGTGGTTTCGAACCGCGAGCCGTACATGCACGTTCGGCAGGGCCGGCAGACCGTTTGCGTGGTTCCACCCAGTGGGCTGGTAACGGCCATTGAACCTGTGCTGCGCGCCTGTGACGGCGTGTGGGTGGCACATGGAAGCGGAGCGAACGACGGTTTGGTTGTGGATGAGTTTGATCGGCTGCGCGTTCCGCCCGAGGATCCACGCTACAGCCTGAGGCGCGTTTGGCTATCAAGCGAAGAAGAGGAAGGATACTACGACGGGTTTGCCAATGAGGGGCTGTGGCCACTTTGCCACATCGCCCATACACGGCCTATTTTTCGCGCTTCAGATTGGGAGCACTACAAGCGGGTGAATGCCAAATTCGCAGCGGCTCTGCTTGAAGAGATGGAGGGCAGCGCCGAACCGGTGGTGTTCGTTCAGGACTACCATTTCGCGTTGCTGCCACGCATTCTGAAAGGGGCGCGACCGGATGCGCGCGTGGCCATCTTCTGGCACATTCCCTGGCCCAACCCTGAGGCGTTCGGGATATGCCCCTGGCAGGCGGAGTTGCTGGATGGCCTGCTCGGCGCGGACCTCATTGGTTTTCATATCCCCATGCACTGCAGCAATTTCCTGGCGACCGTGGACCGCGTTCTTGAGTCGCGAACCGATCGTGAACACATGACCTGCAGGCGGAACGGGCACACGACCACTGTGCGCCCGTACCCGGTAAGCGTGGCCCTGGACGGCAGCAAGCAGAATCGAGTTGGGCGCGATCCGTCGCGGGCGGAGCTGTTGGCAATGTTTGGCGTTAGAAGCGAATGCCTTTTGCTTGGGGTAGACCGAATGGACTACACCAAGGGAATTGTCGAGCGGCTCATGGCGATTGAAAAACTGCTCGAAGAGCATCCATGGCACCGGGAACGGGTCACCATGGTGCAAATTGCGGCGCCGAGCCGGTCGCGGATTCCCAGCTATCTAGAGCTCAGCGAACGCATTGAGTCGACGGTGGAGCGGATCAACCTGCGTTTTCAGACTCCTCATTGGCGGCCCATTGTCCTGATTGAGCGACAGTGCAGCCATGCGGAGGTTGACCGTTGGTATCGAGCCGCGGATTTATGTCTCGTGACCTCGCTCCACGATGGCATGAACCTGGTGGCGAAAGAGTACCTTGCCGCACGCGATGACGAAGACGGGGTGCTGCTGCTGAGCAGGTTTACGGGGGCTGCCACAGAGCTGGGCGACGCGTTGTTGGTGAATCCATACGACATTGAAGGCGTGGCCGAGGCCATTCACCGGGGCCTTGAGATGCCCCGCGGAGAACGGAGGATGCGCATGCAAAGGATGCGGCGACATGTGATGGAACACAATGTTTACCGGTGGGCAGCCAACTTACTGGGAGATCTTTGCGAGCTCCGCATTGATAGCGCGGAGGATGTGGATCTGGTAAGGGGTAGATTGTCGGTCGCTTCAGCGGGGGAAGAGGATCGTCGTAAACTTGCTTGATGAGCGGGAACACGGTGAATCCTGAGGCGGCGGACAAACTGGAAGAATTCTTTAGTGGCTTTGCCGGTATGGCAAAGCCACTTCTGCTTCTGGACTACGACGGAACACTGGCTCCATTTCGCGTAGACCGATTCAAAGCGCGACCTTGGGCAGGGGTCCGAGAGTTGCTTGCAAGCATTCAAAAGCAGGGAAGGACGCGAATGGCTGTGGTGACCGGGCGTCCCGCAGCGGAGATCGCGCCGCTGCTTGGTCTTGATCCGAAGCTTGAAGTGTGGGGGTTGCACGGCGCAGAGCGGCTGCGCCCGAACGGAAGTCGGGAGTTGGAGAAGGCGCCGGCAGCGACGCAATTGGAGTTGGAGGAATTGAGGGCCGCGTTGAAAAACGACAGCCTGGGCGGGCTGTTTGAAGACAAAGCCAACGCTGTAGTGATGCACTGGAGAGGAGCACCGCCGCAAAAAGCCAGGCTGATTGAGAGAAAGACTCGGGCGCTTTTTGAGTCACTGGCCGAAATGGATGGGCTCGGTCTTTTGGAGTTCGAGGCTGGACTCGAACTGCGCGTGGGCCGAGACAAGGGCGGCGCCGTCAGAGCAATTATGGAAGAGGCTGGAGCGCTTGGTCCGGTCGCCTACCTCGGAGATGACCTGACCGATGAGGCCGCGTTTAGGGCGGTCCAGCAAATCGGCAATCGCGGGCTGAGCGTGATGGTCCGCAGGAGTTGGAGAGAGACGGTGGCTGAAGTCTGGCTGCGCCCGCCGGAGGAGCTTCGAGGGTTCCTTCAAAGATGGATCGAGGCCGCCGCCGCGGACTAATGCGACCTGACTATTCCCAGCGAAACACCTTTGCCGAGAGCGCCGTACAAATAACAAACAATAAGGCCAATGCCGCAACGTCGCCCATGTGGGCCGACCACCCGTCTCCATTCCAAATCCCCTGCAGCAACCGCACAGCGTAAGTGAGCGGCAGAACCTGCGCCACGGCTCGCAGCGCCGGCGGCATGTATTCGATGGGCACGAAGAGTCCTGACAATCCAATCATCGGATACAGAATTACGGCGCCGATGGGCTGCGCAAAGCGGGCCGTAGGTACGATGCTGGCGATGATGAAGCCAATTGACAAAATGCTCCATGTGCTGATCAGAAGCGCAACGGTAAAAGATACCCAAGGCACATGAGCGCCGGGCGGAATATAGCGTTTGCCCGCAAGCAGCATCAGGACCAGAGTCGCCGCGGTGAGTAACAATTTGACGATCACGTGCGCGGTAAGAATCGTCTGCGGACGCAGCGGTGTAGCCCGCAAGCGCTTGAGGATGCCCCCTTCGCGGTAGATGGAAATGATAGTCACCAGGGAGAGCACGGAGCTGATGGCAATCAAAATCGCCACCAGAACCGGGATACCTGCCTGGGAAAAGCTGCTGACCACGGGTGAAGGTGCGGAGAGCCGGTTGCCGGCGAATCTGCCAAGAGCGAGGAAAATCAGGACAGGAACTCCGATGGTGCCGAACGCGCCCATAGGCTCGCGCATAAACACCTTGATCTCGATCCATGTCAGTTTCCAGAGCCCACGCAGCATCATGTTTCAATCCTAATCGCGAATGGAATGGCCAGTCAGCTTGAGAAAAACATCCTCAAGGCTGGGGAGAATCGTGCGGAAGTCCGTCACCCGAATCTTGCTCTCAGACAGACAATCAATCACGTCAGTCACCAGGTCTTCGCTTGCGCCGCGAATCGTGATCCGGCTGTCGATGGTTGTCACGGACTCAATTCCAGGGATTCTTTTGAAGCGCTCAGCGGCACCCAGATCGTCGGTTTCAAGAATGACGGTTCGTTCCGGGCAGTGCCGCGTAACGAGCCTCTCCGGCCGGTCGATGTCGATGATCCGCCCATGCTCCATAATGGCCACCCGATCGCACAGCCGTTCAGCTTCCTCCATCAAGTGTGTCGTCAGGAACACCGTTTTGCCTCGCTCTCGAATGCCACGCACCAAATCCCAGATGGCTCGCCGCGCCTGCGGATCCAGCCCGGTGGTCAGCTCGTCGAGAAACACGACCTCAGGGTCGTTAATCAGCGCAAGTGCGATGAACAACCTTTGCTTTTGCCCCCCGGAGAGGTTCATGAACCATGCGTTCCGCTTGTCGGTCAGGCCGAGTTGTTCGAGCAGTCGCTCGCCATCAACTTCTTTCTTCTGGTAAAGCGATGCCCAGAGGTCAACGGCCTCCCACACCTTGATCCGCTTCTGCAACTGCGCCTGCTGTAACTGCACGCCAATGCGGTCCTGCAATTTGTAAACCTGGCGGAAAGGATCGAGGCCGAGGACCGCAATCGTGCCGCGGTCAGGCTTGCGCAAACCTTCGATGCACTCCATTGTCGTGGTCTTGCCCGCACCGTTCGGCCCGATCAGGCCAAATATCTCGCTTTCGTTGACTTCAAACGAGGCTTCATCGACGGCTACGGTGCGACCGTAGGTCTTGCGGACTCCGGAGACTTGAATGACTGGCGGCATAATGACAGGGGAAATCGAAGACTCACAGAGCCTGATCGCAGTCTATATCGCGCCACACGGCTGGCTGATCGTTGTAGCGCTCTTGGGCAACGCGATCGCGTCAAAGTAAAGAAGATGCAAAGAGCGCGGCAACCCATGCCCAGGAAGAATGTGATTGAGATAAGGTCGGCCCGCAAGGAGCTGCATTTCTAGTAGCAGGTCCTGGTGACCTGTCTATTCCCTGCCCTTTTTGCGGATCTCAATGGTGAGCCGCTTGATCTTCTGGTTCAGGGTTGAGAGGGGAATACGGAACTGTTCCGCAGCCTCAGTCTGGTTGCCGTTGCAACGCTCGAGCTTTTCGATGATTATGCGGCGCTCAATGTCTTCAAGGATGTCGAAAAGCGAGGCATTCGGATTGTGCTCGAGCAGCGCGTCCTGGAAGCTGCGGCCGGTAATGTGTCCAGGCAGGAGATCTGAGCCGATTACCGGGCCAGAAGAGAGCACGACGCCGCGTTCAATCGAGTTCTCGAGTTCGCGGACGTTTCCGGGCCACTCGTAATCCACCAGGGCTCGCAGCGCGTCGGCGGAGAGCTTGCGCGCGGGAAGATCGTTCTCCCTGGCGTAGAAGTCAAGAAAGTGGTTGGCAAGCAGGGGGATGTCTTCACGACGAGCGCGCAGTGGCGGCAAGTCGACGGTAATTACGTTCAGGCGATAAAAAAGATCCTCGCGGAAGCGCCCGTCACGCACTGCCTGACGAAGGTCGATGTTGGTCGCGGCGATGATCCGCACATCGACCTGGATCTCTTGAATCCCGCCCAGGTGCATGAAGCGCCGATCCTGCAGGACGCGCAGAATCTTGGCCTGGGTATCGGTGCCCATGGTGGCGATTTCGTCCAGAAACAGAGTGCCGCCGTTGGCCACTTCAAAGAGACCTTTCTTTGAAGCGACTGCGGAAGTGAAAGCGCCCTTGACATGGCCGAAGAGCGTGGATTCAAGCAGTTCAGAGGGCATGGCCCCGGTGTTGATGGGAACAAAAGGCTTGTCGCGGCGGGGCGAATTGGCGTGGATAGCCTTGGCGATCAACTCTTTGCCCGTTCCACTCTCGCCCTGGATGAGCACCGTGGACCGGCTGGGCGCAATCTGGGCTACCAGGTCAAAGACCTTGAGCATGATCTCGCTTTTGCCCACGATGTTGGTGAAGTTGTAGCGCTGCTTGAGGGTCCGCTTCAGCTGCAGATTCTCTTCTTCTGCGCGATGGCGCGCAACAGCGGAGCGAATGTCTGCCAGCAGCTTTTCATTGTCCCAGGGCTTCTGTACAAAGTTTTCAGCGCCTGCGCGGACAGCCTCCACAACGTTGTCTACTGTGCCGTAGGCGGTAATCATAATAACCGGCAGTTCGGGCTGCCGTTCCTTGATCTGGGGCAACAGTTCAAGCCCACTTTGGCCGGGCAGGGCCAGATCGAGGAGCACCAGATCGAAATTCTCAAGTTCAAGGATGCGCAGTCCCTGCTCGCCGTCGTTGGCCATTCTCACGGAATAACCCTCAAGCGTAAGCAGCACCTCCAGCGATTCACGGATCGCTGCCTCGTCGTCGATGACAAGGATGCTGGCGCCGTCAAAGTTGCTACTGGCGGCCGGCGCAGAAACGGGCACGTTCAAAGGCTGTTCTACCTCAGGCATGTACAGACTTTCTTAAAAGCGGAAATTCGAGATGAAAGGTTGTGCCGGCGCCGATGGCGCTCTCGACGTGGATTTTTCCTGCGTGCTCCTGAATGATGCCGTAAGAGACGCTGAGCCCCAGTCCAGTGCCGCGGCGGTCGCCGGGCTTGGGCGTCGTCTTGGTGGTAAAGAATGGATCGTAAATGCGCTTGAGGTTCTCAGGAGCGATGCCTGTGCCGGAGTCGGTAATCATTGCTGCGACATGTCCGTTGACCAGCGTGGAAACACGCAGACGGCCCCCGCCTGGCATCGCTTCCTTGGCGTTCAATAGCAGGTTCAGAAACACTTGCTGGAGCTTGCCGGGATTGCCATGGATGGGAGGAAGTTCCTCAGCCAGGTCAAGGTCAATCACCACTTGCGCAGTCTTGAATTGGTGTTCAAGCAGTGAGAGCGTGTCGCGAATCACCTGGTTGAGATTGGTTTCACGGAATTCCGTAGTCGAGGTGCGTGAGAAGTTGAGCAGACCGTTGGCAATCTCAGCGGCGCGAAAGCTTTGCTGGGTGATCTTGTCAAGCACAGGACCCAGGCGAGCATCGCCCTTCAGCTGCTTTGAAAGCATCTGCGCATACGAGGAGATCACCGCGAGAGGAGTGTTGATTTCATGGGCCACACCGGCTGCAAGCAAGCCGATGGAGCTCAGCTTGTCCGCCTGGGCAAGCTGCGTTTCAAGCGAGACGCGCTCGGTAATGTCATCCACCAGGATGATGCGCCCTACCGAAATAAAGTCGCGCGAAAGCAGCGGCGCGATGGCGATATTGACGGTACGGTTTTCACCGGCGCGGGTAATCATGCGGAACTTGTAAAGATGGTGCACGCCTTGTTCGTTGCGGAAACCGTCGAGAGCATCGACAAATTCCGTGGGGAAGATGGCGCGAAGCGGCTGGCCCAGAGCCTCAGCTCTGCTCAGGGCGTACATGGCCTCCATCTGCGCATTCCAGCTTTCGATGCGATCACCGAGATCGATGGCGAGAATACCAACGTTGATCGATTCAACAATGTTTTCGTTGAACTCTTTCAAGCGCTCGAATTCGCCAATCTTCTCTTCAAGACGCGCGTAGAGGCTTGCATTTTGAAGTGCGATGCCGATGTAGCTGGCAAGGGACTCAAGCAGCTCGACATCTTCGCTGGAAAGGAAGTCACCGCCGATGGTGCGGCCGAGGCCGATCACCGCGATGGTGCGAGTCTCCTCACGCCCTGACGAATTGATCTCGCCGGCCTGCACCTGGCCTGCCGCCACACGGCATGGAAGATAGTAATTGAGGTCAAGCAGAGCTGCGGTCCGCTGCTCATCCTCGGGCAAGTGCAAAGTCTGCTGTGCGTTTTCGAGGAAGATGTGCGAGTGATCCTTGGCCTCGTCGAAGTCAAGGAACCCAAGAGCCAGCGAACTGGCGGCAAACCGGTTCTGCGCGGGGCCCACATCGAAAGGAGCTGGCAATCCGTGCGCAGCGGCCAGACGCAGGCGTCCGGAATCCTCAGTAAGGAAAATCGCGACACGGGCCACCAAAAGCGCGCGTGGCAAGCGCTCCACAATGGAGGCCAGCAAGGCCTCAATATTCGTCTCTGAACTGAGCCCGCGACCAAATTCAACCAGGGCCTTCCTGTAGTCGTAGCGATGCCGATCGAACGCCTTGTCGACCCAGCCCTGAATGCGGCGCTTGAGCGGATCGAAAATTGCGGCTGTGACCAGGATCGTGAGGACCAGGCCCCACTCGCGCACCTGTTCAGGCATCCCGTTGTGGACCACCAGGGCGCTCAGCGCGATGGTGCCAAAGTAGGCGCCAAGAAGCAAGCCGGTGGCCAACGTGTAAGCCACGCCCCGCTTGAAGATCAAGTCCGTATCCATCAACCGGTAGCGAACGATAGCCCAGCTGAAGGTGAGCGGGAGAATCACCAGCGACAGGCCCGCAAGGTTGGTGAGCATCCGGGGCGGGTTGAGATCCAGCAAGAACGGTATTGCGTAGAACAGCGTGAAGGGCAGCACAGCCAGCAATGTGCCGCGCGTGACCCACTTCAACTGCTGGCGCAGCAGCGGGGTGTTGGCACGGCGGTAGCTGAGCATGAAGAGCAGCGCGGCAAGAACGTAAAAGGTTGCGTCGTAAGCAGTACCAATCTGGTCGAGGCGGTGCTTCAGCAACTCGGTAGGGAGCCTGGTCCCTATCGTCCACAGCCACAGGCCGAGCAGGCCGACGGCGGGCGCATAGACCAGCGGCAGAAGCCAGCGGCGACGGATGCTCTTGAACCGCTCCTCAGGGAAACTGAGCGCAAAGTGCAGGAACAGCGCTGGTTGTAACGACTCCGCAACCACGTTCGACCAGAAAACGGTCCAGTCCAGTGCATCCAGTTCTCCGGTGTACTTAAGGGCAAACAGGGCAAACGAAACCAGGCAGAAAAAATAGAAATGAGTAGCGCGCGGCGCGGTCCAGCGCCGAAACAGAACATAGATGCCAATCGCAAGGTAGATCAGCCCGATGAATCGTTGCGCCTGTGACAGGCTTCGGTCCAGGGGGACTGGAATGACCTTCACCGGCTCGTCCAGCGGAATGCCGCCGCGGCTGATGGAATAATTCGCCTGAACGTAACTGCCAATTGGATACAGCACCCGCTCCAGGTCAGATACGCGCTCGATCGGCGTATCGTTGACGTCGGTTAGCAGGTCATGCACCTGAATGCCGGCGCGCTGACCGGGCATATCCGGAATCACCTTTACAGCTTCGAGGCCTGCCCCGCCTTGAACCTCGCGCCACCAGACGCCGTCGTCGGGCTGCTGAAACTGACGCTCCTGCCTCAGATTCAGGATCGCAAGCAGGAACAGGCCAGCCGTGGCTACGGCCAGCAGGGTCGCCTGCAAACGATTGAAGAGGCTGGTTTCCATGGGGAACTTTCTACATCATTTGGGTATGTTGCACGTCGACTGCCATGCGGCCGAGATTACGCCAAGTGGGACATTACTTCCGTGAACCGATTGAGAACACGTGAGATAGTGACCACTGAGGAACGAAAACGTCATCAAAGTAGTTGGTTATTTCTGTGGAAAATGCAGGAAACAGTATGCTGGCTACATTAAAAGGAATTCATCTATGGAAATAGGTAGCTCCTTGAGATGAGGCAGGTTATTCAGCAGTAAAGGGTGAAACCGCGGCTAAGCAGTAACCATTCTTGGTGCCGCGGGTCCGATAATACGCAAAGCGGCAGATGGCCTGCAAGTTCCATTAAAGCGGTGAAAAGTTGGTGTCAAAGCTGCCCGTATGTGGCCCTCGGGCCATGCTTGCGCTGGTAATGGTGTTCGGAAACATGGGCAGGAATCCCAGTCTCTGATGCCCCCAGCAAGACGCTTCTGAAGGCCAGGCGGGCAATGTATTCGAGAACATCGGCGTGTTCGACAGCATCGGCCACGGTTTTGCCCCACGCGAATGGAGCGTGTCCGGCAACGAGCACTCCGGGAACGGCAAGGGGGTCAAGGTTTCCTGCCCGAAAGCGTCGGACGATGACAGCGGCAGTGTTCCGTACGTAGCCCGCTGCGACTTCCTCGGCAGTCAGGGTATCTGTAACTGGGACGGGGCCTTGAAAGTAGTCTGCGTGCGTGGTTCCAAGGCAAGGAATGGGCCGATTGGCCTGCGCCCAGGAAGTTGCGAACTCCGAGTGGGTGTGAACGATGCCGCCGATCGAGGGGAACTCGCGGTAGAGATGGGTGTGCGTGTCCAGGTCACTCGATGGGCGAAGATGGCCCTCAACAATTTCGCCGTCGAGACTGGTCACCACCAGGTCGGCCAGAGTGAGGGAATCGTAGTGAACGCCGCTGGGCTTGATCACCACCAGGGGTTCTTGACCGGTCCGGTCGATTCCGCTGGCGTTGCCAAAGGTGTGGGGAGCCAGTCCGCGGCGGGCGATTTCCTGGTTAGCGTGCAGTACTTTTTCGCGGAGGGCGGGCAGAAGCATGGCGAACTCAGTTTACAATCTGCGGCGTCCAGCTGTCGTGATCAGGACGAAAATACTCAGGAGATGAGCAGCACAGGAGTTGCCAAAGAATCGCGACTAAACTACTGAATCTATGGTGG
>CAZTLV010000027.1:0-55555 GCA_964614635.1 uncultured Occallatibacter sp.
CATTGCCGGCCAATGTCAGCAGGTGCATGGCATGGCGGCGGCTCGATTCCAACTGTCGCTCAGCGGCAAATACCTCCTCGGCTGCCGTTCGTGCTTCTTGCTGGCGAGCCTCCACCTGCTGGCGAAAGTCCCTGGCTTCCCCTGCGGCCGTCTCAAGAAACGTGTGCTGTTGCGCACGCTCTTCGGCAATGCCGTCCAATTGTGTCTGCGTTTGCTCAAGTTCCGCGCCGGCCGAGGATATCCGCGCTTCCAGCTCGCCAACGCGTTCAGCGTTGCCGCGTTCCCGCGCTGTGGCACGCTCCAGTTCTACGGCCGCTTCACTAGCACGCTTCTGCGCATCCTGACCCTCGTGGTCCAACTCGTAGCCGCGCTCGGTCAAACTGTGCTGACTGGCTTCCAGTGTGCCAATCTCCGCGGCGGAGACGTTGATCCGTTCTGTTAGGCTCGTGATTTCCTGCTCCGTGCGCGCCTGTTCGGCATCCATCATCGCCATCCGGCTTGCCAGCACAACCCGCAAGCGCGCGCGCAGTTCATCCCGCACCGCCGCGAAGCGCTCTGCCTTGGCCGCCTGCCGTTTGAGGCTGTTCATCTGCCGCGCGACTTCTTCGAAGATGTCGTCAACGCGGGCAAGGTTCTGCTTTGCACTCTCCAGGCGCAGCTCGGCCAGGCGCTTCTTGTTTTTGAAACGAGTGATTCCGGCAGCCTCTTCGATAATGGCCCGGCGATCATGCGGCTTGGAACTGAGGAGTTGACCAATCCGTTCCTGCCCGATGATGGCGTAGCTTTCCGGGCCCAGGCCAGTGCCCATGAAGATGTCTTGAATGTCGCGCAGGCGGCAGAGCTTGCCATTCAACAAGTATTCGCTCTCGCCGGTTCGGAACAAACGCCGAGTTACTACGATCTCGCCTCTTTGCGGAGTGCGCTGGAACTTGCGACGACGAATTTTGAGCAGCACCGCCTGTGGACCCGCGGCGCCGGGTTGCGAATCTGACCGCGTTTGTTCAGGCCCCTCTTCATCGTCCAACACCTGGCCCGGTTGCTCGGCAGCAATAATCTCTTCGGCCTCTATTGCGCTCAGGCGACGCAGTTCGTCCTCATTCCAATCCGCCGGTCCATCATGGTCCATCTGGACCTCGGGTTCAACCGGCACCAGCCCTTCATAGGCTTCAGGATCCACCAGGGTCAGTGACACTTCCGCCATGCCCAAAGCCTTGCGGTCGCGCGCTCCTGAGAAAATTACGTCTTGCATGTGCGTGCCACGCAAGGATTTGGCGCTCTGTTCACCCAGAACCCAGCTCACGCCGTCCAGGATGTTCGACTTGCCGCACCCGTTGGGTCCCACCACCACGGCGATGCCTGTTCCGGGCACGGTCAACTCGGTCCGGTCACAGAAGCTCTTAAAGCCGAGGATGTGGATCTTCTTTAGTTTCAGCATTGTCACTCCGAATGAATAAGGCTCTCGACCACCGCGATCAAGGGCGCGACAGCAAGCTTCCAGCGCTGCCAGGAATGCTGGAAATATTGATGCATGGTTAAGACTCTAAGGAGACTGGGGGGCAGGGTCAACGGTGGAAGGCGGGGTATTTGTGGATAAGGGAGGCCCGAATTCCGCTTCTTGAGAATTCCGAGGATTGCTGACCTGAATTGGGATTTATTAAGGAGTTTCACCGGGTTTTTGCACAAGCCGGGCGGCAGGCGACTGGAAGAATTCCACGCTGCGCATTGCCAATTTGATTTATCCAACCGGGCGGCTTAGTTTTGATGAGATGTCGAAGCCTTTCAAGGCGGGAAGCATCCAAAACTTTGCAATCAAATGAAGCATTCATGAGGAGCTGCACGTATGTCTGAAAATGAGACTAAGACCCCAGGACCACCAATAGTCGATGACCAGAACGTCAAGTCAGGCGATGCAAAGTGCCCGTTCCCTCACGGAACCCACAAGCACACAGTGGCTGGTACGCCCACCAACGCAGACTGGTGGCCCAATCAACTGAACTTGAAGATCCTGCACCAGCTCTCGCCACTCTCCAACCCCATGGGCGAGGCATTCAATTATGCCGGAGAGTTCAAGAGCCTTGACCTTGATGCCGTGATCAAGGACCTGCACGCGTTGATGACGGCTTCGCAGGACTGGTGGCCTGCCGATTACGGCCACTATGGGCCGTTCTTCATTCGTATGGCGTGGCATAGTGCAGGAACCTATCGCATCGCCGACGGCCGCGGTGGCGCGGGCTCAGGAGCGCAGAGATTTGCTCCGCTCAACAGTTGGCCAGACAACGTGAGCCTCGACAAGGCACGCCGCTTGCTTTGGCCAATCAAGCAGAAGTATGGCCGCAAGATTTCCTGGGCCGATCTGATGATTCTCGCCGGCAACGTAGCGTTGGATTCGATGGGGTTGAAGACTTTCGGTTTTGGCGGCGGACGTCCGGACATCTGGGAGCCCGAAGAGGACATTTATTGGGGGTCAGAGGGCAAGTGGCTGGGAGACGAACGCTACAGTGGCGACCGTCAACTCGAGAACCCGCTAGGCGCGGTGCAGATGGGCCTGATCTATGTGAACCCGGAGGGGCCGAATGGCAAGCCCGATCCCATTGCAGCAGCGCGGGACATCCGCGAAACCTTTGCCCGGATGGCGATGAATGACGAGGAGACAGTGGCCCTGATCGCCGGCGGACACACCTTCGGCAAGGCGCATGGCGCTGCCGATCCGGTGAAATATGTCGGCCGTGAACCAGAGGGCGCCGGCATCGAGGAGCAGGGTCTGGGCTGGAGCAACAGTTTCGGAAGCGGCAAAGGCGCCGATACGGTCAGCAGCGGGCTTGAAGGCGCATGGACAAATAACCCGATCAAGTGGGACAACAACTACCTTGAAGTGCTTTTCGGCTTTGAATGGGAGTTGACCAAGAGCCCCGCCGGCGCACAGCAGTGGAGGCCGAAAAATGGAGCCGCGGCGAATGCCGTGCCGGACGCTCACGACCCGAAGAAAAAGCACGCACCCATCATGTTCACTACGGATCTCTCGCTGAGGTTCGATCCGATTTACGAGAAGATTTCGAGACGTTATCTCAATAATCCACAGGAACTTGCGGATGCCTTTTCGAAGGCCTGGTTCAAGCTCACACACCGCGACATGGGGCCAGTTTCACGCTATCTAGGCCCGCTTGTTCCTACCGAGGCGCTGATTTGGCAGGATCCGATTCCAGCAGTCGATCATGAACTGATCGGGGAGCAGGACGCTGCTGCACTCAAAGCGAAGATTCTTGCATCGGGACTTTCCACTTCACAGCTTGTGAACACGGCGTGGGCTTCGGCTTCAACCTTCCGCGGCAGTGACAAGCGCGGCGGGGCGAACGGGGCGCGCATTCGTCTGGCACCGCAGAAGAACTGGGAAGCGAATCAGCCGGAAGAATTGGCCAAGGTGCTGATGAAGCTGGAGGCAATCCAAAGCGAGTTCAACGATTCACAGACTGGCGGCAAGAGGGTTTCGCTCGCGGACTTGATCGTTCTTGGTGGTGACGCGGCCATCGAGGAAGCTGCGAAGAAGGCCGGACACGCCGTGAAGGTACCATTTTTACCAGGGCGCACGGATGCATCGCAGGAGCAGACCGATATTGCCTCCTTTGCCGTGTTGGAGCCGTTCGCGGACGGGTTCCGCAACTATATCTCCGCAGGTTTTGAGGATTCCGCCGCTGAGGTGCTCGTTGACAAAGCGAATCTGCTCACCTTGACCGCTCCAGAGATGACGGTTCTCATCGGCGGTCTCCGTGCGTTGAATGCAAACGTCGGCCAGTCGAAACTTGGCGTCTTTACCGAGCGGCCTGGAGTGTTGAGCAACGACTTCTTCGTGAACCTGCTCGACATGAACACCAAGTGGCAGCAGTCCGGTAAATCTCATGGTGTGCTCGAAGGCCGCGATCGGGCGACCGGCACTCTCAAGTGGACTGGCACTGTAGTTGATCTTGTCTTCGGATCGAACTCGCAGCTTCGAGCGGTCGCGGAAGTCTATGCATGCGCCGATGCGCAGGAGTCGTTTGTGCATCACTTTGTTGCGGCATGGAGCAAAGTGATGAATCTCGACCGGTTCGACCTCAAGTGACCGTTGGTGCCCCTTGTTGTCCTCCGTGACGGATGACAAGGGGCTCCAAAGTCTCGTCTCATTTGCTCACAAATGCAGGAACCGATCCGCCCCATACACCAAACCCAGAGTGACAAGGGCGATAAAGACCTCGCCGATGGCTCCTACGGCAAACGGTCGCCAGCCTTGCTTGCCGAGTTCGCGCAGGTTGGTGCGCAGGCCCACTCCTGCGAAGGTCAGCAGGAAAGCCCAGCGGGAAAGATTGGCGATGCTTGTGATTTGGCCTTTGCCGAAGAAGCCGATGGTGGCAAGCATCGAAATCAGCAGGAATCCAAGCACAAACTTGGGAAACTTTTGCCATAGGAATGCGGCCTTGTTGCCCACCGCGTGGGCCTGGCCGCGCGATGCCCAGTAAATGGCGTAGGCGAGCACAACAAATCCGATCAGAGCGTTGCGCGTCGTTTTGGCAAGCACGGCAACTTTGCCGGCAGCGTCGGAGTAGAGTGCTCCAGCGGCGGTGGCTTCGGCCGTGTTGTCGACCGCGAGACCGGCCCAAAGGCCATAGGCCTTGTCGCTCAGGTGCAGCGAGTGGCCAATCAGCGGAAATGTAAACAAAGAGAGTGCGCCCAGCGCAAGAATCGCCGCGATCGCGTACGATGCATCTTCATCATCGGCTTCGACCGATGGTTTGGCGGCAATGATGGCCGAGACTCCGCAGATGGCCGAACCAATGGCCAGCAGGGAAGTGAGCTTGGGCTTGAGCCTGAAGGTGCGGCCGAGAAGATGCATGAAGGTGAGCGAGAGTGTCAGCGCGACGGCCACGAGCAGCAATGAGATACCGCCGAGATGAAGCACGTCACCGAGGAGAAAGCGCGAGCCGAGCAGCACGATGCCTGCTTTGAGCCAGAACTCGTACGTGGCAACGCCAGCCTGAAAGATGCTTGGGATGCCGGTGGTATTCGCGATGAGCAGGCCAATCACGATCGCCCATAGAACATATTCAATGTTGGGGAACGTGATGTGATTGGCCTTGGTGTAAGTGGCGATGGATTGTTCGATGAGCTTTCCGCCGTAACCCACGGCGACTAACAGCAGCAGACCGGGAATGAGCGCCACGGTGCGGTGGGCGAGGCCCGTGGATCGAATCGGTGTGATGGCAGCAGTGGCCATTGGACTCTCCTTCAGCTTGGGAAATGGCTGGTTTTACCATTTCACCGGCGGAATCAGGTTGAAGCGCACAAGCAGAGCGAGGACGAGTGCGAGCAAAACGGAATACACGTCGAGCGAAATGGCGCGCCGAGGCGCAGCGGTAACTTCAGGCATAGCGTTTCTCCGAATGAATTGATTTTGAATTTCAGGCTGTAACAGGAACGCCGTTCGCTGCCAATGGACAGGCAGGAACAATCTCTCTGACAGCCCAGCCGGCGATTAACAGGCTGGGTGCGAGAGTGGGTTCGGCGTCGCCGAGGGCGGCGAGAGTCGTACATCGAACCTGCTGGCCGGGCTGTGCGGCGCGGGAGACCACGGCGCAAGGGAAGTCCGGCGGCAAGCCTTGCTGGAGCCATTCCTGCGCAAGCAGTCCCAAGTCGCGGCCCGGCATATATACCACGCGCGTTGCATCTTCAATCTCAGGAAGCGGCGACTGGTTGTGCGATTGAGCATGATGGCCGGTCGAAAAGATGACGTTCGATGCGCAATTCCTGCTGGTCAGCGAGCAGCCGATGGCCGCGGCAGCAGCAAATGCCGCGGTGATGCCAGGAATGATTTCGAACGGCACGGCCGCGTCGGTCAGCGCCTTCAATTCCTCTGCGGCACGGCCAAACATCAGCGGATCGCCGCTCTTCAGGCGCACCACGCTGCGATGGGCGCGCGCGCAGTCAATCATGATGGAGTTGATCTCAGCCTGCGTAATGGTCTTGTTCCCGCAACGCTTGCCAACATTCACGACCTCCGCCGACGGAGAGGCCAGGTCGAGAATCTCTTGAGGAACAAGGTCGTCGTGAAGCACCACATCAGCCGTTTGAATTGCGCGCAGTGCCTTCACCGTCAGCAGATCAGGATCGCCCGGCCCGGCTCCCACAAGATGCACGGTCTCATGCGTGGAATTGGATTCGTCTTCAAAACGTGGCGAGAGCGGCTCAGAAAAATCCGAGTCGTCTTCGAAGAGGGTTGATGAATTGTCGTTGCCTTGCTCCGGCTCGAGCGGCGCATAAGCCAGCCGGCGCGCCGGGCACGAATCAGATTCGCAGATCTGGTGCTCCGCAAGTTGATGCAGCAACAGTCTGCGCGGTTCACCGGCGGGATGAATCGCAAGAACTTCGCGGCGCAGATGGCCAAGACTTGCAAGCCAGGTTCCCAGATCCTCGGGCAACTGCTCGTCAATCTCCTGGCGCAGTTGTTGAGCCACCGCAGGGCTCTGTCCAGCACTCGATATCGCAATCTGCAGGTCGCCGCGGGTGACGATCGAGCCAAAATAAAAATCGCAATTTGGAATATCGTCGACGCTGTTGCAAAGTATTCCCCGCTCGACTGCCTCACGATAGACCTGGCCGTTCACTTCCGCGGAGTCAGTTGCGGTGACCACCACGAAGCTGCCGTCAAGGTCGGCCGGCTCAAACGCGCGCAGGATCAATTCAAGCTTGCCGTCGCGTGCAAGCTGCTGAATTTCAGGCCGCGCTTCCGGTGCAATCACGCAAAGTTCAAGTCCGGTCTTCAGCAGGCTGCCGATTTTATCCAACGCAACATTCCCCGCGCCAACAAGCAGGCAACGGCGACCGTCGAGTTTCAGAAAGATCGGCAACATGCTCATGAAACCATCCTCAATCCGCTACTCCATGCGGCACTCGTCCGGCGGGAATATCGCGCTCAACCGGCGCTAGAACTTCGCCGGCGAGATGGGCACGAAGCTCGTCGTTAGTATGACGGCTGAACCATGCCCGAAGGTTCTCCCCGGGCTCCCTGTCGGCAAGATACTGACGGAGCAGGCGTTCAATGGCATCTGGAATCAGCGGCGCAGGGCAACGATATCCAACCGGACGGGAGATCGCCGCATGCTGTCCTACCGCCCCTCCAAGGCAGAAGTAGAAAGCATCGGTCAGTTTGCCGTCATGCTTGATCTTCTTACCCTCAATGCCGATGTCGGCAACCCAGTGCTGGCCGCAGCCGTTGGGGCAGCCGGTTACGTTCAGCTTTAACTCCTGGTCGAATCCGGGCAGCCGCTCTTCAAGTTCATCCACCAGCCACTTCGTAAAGCCCTTGGTCTCGGTGATGGCGAGTTTGCAAAACTCCGTTCCGGTGCAGGCGATGGCGCCACGCCAGAAAGAAGATCCATCAACCTGCAGGCCGATTTTGCCCAGTTCGCCGGCCAGCGCCGCCGTCTTGTTGTCTGGAACGTCGATGAACAAAAGATTCTGTGACACGGTCGTGCGCAACGACCCGCTGCCAAAACGTTCTGCCAGTTCCGCCGCGGCTTCGAGTTGCTCTCCCGTCATCCGTCCGCGCAAAACCGACGCTCCAACTGAGCTGAGCCCCGCCTGGCGCTGCGGATGAATGCCTGCGTGATCGCGAAAGATGTCGTTGGGCACTTCCTCTGCCACGCCGGGCAGCAGGGTGAAGTCGAGTCTCGATTGCAGCTCCGCTAGAAACTTCTCGGCTGTCCAACCTTCTTTCATGAACAAGTGCTTCATGCGCGCCCGGTCACGGCTCTCCCGCAAGCCCTGCTGATCCCGGAAGATTTCAGTGATCCCGCGAACCACGCGAAGCGCCTGCTCCGGCAGGATGAAAGCGTCCAGAAGAACCGCAAGATGTGGATCGGCTGAAAGCCCTCCACCCACACGAACTGCGTAGCCAACCTGGCCGTTGTGCCTTACCGCTGAGATTCCGATGTCATTAATCTCGGGATTGTTGCACCACGACGGGCAGCCGGACGCAGAGATTTTGAACTTCCGCGGCAAGTTGAAGAACTCGGGATTGCCATTGAGCATGTGGGCAATCTCGATTGCCAGCGGGGAGGCGTCAATGAGTTCGTCGGCCGCCACACCGGCCAGCGGGCAACCAGTCACATTGCGCACCACGTCGCCGCAGGCACCCTTGGGAGAAAACCCGATTGAATCGAGTGCATCCACAATTTCAGGGAGCGATTCGATGGTCAGCCAATGCAATTGGATGGCCTGGCGAACGGTAATGTCGGCCAGGTTGCGCGCATGCTTCCGCGTAATCTCACCAATGGTGCGCAACTGGCTGCTTGAGAGAATGCCATTGGGAATGGCGATGCGCATCATGAAGTAGTCAGAGACCAGCCCTTCACCGCCCTTGCCGCCCACTGCACCCACGCCGTCGCCCTGGGTGTAAATGCCCCACCACTTGAAGTAAAACGAGGCCCACTCCGGGACCACGCTCGACCGGCCGGCGCGCGCAAAGGCACGAACCTCGTCAAAGGCCGCCCAGGGATTCTTCTCCTGTTTCAGCCGCTCGGCCCGCTGGGCACTTGACTCTTTCTTTTGAATCACTTCAGTCATTTGATCCTTTTTCGGCAGATATACAAAACCCGCGGCAGCACGGCTGCGTCGCGGGTATCAGGAAAACCTTGGATTTCAATCGAAAATGCAAACCCAGGTCACCTGTGCGCGCGAAGCAGCATACAGCAGCGACAACAGGGTAGGCAGTGCATGTGAGAATTCTATCCGCGGGGCAGCAGAATTGCAATTTTCGTTTTATAAAGAATGTCGACAATGGCTACAACTCCCACCAGTCCAACATCAACATTCTCGGGTAGTAGAGACCGGCGCGAAGGGTGGTGTCGGCACCGTGCAAGTTGCGCAGAATCCGTGCGTATGCCGCAATCTGGGGCGCAAATAGTGGCCTCAGTTTGCTTAAGGCAACTTCAGGGTCCAGACCAGGGTTCGCTTGGTGGGCTGTCTTGTAGTCGATGATCCACCACGCCTGTTGGCCTTCTGACTGGGGACTAAGTCCGGCGCGGAATACGCGATCGACCCGGACCGTGCGCAGACTGTTCTCGACCACTCCCGTCCATTCGATTTCGCTGACCGCATCCTCACGCGGCGAGAGAATCCATTGGCCATCAGGATCGTGAGACGCGTCAAGCGCCACCTTCAAGGCCTGCGCGGCGATGGCTTCGGCTTGTTTTGGATCAACTCCTGATGACCGGATATTTCCGGCGATCTTCGGCGCGAGGCAAGCAACGCCGATGCGGGCAGCATCCCAATCCAGTTCCAACCGCAGCCGCGAAAGTTCTTCAAGCAGGGCATGGACGGCAGTGCCGAGAGCGCGAGAAAGCAAGCCTCCCTGGTGACGGACGTAAAAACTCGCTTCGCCTTCTTCGGCTGCTGAGACTATCGCTTGGGACTGCCGGACACTCTCATTGCCTGGAAAAGCATCGGCAGATAAACCATCCCTCTGGTACCCCGATGGCAGACGCCGCATTCTTGTCGGCTCTTCCATGTGTGGTTGCGCGGAGGGTGAGGGCATGATCAGCAGGTTGCTTTCGCCCTTTGCGGCGATGCTTGCGATCTCCTCGTCAACGGCCAGTCTCGAATGAGCCGTTTTCCATTCTTCAAAACGAAGGCGTACTTCGTTTTCGAGCGCAGGCCATGCAGTGGCCAGCAGGCTGGCCTTGGGATCGACCAGGCTCACCGAACCGTCAGATTCAACTTTGTACGCAGGACGCGCGAAGAAGTGAAGCTCCTCGCGGGCGCGGGTTGCCGCCACATAGAGAATGCGGCGCATCTCCTGCGTTTCACGTTTCTGGCGAAAGCGATCGACCCATGTCTTCGACTTGCCGCGATCGGCGCCCTTCGACTGCACCGGCGCGACAAGAAACTCGGTGATCTCACCAGACTCGTCGGGGTTCGCCACCCCGCGCTCCAGCCATGAAAGCATCCGATGCTCGCCGATTCTTGTCCTCGCTTCGAGTTCTGGCACAATCACCACTTCAAATTCCAGGCCTTTTGACTTGTGAATGGTCATCAACTGCACGCCGAAGTCACTGCTTGCTCCAGCATCAGGCAAAGCCGTGAGTAACTCAAGAGCAGCGTCGAGGCCGGCGCCGAGCAGCTCCTGTTCCCCGCCAGGCAGGCTGTCAAGGCAGCGCCAAAGCAGGTCAATGTTTGAACGGGCGGTTGAACCAACGCAATCGGCCCCACCCAGCCGGAGCCACACCTGCTCAAGCCAGGTTCCCGGCGTAGAGATCGGGCCATGACTCCAGGGACGCTCGGCTGGCTTGCGATTCGCTGTCTGGCCGATCAAATCTGTCTGTGGGCCGGCGAGCGCGTCCAGCAATCGTGCGGCGGCCTGACGGCCATTTTCGCTCAGCAGGTGCATACGCTCAACAATCAAATCGGGCACAGGTCGGGTTAGAAGCTCTGGAACGTCGGCGCTGGTCAGGCGGTGCAGATCTTCGAGCGAAAGCCCGCACCACGGCGCGCGCAGAATGCCCAGCCAGGCCACTCGATCTTCGGGGTTGAAGAGTGCACGGACCAGCGAAATGGCGTCCAGCACCTCGGGCCTGTCAGCGAGCTGCTCCAACTCGATGGCGCGGAATGGGATGGCCGCATCTCGAAGGGCGGTAGCGACAGGCACAAGTGCAGTGCGAGTGCGGCCAAGGATGGCGATGCGATGCTTTTCTTTGCTCTTTCCCGCATCGAAGTGCACACGGGCTTCTTCCATGCGGTCCAGGTGGCTCTGGACAAGCGCAACCATCTGCTCCGTCTGAGCCTTGAAGGCATCCTCTTTCGGGCTCGACCGATCGGAGTTAAATGATTTGCCAGCAGTCGCCTGCGGCGAAAAGCTCAGGTGCAAAACGAGGTTCGGGCCTCGATCGAACTTCGGCTCCCTCGCCGGCTCGGCAGTGGAGAATTCAACGCCGCTGCCGTCGGCTTCTGCGAAGCCCAGCGCGAAGAATTCGTTGAGCCGATCGACAAGCGTTGGAACGGTCCGGAAGTTAGCTTTGAGTGGAACGAAGTCGAGAAGGAGCGGCTCAGCTTCAGGAATCTCGAGGCCCAGCGTTCGCACCCGCGCAAAAAGCTCAGGGTCCGCGTCACGAAATGAGTACACAGACTGCATCGGGTCACCAACGACAAACAACGTACGGCCCTCTAGGTCTGGCCAAGCCGCAATCAGGCTGGCCAGCAACTGGTGCTGGCGGCGGCTCGTGTCTTGAAACTCGTCAACCAGCAAATGGCGAATGCCGTCCGCAACGGCAATGGCTGCATCAGTGGGCAGTTCGTCGGGGCCACGAAGCACCCTCTGCGCGATCTGCGCAACTTCGATGAAGTCCACCGCTCCGGCCTCGGCAAACACCACCTGCAACTCGCCGGCCGCGCGCCGCAGCAGCGTGAAGCAGGCGCGCACAATTCTCCAGTCGTCGTCGGAATAGCGGGATGGAGCAAGATTGCGAACGTTATCGAGGGCCGCCTCAAGGCCAGGGATGGCGTTCAGACGAGCAATCAACCCGAGAATCTGAGATTTCGTTGCTTGGGCCTCGCGGGGGAAGCCGAGGCTTTTGTCTACTTGCTTCCTGAATCGACCCTCCTTGACGTGCAACAATTCGGCGAGGTTGCAATAAGCCTGACGCGCACAATCAACATCTTCGCTGGAGAGCCACGGCGGAGCGGGGAACTCGGCCATCTCGGCCAGTTCGCGGAGAAACTGGCTCTCAACGTTTGCGCAAGCGCACCTGGCCAGATCCAATGCCTCTTTTTTTGCGCCCGGAACCAGGCTCATCAATTCGTCCAGGGCGGTTAGACTCTCTCTGATCGCGTTGCAGAACGGTCGCTCAAGGCGATTCCGCAAATCATCCCAATCCGGATCGCGATCCATCACAAAGTCATGCATCCAGCGGTCGCGAGTTTCCAGCATCTGGACAAGCAGATCTTCCATCTCCCGCCAGTTGTTGTCACGCCACAGCAGCAGGGCTTCAATCGCTTCGTTCAGCGCAGCATCAGCATGACCGATCTTGTCAAGGATTTGCCGGGCTGCCCGAAGATAGAGCTCCTTTGGTTGCGCGGCGATGCCGATTCCGCCGCCCAATGACGAGATCAGCGGTTGTTGCAGAGCCAGGTCGCGGCAAAACGAATCGATGGTGGCGATGCGGAGTTGCGCCGGAAGATCGAGCACCTTCCAATCGCGCCGCCGGGAGTGCTCAAGGGCGCGGAGAGCCAGCGCCTCCATCGAGAAGTCATCGCTTGAATTCGCCCCTGTTTCACTGGTGGCGGCCTTCTCCAGTTCAGAAAGGATGCGATGGCGCATCTCCGTTGCGGCGGCGATGGTAAAGGTGATCGCAACCACCTGGCCCGGCTCGTCAACTTCGGCCAGCAAGCGCAGAAAACGGCGCGTCAGCAAGTCCGTCTTGCCCGAGCCAGCCGGAGCCTGCACCAAAATCGATCGCGCCTGATCGAGCGCGCGGTTGCGCTGCGATTGATCGGTAGGCAAAGGCCGTTGCGTGTCACTCATCTTGCCCGCCTGCATCATCGTCATTTTCCTCGTCCTCACCGAGTTCCCGATCTTTCTCCTGAATGCGGCAGAGCGCATGCAAGTCGCATCGCTCGCAGGTTTTTGGGTACTCGCGCGGATCCACGACGGCTCGGCCACTGAGAAAGTCATTGGCAAGCTGATGAATGTGCGCTCTCCAACCGTCGAGCATCTCAACGGTGAGCTTCTTCTTCAGCAAAGAACTGCTTCCCTTGAGGCCGCTGAACAGGACCGCGGCAGCATTGACGAAGCGGCCCTCAAGCTTGAGCTTTCCGGTGCGCACCTTCGCAAATGCAATTCCGCCGGGCTCCCCATCGATGGCAAAACCGGCATAAAGTGGCAATTGCACATCGTCAGGCCGGGGCAAATCCCAAAGTCTTGTGGCCACTTCTCCCGACTTGTAGTCGATGACCAAAAGCGATGCGTCTTTGAGCCGATCGATCCTGTCAAGCCGCAGGTCGAAGGTCAGCCCGGCGAGGTGGATGGTGTGCTCCACTTCAGTCTCAGCCACGTTGAACTCGATCCGAGTTGCCTCGTAGTCAAGCCACTCGGCCACTAGGCGAGTGAGTCGTTGCCCTTCAAGATCCAGATAGCGCGCGGGCATGCGATCTCTTAGAGCCGGGCCAACTCCAAACCGCAGAGCCCGATCAACGTGTGCAGCTACAAAGGTCCGCAGATCGGTGCCAAGTTGAAGCAGCGCATCGTGATCTGAAATCCCATTCGGCGGACCGGCCCAGATCGCGTGCAGTACCTGGTGCAATAGATTTCCGCGCTGCGCATCGGTGAGGCCGGCTTCTGCTGGCTCCCACCCTTGCGCCGCCAGGCGCGCAGTTGCAAAAGCCTTGAAGGCGCATTGCGACTGTCTTGTCAGCACGCTTGCGCCCCCGCGAACTTTTCCGGGAGGGAAGGGAATCCGGCTGAAATCTTCAAAAGAGACTGTCATCGGTTCTGAACCGGGCATCTGCATTAATTCCGGCGGCAGGACCTGCGGAACGCCGGCAAGTTGAACAATTTGACGCGAAGGCCCAATCTCGGCTGCTTCAACTTGCGTCGCGAAACTGAAATGAACTTCCGGGGCGGACGAGATCAGACGCGTGGTGATGGCGTGAGCAATTTCCCAATCGAGCTGCGCGCTGGCGTGGGGCATACCCGCCCGCCGCTGCACTTCCGGGGGCAGCAGCGGATGAGTCGCGCCACTGGGCGGCCACGCCTGCTCATTGGCTCCGAGAAACCAGATGCCATCAGCGGTCAGTCCCGCCGACTCGGCCGGTCCCGCGATCTGGATGGGCGCCTCGCGCGACTCAGGCGCAAACAGCGTTTCATCGAGTGTTCGAGAGAGAATGCGAAGGAAATCTTCCCAGGAAATCTTCCCTCCGCCGAAGCCAAGAGAGCCAGAGGTTTCCAACGCCTGCTGCCAACGGTTGGCAGCCTGGAATTCCGCACTGGTCAGCGGATTGGAGCCTGGGAAGCCCGCCGACTCTAAAAAATCCGGAACCAATTCGGCCCACGCAAGCGGACTCAGCGGGCGCAGAGCGAATTCCACCAGGCGACGCTGCGCACCCGTCATGCGATAGATCCAGGCTTCAGGAAGGGCAAGGCCGCTCGCGGCTCCGATAAATCCACTCAGTGTCCATTGCGGCTGCTGTTGGTTTCTGCGACGAATTCCGTGCACATGCGCTCGCAAAGCGGCCGATTCCTGCATGCTGGCGGTGGCGTATCCAGTCGCAAGCAGCCAGTCAACCTTGTGCTCCGAGATTGGCGCCGAAAGCCAGCGAAGCAGGAGGTGCGCGGCATTCGGCAACGCAACCAGGCCCAGCGGGGTTCCAAGCGAAAACTCGAAGAGCGGAGAACTATCCGCGCCGGCTCGCACTGCAGCGGTGTGGTTGAAGAAGGCCCGTTCGATCTGCCCGCGCCGCGCTCGGTCTCCTGCATCCTGCGTCACCACCAGCAGCCGAGCCTGTCGATTGCCGGCCAATCGCTGTGCGCACCACAGGGCGCAGGCACCAAATTCGGCATGTGCATCGGAGGCTTGGTGGAAGAAAACTCGTCCCGCCTTCTGTCCTTGCTCCGCCTGCCGCCACTCCCCCCACGTGTCAAACAGGTTGCGTGGCGTAGGCGCTATGCGGTCGAATCCTGCCAGAAGTAGGGGCGGGCGTGCCAACTGCGTATGGCTCGCTGCCTCCGCACGGCTCTCGAGCACTGCGATTAGATCCAGGGGTAGACGCGCCGAGCTTACGAGGTTGTCGATCTTGCAGAGTTGCTCAAACGTCGTCAGCCAATCGCTGAATGCCGCCGCGTCTTGCTGCCAGCCGCCGCGAGCTCCCGATCGCAACTGATCAGGTGCATACGTACAAATCATTTCGTACGCTTCCATCGCTAGGCTAGCCAGGCGGTAGCGCGGACCCTCAAGCAGAGTTGCCATGTGCTCATGCCGGCCAAGGATTCCCGCCCAGATGGCCTGTTCCTGCGAGCGATTCAGCACCAGCCGCCCGTCGCTCGCTCGCGCATCCCATTCGGTGCGGACAAAGCTCGTCCAATCCAGAATGTTGGGCGCCGGCCAGGCTGTCAGCCCCTCGGCTCGTCGGGCGCGATGGAAGTCCGAGACAAGGGCTCGCGCGGCGCGGTCACTCGCTGTAATCACCAGCCCGCCATCACGCAGCCATGCGTCGATCTCATCTTCCCTTGATGGTCCCATTCCAGCGTTATACGCTGTGAGCCGTGGCACGTGCCATTCGTGACTCAGCAGCCGGCGGTTGCCGGTTGTACACTGTTGGGTGATTCGCCGCTTTGCAGCTTGTTTCCTTCTCGCTTTTGCCGCGCTTGCCGGATGCCGTTCCGGGCAACAGCTCGCCTCTCAGACCCCAGCCATCCAAAACTTCAAGGTGTACAAACTGCGCGGAAAGGTGGTCTCAACAAATGCCGCCAAGGGCGAAGTCACGCTGAACCATGAGGCTATTCCAGGCTTCATGGATGCCATGACCATGCCTTACAACTTGAAAGACGCAACCATACTGGGCGAGCTGCATCCCGGCGACGTGATCACGGCCGACGTCTTGGTGTCACAGGACCCCAACGCTGACGTTCTCCTGGATCACATTGTGGTGGTCGCGCAGGCCAAGCCGGATTACAAGCCCGCTGTCTTTTATCACGTGCCGACACCTGGCGATGCCGTACCAGACTTCAAACTGCGCAACCAGGACGGGCAGTTCATTCATCTCGGCCAGTTCAAAGGCAAGACGTTGCTGGTCACCTTCATCTACACACGCTGTCCCTTGCCGGATTTTTGTCCGCGCGTGACCCGCAACTTTGCCGCCGTCGACAAGCAGATTGCGGCTGACCCGCAACTTCGCGGCAAAACGCACCTGGTGTGTGTCAGCTTCGATCCCGAGAATGACACGCCTCAACGACTGCGAGCCTATGGCGCCACCTACATTGGCAGTGACGCAAAGACTGCATTCGCGGATTGGGATTTCGCAGTGCCACAAAAGCCTGTCCTGCTGGAGATGGCCAGGTTCTTCGACGTTGGAATGACTGACGCTGCGGACGGCAGCATCACCCACACCCTTTCAACTACCCTCATTGGCGCTGATGGCAGAGTGGTGCGATTCTACCCAGGGAACGAATGGACAGTAGGCGATGTGCTCTCGGAACTCAAGCGCACGGCGGGGAGCAAGAGCTGAGATGGAAAGCGCAGTGGTCAGACCACTGGTATATAATCTCAGGAAAGTCCAAGAGGCATGAAGCACGGCCTCAAACAGACAGGAGTGAAGAATCGATGAGCCATGGCTTGAATATCCGCAAAGAAGCGGAGTTGGATTTTATGTCGCTGGGAGCGCTGGTGCACCGGCTCGATCCGGGGATTATCCCTTTTCGCAAGGCAACCGAGTGCCAGATCCACGTCAGCGGCGGCGAGTTCAATGTGGCCGCAAACCTCTCCGACTGTTTCGGATTGAAGACAGCGGTCGCCTCGGCGATGTCTGACTATCCCATAGGCGATCTGATTGCCGAGCGGGTTCGCGCCATGGGTGTCAAGCCGTTCTACAAGCACTTCAAGCATGACGGCGTCACCGGTCCGAACATGGCGGCTGTTTACAGTGATCGGGGATTCGGCGTGCGCCCGCCCGTGGTTTTCTACAACCGGTCCAACGAGGCGGCTGCGCAACTCAAGGTTGGCGACTTCGATTGGAAAAAGATCTTTGCCGGGGGCGTGAAGTGGGTTCATAGCGGCGGCATCTTTGCCGCGCTCTCCCCGACGACGGCTCCTTTGGCAGCGGAGATGATGCGCGAAGCCAAGGCAGCGGGAGCCATCACTTCCTTTGATCTGAACTTCCGTGAAAAGCTTTGGAAGATCTCCGGTGGCAATGAGCGCGCTGTAGAGATCATCAGCACCATCGTCAAAAACGTCGACGTGCTTGTCGGCAACGAAGAAGACTTGCAGAAGGGTCTGGGAATCCCCGGACCGGAAGTTGCGGCCAAGTCGAAGCTCGATCCCAGTGTGTTCTTCGGCATGATCGACAACGTCGTCAAGAAGCACCCGCACGTCAAGGTGGTTGCAACCACTCTGCGTGAGGTCCACGCGACCAACCGTCACAGCTGGAGCGCGGTTGCCTGGATTGATGGCAAGACCTATACTGCGCCGACCGCTGAGTTGGATGTGATCGATCGCGTGGGAGGTGGCGACGGCTTTGCAGCCGGTTTCATCTACGGCCTGCTGACCGGTGCCACGCCTGATGAGGCCATCAAGCTGGGATGGGCGCATGGAGCGCTGCTTACGACCTTCCCCGGCGATACAACCATGGCCACATTAGACCAGGTGCGTGCCTTTGCCCAGGGCGGGTCGGCTCGCATTCAAAGGTAGACAGGGCACAGCTCAGCGCAACTGTCATCGATCTGTGAATGATTCGCATCTTTGGCATCTTCCGCATCATCCAAGCGTTCAGGGCCTGCCCTTTAGATTGAAGGGCAGGCCCTAGTATTCTTATGCTGGTGTGGAAGGGAAGTATCGCATGGCGAAAGTCACATTGGTGTTTGCGGTGCTGCTGGCTGCATTGGGGCTGGCGGGTTACCTTGGCACTGGAAGTATCCACATAACCGCACTCATTCCTCTGTGGTTTGGCCTTGCGCTCGGCCTCGGCGGATTTCTGGCCATAAGCCCCAGCGAAAGCCGTCGCAAGCTGTTCATGCACATCAATGTCACCGTTGCTCTGCTTGGCTTTATCGGCGCAACTGTCGAAGCGGTGCGGGGATACGTTCACGCCACATCGGCCGGCATGCCGGCTGACCAAATCGCATTGGCCTCAAAAGTCACGATGGCGGTGCTGCTTCTTGTCTACGTGATCATTTGCGTTCGCTCGTTTATTGCGGCTCGCCGTTCAGGAAAGGTCTAAAGCATGGGAACCATGCGCGGTGGGGCAATGGGGTTGAGCAGTCGAGCTGAGCGTTCGGCTCACGGGCGCGGAGGCCGCGGGCAGGCGGACCTGCCCAAGCGGAAGCCTGATCTGAAAAAGGTTTGGCCGCAGGTGCGGGCATTGGTTGCGCCGCGCATCGGCCTGATTTCCGCCGGCATGGTTCTGATGGTTATCAACCGCGTGGCTGGGCTGGTGCTTCCCATCTCTTCAAAGCCGCTCCTCGATACAGTTCTCTCCGCGCAGCATCCACGACCTGAGCTTCTGCCCAAGATCATTGCGCTCGTCTTCTCAGCCATGTTGGTGCAGGCCATTACCTCTTACTCGCTTACCCAACTGCTTTCGAAGGCCGGGCAGCGCTTGATTGCCGAGATGCGTCGCCAGGTGCAGCGTCATGTGGGCCTGCTCTCAGTGGCCTATTACGACGAGAACCGCACCGGCACGCTAGTTGCCCGCATCATGACCGACGTCGAGGGCGTTCGTAACCTCGTCGGTACCGGTCTGGTTGATTTTGTTGGCGGGCTTCTTACCGCCGTGCTGGCATTTATCTGGCTCCTGCATCTGAGTGTCGTGGTTACGATCACGGTTTTCGCCGTCATGGGTATTTTCGTCTTCTTCCTGCAATACGGATTCAAGACCATTCGCCCCATCTTCCGCGATCGTGGCAAGATCAATGCCGAGGTCACCGGTCGTCTCACGGAATCGCTTGGAGGCGTGCGCGTCATCAAGGGCTACCACGCTGAAGAGCGCGAGGCCACTGTCTTTGCGGGTGGAGTGGAGCGGTTGTTGGCCAACGTCATGAAGTCGCTCACCATGACAAGCACGCTTTCTGCTGCCTCCACAACTGTTCTCGGCCTGGTTTCGGCCATCGTCATGTGGCTCGGCGGGCACAACGTTCTAGGAAACACCTGGACCGTCGGTACCTATTTTCAATACAACATGTTTCTCGCCTTCATGATCGCCCCGGTCTTTCAAATGGTGAACATCGGAACCCAGTTGACTGAGGCCTTTGCGGGACTCGACCGGACCAACGAGATCATGTCGGAGATTGAAGAGAACCAGGTCCCCGGGCGCTCGCTGAAGATGCCACCCATCCAGGGCACGGTGCGTTTTGAGGATGTCGAGTTCTCATACGAACCTGACAAGCCCGTCCTGCACGGAATCAGCTTTCAGGCCGAGCCGGGAACCGCTACTGCGCTGGTTGGATCTTCAGGGTCAGGCAAATCGACCATCATCAGCCTGCTTTGTGCCTTTCACACGCCGACAAGCGGTCGCGTGATTGTCGATGACATTGATCTTGCGCACGTCGACCTCAACACCTTCCGTTCTCAGTTGGGTGTAGTGCTTCAAGACTCGTTTCTCTTTGACGGCACCATTCGCGAGAACATCATGTTTTCCCGTCCCGACGCCACCGAAGAGCAGTTTCTGTTTGCCTGCCGCACGGCGCGCGTTGACGAGTTTGCCGAGCGGTTCGCCGACACCTACGACACCATCGTTGGCGAGCGCGGAGTAAAGCTCTCAGGCGGACAGCGGCAGCGCCTCTCCATCGCCCGCGCCCTGCTGGCGGAGCCGCGCATCCTCATCCTCGACGAGGCCACCAGCTCCTTGGATTCCGAGTCCGAAGCAATGATCCAGGCCGGTCTCAACAAACTGATGGAAGGCCGGACCACCTTTGTCATCGCCCACCGGCTTTCTACCATCCGCAGGGCCGATCAGATTCTGGTCGTCGAACAAGGCCGGATCGTCGAGCGGGGCAATCATGCCGAGCTGTTCGCGCTCGGCGGCCGTTACTACGACCTCTACACCCGCCAGCACGGGCTGGAAATGAATCTCTTCCTGGCACCAGGAGAAGGCGACGTGGTGCCCGAGTAAAGCCCAGGGAAAATTCATTCCGGAAAACCGAACCCTTGAATCCCAATTCAAGAAATTCCGTCCCAATACTTGACATGGCTTCCGCGTGCTAGCAGACTAGTAATGTCACCAGCCCGCGACACGGAGAACCATAATGCGAGACATGGCCCCACAAGGCACTTATAAAGTTCAGGCACTTGACCGAGCTTTTGCCGTCCTCGACCTCCTCGGAGAGAGCGAAACGCCGCTCGGTCTCGCCCAGGTGGCCTCCTCGCTTCAGTTGCATAAAAGCACCGCCCACCGGTTCCTTATGGTGTTGGAGCGGCACCGCATGGTGGAGCGCACCACGACGGGTAAATTCAGGCTGGGATTGAGGTTATTTGATTTCGGGAATCGCGCGATCGAGCAGTATGACTTACGCGATCGTGCCCAGCCGCACTTGCGTCGCCTGGTCGCCGTGACTGAAGAAACAGCTCACCTCTGCATTCTGGAGGCGGCACGCGTCATTTATATCGACAAGATTGAGCCCGCACGCTCGGTTCGAATGATCACCCGCATCGGCGCCAGCAACCCGGTCCATTGCACCTCGGTGGGGAAGGCAATTCTTGCCTTCCTACCCGAAGAGCGGGCGGCCGAAGTAGTGCGCCGCATCCGGTTTGAACGATTCACGCACCGCACCATTGCCACCGCTGAGGCCTTGAAAGTTGAGATGGAGAAGACCCATCGCCGCGGCTATGCGGTCGACGACGAGGAACTGGAAGAGGGTTTGCGGTGCATCGCCGTCCCCCTGCTTGATGCACAACGGATGCCGGTGGCTGCGGTCAGCATCTCCGGCCCGTCCTTCCGCGTAACCGCGCAGAAGTTGCCTTCCATCGCCAATCAGTTGCTGCAGTGCGTGCGCGGAATTTCAACGGACATGGGGTACAGCTCCAGCGGCCGCAGCACGCGCGCTGCATGGTCGGCATAACTGCGAACCATCCCCCGCTTCTCAATCCGCTGATCGCTGCGAAGCCGGAATCGGTTAGTGGGTCAGGTGTTTGACCCAGCGCCCAGAATCGCTCCGGTGAGAGGGTTGGGGTCGGTTAGAGCTCGAGATTGCCCTGAAGATACAAGCGTGCGCTGCCGGCGATCTTCACGCGATCGCCGACGACCGCGCACTCCACGGTTCCGCCCCGGGCACTGAGTTGTTGCGCTCGCATCGACTCCTTGCCCAACCGCTTTGCCCAATAGGGTGCCAGCGTGCAGTGAATCGAGCCGGTAGCCGGGTCCTCGTTGATGCCCACCGAGGGCGCAAAGAATCGGCATACATAATCCACATCACCTTCGCCGGGCGAGGTAACAATCGATCCGGCGTCGCCCAAGTCTACTTTGACAAGAGCCGCAAAATCGGGCAAGAGCGACAGCACCTGATCCGCTCGATCGACAACTACAAGGTAGTCCCGCGATTTCATGACCTGCACCTCTGTCAACCCGAGGGCTGACAATAGCCCCGCAGGTGTTGCACATGCCTGCGCCGGGCGGGCAGGGAAGTCCATTTCAAACCTGCCCTGCGCTCTGGTGACGGTCAGGATGCCGCTAGAGGTGTGGAAGCGCACCGGCCAACTGCTGTGTTCGCGCAGCGCAAGTACAAAGGCGGAAGCCAGGGCGCATGTCCGCATAAATCGTCCTCGACTTCGGGCGTAAACCAGCGCAAGTCAAAACTGCCATCCCTGCGATGAACAACGAAGGCGGTCTCGCTGTGCCCGTTTTCTGCCGCGATTTTCTGCATGGTTCCAACGGGTGGAAATGCAGGAAGGATGCAGACCCCGGCGGGATTGCCTTGAAAGAGCTCACTCGTGAATGCATCAACGTGGTAGTACGGAATTGCCATCGGATGCCGCTCCTCCAAGCTTCTTGACCACTCTAACGGATATTCCACCGTGATCGGCAGTCATTGAGAATCTGCGTCAATAGCCGCCATGAAGCACCTCAAACCGGCCCACTCAAGCGTACAATCCAAGCGAAGTGGACACAAAGGATCCAATGATCGCATCAAGCCGGTGGCGCGGCACACCCCGAAAAGCGACCCTGATATTTTTACTTGCCGTGTTTTTCGTGTTCGCCAGTTTTGGCTTTGTTGGCGACGTCATCGGCATGGGGCACCAACCCCCGGTCGAGTTCGGGATAGGGGTTGTGCTCTCCGGCCTGTTTGCCGTTGCCTATGCCGCTATCGGTATGACTCTGCGCGGTCAGTTCTGGAAAGGGTTCATTCCCCTATTCATTCTGCACTTCGGAAGTATGGCATTGCTGGGGCACTGGTTTCCGGATGTGCCAGGGCCGGCTCAATTCGGCGCCAAGGAATCAGCGCGCCTGCAAAGCCGGCTGTTGTTCGACGGCTGCTCGATTATTATCGCTGTGACTCTAGGCTACATTGGCTTCGTCATTGTTTCCATCAGCGAAGCCCGCCGTCACATCCGTGCCCAAACCGAAAAAGCGACGCTCGAGAGCGAAATGGCAGCCGCCCGAGAGGTCCAGCGGGTCATGGTGCCGACGGATATGCCGCAGATCAACGGCTACGTCATTGAAACGGTCTATCTCCCGGCTGCCGAAGTGGGCGGCGATTTCTTTCAGGTCATCCCGCTCAAAAGCGGACGGACCCTCGTGGTAATCGGTGACGTCAGCGGCAAAGGCCTCGGTGCTGCCATGATCGTGTCCATGATCGTAGGCGCGCTGCGCACGGTAAGCGCCTATACCGAAGAGCCGGCCGAGATTCTTGGGGAGCTGAATCGCCGCCTCTGCGGCCACGTCCATGATGGCTTTGCCACGTGCCTGGTTATTCGCCTTGATCAAGATGGTCGATCGGCCCTGGCCAATGCCGGCCACCTTCCCCCATATTTGAATGGATCTGAGGTCTGCTCGCCTGGCTCGTTGCCGCTTGGGATGCAGGAAAATGCGACTTATCTGCAATCGGGTTTGGAGATGGCGATTGGCGATGCGGTCGTCCTGCTGACCGATGGGATTGCTGAAGCCCATAATGACCAGCGCATGCTCTTTGGATTTGCGCGTGTGGAATCCATGCTGCGCGCCGGTGCAACGGCCAGAGAGATCGCGGAGGCAGCGCAGCAACACGGCCAGAATGACGACATCACCGTATTGCGAATCGCGCGCATCGCGTCGTTGCCGCTTGACGAAACGCAGCGCTCGCGTGGAAACGAGGTCTCGGAGGAATTCTCCGCGCGATGAAGTGCGATATTCATTCGCGCGAACTGGAGCGCCCGATCGCCTCAAGGTCGCTATGCCCGGCCAGCCAGGCCTGCTGCGAACATCCGATCGTCCACTTTCGATAGATGCCGTCCAGCGCCGTTCTGCAGCAATGGCACGTGGGGAATCCTGGCCAGATGATCACTGATCAGCCAGAGATCCTCCTCTGCCGTCATCCAGCTCATGCCGTCAAACCGCGATAATTGCACGGGCCTCGAGTACTTGCGCAGGGTCTTTTCGCGGGAAATATTGAAGTAGCTCTCAAAGTAGGACATGACCAGTTCACGCAGGTTGCGGTAAACAGGCTCCCGAAACCTCAGCCCGCTGTAGTTCGATTTGGCGATCGCGCCCCAACAGCCGCGATGTCTGAAGACAGCGAGGACGTGGTCATCGTCGTGCACAGACTCAAGATCAAGCAGCAGTGGCGGAAAGTCATGGACCCTCAATGCAGCCGCCGCCAGCAGAGCGCCTTCAAGGCAATGGGCCACCCTATCCCTCAGCACCCGGCGAGGAGAGCGAATCGTCTCACCATCCGGCTCTTTGTTGTATGCGATATCGTGATCGAGGAAGTGCTGGATTCTCTCAGGTGTCCTCAGCGCCGTGAGAGCAAGGGTCTCACCTTTCTCAAACCCGTACTTGGACATGCGAGTCAATCAACCTTTCAGTGGAACAAGAGGGTTGGCGCGTACCGACACAACTCCAGGTGGTTGGGTTTTCCCGAGCGGGGCGGCATGCACAGCGGCTTCTGAATTCCCTGTAAACTTCCCTCAGCCATCCGGCCGCTAGCTCAATGGCCCGTATCTCCACAGCACCGCTCCACCCTGACAGCGCGCGTAAACATATTGACTTGTTGCTACGACGCCAATCGATAAATTGGCTCCAGTGCATGATGAGTCGATTCCCCCGCCGGCTGTCATGTCAGTCCAGGTATTGCCGTCGTCGGTAGAGATCAGCAGATAGGTCAGCGATGGAGTACTCCCATCCTGGCTGCTCACAACCCAGGTGGTTCCCGTTACCCAGTGCAGCAGGCCAACCAGGTTCATGCTGATATGCCCAGGAAACGCCGTCGAGCTGCGCGGAAACGACGCAGCATGCACTGTTGTTGCCCGCGTCGCGATATTGATGCCTGTCAAAGTGTCGTATCCCGAATCCAGCGAGGGACTCGCAGTCCGCATGGCCAGGATCGTTGTTGGGCTCTTGTCGAAGCCGGTGCAGTTTCCCGAATAGCCTTTCGCAGTTGTCAGGTAAGCCGTGTTGCTCGTGGGGCTGAAGTTGAGCGCGATGTTGTCCAATTCGCCTTCGCCGCACGCCCACATCATGTCGCCCTTGCCGTCGTTGAGGTTGAAGACGCTCATTGCGTAGATTCCGCCGCTGGTCGGGTGTCCCGTGGCGCCTCCGTTCGTCACACCGTAGAGGTTGGCTGCCACCCGCGTGAAATTGAGCGAGTTTGGTGCGTCGTTCCGCCAGATGTCGCCGCTCCATGCCGGCGAGAAATAGGTATAGCCAGCCGAGTCGTTTGTGAACCCGTAGATGCGCGAGGACGATAAAAGGTTCCAACCCGTAACTTCCGTCCAAACCGGACTGCTTGTCGAGCCGTTCCACGCAAATACATACGCCACGCCGCCAGCCGCCGGGGCGCCAGACGCCAGGATCGTCCCGTTCGGTGTCATGCCCACCGCGCCCAGAAAATTCGATCCGTCTGAAAGCCCGGCTCCGGTGATATCCGTCCACGTCCCCGGATTTGCAGCCGGGGTCCGAAGCACCGAATTTTGAATATTCGGGATTGCCCCGCTATGCACCGTGGCATAAAGATAGCCGTCGGGCTCAACGCTGTAGCTAGCGCCGTTCGCACTGATCTCGCTCGGCACCGGGACCGAAGACCATGAGGGGCTCGAAGGCGGGTTTCCCGTGCCTGATCCGGAACCGTTGTTGTTCACGACCACGCTGCTGCCGCAGCCTACCAAGGGCAGCAGAGCACCCACCAGAACGATCGTGAATCTATCTCTCATCGACTCCAACACCATACCCAGAATACTAAACTGCGCCACAGCCCTAAAGGTATTCCGGGGATTCGGAGCGGGCGGCGGCCTTGGCCCTCAACTCATCTTCACATTGATCACGTTTCCTGGTCGCAATGGATGGAACGGCAATGAACTGGTTGGAAATTACCCGCATTGCCGGACTAGGTTCAACGGTGGATCATCGGTATCCGAGCTGACTACTTTGCCGATAGGGACAACTCAGTAGGTCGATTGCGGCTTTGTCTCATACGGATTTCCAAACTTGTTCAAATGATCCATCTTGCCGGAATGCGCCGCTGGAGCATTGATCGTCCCAAGATCGAGATCGTGAGCAGCCAGGTGCACCCGCCGGCGTAGTCCATCAAGGTAAAGCTGGGGTACGCCTTCAATCCAGATATGCAGGTTGTATTCGCCAGGCGGCAGACCACGCAACACGATGGAGTCATTTGCATCGGCAATAGCGTAGAACGGAGTTGAGAGCGCGAGCACCACCGCGCTCATCTCCGGATGGATATTGCAGAAAATGTAAGATACCCCTTCCCGCGAGAATCTGACCGATTTACTCGATCCAGCTTCGTACAGCCCCAGGTCAAATCGCTTTCCCTCAAACAGTGAAAAGACGTTGTGAAAAAAGGGATCGGCGTTCGGAAACTCCACAACTCCACCCACTGGAATGACCTGCAGGTGCGGACTGAACATGCGGTTCTTCTGCAACAAAGTGTAGTGCCCTTGAGGGAGATAGGGTGGAATCACTGTTCCCTGAAGAGGCGCTAGCCAGGCAACTGCAGGCACTGAGCGGTGGTTTCCCGGCAACGACGACTCGACGTGCAGCCGCAAAGTAGTTCCCGGCGTTTCCGCCGGATGTTCTTGAGGGGAACTGACTGCCGCTGGGATGATCAGGGCAATGACCAGCCAGCACGTGAATGCCTTCTGCGGCATCAGAATCTGTACCCCGCACCCAAGCCGATTATGTTGCTTGAATCTGAAGAATCTTCAATCGGTATGCTTTCCAGATGCCGATATTCCAGTGAAAGCAGCAGGTACGCGCTGGGGCTGAAGATTACGTTTCCGGCATAGGTGCGATTTCTGGCAAGATTCTGAAAGATCGAACCGTCCGAAACATAATATCGTTTCAATTCTCTGGCGGAAACGTCGTCCATTCCGTAAGAGGCGTTAAATTCCAGCCGTTCGTTGACCTTCTCTTTGAGTTGCGCCCAGCCGCCGACATCGTCGAGGGGACGGAAGAAGTATCCGCCCGTGATTGGGTTCGGCAAATATGCAAAATCCTTGTATCCTCCTCCACCGAGACCGCCCAGTGCCATGCCGCGATAGAAGTTCCCGCTCAGCTCGAGACCCGCCACAAGCCGGAACCGCGCATCAAGTGTGCCTGCCCATGAGTCATAATTGCGTCCCAACGAGATATCGTGCCGGGCAAAGTATCCTCCCGCGCCGATATGGCTGTGCCCGTCTGCGCGATCAGATCCATCCCATGCAATGCGCGCCTCAACTCCGGGTCTGGAGCTTTGTTCGGCGCTATTCAATCCTGTTGGAGTTGCTGTTGATGTGGGTGGAACGACCGGAGTCAATGGCGCATCTCCGGCATCGATCAGCGCAGCTTGTAATTCCACCCCGGCAGAGCCAGGGCGAGAGAGCTTCTGAGTGATTACTGCCTGAGGATTCCAGGTCCAGAGGTTCCCTGACCATGCCAGCGCCGGTACGGCGCTGGCCGTCAGCGAAGTTGGTGTGTCGGGGCTGATCATCGGCCGATCGAGTGCAAAGTAGGCCTGGGTGCGCTCCCAGAGCAGCCCCGCGTGAGCGGTGCGCAGCCTCAAGAGGGCAAAATTCGTGTTGTCGTAACCGGTGTAACTGGCCGTTGGCGCGCTTGCCGCCTGGTTCCCGTAAAAATCCACCCGCAAATCTGCGAAGCTGGTCGCACCGAAAATATGTGGGCCGTGGGCATCGAAGCCTAGGATTGTTTGCCTGACTGAGGCTCCCAGGCTCCCCGCGCCACCGGTCGCAACTGAGGGGCTTGCCGCGTTATCCACGGAGCTCGAATTCTTGAATGCGTTCAACAGCAACATGCCGGTGACCTTCAAGGGATACTTTGAGTCCGTTTCGACCTTTGTCTGCTCCAGGGTCGCAATTTGTGAATCTTGAACCTCCTGGTGTTCACGAAGTTCCTCGACGGCAGAGTCAGCGTTGGCTAACTCCGACGATGAGCCCGCTGAGGCATGAGCGGCCTGAACAGGCACTGATGTAGCCGCAACCGGTATTCCACCCTGGACAATCAGGAGTCGCAGTTCTCCCAATTGCCGGCGCATCTCCTGCAACTCGCGTTGCGACGTCTCAAGTTGCGTCTGGGTCCTGGTCATGGCATCGGTCAATTGCTGAATTCTCTCGACGAGATTTGGCTGTTTGGGCGCCTGTGCGCGCGCCAGGCATGATGACGGGGAGAGTGATGATGCGAGGAGAACCGCTGCCAGGCAACTCGCGCAATGTCTTAAGCAGGAATTCCATCTTAGGCTATCGCTGAACATTTTCATCTGGGATCACCTGTTCGTGACGTCCGTGGGCCGGCGCATCCGCCTTGTACTGCGCCACGCCGCCGCGCGCTACTTTCATCTGGAAGATCGTCTCTCCGGGACGGCTGCTGAGCAAGACAACATCTCCGCCGTGCTCCAATGCAATGGAGTGAGCAAGAGTCAGGCCAAGACCTGTGCCTTTCTGCTTTCCTTCGCTCACGAAAGGTTCAAAAAGGCTCTTACGAATCTTGATTGGAACACCGGGACCGTTGTCGATTACCTTGACAAGGATTTGACTTTCCTGCGCCTCTACAGTCACGGCAACACAGGCTGCCGAGCCCATGGAGCGCGCGGACTGGCAAGCATTGAGAAGCAGGTTTGAGATGGCTCGTTCAATCTGCTTGCCATCCACCGATGCCGCGGTTTCTGCCGGTTCGCCGAAGTGATTTTGAAGCGAAATGCCTTCGGCATCCGGGTGTGTTCGAACCATCGCCGTTGCTCTCTCCGCCAGCGACGCCATTAACTCGGTCTGACGCCGGATGCCTGCGCCAGTCCGGCTGAAGATCAGCAGCGACTCCAGCATCTCTGTGGTTCCGGCAACTGCGGCGCGAATTTCGGCAAAAATCTCGGTGCGTTCCTTCTGGGAAAACTGGTCGGATGCAAGAAACTCCGCATTGGCATAAATCGCGGCAAGATAATGGCGTAAATCATGAGAGACCGAACTTGCCATGCGGCCGATCGTTGCCAGCCGCTCAGATTCCAGCACCGCCCGATTCGCCTTTTGGATCTCGCTCCGCATTCTTGCAAAAGCGGTACTCAAGTCGCGCACTTCCTGTGTTCCATGGCCCGGCACCTGGTGGCTTGGGTCACCCAACCCAAATGCTTGAACGCTTCTTGAAAGTTCCTCGAGGGGGCCTGTGACGAGGCGCGACACCACCACCATCAGCGCGGTGCCCGAAACCAATGCGAGAAGGCCAACGATTAGAACCATCCTGTTGATCCCGCTGATAGTGCGCTCAGCCGGTTCTAACGACTTCATTACGATGAGATGCAGCGGAGCGGTGGCATCTGCAGTTAAATCTTCTGTAGACGAAAGAAATCGGGTGCTGCCAAGTGTCACAATTGCGGTCGTCCCGGCCGGGGCCGCAAGCGATTGCGATTGCCGTGCAAGGCTATCCAGCACGTTTGGACCCAGTGTGCTGGCAACGATCTTGCCCTGGCTGTGAAATACGGCCTCGACTCCGGCGGGCTGGCTGATTTCTCGAACGGTCCGTTCAATGGATACGCCGCTCACCACATTTCCCAGAAGTGTTCCCTCCTCATCGCTGCCAAAATGAATAGGGCGCGAAACGCAGGCATACAGCGATCCGCCTTCGATGAAATAGTGCCTGTCGGGAGATCCAAGCAGAGTCTTGACGCCTTCGCGAAGCTCCACGACATTGCTCGAGCCTTTTGTGTATGCTGCTACAACTCGGCCGCTCACATCGGTTAGTACAAACAGATCCGCCCCGCCCAGGCGCCAGAACTCCGCTGCCTCATCCTGGATGGTCAGATCGTCGCCGCTGGTCATCAAAGCCTTCAACGTAGGCAATCTGGATAAAAGCGCGTTTTCACGCTCAAGCGCACCCAACCGTTCGGCTTGCAGATCCCGGAACGCAAGGACCGAATGGTGCAGGTCCTGAGTGAGATCGTCTGTAACTTGATTCTGCAGATGGTGACGGATCAGCAGGAAGCTGACCCCGGTGACAACCGCAATAATGACGGCCATTGCCACTAAGAGAAGGATTTGAGTGCGTACGCCTTGCTTTGCATGCACTGGCGCTACTCCCGAAAGGACTTCACGCGCAGCAGATTGCTCAGGAAGTCCTTGATGGTACAAATTTGTATCCTGCGCCATAAATGGTCAGCAAATGCCTGGGGTTTGTGGGATCCCGTTCGAGCTTCTGGCGCAACTTCAGAACCTGATTATCCACCGTCCGCGTGGTCGGATAAAAGTTATATCCCCACACCTCGTTCAACAGCACGTCGCGGGTCAGCACTCGTTCAGGATTTTCAGTGAAGTATTTCAAGAGTTTGAATTCGTGCGCCGTTAAAACAATCGCGCCCCCATTCCGCTGGACGGTCATCCTCTTGAAGTCCACTTCGCAGTCTCCAAACCGACAGGCGCTTTCGACCGCGGGCTTTCGCTGGCGACGGATTGCTGCCTGAACGCGGGCCGTCAATTCTCTCGGGCTGAAAGGTTTGGTCACATAGTCTTCGGCGCCCAGTTCCAAAAGCAACACCTTGTCTGCCACTTCGCTGATCGCACTGAGCACAATAACCGGCGTTTCACTGGAAATCTGCTTGAACATCCGGCACAATTCGCGGCCCGAGATATTCGGAAGTATCAGATCGAGTACCACGGCAACTGGCCGTTCACTGCGAAACAACTCAAGCCCGGCCTCGCCCTCGCCCGCAATCACCGTGGAGTATTGCTCTTGCGCGAAGGTTCTTTCCAGGGTCCGCTGCATCCGCGGATCGTCCTCGATAATCAGGATCGTGCCATGATTCGCCGTGCGTGCAACTCCGCTCAGAGTCTCAGGTGCCAATTCCATGGTATTAACCATAATTCACGCTCCGTAAGCAGCATTGTCGAGCATCCGAATGCAAACTGAGGCGATATTGGGAAGAAATTACAATTGGATGACAATCGCTGCTCAGCCTCAACCGCCGCTCGCAGGCATTCCACGACTTAACACTTCATTTCTCCGCGAATTCCGTGCCCGCACATGGAATCTGAACTGGCGACAGGAACCCGCCAAAATAATTCTCATTCAGGTAGTCGAAGATCGAGTTCGGGCGCAGTTCAAGTCAATGTTTGGCAAATTCCTTGGTGGCAAACTCGATAAACGCTGGCCAGTTTGGAGCCGGTGTGTGCCCCCACTGGTGCTGACGAAACGCCACGTCGCCGGAATCGATCAGGGTTCCCATCTGCGGAAGAGTATTGGAGCCCAGTCCTTTTGCGCCTAGCAGATCCCACGCCGGGCTCGCTGCCACGGCAGCCATGAACATGCCTTGCGCGTCCTGCCAGGCGTCGCCCGGCGCATACTGCGGATCGGTGATCAGCGCGCCTCCGCCAATGAATACTGGCCGCGGAGCGATCAGCGCGATGAATTCGTGACTGTCCACCGGCAATTCGTCTGCTGTGTGCCCCATTGCGGCGTACTTCAGAAAGTTCCCCGCATACCAGTGGAACTCACTTGGAGCCGCAGCGTTTCCCATGGACTCACCGTAGTCGCGGCGATACAGCGCGGCGCCGCCCTTGCCCGACGACGATATGTATCCAATCGCAAATCGCTCGTCGTCCGCTTCGGTTACCAGTGCCGCTTTGCCTCCGCGCGAATGCCCGGTTATTCCGACCTTGCTGCTGTCCACGTCCGGGTCGGTTTGCAGATAGTCCAGGATGCGGCTGTCACCCCAGGCCCACGCGCGCAGCACGCCCCAGTCATCCAGGCTACGCGGCTTACCTTTGTTCACCAGGCCAATGATCCCCTTGGTCATGCCCGCTGCGCTATCGGCCTGCACCTCGGTTGAGCTGCGCGCCACGAATCCCCAGCCTTGGTCAAGCAATAGCTTGCCGGAGTCGGGCGGGTCTGGCGGCATCGCCAGCAGGTGCACAACCTGTCCAGGCGCCGCCGCGGGACGAGGAAAGTTCGGCCTCGGGCCAATCCATCCCCCGCCGATGATCACTGGAACTTTCGTCCCCTTCGTGCTCGCCAGTGTCACCACATCCGCGTGAATATCCACTGTGATCGCCGGATCCGCCGAGTTATCCGTATGCCCCACAATGTGCTTCACGATAACCGGGATGCCCTGGTAGGTTGTTTCCTCCACGCGGTCCACACGCCATGTGACCCCTGGGATGTGTGCCGGATAATTGCCATAGACGTACTCGTCGAACAACGCCTTGATTTCCGCGCGGCGCTTCATCCACTGCACGGGCGTCTTCACCTTGGCACCGTTATTCAACGTCATCAAGTCAGGCAGTTTGGAAAATGGATTGGCCTTGGCCTCGTCATAGTTCACGTTACCCGGCTTGCCGATGTCGTACGCGGTCATGCTGGGCTGCATCGGAGCAACGCCAAGCAGTTTCATCTCGCGTTCTCGCTCAGCGTCATTAGCCGTCGCAATAGCCGCGCGCTCCTCCGGAATGGGCATGTGTGGCATCGCGCTGGGCGTGGGTGAGGAAGCAGATTGGGCCGAAGCCATCTTCGCGGCGGGTGAGGCCGCCTGTGTCCATGCACTCATTGCGCCCCATACGCTCATCCACACCACCGCCGCCGCCACGATCGTCCTGTTTCCGATCTTCATTCCTGTTTCCCCCACGTCACACCAACAGCGAGAATTCTAACCCCAAAGGTGGCGGCGCATACGCTTGAACGGAATCAATGCAGCTGCGTGATCTTGTGGGAGTTCCGTGCAAAATGGCGATGAACACGTACATTGGACGTTGTCGTTCAGGCCCCCGACAGACGTTCCCTTATCCCTTCACCTTCGCCACCACCTCGAACGGTCGCATCATCTCATTGGAGGCGTGTTCTAACCAGAATGTCCTCTCCAACTCGACCATTGAGATGCTGTTTATCAATCAGTTGTGCGAGCGATGTGGCGTGAGACCGACTCAGAGGCTTGGGAGGGGTTTGCTGCAGGTCTTTTATATTTAAATGGCGGAGAGAGTGGGATTCGAACTCCAATTAGTCTTGTGGAATCGGTAACTTACAGCAAACGCAATCCCACTCTTCCCGTATTTCCCATGGCTCCCGTCGCTCATTGCTCCATATTGCTCCAAATGGGGAAACGCCCCGGCGTTGTCTTTGGGGCAGGGAATCGAAAGACCGATTCCGAGACCTCGCTCTAGAGGGCCAGACATTACCGCCAAGCTGCGGTCTTCAGCTGCCGTCTGAACTTTGCCTCAAAAAGCGCAATGCCAAGTTTTCAACATTTGACAATCCATTGCCCGGGTCGCGGTCATCCGCAGCCATGCTACTCGGCAAGGAATGCCTGGTCGGCTAGTTGGCGATCCAGATGTCCATCGCACCCTTTTACTCCGCCAATGACAACGGTCCTTGCTCAGTAAAATGATCGAGCAGAATCACATTGATCAGCGCCTTACGGACCCGGATACGACCGTTGTATTCGATCAGGCCGAGTTTGCGAAAACGATTCATGAAGAAGCTTACGCGTGCCCGAGTGGTGCCAACCATCTCCGCCAATGCCTCCTGTGTTATGGGAGGGAGGAATGGATCCAGTTCACCTGGCTCACCAAATTCGGCCAACATCAGGAGAATTCTCGCTAGGCGCTTTTCGCTTGAGTTGAAGAGCTGGTCGACAAGGTCGGCTTGGGTCCGCATACATCGGGTCAGCAGGAATTTCATATACATTTCGGACAGGGATTCTTGTTCGTGCATCACGCGGATCATTTCCTCCCGTGCTATCTGGAGCGCGGTGCAAACGACAAGAGCTGAGGCCGTGGCCAAGTGCAGCCCACCAACGCTCGCGAGAGACTCCTCTCCAATGAACTCGCCGGAAGAAAGCAGAGCGACCGTGGCCTCTTTGCCGTCCGGTGAAACGACTGTGAGTTTTGCGCGTCCCGTCCGAAGATAGAAGATGGAGTCAGCCGAGCTTCCCTGCGAAAAGAAAACCTGATTTGGCTGCAAATGGACGACTTTTCGTCCCACTCCCGCTTCCTCCAGAAAGGTGGCGAGGTCAAAGGCCATGATTCTCACCTCCGACACGTGCATGGCTCATCCCTGAAGCGGTCTGCGTGCCATGGGTTCCGAGGGGTAAGAGTCCGCTTCTGGTTTGAGGAATCCAGGAGTGCCGTTTTGGCTTCCCAGATGCTCGCTATTCTACGCGCATATTCAGATACCACACTGCGCAAAGTCATTCAGGAGAAGGGAATTGTTTGTCACGCTACAAGACCAAGAACAGCCTCCTAACTAACTGGCCCCCAAGTTTATTCCGTCCTTGTCTGGCGGAACCAGTACGGTCCTTTCCACACTTAAGCGATAATGAGGGGACGGTGTCGTAGTGATGCGAACCTATATTTGGATTGCTTTGGCAGTAGTTCTTGCCGGGCTTGCACTGTGGGGCTGGTGGTTCCAACATCACCGCGCTTGGTCAACATCTAAGCAGGATGAATCTATGCGACGTCACGTAAACAAGAACTATGACTGATAGCCTGGCTGATATGAGCCATTTCCGCCCCCGTGCGGTTATTGATTTCGATCCGTGTTTTGTTTTCGGCCCTTTCTAGTGTTCACCGCGTTGGAGCGACTACGGGATCGATCACAAGGCAATACACTCATTCGTCTATTTCAAGCGTTTCGTGGCAAGAAGGGCCAATCCGTCGGGAATCGACGGAACTCGGGTTTTCCGACTGGCTCGATGAGCGCATTGACGAATTGGCACCAATCAACGTCCACTTCGCTCTTTCGGGTTCAGGTCTATATGACAACGGAACACCGGGGATGAGCTATGCAGAGCGATTGATGTTGGCGGTATATTTGTACCCGGAGGAAGGCGGGACCCGGTGACGATTGAGATGAGAATTGCAGCGCCGCAGGAATTTACCGCGGTATCAGTGAAGGGCGTGGTGTGGCTGGCGGTTGGGTTTGGCCTGCTGAAGTATGTTCTGGCAACGCTGGGCCAGATAACGATCCAACATGCAGGGTACGGCATTTTTCGTGACGAATTGTATTTCATCGTGTGCGGCCGGCATCTGGCCTGGGGGTATGTGGATCAGCCGCCCGTCATTCCTTTGGTCGCACGCATTTCGGAGTTGCTGTTTGGCTTGCAATCGCTGGCCCTGTTCCGGACCTTTGCCTCGCTGGCGGGCGCCGCGGAAGTTGCGATCACGGGGCTGCTCGCATGGCGGATGGGCGCTTCGCGTTGGGGACAAGCGCTGGCGATGACGGGGATTCTGCTGGCGCCCATGGCGATGGGGACCAGTTCGAGCTTTTCGACGAGCACCTTTGAGCCGCTCTTCTGGATGACGGTGGCGCTGGCGACGATCGAGCTGGCGCGGCTGGCCGATCGCGGCATTCGCAGTGGCCCTACAGTGGCGTTGTGGTGGGTGGTGCTGGGCGTGGCGGCCGGCCTGGGCCTCGAAAACAAGTGGAACGAGGCTTTCTTCCTCACCTGTCTGCTGGCGGCGCTGTTGATGGCCAGCCAGAGAAAGTTACTAGTCTCGAAATGGTTCCCGATCGGCCTCGCGCTCCTGGTCGTGGTGATTCTGCCCAATCTGCTGTGGGAGATGCACCACCACTGGGCGACGCTCGAGCTGCTGCACAACGATCAAATCAACGGCAAGAACCTTCGTGTGGGTCCGGTCGCGTTTGTGTTGACCCAGATGCAGGTCTTCGGTCCTCTGATGGCGCCGTTGTGGGTGGGAGGCATTCTTTGGCTGGTCTTCAGCCGGGCGGCACGACCGTTCCGTTTCCTGGGCGTGACCTATCTACTGTATCTGCCCCTGATGATGATTCTGCACGCCAAGGACTATTACCTGGCGGCCATTTATCCGCTCTATTTTGCGGCGGGGGCGGCCGCCCGGGATCTTCTCTTTCGCAAGGCCTCGTTGCGGCGCGTGCTTACGCCCTTTTACTTGGCGATGAACGTGCTTTTCATTGCGATTCTGTTGCCAATCATTCTCCCGGTACTGCCGCCGGCAAAAAGTCTTGCATACCAGCAGCGGCTGCATCTGCAGCCCCCGAAAACGGAGAATGGCACCACCGCAGCGCTGCCGCAGTACTACGCCGATATGCTGGATTGGCGCCAGAAGGCGGACTTGCTGGCCGCTGCCTGGTACTCGCTGCCGCAGGCGGAGCGCGCACAAACCGTGATCTACACGGAAAACTATGGCGACGCGAGCGCCGTGAACGTATACCGGCCGGATGTGCCAGAGGCCATCAGCGGTCACCAGAATTACTTTTTCTGGGGACCGCGCACGTATACGGGTAACGTGATGATCGTGTTTGGCGAAAGCCGCAGGACGCTCGAGACCAACTTCGACTCGGTAGTCGAATTTTCACAGGATGCAAATCCGTATTTGGAGCCGTATGAGCGTGGGCCGGTTTTCATCTGCAGAGGCCTCCATGAAAATCTCCAGGCGCTGTGGCCAAAGGTGAAGAACTGGGAGTGAGGCTACGGCGAAGGCGTCCGGCCCGTCTCAACTCACGATTTCAGACCCAAGACACTCATTGCGCCCTATTTGCGCCCGAAAATCAGGATTGGTATTGAAAAACGCCGCAGGACCCAGGAATGGCGGCGGCTACAACGCGGATACTTGGCCCAGCGTGCACCTTCCCTAACCTTCAGTTTCTGGTTGAGCAATGTCGCCCAAGCAAGCGGCCTTCCTTTGCCGAATCGAATTGGCCTCAGAAAGTGCTCTGCCAAGTTATCAACATTTGACTGCCGAATGTCCGAAGCAGTCATCCGGACTTTACCCGGCTTCGGGGATGAATTCTGATCGCATCAGCGGCGTCACGGGACAGACGGAAGGCCTTTGGTGAGGAACCAATTGTCACTGTGTAACCATCCTCTTCGTGCCGGTTTCTCACGCGCAAGTGGACCCCCGGTCTGATGCCGCAGGTCCTGATCGACTTTAGCCGAACGGCATCGTCGTCGGAGACACTCTCCACGACAAATGTTCCTTGGCCGAGTACTTCCGTCAATCGTGTGGAGCTCTGCGGCGCCATCTTGCCGCTCAGCGTAGGAATGCAATGTCCGTGCGGATCGAATTTTGGGTTACCAAGTTTGGTGGCGATGCGTTCTTCGAACCGCTCCGAAATAAAGTGTTCGAGCCGCTCCGCCTCTTCGTGCACTTCTTCAATCGGGTAGTCGAGCACCTTATGAAGAAATGTCTCAATGAGTCGATGGTGCCGCAACACTTCCAGCGCTCGCCGCTTTCCCTCCTCAGTCAGCCGCACCCCGCGATGCCGCTCATATTCGACAAGAGGCTTGGTCGAGGCCGCCAGTTTTTGCAGCATGTTGGTAACCGATGCAGGAGCAACTCCAAGCCGGTTTGCAAGCGCGGTGCCGGTTACTCGCAGATTCTCCGGCTCGCCCAGGGCGAGTATTGCCTTCAGATAGTTATCCACAGATTCCGAACTTGCATTAGGCAGGCGGCGTGGTGCCATGTTCCGACCCCGATCTTGCAACTTGACTTGTTCTTCATTTTAGGCGAACCTAAGAATTAGGCAAGCCTAAAAGTGCTTGCCTTCTGTCCTCTTCCTCTTTTCGCGCCGGGAGAGCTGCTCGCTTGTTGCAGCACTTCGGGAAACCCCAGCAAGATATTCGGAGGTCATGCATGACGAAAAATCGGCCCCCCAAAAGCCTTGCCGTTTTCCTGTTATTAACCACGGTTAACTTGTTTCCTTTGCTGGCGCAAAGCGGGACGAGCAGCGCTTTAACAGGCGCCATTACTGACAAAAGCGGCGCAATGATCGCCAATGCCCAGGTCAATGCGACTGAAATAAATACCGGTGCAGTCCGAGCCGTCCAGAGCAACGCGAATGGACGCTTTCTCTTCAGCCAGATCAACCCGGGAACGTACCAGCTTGAAGTTCACGCCGGCGGATTCGGTCCCGGACGGTCCGAGCCTACAAGTGTTTCCGTCGGCCAGACCGCCACGCTGAACTTCATGCTGTCTCCTGCGGCAACCTCACAATCCGTGGAAGTGACCGCGCAATTCGGGCTAATGAGCCTTGAGAACCCCAATACTTCAACCACACTAGAAGCCGAGACGATCAAAAGCCTTCCTAACCCTGGCCAGGACCTGACCTATGTCGCGCAGTTTGCGCCCGGCGCATTGATGAACACAGCAGGGTCGTCGAATGATGCAAAGGCCGCGGGCGGCTATGGCAACGTTGAATTCAACGGCCTGCCAGCAACCTCAAATGGATACATTCTCGACGGCTTTGACGCCAACGATCCCTTTCTCGGGCTGAATATCGGCCTCTCCACTAACCTGGTAATCGGCCTGGACGCATTGCAGGAAGCAACCGTCAACACCAACTCTTATGCTGTAGACGAAGGACGCTATGGGGCCTCGCAGGTGAACTACTTCACCAAATCTGGATCTAACCGATTTCACGGCGATGTCTACGAGGTTTGGAACGGCTCGCTGCTAAATGCAACCGACTACTTCCTTCATGCCAACGACACTCCGGGGAACATTGCCGAGAAGCCTCGCTCGGTGGTGAATGAATTCGGCGTGAGCTTGGGCGGCCCGATTCTGAAGGGCCGGGTTTTCTTCTTCACGCATTACGAAGGTATCCGAATCGCGCTGCCGCTGGTGGCACGAACCACCGTGCCCACACCTGCTTTCCAGCAGTATGTGTTGCAGCAACTCACCCTGGGCGGTATCGATGCAATCAACGGAACCGTGCTCCCTGCAGAGCCTCAGGAGGTCGCCTTCTACCAGAAAATGTTCGCGCTCTACGGCAACAATTCCGGGACGCCAACGCCTGTGCTCACCTGTCCGCTGGATGCGAATGGCGCGGTGCTGACAGGTATGCAGACAGGAACCAACCTTTTCAACGGAGAGGGATGCGCGAACATTCGCACCCGTTCGATGAACAACAGCGACAGCGAAAACCTGATCGTGGTCAAGATCGATCACACCATCAACGCGAAGAACAGCATCTGGTATCGCTTTCAGCAGGACACAGGGTTGCAAGCGGCGTATACCGACCCGATCAACACCATCTTCAACTCCTATTCGCCGCAGCCGCAGCGGACTTTGGTGCTTGGCTATACGCGAATTTTCACGCCGAATCTGGTCAATCAATTCAATCCCGGTGCGAGCTGGTATTCGAGCCTCTTTCTTCCCAATAACTACGCGCAGGTGCTTGACACCTTTCCCATCGTGCTGGCGGGCGGCAGTTCGAACGCACCCTTCACCACAATAGGCGGCAATGATCAGACCTACACTCAGGGCCGCAAAGTAACGCAGTGGCAGGTCAACGACAATTTGATTTGGACCCATGGTCGCCATAGCTTCAAGTTCGGCGAGAACTCTCGACGACTGGACGTCAGCGACTACGATCTTGGCGAGGGCGTCGTACCTCTTGTCGTTTACAACGACCTTGCGCAGCTCACCTATGGAGCGGCGTCCACTGCAACGGCTGGCTATCCGGTCACGCAGAGAGAAAGCATTGCGTTGGGCAACCTCGACCTGTATGCGATGGACACCTTCAAGGCTGGACAGAGATGGACCCTGGTGATGGGGTTACGGGCAACCTGGAACACGAATCCGGTGAATCAGCATAACCTTTTCGCGCGGCCCGCAGGATCGTTTCTGGATATGGAACACAACCCAAGCCAACCATTAAGCCAGGCGATTCAGACAAATGTGCGTGACCTGTTTCCCAGCACGCCTCTTTTCAGTTGGCAGCCTCGTGCTTCGGTGGCTTACAAACTCTCGGAAAAGTGGGCGCTCCACGCGGGCGGCGGGGTCTTTAACGACATCATTCCCGCGCAGATTGCCGACCTGGGCGCTACCAATGCTCCGTATGCGCCAGTTTTTGTGGGCGGCATCAACGGACAGGTTGGAGGAGTAGGAATAGCGCCCGGAGTCACGAACAGCGCAGTGGATGCGACAAGTGCTGCCAACCGCTCCTTTCAGAGCATCTTTCAATCGGGCGGCACATCCTGTGCCGGACTGCAGCTAGGTGCTCCGATCTGTCGGTTGGCGGTAAACCTGAACACCTTTCCCAGCGGCACGCTGAAGACTCCGTACTTCTTGCAATGGAGCCTGGGCCTGGAGCGCGAGTTGGGCAAGCGTGGCTCAATGCGCGTTGACTATGTCGGCACACGCGCTGTCGATGAGCCGTATCAAGTGCAATTGAATGGCTATCAAACGGTGTGCGATGGCTGCTTTGCTCCTTTCGCCCTCAACCAACCACTCGACCAGCGCTTCGGTAGCGTCAACGAGTTTCGCACCGGTGCGGGCAGTCACTACAGCGGGCTGCAGACCAGCGCAGGCAAGCGGTTCGGTGGGCTCACGTTGCACGGCAATTACACCTACAGCCATTGCCTCGATGAAGTATCAAATGGCGGATTGCTGCCTTTTTCGAGCCTCGGCATCCTTGCCCCGCTGCCGGGTAGCCTCAGCAAGGAGTACGGCAACTGCGACTATGACGTTCGCCATAACCTGTCGGCATTCGGGATTTACGAGATCCCGTTTCATTCAAGCCACATCCTGCTGAGGCAGTTGCTCGAAGGCTGGCAGGTATCGGAAACGGCATTCATGCACAGTGGGTTGCCGTTCAGCGGGCTGAGCGCACCGTACACGGCGAACAACAACGGCATCTTTCAGGGTGGCGGTCCGCAATATGCCAATCGGGTTTCTGGTGTTCCCCTCTATCGCAAGACGCCAGTTACCGGTGTAACCCAGGTTGGGAGCCGTCAATGGCTTAACCCGGACGCGTTTGCATCCGTCGTCGATCCAAGCACCGGTGCGTGTGCGGGTGGAGATTCGCCTGTCAATTGCCAATTCGGCAACTCAGGCCGCAACAATTACCGAGGGCCTCATTTCACCTATTCCGAGGTATACATAACAAAAAAGGTTCCCATCACGGAGCATGTGATGTTCCGCTTCGACACGCAGCTCTTCAACGTCTTCAATCATCCCAACTTCGCGCTACCGACCAATCAGGCTGGTAATCCCGGGAAACCCGGAACCCAAACCGGGTTCGGGGCGATCACCAGCACCATTTCGCCCCCCACCGGACTGCTTGGCGTCGGACTCGGCGGCGATAGTTCGCCGCGCATGATCGCGTTTCAGGGAAGAATCGAGTTCTGAGCCCTCTGTCGGTGGCCGCGCAGAAGAGTATCTACTTGCGGAAGACCTGCATCATCGTTTCCGATTCGGCTTGGTTCACCTGCGCCAGCGTCTGCTCCACCAGGGTGCGATCCTCAAAGCCGCTTGAGTGAAGCATCTCCGTCAGCCGGAAATCCGTCGGCCGCAGCAGAATCTCGGCGTTTTTCAGCCGCTTGTCGTTTTCACCCACAGAGACGTGAATCTTGTGTGCGAGTTTCTGCACTTGCCTCAGGAGTCCACTCGCCTTCTCCACATCGCCGGCCGCATACTGCCGCAGGCTCACCTCGGTCATCTGGTGCATAAGCTCCGCGTAGAGAAAACACCGTTCGCTTGGCTGCGACCGCTCGACTTTGGCTTCCAGGGCCTCTATCGTCCGCTGGTCGAAGTTTTTCTCGTCCATTGACGAGGCACGCGTCGGGATCGTACTCGTGCCCGATATAAGCAGCATCGCTATTGGGACCGCAAACCGCATGAGGAAATCCACTATTTTGCGGCATCTCTTCACGGACTAAGGCTTATTCCGTCGTTACTTAAAACTGCTCCTCACACTGACTTCCGAAACGAGTCAGACCAAAGCAGCGAGCATCAGCCACAAAATGACGCGAAGAATCAGCAAAGAACTTGTCTGCTGCTCATGTCCATTCGCCATTTCGAAGAGTATGACAAGCGCGGCAGATGGTTCGCCGCGCTCGCCCGTTTCCTTCTTTGCTGGTCCCTAAAAATTCAGCGTAATCTTCGCCGTCAGCGCCCTCGGGGTTACATAGTGCGTTCCGCTGAACGTGGAGAGGAAGTTGTAAAGCGCGTACTTGTTGGTGACATTGATCGCCGTCAGGTCGAGGTTGACCTTGTAGCGCTCCTTGTGGAAGATGTTGTCTTTACCGAGCGAGGCGTCGAAGAGGTTGCGCGGCGCGATGCGCTGCGGATTCTTGTCATTGTCGCCAGTGTTGGGCGCGGGAACGTCGATGAGGCTGGAGGAGAACTCCGACGCCGGGCAGACAGCGGGGAGGGGGCTGGTGGGTGTGGCAGATTGGCCGTTGCATGTGAATCCAGCCTGAAACTCCTCATCTGCGGTGAGTGGGCGGGCGAAGGCATCCAACATAGCGATCGCGGGCTGCCCGTTGAGCGTCGTGGAGGTGGCAAGGCAAGGACTGTTGGGGTCTGAGGTGCCGTAGCAGGGAGCGTTACCCGCCACAAGACCTGAGTCGTAGCGCCAATTGAATCCGCCCCACAAGCCACCTACAAACTTCCGGTCCGGGATCGTGTACTGCAAATGAGTCGTCTGGTTGAACTTCTCGTCGTGATCGATGCGGAAGGGCAAGCCGGTTTGCCCAACAGTGGCACCGGCACCGGCCACCTGAGGCGGGAAAAAGCGTGCAGCTACTGAAGAGGTTACGAAGTATGCGCTGAAGCCGCGAACCACAGGAACCTCCGCGCGGATGGCATAGCCGGGAATCTTGGAGTTATGCCAGTCGATGGGGAAGGTGATGGGGGTATTGCCGAGGATGCTGAAGTCGAAGGCGTTGTGGGTGTACTTCCAGATGTACTCGCCGCTCACCACTGCATGCTTTCCGAAGCCCTGTTGCAGGCTGGCGTGGAACTCGTTCCGGAAGCCGGGCTGAAGTGTTCCCTGGCCTCCCTGGCAGGCCAGTAAGGGCGTCAGAACCGGGTTGGAGCAGCCTTGGCTGGACAAAACTAAATTCTCATTGAACGGTGTCTCCATGGTGCGCGCATAGGAAGCGCTCAGCACGGTGCTGGAGGGCTTTATGTGATATCCGACTCCAACACGAGGCTCCGCCTGTTTCGACGTTGCAAGGCCGTTGTAAATGTCCCCCCGCATGCCCAGGTTGAAGAGCCAGTTGCCAGCCTTGATCTGATCCTCGACGTACAGCGCCAGTTCCTTAATGTCCGTACGGCCAGCGTAGTTGTAGAAACTTCCGCCCCGGGTCAGATCATATGGCCCCAGGACCGTAAGGTAGCTGGGATTGGGAAACGAGACTACTCCGTCACAGGCGGTGGGATTGGAGTACCCTGGCAGCGGGCTGCCGCTAACGTCAACGCAGGGCGAGTTATAGGTGGGGTTCGCCACACCCAGGCTGTCGTTCTCGCGCAGGAACGTTTGCCCATACACCACTCCGACCTTGATAGTTTGGATCCCTTTGGAATAGTTGAAGTCAGAGTGGGCTGCAGCGTTGGTGAGGGTACGGTTCTGGGCGATGGACGACGTTTGCACGTTGGGTGCACCTGCATCGCCGAGAGGGTTGGGGGTGGGGTAGTAGTTATAGAGATCCTTGCGGACCCAGGCCCCAAGGTTCAGAACAGAGTTCGTACTGATCACCCGCGTATAGGTGGGCGAAATATTGAACGTTCCAATCTTCGAGCGCTGATCGGTATTGCCCACATTGCCGAAGACAGGGGTGGCACTCGCACCACCACTGACGACATTCTGAATGTTCAAATTGTCGAAGGTGTTCGGTGTCTGGAACCACGACCGGCTGTAATTGAAGTCGATGTGAACCGAGTCTGTCTGGGTAAAAGAGTAGTCGACGCGGTCGAAGAGATTCTCTTCGTTGCCCTTGTCGTGAAACACCGCGAACTCCGGGGGATCGAGGAAGCGCCCTGTGTTGAGCCCGTCGGCCTCAATGAAATTCCCCCAGTTCTTGCCGCCATAGGACAGGTCGCCGCCGACCGTTGCGGAGCCGAATGCGCCGTAGGAACTGCTGATGTCGCCGGTTGGCCTTGTAATTCCCTGTCCTGACCGCGTAGTGGCCACAATCACCAGGCTGGTTTTGCCGCCGAACTCGGCAGGCGGCGCGCCGCTGATGACCTCAAGGGACTGGACGGCGTTTGCAGGAAGCTGGTTCGAGAAAACTTTGCTCTGCTGATCGGTGATTGACTGACCATCGATCGAGAACGAGTTGGAGGCGTGATCTCCCAGACCGTGGAAGAGGCCATTGGAATCGGCCGCAACTCCGGGGGTAGAGAGCGTGACCAGGGAACTGAGCGTCGAAGACTGGCTTTCAAGCGGCACCTTGATAAACAGGTCGCGGTCCACGTCAGTGTGGAAGGTGGGATCGTCTTCGACCAGGTCGCCGGTCGCCTCAACGGTCACGGTGGAACTGCCTCCCGTGACCTTCAGTGTCAGCCTTACGTTCGTGCCTACCGACGAACGAATATCGACACTCTGGCTCAACGGCGCAAAACCGTTGACGAGAGTGCTGATGCGGTAAGGGTTGAAGGGCACGTTGGAGAATACGAATTGGCCTTGCGCATCGGTGGTCGCGATCTGGTCGAAGCCACTGACGTCGTTGACGAGATTGACCACTGCTTTGGGGACTACTGCGCCTGAAGGATCGGTGAGTGTGCCGCGGACAGTGCCGGCATTGCCGCTTTGGGCTGACGCGGCCAGCGCGGCGAGGAAAAAGGCGAGGGCGGGAAGAATGCGAAAGATCGTGCCGCGATTGAGCGACATAGGAAAGCCTCCAAATAATGGTGAAGAATGCGGGATCAAGCCGCGGGGAAAGTCCTGCAGCGTCCTCTTTGCATCGAGGCATCTCTCCATTCCGAGGTCTGCCTTTGCGGATAAAAGGGAGCCGCGCCTATCAATGAGCGCAACAGGCGGGCTGAGTCAGACTGGAAAAGTATTGGGAAGATGCGCTAGCAGTCAGCTGGAGGGGGGCGTATGAAGAGGGTCGGATGCCAGTATCGGATGATCGCGCGAACTTCAAGGAATACTGGCGCGGGGGATCCAAACCTGACCAGGACAATCATGACCAACATAACCACGATGGGCGCGACCGAGTGCATCACGACGCATATTGTGCAATGGTCGGCGTCGCTTTCGGACGCATGAACGTGCGTCACTTGGATAACAGCCAGAAGCGCCAACAGGATCAGGCACACTACCGTCGCCACTTTCAAAGCACTTCGCCTTGAATGGGGATTAGTGCGTGAATCTGCCTGAATTCCTCTCAACGGAGCATCCTCAGGAAGATAGTACACGGAATTGCGGCGTATCGGAAATCCCGAATTGTCAACCTCTTAGCGGCCCCTATGCAATGAACAATGGGCGACCGATCAGTCTTAGACGCAGGACTCGCGAATTGGGTAGGCAGACCCGGCAACTTTTCGTGGCAGACGAAGGCTCTCCGCGAATCGCGGGTAACTGCGCAGCGATGCGAACCGTGCGTTAATGCTGTGCCTCAACTTGAGGAGTCTTCGGCTTCGCAGAATAATGAGAAACTTCCCAGGTTGCAAGCAAGACGCCAAGGATGGTGATGATCAACGAAAGCAAAAGAACACTGACGATTTCACGAATCTTCCATCGAATCTGTTTGATGCGCCTTTTGCTGCCTTTATCGAAAGTGATCACTCGCGACATCATGGCCTCCGTAAGAATGTCTGGAGGATGCGCGAACCAGGCCGTGGGGAGAATGGTCGCGGCATCTCATAAGCAATGGTCGGATCGATCCGCTTCTGGTGAGCCTGATGGGATACGCCGCTGCCTTGTCGGCCGGAGGTGGCGACGCGAAGACGGAGTCAGACTGAGAAGTGGAATCGGAAAGACGCGCTAGGAGCCAGCGGGAGGCGGGCGGGTAAATAGGTTGGGATGCCAGTAACGGATGATCGTGCGAGCTTCGCGCGTCATGGGCGCCGAGGTGCCGATCCGGACTAGCACAACTGCGATGGCCATGACCACAATGGGCACTACCGAGTGCAGAGCGATGCAGAGCTGGCAATGATCGGCGTCACTTCCGACCGGATGTACATGCGTCACTTGGGCCACTGCCAGCAGTACCACTAAGACGAGGCACAGCACAGCTCCCGTCCTCAAGGGGCCTAGTTCTAGGCGGTGATTGCGGCGCAAGTGTGTCCGAGTAGTTGTCAACGAAAAATCCTCATCCGGACGTGCCGACAGTTAATTCCTCCTCACTACTGTCTAGAAGTCGAGTTCAACGCCACGGTTCCATTCGGTGCTCTTTGAATTCGCGAGGCAATTCGAGCAAATGACCGGCATCAACCGAGTTAACAGCCCATTCAACAAGAGCACGATATTGGTTGAACTGAGAAATATTGCCGAGCCATTGCGAACCGGACTGTGAATGCACCACCACGACATTCGGCACGTCGCATGGGCCGACACAGCCGCTCACCGTGAGCTGAAATCGTTTCAATAGGCCACGCTTCCGCCACTCGTCCTTCAACCAGTCAGCCGGAACCTCGGGACGGTCCTTGTCGGTCGCGCCGCAACAACAGCCCTTGCAAACAATCATCTGGCCGATCACACGGCGTTTCGTTTCCAGCATCCTAACACTCCAAATCATTTCGATCAATATAATATAGGGGAGTATACTATATTTACTCCAAGGAGGATCTTTGTCACACACCACAAAGAACAAAGCGAGGATGCTCTCTCGCGTTCGGCGCATCAAAGGTCAGGTCGAAGCTATAGAGCGGGCACTTGATGGAGAAGTTGAATGCGAGGAGATCCTGCAACTCGTCGCATCCTGTCGTGGAGCGCTGAACGGACTGATGACAGAGTTGATCGACGGCCACTTGCGATTCCATGTGCTTGACCCAGAACAGAAAACCCGTCCATCTCAATTGGAAGCGGCGGATGAGCTTATGGCGGTCGTGAAGAGATACCTGAACTAGTAGGAGATCCAATGAGCACCACATACGAGCCGGATACCAGCCTAAGCCGAGGCAGCGAAACACAGTCTCCTCACCCTGCCGTGGAACCAGCGCACACAGATCATGACCATCCATTTGAGCTAGTCGAGGTGCTGCGGGTCATTTTTGTGGCACTAGCTGCTGCAGCGGTTTGGTTCCACTTGTGGGAGCCGTTCCACCAGGTCAGCATGATTGGACTGGCGGCAGCGCTGATCGGTGGCTACCCCATCTTCAAAGAAGCATTCGAGAACGTCCTCGAACGGCGCATGACGATGGAACTATCGATGACCATCGCTTTGGCGTCAGCTCTTGCAATTGGCGAGTTTTTCACTGCGCTCGTCATCACCGCCTTCGTGCTCGCTGCCGAAATTCTCGAAGGACTCACCGTGGGGCGCGGCCGGCGTGCCATTCAAGACATGCTGGACTTTCTTCCCCAGACTGCGAGCGTGATCCGGGAGGGACAGACTCTGGAAGTGTCAACGCAGAACATCCTTCCAGGCGAGGTCGTTCTCATTAGGCCTGGTAGCCGGATTCCTGTGGACGGCCAGGTCATCAGCGGCCATTCGTTCGTTGAGCAGGCGGCGATAACAGGCGAGCCGATGCCGAGCGAGAAGACACCTGGCAGCGATGTCTATGCCGGCACCGTGAACCAGGCCGGTGTCCTTCATGTCTGCGCCGACCGCCTTGGGAAGGACACGGCCTTCGGCAAAATAATTGAAGCAGTCGAACGCGCAGAGCATTCGCGGGCGCCGATCCAAAAGACCGCTGATAGGCTGGCCGGCTACCTTGTCTACTTCGCCCTTGGGGCTGCGCTGCTCACATTTCTCCTGACCCACAACATCCGCTCTACGATCTCAGTCATTATCGTTGCGGGCGCCTGCGGAATCGCTGCCGGCACTCCGTTGGCAGTGTTGGGTGCAATTGGACGCGCCGCGCGGCAAGGCTCGATCATCAAGGGCGGAGTCTACCTTGAAGCCTTAGGCCGCTTGCATACGGTTTTCCTTGATAAGACTGGAACGATCACATTCGGGATGCCATCGGTGGCGCAGATTCGGCCTGTGCCCGGAATCGAAGATGGAATTCTCCTCAAGGCAGCGGCAAGCGCCGAGCACGGTTCCGAACACCCACTCGGCCGCGCCATCGTTCGCTGCGCAGAAGAGAAGAACATTCCAATTTCGCAACCGGCCGAATTTCGTTATTTTGTCGGCCGAGGCATTGTGGCCCAGGTTGAAGGCGAGCGCATCGCGGTCGGGAATCGCGCCCATCTCCTTTCATTGGGAATTGAAGTACCACCCGAAGTGAAGGGATTTCAGGGGATGGCGGTCTTCGTAGCAGTGGAAGACCGTTACTTCGGATCCATTTCAATTGAAGACCAGGTACGTGCAAGCGCCGCCGCGGCGGTCAAGCAACTCGAGGCGATGAAAATCCGCGTCATTCTTCTTAGCGGCGATTCGCAAGCGGCTGCCGAAGCCGTTGCACACCACATGGGAATCTTTCATTTTCATTCAGATCTTTTGCCAGACGAGAAGGCGCTTGAGGTAGCAGCCCAAACCAAGCTTGGACGCACGGTTGCGATGGTCGGCGACGGTATCAATGATGCACCAGCGTTAAGCGAAGCTACGGTCGGAGTAGCCATGGGCAGCGGGACGGATGTCGCTCGCGAAAGCGCAGATGTGGTCCTCATCGGGAACGATCTAGAGAAATTTGTAGAGACGGTCCGCATCGCGCGACGTTGCAGAGCCATCATCTTTCAGAACTTCTACGGCACTTTGATTGTGGATTCGATCGGCATCGGCATGGCTGCAGCTGGGCTGCTCAATCCGCTTCTCGCAGCCTTCATACACGTTGCATCCGAACTGACGTTCATTTTGAACTCGACCCGTCTACTGCCGTCCAGAGAATAACCCGGACCCTACTGCCACAAGCACCCGGCTGTTCAGGGTAAACTCTGCATTTGAGATGTTTCTCACAATAGGCTTAGTAACATTCACTAAATAAATAGTTTAGTGCCGATCCAGGGCCTCAACTGTTGAAATATCGACTTTGCCCTTTCTGAAACCCAGCGGATGCATAATGCTGGGCGAACCCGCCAGGGCAACCCACATTTTCCAGGTGGAAATTCGCCATATGTTCGCCAAATACCCTTTCGGACCAACGCATGAGACGACGGAAGAGCGGTTTGACCGCGTTTTCTCTACATACGCGAAGGCACCGTATTCCCTGGTCGCAGAGGTTGCGCCGCTGATGGCCAAGAGAGGCAAAGGGGTCATCGTGAATCTTTCCACGATCGTTGCTGATTGCGGAGCGCCCCGGGGATGAGCCCCTAGGGCTCAAGCAAGGCCGCCATCAATCCGTTGACGAAAACCTGGGCCGCCGAATATGGACCAAAGAGCGTCCGCGTAAACGCAGTGAGTCCGGAGCCCACACGCACCGAGGGCACGGGTGCGATGGGGGAGAGTCTTGAACAACTGGCTGCCCAGGCACCCGCGCGTCGTCCGGCAACCGCCGAGGAAACTGCTGAAGCAATTGTCTTCCTGACGGCAGACCGCGCCAGTTTCATTCATGGCGCAAAACTCGCGGTGGATGGAGGACGTACCGCTATTTGAAAGACAATTGACAAATCTGACTGGGCAACCCAGCGGCTTTGAGTCGCGAGGTGAACGAAATGAATCACAAAAGGAAGGCGTCTGAAGCCTCTGCGACTTGAAGGAGAGAACAATGCTCGATCACATCATCCTGAGCGTCAGCGATGTCAAACGTTCTTTGGCGTTCTACGAGGAGGCCTTGAAGCCTCTTGATATTAGGTACTTCCTACCCTACAAGGGCGAAGGCGGTCATCCCGATCTTTGGGGATTTGGTGATGGCAGGAGGGCGTTCTTCTGGATCAAGCAAGGAAAGCCTGATCCAGCGTCCATTCACTGGGGGTTCATGGCCGAAAAAGAGGATAAGGTCGATGAATTCTACAAGGCAGCAATATCCGCTGGTGCCAAAGACAATATTTCACCTCGGGCACGATTGGAATACTATCCGGGATACTATGCCGCCGATGTCTTTGACCCGGACGGGTATTCATTCGAAGTCGTCCACAAAAGTTAGTGATGGAATGCGGCTTGTTTTCTGGGTGTTTTTCTGCGACGGAGATCGAGCAGAAGATCAAAGCTAAGTAGAGGAGAGGTCAAAGCAATAGGCGGAGGATGGGACTCATCGGGTTTACCCAAACCATAAGCACAGTTCTAGGTCCAGTTGGCCGCATTGAACGGTGGTTGGGAATAAACTCCGACTGCTTCGTCTTGAATCTTTGCACCTCGAGCGATCATCCCAAACCACAGGCACTAGTGGAGACTAAATGACATGGCCGCTTTTTGTGCATGCTGTGGAACGGAAATTACCTCGAAAGCCGAAGCGTGTCCGAGATGTGGTACACCTCAGCACGGAATGTTGCCGCCAGATGGATTGTCTGCTTTATTGTCTACGTCAGATTTCGACACTGAAACCCCTCAAGGGGACGTTATACGTGGCAACCAAGGGCGCAAATGGCGTCACCCCGTCGAGAGTGAATGAAGCTCAGCACAGAACGAATATGCGTAATTCCATTTAGCCACAAGCTGACAAATCGCCTGCATCTCCCTACGGGCTCGCAGCCACGACGTTCTCCGCCCCAAAAAAGAAGAAACGATGATGACTTGGTAAAAAATACGGCGATCGCGTTCGCGCGGTTCCTCTAGACGTGACATCAAAGCGCCGCTCGGGTCGGCGAGCATTTTGGGCGGTTCGCGCATTTTGCAACTCTGGATATGCCTGGGGATACTGGATTGTATGAAGAGAATTGGATTCCTCTCGTTTGGTCATTGGACACCTTCGCGGCAGTCAGGGACGCGGTCGGCGACCGACGCACTACTGCAATCGATTGATCTCGCCGTTGAGGCAGAGCGGCTGGGGATGGATGGCGCTTACTTCCGCGTTCATCACTTCGCGCAGCAGCTGGCATCACCGTTTCCGTTGCTGGCGGCGGTTGGCTCGAAGACGCAAAAGATTGAGATTGGCACCGCGGTAGTCGACATGCGGTATGAGAATCCTTATTACATGGCTGAGGACGCTGGGGCTGCGGACCTCATATCAGGTGGCAGGCTGCAGCTGGGAATCAGCCGCGGTTCACCTGAGCAGGTGATCGATGGCTGGCGTTATTTTGGCTACAGTCTGGCTGAGGGCGAAGACGATGCGGCTCTCGGCCGGCGGCATACCGAAGCGTTTCTCGAGTTGCTGCGCGGGAAGGGCTTTGCGCGACCGAGTCCTCGACCGATGTTTCCCAATCCACCGGGGCTTTTGCGACTTGAGCCGTACTCCGAAGGTTTGCGCGATCGGATCTGGTGGGGATCTGCCTCCAACGCGACAGCTGTGTGGGCTGCAAACCTGGGAATGAACATGCAGACTTCGACCCTCAAATTCGACGAGAGCGGTGAGCCGCTCCACATTCAACAGGCGGCGCAGATTCGCGCATTTCGTGCGGCCTGGATGGAGGCTGGCCACAAGTGCACTCCGCGTGTGTCAGTGAGTCGCAGTATCTTCGCGCTGATCGACGACCGCGACCGGGCCTATTTCGGACGAGAAGAGGATGAAGAGGACAAGATCGGTTTCCTTGATGAATCGACGCGGGCGATCTTTGGCCGTAGTTATGCTGCTGAGCCGAATGTTCTGATCGAGCAGCTAAAGAAAGACGAAGCCATCGCGGAGGCGGATACTCTTTTATTGACTATTCCAAACCAACTGGGTGTTGCTTACAATGCTCATGTTATGGAGGCGATTCTGACAACGGTTGCACCGGCTCTTGGTTGGCGCTAAAGTGACCATTCGATCATTCGACTGATGCCAACTGTAGACGCCGTCGACGGTCGATCCGGAAAAGCAAAAAGCGAGCGCGGAGAGGAGGCAAATGCTTGAACAGCTGCGACGCATGGACCTCTGCCCCGTACACTATCGCGAATTTCGTATGCTGGCGTGCTCTGCTTTGTCCTGTCTAATCATCTATCCGTATGGCAAGACCTATGCGCGAACATGGGGTGGGCAAGATTGAAGGCAGTTCTCGGTGGCTGATTGGGAGGGTTCGGCGGTCTCTACGCCGCAAGCGAAATCAGCAGCGCTGCCATGGGCATTTGCTTTTGCTACGAAGCGGCGGCGTAGGCAGGTTCTTGACCAATGAAAAACTGTAGGTGAAAATCTTCGTGAATCGAGATTGACGCGATGGATTTACCAGAGCAGCTAGACGAGACCGTTGTTCCTCAGACCGTGGTTGCTCCGCTCACACGCGCGGCGATCTTTCTTGTCGTGTGTATTTGCCAGGAACAGGAAGCCTATGCGCTACTGCGGTCATTCTGCGTGGATCTTTCCGGGATCATTCGTGCCGTTGAGTTTCGGGACATTGAGTCGGGTCTTAGCTGCGTCGTTGGATTTGGGACCGATGCATGGGACAGACTTTTTGGATCGCCACGGCCCGCGGAACTTCACCCATTTCGCGAGATCCGCTCAGGCGGCCGCCATGCCGTCTCTACCCCCGGTGACATCCTGTTCCACATTCGGGCCAAGCGCATGGACCTCTGCTTTGAGGTGGCTACGCAGATCATGAACCGCATCGGGAATGTGGTTTCGGTTGTCGACGAGGTGCACGGCTTCCGATATTTCGACGATCGCGACGTCCTCGGGTTCGTCGATGGCACAGAAAATCCACGTGGAGACGCCGTTCGTGAGGCAGCGATAGTTGGTGCCGAGGATCCGGCGTTTGCAGGCGGCAGCTACGTGATTGTGCAGAAGTATCTTCACAACATGAAGGCATGGGATGCTCTTCCTGTTGAGGCGCAGGAGCGCATTATTGGGCGCAGAAAACTCTCAGACATCGAACTGAGCGATGCCGAGAAGCCGGCGTCGGCGCATAACGCGCTGACCGTTATAGAAGAGAATGGGGAAGAAGTCAAGATTCTGAGAGACAACATGCCGTTCGGCCGGCCAGGCCACGGCGAGTTTGGGACATACTTTATCGGTTACAGCCGCACTCCGCGCATAACGGAGACGATGCTTCAGAATATGTTCATCGGCCGTCCTCCTGGAGATTATGACAGGCTACTGGATTTCAGTCACGCGGTTACCGGCAGTTTGTTCTTTGTGCCTTCGACGACTTTTCTGGACAACGTGAGCGGAGAAGAGCCCCAATTGACAGAGACCGGCGTGTTGCAGATATCTGACCCGCCGTCGGCCCGGTCCGCGGATGATACATCACTCAAAATTGGATCACTTAAGGGAGAGACAGATGAATAACCTCCATCGGGAATTGGCACCAATTTCTGACGCTGCTTGGTCGCAGATTGAGGAAGAGACGACCAGGACGCTGAAACGGTATCTGGCCGGGCGACGGGTTGTTGACGTACCCTCACCCGGGGGAATTGCCTTGCCCGGAGTTGCAACCGGGCACCTGCGCTCGATTGCTGCTCCCGCGGACGACATCATCGCGAGCCAGCGAGAGGTCAAGCCTCTTGTCGAGTTGCGAGTGCCTTTTGAACTATCCCGTCAGGCAATTGATGACGTGGAGCGAGGGTCGGAAGACTCGGATTGGCAGTCTGCGAAAGACGCAGCGAAGAAACTTGCCTACGCCGAAGACCGCGCGATTTTCAATGGATACGCCGAAGCAGATATCCAGGGCATTCGAGAAGGCACGAGCAACCCAATCGTTCCACTGCCTGCGGATGTGCGGGATTATCCCGATGCTGTAGCACAAGCGTTAAGCCAATTACGCCTTGTCGGTGTAAATGGGCCCTACTCGGTCTTGCTCGGAGCAGAAGAGTACACGGCACTCGCCGAGACACGCGATCACGGATATCCCGTGCTCGAGCACATCAAGCGTATTGTTGACAGCAACCTTGTCTGGGCGTCGGCCATTGAAGGTGCTTTTGTTCTGACTACGCGAGGTGGCGACTTCGAACTGAACGTAGGACAGGATGTTTCGATCGGCTACTTGAGCCACACAGACTCCCTAATTAGGCTTTACCTCCAGGAAACATTCGTTTTTCGTGTCCTGACCAGCGAAGCTGCAGTCGCGTTGTCCCCGTCAAAGAAATCTTCGTAACGAGCACGTGTAGTGCTTGCGAATTCGAGACTGGCTGGCTGCCGAAATATCCGTCCTGAATCTTCTACGAAGAGTGCCCGTACTGCGAAATTCGGTGGCCTGGATCGAGCGCAGAGACCCACCGCGCAGAAATCAGGAGGAAGTACGCAAGAATCAAAAGTGTGCGCGCGATCCTTGGCTCCTTGTTAATGGCGGATAGGACCCTTCGCAGAACCACACTTCACCGTCCTTGCGATGTTTTACCCGATAATAGACGCGGTTCGATGGCTGCGCCAACAATACGCTGCGACAACAATACTTTGGTATTGACTTAGATAGAACAGCTCCAGTCGAAAAACTTCCTCCACGCCGAGGTCATGGGTATTCGGCCGGGTGAAAGACGTGGTGGCTACCAACACGAAACAAGAATTCATCGTCCCCATTCGGCCGGACCTCGCCTTGATGCCCGACCAGTTGTACAGCCTCGTTCCAACTTAGGTTGTGGGCAGCTTGACGCTGAGAAGATTCTGGTACAGCGATTCGAGATGTCTGCACATGGTGTGCTCTCTTCCACAAACAAGGTCTTTTTAGACCCTTGCAGCGCGCTGCCGGTACAATTGCCATTAGGCCAGAGGGGTGGGCAGTTCGACAATTAGACGATGGTATCGAAGATTCCTTCAAATCGATGCTTCGGGCATCATGAGCAATACATGACAAGTACTCGTCCTCAGCTGGAACCCCGTTGGCCTGCAATGCTGGCGCTGCTCGCCGTTGGCGGATTGCGCTTGGCGCTCCCTGAATCCTTATCGGTAGGACCGAGTTGGCTTCTTATCCTTGTCGTGGGCGTTTTACTCGTGCCAACCATATTGGCGCGGCGCGCCGGAAACGACAAGTTGAACCAGAGACTTGGATATCTTTTGACGTCACTTGTGACGGCCGACATGGTTTGGTCGCTCATCTTACTGATCGGGGCACTCCCTTCGCACAAAGAACCTCCAAGAGACCTTCTCATTTCTGCAGGGGCACTTTGGGTCGCGAACATTCTGGTCTTCGCCTCATGGTATTGGAGACTCGATGCGGGTGGCCCGCGCGCTCGGGAGTTGCGCGGCGCTCACACGGACGGCGCATTTCTCTTCCCGCAGATGACGCTGAGTCAAAGAGCACAACGGGAGATGGGCGAGGAACATTGGAATCCGGGTTTCGTCGACTACTTGTTTCTTGCCTTCAACACGAGCACAGCTTTTTCTCCGACCGATTCTCCTGTCTTGTCGCGCTGGGCCAAGCTTTTAATGATGGTGCAGGCATTGATTTCGTTTGCGACCGTGGCACTTCTAGCGGCGCGGGCGGTAAATATTCTCTAGTGTTGGCAATGGAGCAAGCGTGCAAGAGGGCCCGGATCAGTCACTATAGATGTCCAGGGTCAGTCAGGCCGAATCTGCGGAGATGGGAGCTCTCCGCATCCTCGAGCCGTTTCGAGGGCTGTTCGGAAGTGCCCACAAAGATGGTTTTGTCGGGCGCACGGCGAGACACTGGCGAAGGCGGCCAAAAGCGCCCGGAAATCAGATACCGGGCGCCGGCTCAAGCTACTGTAAGTCTTTTATAATCAGCTGGCGGAGAGAGTGGGATTGGAACTCGTAATAGCCTTGTGGAATCTGTAACTTACACCAGCCCCAATGCCACCGTTCCCGTATTTCCCATGGCTCCCGTCGCTCATTGCTCCATATTGCTCCAAACCCTGGGACCGAGCCTGCACGTAGAAACCTTGCCACCCTCTAGAGTCATTCCTGAAATTGAGACCATCTCCAGCAGAGGACTGCTTGCGCAGGCAGGCGCCGGCGACGACAGCATGCTCGGCCTCATATTTGGGGCTGCGGAACGGAAAATTGAAAACGATCAACGTGTCGAGCAGATCTTGACGAGGGCGCAGAAGGCAAGTCGAGAGAACAGCCAAAGGCCTCAGCAGGCGCAGAATGAGATCAAATTAAATGTCAAAGGGCCAAATTGACGCCTGATCCATATACTTGATTCGATGACAGAGCGGTATTTTTGCGAGACACAGGATTCATTGCCTGATGTATGTACCGATAGACAGGAAAGGAGAGGACTGTGGATCTTGCTCTACGGAAAAAGACGGCTCTGGTGTTAGGGGGCGGTGGCGGTCTGGGCCGAGCAATTTGCAACGCGCTGGCGGGCGAAGGCGCAAACGTGGCCATCGCCGACATTGAACGGAATGCCATCGCAGGAACCCAGGAAGCGTTGGCGGCGGCCGCAGGCAGGACCATTGGTCTGGTCTGGGATCTTTCCGATCTGACACAGATCGATGCGCATGTAT
>CAZTLV010000028.1:0-54131 GCA_964614635.1 uncultured Occallatibacter sp.
CCGGCGCCGACGACGTGATGCTCAACTACCAGAGCACCAGCTTCCACGATGCGCTTTATTTGCGCCAGGCGCTGGGAATGCGGCCTGCGCCGGAGTTTGAGGCATGGCTGCAAGGAGAGAACTTTCATCGGCTCGCCCATGAGGCTCAACACCCTGAACGGATGCTGAAGCCATGAGCGAGAACGCCAATTCCGATCGGCTCGCCGCTCAATTGCGCGCTTTTACTTCGGCACGCGTTGGGCTTGGCCGCACCGGTGTAAGTCAGCAAACCCGCGACGTGCTCGACTACCAGCTGTGTCACGCGCAGGCTCGCGATGCGGTTCACTCGCGAATCGAAGCCGCTTCTCTTGCTGCACAGCTTGCTTCAATCATGGGCGATTGCGGGCGTCGAAATGTTGAAGTGCTGTGCCTGCATTCCGCGGCCAAAGACAGGACAAAATATTTGCAACGTCCAGACCTGGGGCGCCAACTCGAGGAACGAAGCCGCGCAAGCATCAGCACTATGAGCGGCGAGTACGATGTTGCCTTGATGGTGGCGGACGGGCTCTCAGCACTCGCGGTGGAGCGCCATGCACCGCCGCTGTTGAAGGAATTGCTGCCGCGATTGCAGGACTGGCGCCTGGCGCCGCTGTGCATTGTGGAGCAAGGCCGCGTTGCCATTGCCGATGAAATTGGCTCTGCTCTCGGCGCGCGAATCTCGGTCATCCTGATCGGCGAGCGCCCTGGGCTTAGCTCACCCGACTCGCTGGGCGCGTACATCACCTGGGCACCGCAGCCTGGCCGCACGGATGCCGAGCGCAATTGCATTTCAAACATTCGCGCGGGAGGGTTGAGTTCGGCACAGGCTGCTGACCAGCTAAACTTCTATCTGACTCAGTCCCTGCGCCGCAATCTGACGGGCGTAGCCCTGAAGCAGGGATCGCATTTGTTGAAGGAAGGTTGAACCGTGATCAAACGTTGGTTGCTGCGAATTGCGGCGGTATTGCTGGGGGGCTTTGTCCTGGTTTATGGAGGCGATTGGGCCCTGTTCAGGCTGCGCGGTTCGCCACAGTCCACCGTAAGTGTGAACCGCTACGTGACCATTCCGCTGAAAGGCAACAAGCAGGAGTTTGATTATCTGGGTTCGCTGGATGCGCCCTGCTCCGTCTCGCTTTTTCCGCAAGCGGGAATGAGCCCGTGCTGGCACTTGCGGCGCCATCCTAATCAGGGCGCAACCATTTGATTCGTTAGCCTGACTGGGGGAATATGCATTCGTTAGCCGGAAACGATCACAAGGGCGCGTGATGGGAGTCACGTCGAGAGTTCTTCGCAGGGGCCTAGCATCTTGCAATCGGTTGAACACCCGAGGCAACGATGTACAGCAGAACTCAAAACGAGAACGGCAGCTATAACACGCGCTGCCTGGATTGCTTCATGACGATCGCCTTTTCTGTCGAGACAGAAAAAGAGCTGGATCAGCTTGAGACGCACCACCTTTGCCCAGAGAAGGTATTGGCAGGGCTGCTGGCGCAGGAACAATCCGGCGTTTCAAGGTCAATGGCGCACTAAAGCCAATCACTTTGCATCTGATGGTGCCGGAGGTGTTGCGTCTGGCGGAGTGGGCGGAGCTGTCTGGGTAGGATCGTGGTGTGTCCGACCGTTGGCGATCTTCTTGTAAAGGTCGTCATCTGCCTGTTTGTTCAGAACGTTCGCTTGATCGAATTCAGCCTTTGCTTCGTCCTTGCGGCCAAGTGTGCGATAGAGGCGCCCCAGCCGCCAATGCACATTCACGTCGTTTGGCGTTAACTTCTCAGCCAAGGCGAGTTCGCGCAGCGCGTCCTGATTCTTCTCTGACTCGAGATAGACGATGCCGAGGTCGAGGTGTGCCAGGCCAAGGGACGGATTGGCCTTGACCACCTTTTCCAGCAAGGGTTTGGCATCGGCAAGCTGGTTCATCTGGATATAAGTGTCGCTGAGATAGAGCATGGCCTGAAGATGATTCGGGTCGTTTGCGAGCTCGGCCTGTAGCTCGGTAGCCGCTTCCTTGTATTGCTTCTGAGTCCACAGCAGGTAGCCCAGACCGAAGTGAACATTTGGTTCCTTTGGATTTGCTTTGACCGCGGCGCGAAACATCTTGGTGGAACCTTCGTTGTCTTTCATCTCATCCAGTGCTTCGCCGGCAACCATGTCAGCCTCAGCGGAGTTCGGATCCAGTTCCAGAATCTCGCGATACACATCCAGCACACATTGGTTCTGCTTCGTCCAGAGGCAGCTGTGCGCCAGTGCCAGCCGAAGGATCAAGTTCTTCGTGTCGTGCGCCGCGGCCACCCGCAGGAACGGCACAGCATCCTTGTATTCGGCCAGCCCGTAATGGGCCAAGCCGATCAGAGTGTTCAGTTGCTGATTGTCTGGCTGCGCCTTCAATAGGATGCCAAACTCCTGAATCGCTTGCTTCAACTCCCCACCCTTGAACAAGGCCAATCCGAGATTCAGCCGCAGACCGGGGACTTCAGGGCCGAGTTGCATCGCCTTGCGATAGAGGGGCGCAGCCTCCTTGTAATGCTGCTGGCGGGATTCAAGCAATCCAAGGTGCGCGTAGGCCTCGGCGCTTGAAGCGTGATCTTTCAAATACGCACGCCATACCTGCTCAGCCTCGGCATTCTTGCCCTGGCTTTCAAACGACAGCGCCTGCTGACGACGCGAATCCGGCGCGGCCTTGACCTGGGAAAAACTGGAATCGGCTACGGTCAGCAGGCCTATCAACAGCACGATGCGGAGCACTTGAATCACGGAATGGCCTTTCTGCCGATCGCCTGCGCCTGTGACCTGCGCGGCGCTGCTGCAGAGCGTCTCATACAATTTTCGCGCACGACTGTCCGCTAGAGCAATACCAGGGAATCATTGCTTGATGATGGCCAGCATGGTACGCATGCTGTCGTCTTCAGGAAAGATCTGCATATATTTTTCCATCTCCGCTTCAACCTGGTCATATTGCTTGTTTTGGATGAGCTGGTAGATCAGCGTCTTGCGCGTACCAGGGTTGAAGGGATCGAGAGTGACTGCCTGCCTCGCCGAGACGATGGCCTGGATGTGATCGCCATTTTGATCCTGGGCCGAGGAGAGTTCGACATAGACCAGCGGCTGCAACGGATCGAGTTGCAGAGAGTGCTGCAGGTGAGAGATGGCATCGGCATATCGGTGGCCGTCGAGATCGCGATGCCCGAGTGCAGCCTGTACAATCGCGTTCTCCGGGTTGGACGTTTCCAACTCCGCCAGGGTGTTGAGCCAGGGCTGGACATACTCCGATTTTCCCTGGGCCTTGAGCAAGGCGTAGGCCTGCAAACGAATCAGCGCCGACGGAACCACTGCTGCCGAACCACGCTCGCCCTCGGGATTGAGCTCGACAAGATTGGGCATGGCAGCGGTCGCCTGGCTGAAGGCTTGCTCAGGAAACGGTTCGTCAGGGGTGCGCACGATGCGGTGGTTTGTGGCGCTGGAATGCGAAATAACCCGGATGCTGCGAAGAGGCATGTGGCAACTGATGCAGTTGTCACCTGGCGTGGTGGCCTGGCGCGCAGCCGGCGGCGCCGTGCAACTGGACCGGGTGTGACAGGAAAGACATTTGGAGTTGAAATGAACCGGTGCCTCGTCTGAGGTGGGCTCGACATGCGGATCGTGACAGGTGATGCATCGCAACTGCTTTTCAACGGGAAGGTTTTGCGTGGAGAGGAAACACTTGCTCAAGCTCATCGAGTAGTAGTGCTCGACATGATCGTCGTTGGGCGGGTTGTCTCGCGTTGGCGGAACCTGAAATATAGCGACGGTTCGTTCGAGTGGCTCACCGGGGCGAAAATCCTGATAGGTCTTTCCGGGTTGCAGGACGCGCGCGTCGCCGCCCTGATGGCATGACATGCAGATGTCGTTGGCCAACTGGCTGGTCATGTTCCCCGGGTTGACGATGGTAGGCTTTGCACCGATGGGGACGAACTTGCTTTTGCGCATGGCCTGGACATGGGCCGCGCCTGGACCGTGACAGCTTTCGCAGCCGACCGCGGTCTGGGTGAAGGCCGGGTCGCGATAGCTTCCGGCGCGGCCGGCAATGGGCAGTGGTCGGCCGCTGTGGCAATAGATGCAGCCCGGCTGGATGATGCGATTGAATCCGTCGTCCTGGTTCTGATAACCGGGTGAAAGATCCCAATGCCCGGTCTGCGTGTAGTGTGAGAGCGGCGCCTGGAAGAGATAATCGCCACGGCGCAGCAGCGCGCCGAATCCGTTCTCTCCGGTTCCGACGATCCAGCCCATTTCATGCGTGCTGCGGAAGACTTCCTTGCCATTTGCACCAGTTTCGTACTCGCTCTGGATGAGTTTGCCGTTTTCGGCGTGGGCTTCGAAGTGATGGTTTGATTTGGCGTTGAACAGGTTGGCGGCATCAGTTGAACCGAGCGGCAGGATGTGGAGAGACTCGGGCGTGATGGCGGTGAGCGAGCGGCCCATGCTGGTGTTGGCAAAGGAAGCGGTGATTTTCTGATGGCATGAGGCGCAGGCGGCGCTGCCCACGTAGCCGTCCTGACTTGAGGCCTTCGCCTGGGTAGAAGGCGTGCCCGCAGACTGCGCCGGCGCATGCTGGGCTAATGAAGTGCCTGGCCCGGAGGCGAGCGCAAGCGCAGCCAGGATGAGCAGATGAGAGGGGAAGCGTGACATCTTCGAACAAATCATCGCAGGCGGGTGAATGCCCTGTCCAGTGATGCGAACCGCGCGCGGGTGGCGGTGCAGGCTTTAGAGAACTCTCTCAGCAGGGCTGAAGCAGCGATCATTTTAGGTGCTCTATGTACGGGCTGAAGCCCGTACTTTTCGACGGCAGCGCTTACCCACCAGGCTGATGGCAATTGGGCCGCGGAAATGGTGGGCGCAAAGTAAATCGGCGCCGCAAGAGTTTCCTCTTGCGGCGCCGATTGTTGGTTAGGAGTGATTAGAATACGATCTTCGCTCCAAGTTGCAATACACGTGGGCCTGCATCGCCGGTCGCCGTGCCATACTGGCCGCCCTTTGAGTTAGACCATCCGGTATTGATTGAGGTGAACTCCGTGTGGTTGAAGGTGTTGTACGATTCCGCCCGGAACTCGAAGTGAGACGATTCGGTAATCGCAAAGTTTTTGTAGAGAGAGGTTGTGAAATCAGTTTTGCCCGGGCCGACGAACGTGTCTTTTCTTCCGTCGCCGAAACCGAGGTTAGGACCACCGGCATAGCCGGCCGTCGGTGGCGCCTGTGGGTCTGCCGCGAGTGATCCGACTCCGCCGTTTGCGTAGGTATCGAACCAGTCGTTGACCTTGTGATGGTAGGTGATTTTGTTGATCACATTCGGGTAGTTGGTGTAGCCCCCGTCCAAACCGATGGGATCGTTCACGCCGCTGAAGCTGCCAGCGACAGGCTCGCCCGTCTCCCTGACAAAGGTGCCAGCGAGCTGCCAGCCACCGAGCAAGGAGTGAGCCAAGCCCTGGGACTTGTTGAAGAGGGGCAGACTGTAGATGTAGTTGCCGCCGAAAATCTGACGCCGGTCATATCCGCTATTCCCCTTCATGTACTTGAGGTTCCACGGATTGGCAACAGTGTTTAGATCTCCATCGGTAATGTCAATGTTATGCGAGTAGGTGTAATCCAACTCGCCGCTGAGGCCCCACTTGTTCTGCACACGCAGGCTGGTCTGCAGACCATTGTAGGTGTTGCCCGTCGTGTTTTGTTCCTCGGTAATCCCAGCATATCCGGGGTAGGTGCGAAGTTCGTTCGAACCTGCCGGATAAATCGCACTCGACAGCGAGCCAGAGGCCACTGCGCTGCGAAGGGCATTCGAGGTGGTAATCGGCATATTGTTGAACGGGAGGTCGATGTTCTGATGCCACGCAAGGTTGCCAACGTATTGGACGACCCAGATCATGGACGGCTTCAGTTCATGCTGGACACCGAGGCTGTACATGGCGGCTCCGGGAGCCTTGTATGTCGTCGCTAGACTGGTGAGGCCGGCCGGGTAAATTGGAAGAGATGCCGGACTGCCGCAGTTTGCGGGGTTTGCCGTGGATGCTGTCGATTCCCACGAGCAGGTTGGCGTGCTGTAGTACACGCTGCCCGCATTTGGCGTGTATTCAAAGGGCAGGTTGCTGTTGGAAAGGCCGTAAATGTCGTTGCCTTGCAAGCGCTCGTAGAAGACGCCGAAGCCGCCGCGGAGAACGGTCTTGCCGTTGCCGAAGATATCTTCTGCGAACCCGAGACGAGGCTGCCAGGTTTTGTAGTCGTTGGTGACCGCACCGTGAGGCACACCGTTTTGCCCTGGGATCACCATGCCGTTGAGGTAATAGGAAGCTCCGCCGAACCCGACCGGCGTTTGAACTCCGGCGCTGGTCGCGGTGATAGCGCCCGAGTTTGTTGTAGACCAGGTCACAGGAGCGTTGATGTATTGCGATGGGTCGAAGTTCTCGAGATCGTCGTTGCGTTCCCATGCGTGCGGCAGTGCATCGTAACGCAGTCCGAGCTGCAAGCTGAGCCGTGAGCTCACCTTCCAGTTGTCGTTGACGTAGCCCGACGTGGTCTGGTTGACATAGTGCCGGATGGCCATGGACTGCGGCTGTGAATAGCTGGTGGCCAGACCGAGGATCTGACTCATGAATGGATCGCCAGAATTTCCACCGGCCGTTGTACCCGTCTGGCCCGCACCGAAGCCGTAGTCGCCGGCGGCATCCGCCTGCAACTGCTGGTTCTTGGTGTAGCGGTTATAGCTGAAGCCAAACTTCATGGCATGCTTGCCGCGGGTGTAGGAAAGATCGGCCCGTGGCTCATAGTCTTCAGCTGCGTTGTGCCATGCACCATAGCCCGTTTGCATCGATGCGCCAAAGTTATTGCCACCGTATTGTGCGCCGGGGTACTGGTTCGAGCCTGAGTTCACGAAGAAGTTATCGTTAACCCAGTTGCTCGGGTGAAGTACATTGGGCGAGTTGGTGATGTTGATGATGTTGCCGTCATAGTTCATTGACGCTTCAATCAACAGGCTTGGCGAGAGCTCACCGCTCAGCTTAACTGCGGCGCTGTTCGATGGGTTGCTCTCCACGCTGGTGATTGTGTTGTACGTCTCCCAGTTCCAAGCCAGATCGGCGTCCGCTGTGCCTGTCGCTTGGCTGTCATGCAGGAAGTGGCCGAGTATCTGCCACTTGCTGTTGATCTCATGGTCAATACGAACAATCTCTTCGGTTGCCGTCGTTGGAGTGGCCTCCGAGGTCGTTGCCTTGTCCCCTAGAGTGTTCGCATGCGGAATGACGCTTGACTGAAGGAACAACACGCCATCCGTATCGAACAGCGATGCCGGAATGATCTGGTTCGGGAACGGAAAGCCGCAATCGGGGTTGGGGTTTGAACTAGTGGGTTGCGGGCAATTTGGGTCGAGGGCGTAAGTGTTCCCTGTACGGAGTGTACCGAGACCCGCGGCGGTCAGCTTGGCCTGGAATGCAGGATCAGGTACCTGCTCGACCGTTGGAAGATAAATCTTCTGGTTGGATGCATAGGCGGGAGAAACGTAGTGCAGATTCTGGCCCGATACGGGACGGTCTAGATCGGGAATCGTATTGTTGGTGGCCGGAGAGCTCGATTGAATGAGCTTGCGCCATTCCTGGTTATAGAAGAAGAAGGTCTTCTTGTTGGTGAGCACGTGAGGAATAATCACGGGGCCGCCAATGTTGGCGCCGAAGATGTTCTGTCTCAACTTCGGAACCGCGCCGTATTGAGAAGGATTTGCCTTCTGATACTTGTTGAAGTAGTCGTTCGCATCCAGGTCGTCGTTGCGGAAGAACTCCCAACCTTCGCCGTGGAATTTCTGCGTGCCGCTCTTCAGAGCAAGCGAGAACGTTGCGCCGGAAGCAATACCGTAATCCGGAGGATAGTTGCTGGCCAGCACCTGGAACTGCGCGATGGCGTCCATGGAGGGCATAACGCTCATGCCGCCCGCGCCGCCGCGGTCATCAGCTTCTGCACCGTCCAACAGCCAGATGTTATGGCTTTGGCGAAGGCCGTTGACGCTGATGCTTGCGCTGGAAGCCGAGGCTGTCGGTGGGTTATTCGAAGGCAGGTTGGAACTGACGCCAAGACCGAGAGCCGCGAGTGATGTAAAGTTGCGGTTTTCAGTCGCGATCGACGTTACCTGCTCGCCGCTGATCAGCGTGCTGACATCGTTTGATTCCGTTTGAACCGACAGTGCATCGGCACTGACGGTGATTTGAACGCTCTCTGCTCCAACCGTCAGCTTGATGTCGGTTGCGAGTGTTTGCGATACGTTGAGGGCCAGGCCCGTTCTGGTAAATGCCTCAAAGCCTTTCGCTGTGGCCTTCAGGTTGTAGGTGCCGACGTTCAAGCCGGCAAATACGTATGCGCCTGTCCCGTTGGAAACGGAGTTGTAGACAAAACCGGTTTCCGCTTGAGTCAGTGTCAGAGTTGCCCCGGGCACCGCTGCGCCGGTCTGATCAGTAACTGTGCCGACGATCTCAGAGTTCTGCTGGGCATGGAGTGCCATGCCAACGAACAATAAGAGAACCGACACGATGCTGATAAATCCGCGTCTCGCTTGTCTCATGTGACCTTCCTTTTCAAGTTTGCTGCTGTTGGTGTTGTTTACTTCGTTCGCTTCCCCATCGGTAGGGTATGAAGCCGTATGAATGAAGCCGGACACCCGGCCAGATACCCGATGCTTCAGCTGGCGCCGATTGCGTGTTCCGGGCCGAAAAGAATTGCTCGCGCCCAGAAGACACAAATCCCCCGCGACTGCACCCACCGAAGCGGACAGTCGAGAGGGTTGACGGCTATTGAGAACAGAATCGCTCAAATACACCGATTTACCTGATAGGTTGAAATTGCGACCGAGCCATTGAAATCCTGCGGATTGTGAATTGTCAAGAAGAAAATCAATTTACTGTGCCCCCGAACAATTCTTCCAACCCACCTTCCCGTCTTTTTGACCATCCCTTCGCTTGGGGCTGGCCTCCGCATGTTCAAGCCGGATCGCGGGTTCTGCGTTTGGTTCAACTCTTTGCCAGAGCGCTTTCAAAAATGTTCAAGCAAGCTGCCGGCTTCGACCCGTCTGCCCAGGCCTGAAATGCGCCTGAACGGACTTAAAATGGGCTCGATTTCTCCGTGGTTTGGAAGAAGATTTTTGGTCTTCTCCAGTTTTTGGAATCCTCGCACTCAAACGTTTAAGTAGAGAGGTCCTAAATGATCTGCCACTGAGCCGGGAGACATTTAATGCCCTGAGTGGATCAATTGTCAAGAGTAGTTTTGTGAGAATTAGAGTGGACGGGCATCTTTTTAGGTGGCTGCCTAACCACTCTTCTGGATATGATTGAAACTAAGACATTTAATCGCTTTGCCGCAAGGATGCGCTGGCCGAGCCCCGTTGCACAATCGGATGCTTTGCTGCTGTGCCTCAGGCTCTTTTCCTCAGGTTATGAAGATTGAGCCAAATTAACGCCACAAAGAACAGACCGAGAAACCCCTTTCAGGCGGTCAGATCGCGGACCCGCTCAAAATCCGTCTATTGGAATTTATCGTCTATTGCAGCCTCGCGAGGTCTCTCAATTGGCGGGCTGTGGCCTCCAAAAACGTCTCGACGCTGACGCCGTCGGGCAGCTCCAAACCTGACTTTGCCTGAATGGCGGAGGCGATCCTGAATGCCAGGGCCTGACGAGTCGGCAAGCTCATATCCAGACGGCGCGAGAAAAACCCTTCGAGCACCTCGAGGTCCGCGGCAGAGAGGCGAGCAATGCTGGTGGCCGGCAGGTTGAGTGTGGCTTGAGGTTCCGGCCTGGGCGCACTGGGCACGAATGCCTGCGCTGTGAATGTTCGTGAGCCTGACTCGCCCCACAACGGAGTTTCAGGATCTCGATCTCTCACCACCAGCGTGCCCGCGGCCAAGTCGCCGAGTCGCTGATGCTGCTTGGTGACAAACACGCAAACCACGCCAACCGCATAGAAGAACGGGAACTGGTCAATGTAGCGCACAAAATTGCGCGCCATGGATTCAAACAGACCAATCGCCTGTCCCGTCCGCTGAATCACGCGAATCCTGGCTACGCGCTTGCCCGGTGTTCGGCCGTTCCAGAATGCCTCAAAGAGCGTGAAGTAACCCCAATTGAGCAGGAACACGACGAACACCGCGAGTGCCACCGCCCATTGTGCCGAGATTTTTGAGAAGGCGTGAATCCCCGGCAAAAGAAGAACAACGAGAAAAAACAACACCAGGAATCCCGCGCCCCAGATCAGATAATCGACGAGCAGGGCGATGAAGCGGCTGCCAATGCCCGCTAACGGCATCTCTATGGCCACAAGCTCCGGCGTTTCAATGCTAAGCTGGTCAGAACTCAGGTCCATGGTGCAAATCCTCTCAAACCAGTGGATTCTCAAGCGCCGGCCCCACTGGGAGCGGCTTTCGTCGCTGTTGTCCCAGGCGGACGCAGGCGGCCTGGGACAACTGACCCGCGCGGAATTGCAAGAGATGGCGCTGCTGTACCGCCAGGTTGCCGCCGATCTCTCGGTGCTGCGGCATGACACCACTGCCCGCAGCTATGCAGAACACGTGAATCAACTGCTGGCTCGCGCCCACCATATCATCTATTCCGGCCGCAAGACGAATTTGCTGACTTTGTTTCGCTTCCTCAGGGACGAGTATCCGGCAATCATTCAAAAGCAGATCAACTACGTGCTGCTGTCGCTTGGGGTTACGGTGGGATGGGGACTGCTGGGAGCGGTGATTACCAGTGCTCGTCCGGAGTTCATGCGGCACTTTCTCTCGCCGGATATGATCGCCACCATGGAGCGTCACCAGATGTGGACAGAATCCCTGGTGACTATGGCGCCCATGGCTACAAGCCTGATCATGACCAACAACCTGTCGGTTTGCTTTGCCATCTTTGCCGGCGGCATCTCATTCGGACTGGGAACTTTCTTTTATCTGTATCTAAATGGAATCCTGTTGGGAGTGGTGGGGGCAGCATGTCATCAATACGGCATGTCTGCGCTTTTGTGGAGCTTTGTGGCGCCGCATGGCTCGCTGGAATTGCCGGCCATCATCATCTCCGGCGCGGCGGGTTTCCGAATCGGCCATGCCATGCTCTTCCCCGGCGCATTGCGCTGGAAGGAATCATTGGCGCAGGGAGGCATTGAGGCCACGCGGCTCATTTCCGGCACGATTCCCATGCTGGTGATTGCCGGATGCCTCGAGGGGTTCTTCTCGCCATCGCATGCGCCGATTGCGCTCAAGTTCGCAGTGGGAGGTTTGATCTTCACCATGCTGAACCTTTGGCTGTTCAGGAAAATCAAGAAAGCGCCAGGAAGCGGAGTTACTTTGGTCGCGCGCTGAAGCACAAGCCTTAAGGTCGAATGCCTAACATAGCCGCTGGCAGATACAAGGCATGCGCAACATGCGAGCGAGCAGGGCACATGTTCGCCACGCACCCCGCACTTATCCAATTAGCGGGTAATGCCGAAGCTCTACGGCACACCAACGGAGAAGTCGGAAACATCCCAGGTGTCAAGGCTGGGAGTCGAAGTGGAGACAGAAAAGCCCACAACACCGCCCCCAGGCGGCGGAGTGCCGGTAAACGTCCCCACTTTCTGGCCATTGATGAAGAGCGACACTGTCTTTCCTTGCGTTTGCACCATCAGCGTATTCGTGGCGCCCATGTCTTTCACAATCGCAGTGCTCGCAGTCCAGGCAAGGGGCAAAGCCCAGCCCGTCCCCGGCACCAACTGCAAAACCGCATACTGGCCGACAGTCGGCTGGATCTGGAAAGAATAGAAGGTGGTGTAATCGGTTCCCCAGAAAATGAGCCCGGCAGCCTGGTTTTCCGCCTTGTCGGTCTTGGCCGTGGCAAACGTGCCGCAAACATTTACATCGCCATACTGGATCCCTGTATATTCCTCGTCCCGCCCCATTGCGGGTTGCAAAAAGGTTACCTCGGCCTTGCCGCCCTGAATCGCGACCTTGCTTTGAGCATTCGCAGTTGCGTCCAAAGCAGGGTTGGCTGTTGCAAATGAGTCTTGCAAGACGACGATTCCAGGGCAGGGCGCTGCCGCGGCGGGCAACGCAAAGGACAGGCTGAGCATGATGGCTGCTCCCAGCACATTGCGCATCGGGTACTTCCCCTTTCAGCGCAATCGGTTCGGCCAATGCGCGTTGAACGTGGAGTGGAGGTTGATTGGCAACGGCGATCTCACCTGCAGTTGCGCCTGCGAGAGCAATCTTCTGGGGGCCTCACTCCTGCTGCGAGCAGAAAGGCCTTGGGGGAGGCCGTGTTCAAGAGACTTTACCATACCTCATAAACTCTGCGTGTTTCAATGAATTTCTGGCCAAACTCCCAAAGGAGGAAAGCGCTGGAAGGCCTGGGGCATCACCGGCTGCTGCTTGAATGCGACCCTTCCGCAATCAAACTTCAGGAGAAGAGTACAAAGCAGGAGATGGCTTGAGACGTTGGTGAGTTACTTGCCTTGCACACTTACGGGCATCTTGAGGAATTGCTCAACGGGCAGCGCGCGCCGAGTCATCCGAGCCATAAGAATCGCGCCTTTGAAGTAATAAGACTTGTTGATGCGGGCGCCGGCCGATGAACGCCCGGCGAGCTGCGGCCCAAGGTTCAGATCACCTTCGCCTTGAAGTTGGTCACCCACATAGTTCATCAACTGCTTGCCATCATAAACAGCAGTAACTCGATACCACTGCCCAAGCGGATGAAGCAGCTTGCAATTGAGCAGGGTCAGCTTTTGCCCGGCGGTGGTCGCAAAGCTGTCAAGGCACCATTGGCCATCCACGATCCGAATCTCGAACAGCATTCGATTTTCAGTGTCCTTGCCAGTAGTCGGATCCTGCTCTTGAAGGTGAAAGAAGCGCTGTGCCGGCGGGCCATCTGCGTCCGGGCGAAAGATCACTTCCCATGTATATGCGGAAACAGCTGCCAACGGATGCTCGCCAATGAAGAGCGCGTCGTCGATGCCATTGAACTCGACCGCTTTGCCAAGCGGAGAGTCGATGACGTGGGGATGACCAAGCACTGTGGTCGGGTGTCCGCCGATCGAATCGGTCCGGTCAAACGTCCACACCTCGGCCTCGGCTCCAATCGTCTGACCGCTCCCGGCGTGTGTTGCAGGAAGCCGCCAAAGGAGGAGTGCCGTGAGGGACACGATTGCCAGGCCGGACAAACCAGCGATTCCGATTCTGCACTTGGGCATCTCTTTGGAGTTCCCTCCTTGAGTCCGAACTGCGTAGGACCGCGTTGACCTTGATTGGCCGCTATCTTGGTGCAACGGGCTGAAGCCACGCACCATTGCCGGCAGAGTCCCAAATATCAAAGCGGATCCATTTCTTACCCGTGGCGTCAAAGGGGATTCTGAAGTTCCTGGTCCCGAACGGTTCGGTGTTTGTAAGGCTGATGATCTGGCGATCGACCTTCGATCCATCGCTCCACACCAGCTCCGCGAACTCGAGCGGAAACGTGTATTCAATCGAGGCCGTGTAAATGCTCTTGGCACCCGAACCTTCAATGCCCCACTTATGGAACAGTACCTCGCCTGAGGTACCGAAGAAGTTTCCCTGATGAATCCCCTCGACTATCGGGGCCCAGCTTTCGTTGTACGCCGGCACCTTGTCGAGCTTCAGATAGTTGATGGCCAGCATGGGATAAGTCTCGTCCCCCGGGACCTTCATGTAGGTATCGCCCTCGGCGAGCATGAACTTAGGCTTTGCAGCCCAGTTGCTCATGTCGTCATTCACTCCAAAACAACGCGTCTCGCACATGCGTTTCTGGGAGAGATCCACTGGCAATGACTCCCACGACCCGCCGATAAAACGATCGCTGAGAAAATAGTCCTTGTCTTTGTACATATCGGGATACATGGCCGAACTCTTGGTGCGGGGATGAGCGACCCACAAGATCGACTGCTCCTTATTCACCATCTGCATGACATCATCCGCAGAGCCAAGGTGATAAACGTGCCCGTATGCCGGATCTTTTTCCTCGAAGGGCTGGTCTTGAGGTCGCGGCTCCGCGTGGGTAAAATAAACCGGTTTGGGCATCATCAAGTACCAATGCCCACCGAGATAGTTGTTGACCTCCTCGGCTGGAATCACCAGGAAATTCTTGTCTGACAGCTTTCGCGCGCCCTCGAAATACAGTTTCTGCTCCGGGAGTCGCTTGGGGCCCGGATCGGCAAAATCCGAGTCGTCGTGAAAGTCCCCGAGATACACGATGTTGATTCCCAATCCGCGGAACACAGGAACCCAGGTGGGGCTGAGATCTGAAGTTCCCCGATCGCGAATCATCTCATTGAACTCGAGGTGAAAGTGGCCAGTGACGGTCTTGAAGCCAGGTATGGGCTTATACACATCGTCATGCGTATACGCCATGACTGCCTGCTGCGTTGCATGACTATCTGCCGGACTTAGATAGTAGTAAATTGCCATGCGTTGAACCGTACCCGGCGGGGCGTTGTACAGCGCGTAGTTTTCAACCTGTTCGCGGGCAACGCCCACTCTCCGCTTCCACACCTCGTCAGATACTCCCCACGGTGCGTAACCTTCGCCGCGTTCTGGCTGCATCGCGCCCAGCGAAAACGAACTGCCGGTATCTTTGCGGTAATAAACATAGCCCAGATTGACCTCGTTCTCACGGGCAAAAAAGAACTTGTGCGGCGGCGGAAAAACTGCCAGGGAGCCAGCGCCGGTATCCAGAATCTCCATGCGATTGCGGGCTTTCACATTCACTGGCTCCTCATTGACATCGCCACCGAAGTCATTTTCCTGCCATACCTGCGATGTATCGCGCCACACCAATTTGGTGTCGTCCTTGATCTCGAATCCTTTCAGCCCTGCCTTGTAGATATAAGCAACATCCGGCGCGTCGGTCTTTGCCAATGCTTCCTGGCGCAGCAGGTTTGACCCTTTGTAGACGGTGAATTGCAAATCTCCGGCGAAGATTCCAAGAGTAAGTCCGTTGAAGACGACACTTATCCGGTCGCCATCCGTTTTTACGGCACAATTATCGGTTTTGTAACTCACCGATGCTCGCGCCACCTCGTCCGCAGATCTGGGCGCGCCGGACAAATGGCTTTTCCCGGGCACCACCAGCGGCGCATCCCAAAACACATTCCACTTATATTCATTTTCATTCTCGGGCGTATCCTTGTTTAACTTTTTCAGAATAGAAAGCTCGGTGATGGAGATGCGACGCCGCCCGGTGGTTACATCGAATTCCGGCTTCAGGTTCTGGCCAAGCACAATCCATGCGCCTGACGGCTTGCGGGCCGCCAATTCCGCGATGGAGGGTTGACCGTCGCGCAGCATGAAACGCGCACGGAGTTCCTGGCCTCGCTCTCCGAGCCAGGACACCTCCACACCGGAGCTTGTCGCAGCGACCTTTACGCCTTCGACGGATTTATAGCTCTGCATATTGCAGACCAGTGTCTGGGCGGTTCCAACACCGGCAAATGCGACAACGCTCAACATCACGCCCCGAAACTTCATGTGACCCTCCCTGGTGCTGTTGCTTGTGGTTGAGACCGTCGATCCCCTGCCCGTGAGGCAGGTCTGTACGCGCTGGAACAAGCGTGTGCGCGAATCGCCCAATAACGCCAGCGATCTTTCGCCTGGTGAAGTGACGAATCACACCTTGACAATGATTCTGTTGCGGTAGAGCAGCCACACCGGAATGAAGCAGACCACGGTAATTGACACAGAAAAGGCGAACGCGGCCCATCCCGGATTAGATATGTGTGTGAAGATGGGCGCCGAGAGAAACGCGAGCAATGACCTGGAGCGCCCGTCAACGTGGATGGTGATCAGATCGAGGACAGTGGGCAGCAGTTCGCTGACCATGTACGCAACAATCGCATTCGATCCAAAGACCAGCCACGGCCAAATCCATGCTTTGCTGCGCCCTTTGAACCAGCCCTTCTGCTCGACCGCCCAATATGCAAGGGTCAACAACGCCATTGACCATCCAGCCGCAACCAGGACGTAGGAACTGGTCCAAAGTTTTTTATTCAGCGGGAACCAGATTGACCAGACATACCCAGTGGCAAGCAGCTCAACGCAGGCTATGGCCAGGCCTTTCGATTTTGTTGCGACTGCTTTGTTGGTCCGCAACCACATTCCCGCCAGCAAACCGATAAGCGCCGTCGCCACGGCTGGAAGATCGCTGAGCAAGCCTTCGGGGTCGCGCAAGTTATGGGTGGTCCAATTCTCATAGAGGTGCCCTGGCATGAGATGGCGATCGAGCCATGCCACCAGGTTGAGGTCAGGATCGAGGAATGGAACGTCGCGCCCCGGCATGCCCGCGCCTGGCACGGGAACCCACCGCAATAGAATCCAGTAGCCAATGAGCGCTGCAACGATGACAGCGATTTTCGTGCTGACCCGTTTGTCCCATAGGTAGAAAAGCCCTACCACCAGGTAGCAGATGGCAATCCGTTGCAGGACACCATAAAAGCGTAAGTGGTCAAGCGCGGAGAATGGAAAGCCGTTCACCACAATCCCAAGCAGGACAAGAATTACCGTACGCTGCAGCGTGTGGCCTGCCAGTTGGCCTGGCGTTGCGCCCCGCGCCAGGCGGGCATCAAAAGCAAACACGATTGAAGCGCCGACTGCAAACAAGAAGGTGGGAAACACCAGGTCGGTCGGAGTCAGGCCGTTCCAGTTTGCGTGGTTCATAAAGCCCCATGAGCCGCGTCCTCCGTTGTTGTTCACCATGATCATGAAGGCAATGGTGATGCCGCGGAGAACGTCGAGAGAAATCAGGCGCTGAACGGGCGCTTGGGCAGGTGCTGGATTGGTCATCGCGATCTGATTCTCCAATTGCATTGTCGCCCATACGCTACGCGATCGAGGCCCTGGTCGCCAAGCCTGCAGTTCGCGAGGCGATTTGAGCCTGTCTTCCCTCAGGGACTGAAGCCAGGGATCATTGTGGAGCCTTCGCGGCACGACTGAAGTCATGCCCTGTTACAAGGCGAAGTTGTTCAGCGGCTTTGGAGTGATTTACGCACCCCACGTTTCAGAATCGAGGCCTGGGGCACCCGTCCCGTGCTGTTAACTGGTACACTCCCCCTTCAGGTTATTTCGAGCAAGACCTCACATGCTCGCTTGGAGGCAATCCATGCCAGACTCGCAGCCATCCACGTTTCAACCCTTCGTTTCGCCCGATGAGAAACCGCCGGAGTTCACGTTTCGCGCCATCCTGCTTGGCTCCATTTTCGGCGTCATCTTCGGCGCGGTCACGGTGTATGTTGGCCTGCGCGCCGGCCTGACGGTTGCCGCCTCCATTCCAATCGCCGTGCTCTCCATCAGCATTCTTCGAGCTTTTGGCCGCGCGTCGATTCTTGAAAACAACATTGTGCAAACCACCGGCAATGCCGGCCAATCCATTGCCTCCGGAGTGATCTTCACTCTGCCCGCGCTGGTTTTCCTCGGCTTCGATCTGGAGTATTCCCGCATCTTCATGCTGGCGCTGATCGGCGGCTGGCTCGGCGTACTGTTCATGATTCCACTGCGCCGCCAGCTTATTGTGCAGGAACACGAGGCGCTGCCTTACCCTGAGGGCACCGCATGCGCAGACGTGCTGATTGCGGGGGAGCGCGGAGGCTCGCTTGCCAGCCGCGTCTTTCTTGGCCTTGGGCTCGGCGGCGTCTACACCCTCTTCCAGAACAGCAACCTGTTTCAGGCCTGGCCACACGCACCGGAGTACCAGCCCGACTTCGGCCCCCAGCACGTCATGAAGGGCTCCTCAATCTATGCCGACGCCACGTCAGAGTACCTGGGGGTCGGCTACATCATCGGCCCCAAGGTTGCGGGCGTCATCTTCGCCGGCGGCGTCTTCTCCTGGCTGGTGATCATGCCGCTCATCTATTTTTTCGGCAAGGAGCTTGGTCATCCGGTCTACCCCGGGCAGGTTCCCATTGCCCAGATGAGTCCCAGCGACTTGTGGGCCACCTATATCAAGCCCATGGGCGCGGGTGCTGTCGCCGCGGCGGGGTTGATCACGCTGATCAAAACACTGCCCACCATCTTTGGCGCTCTGGGCGCAGGCATCAAAAACATGCGGCCCGGCGCTACAGGAGCGAAAGCCAAGCCGGTGCGGACGGAAGACGATCTATCGATGGGCGTAGTTCTGGTTGGATCGCTGATTATCGTTGCCCTGATGTTTGTCTTCCTGGAGTTTCGCCCCGTCCCCGGCGCATTTGTGGGATGGGCCGCAAACCTGGCTGCCTCGCTGCTTGTGGTGGTCTTCGGATTTCTGTTTGTCACTGTCAGCTCGCGCATTGTGGGGCTGGTCGGCTCCTCTGCGAGTCCCGTCTCCGGCATGACCATCGCCACGCTGATGGCCACTTGCGCCGTCTTCCTGGTCATGGGCTGGACGCTGCCCGCCTATGGCGCCCTGGCCATCACGATCGGAGGCGTTGTGTGCATTGCCGCATCCAACTCAGGGGACACATCGCAGGACCTTAAAACCGGATACATCATCGGGGCAACGCCGCGGTTGCAGCAGATTGCGCTGATGATCGGCGTCGTGGTTTCGACGGTGGTGATCGGGTTCACGCTCAACCTGATGAATACCGGTTTGCAGGAGTTCCACGCGGCGCCACAGCCCTGGGACATCAACGCGCCCCATGCCGGTGTTGCCGTCCAATCGGACCTCACCAAGCTGCCTGCTCAGATCCGCGTTGTCAATGCCGATAAGACTGGTACGCAGCACTCGCGCACTGAGTACACAATTCTGAACGCCATCGGATCAACGGAGCTGCAGGACGGCAAATACCTCTACTCGCCCGCGAGCCATCAGATCGAAGTTCATTGGATCCAGGGCATCGGCAGCGCTGCTGCACCAGCACCGCAGGCAAAGCTGATGGCCACGGTCATCAACGGCATTCTGAGCCGGAAACTGCCCTGGGGCCTGGTCCTGCTTGGCGTCGCCCTGGTGATTGCGGTGGAGCTGCTCGGCATCCGCTCGCTGACGTTTGCCGTGGGCGCGTACCTGCCCATCGGCACCACTCTGCCCATCTTCGCCGGAGGCGTTGTTCGCTGGCTGGTAGACCGGGCAGTGAAGAAAGCAGGCGGAGAAGAGGCCGAGGCGGAGAGCGAAATCTCTCCCGGCTCGCTGTTTGCGTCAGGCCTGATTGCGGCAGGCGGCATCGTGGGCCTGCTTGGGGTTGCTCTGAAAGCCGTCGAGGCTACCTACTACGACAACCGCAACCTGCTCAACTTTCCGCACACGTTTCTTGATAACAACTACGTGAGCGTAGCCGCATTCGCGGCGCTCGCGTTCTCGTTGTATTACTTTGCGAGAAAGCCGCTGAAGAAGGTCATGGGTCAGTCTTAGAGAACTTCCTTCAGCGGCTAAAACCGAGGGCCAAGGTGCGGCCTTTGCGGCATGGCTGAAGCCGTGCCCATTCAAAGCTGGGTGCGGGGTGCCCCGTGTTCGCGCGTTTTGCGAGGGTGGGAGAGCGGGAATCCTACGCCACTGCCTGCAGCCCTATCCCTTCATGCGCCTTTAACCCTCAGGGCCTGGCATTCGCAGGAATCAACAGTGTGAGTGAGTCAGGCACGACTTCCATCCGAACCGGCAGCGAACCAAGCACTTCACCATCCGCCTCGACAAAGATAGGCGCGTGTGAGCCGTTGCGCGCTCTGCACTCTACAGCGGCAGTCTCTATCAACTCAATTCCGTCGAAGAAGGTGTGCCGGCCCAGGAGCAGCGCAATCAGGAAGCGCATATAGCGCAGGCGGCTGCGCGTTTTGAAGGCCATCAAGTGCAGGCTTTCGCTGAGCAGCGTTGCGCCGGGAACCAGCTCGTTGATTGCCCCTCCAAACGACCGCACCCGCGCCACGAGCAGTTGGGAGACGTCTTCAATACGGGGTGCATCGCCGTCTTTGCCTGCAACACTTGCCACGAACAGCGGAAACGGATTGGTGGCCCAGATACGCGCGGCTTCAACCAGATAAAGCGCGTAACCGAATCGCCGCTTCAGGCCGGGGTCGAGCCTGGACATCAGCAGGGCATCCGCGCCCACGCCAGCGGCAACGACGAAATAGCGCCAAGACATATCGCCTGCACGATCTCTGAAATGAATGCGGCCCACGGGAATCCGCGTGGGGACGGCTGTGAGCAGCGCCTGGGCAACGCCGGCAAGGTTTCCGGTCAGTCCGAGACTCGCCGCCAGGGCGTTGGCCGTGCCCAAAGGCAGCACACCCAGCGCCGCCTGGGTGCCCACCAGGCTTTGCAAAATCGCGTGAACTGTACCATCCCCGCCGCAGGCTAGAACCGTGTCGCAGCCCCCGCGCACAGCCTGATCCGCCTGAGCCGTTGCATCTTCAGGCAGATTGCACTCAAACGCTTCGACCTCAACGCCCGCACCGCGCAGCGAAGCCAACCCACCCGCAACGGCTGACTTGCGCCTTGCGGAGTGCTGACCGGAATCGGGGTTATAAATGAGCGCAACACGCTGCATTGTTGACGTCCCCTGGGCCAAATTGCCCAGAGCTTACAGCAGCTTCGGGGCGTTCCTTCCTATCATCGCAGGTTCACGGCCTTGCAGAACCGCGTTCAGCGCAGGCGGTCAGTCACCCTCGGCATTCAGCTACGCGGCATATCATTCTTTTGGGAGGCCCAAAATCTCATGAACATCACCGGCAACACCATCCTCATCACCGGCGGCGGGTCGGGAATTGGCCGCGGACTGGCCGAAGAGCTGCACAAACTGGGCAACCAGGTGATCATCGCCGGGCGGCGCAAAGAGGCGCTGGACGGAGTGACCGCGGCCAACCCGGGCATGAGATCCCTGACCCTGGACATTTTGAATCCGGACGCCATTCGCGCCTTTGCCGCCGAGGTATCCAAAGAATTCCCAGCCCTTGACGTGCTGATCAACAACGCCGGCATTATGCGCGCTGAAAAACTGCAGGCCCAGGAAAGCGACCTGGCCGACGCTGAAGCCATCGTTGCAACCAACCTGCTTGGTCCCATCCGGCTCACTGCCGCTCTGCTGCCCCATCTGCAAAAGCAGCCTCATTCCGTCCTTATGAATGTTTCTTCTGGGCTTGCATTCCTGCCGCTCACGCTGACGCCCACGTATTGCGCGACCAAAGCCGCCATTCACTCGTACACGCTCTCGCTGCGCTACCAGCTACGGGGAACCGGCACAGAGGTTCTGGAACTCATCCCTCCTTATGTCGCCACCGACCTGATGAGCGGGGCTTCTGATCCGCGGGCTATGCCGCTGGATCAATTCATCACCGAGGTGATGACGATTTTGAAGACGCAGCCGACGCCGCCTGAGATCTGCGTGGAGAATGTCAAGCGGCTGCGCTTTGCGGCGGAGAGCGGGAAGTTCGACGCGATCTTCGAGGGCCTGAATGCGGCATTGGCCGATGTTCATTAAATGAATCGCGTTCCAAGCGTCATGTGCCGCGGTGGGGGAATGAGCGAGCGGCCGGGGTGTGACAATCAAGATTCAAAGCAAGGAGCAAAGCAAAGATATGCACAAGACCAACGACGACCTTGCTCAACAGTTCGCCAGTGACAATTACGCGGGAATCTGCCCCGAGGCATGGGCTGCGATGGAAGCGGCAAACCATGGCAGCACCTCGGCGTATGGTGAGGACCCGTGGACCGTCCGCGCCGCTAATGCTTTTCGAGAGCTGTTTGAAACCAATCTTGAGCTATTCTTTGTGTTCAACGGAACGGCGGCCAACTCGCTGGCGCTGGCCTCGCTCTGCCAGTCGTATCACGGTGTGATCTGCGTTGATCAGGCGCATGTTGAGACGGACGAGTGCGGCGCGCCCGAGTTCTTCTCCAACGGTTCGAAGCTCCTGGTGGCTCGCAGTGACGATGGAATGCTGACGCCCGCCGCCATTCATGAAATCGCCACCAAACGCGTGGACATTCACTACCCGAAGCCGCGGGTGGTCACCATCACCCAATCCACTGAGACCGGGCGCGTGTACAGCGTGGATGAGGTACGGGCCATCTCTGCGGCATGCAAGGCGCGCGGGCTTTCACTCCACATGGACGGCGCACGCTTTGCCAACGCCTGCGCCCATCTTGGCAGCTCGCCGGCGGAGCTGAGTTGGAAGAGCGGCGTGGATGTTCTGTGCTTTGGCGGAACAAAAAATGGAATGGCGGTTGGGGAGGCAGTCTTGTTCTTCGATCCCGCGCTGGCCGTGGATTTCGATTACCGCTGCAAACAGGCCGGGCAACTGGCGTCGAAGATGCGCTTTCTGGCCGCTCCGTGGGTGGGGATGCTTGAGACCGGTGCCTGGCTGAGAAACGCTGCTCATGCGAATGAGTGCGCGACGTATTTTGCGCAGCAGATTGCGGGGGTGCCCAACGTGCGAATCGCTTCGCCGGTGGACGCCAACACCGTTTTCCTGATGACGTCCGACGAAATTCTCGGTCGATTGCGCGATCGCGGTTGGAAGTTTTACACGTTCATCGGCGGCGCGGCACGCATCATGTTTGCCTGGGACACGGACTTGAAACGCGTGGACGCGCTGGCGCATGATTTGCGCGAGTGCGCCAAAGCTTGATTCTCCAAGGTCACGCGTCACCGCTGTGTTTGCGAAATGCCAAGGTCAGTTCTCGACGCCCATGCTCGGTCAGGGCAATCAGCTCCCACTCCACCTGGGGAGAAAGATAGCGCAACACCGTTGCATTTGCGGGATGAATGCGCAAAGCCGGAGCCGCCAGCAGCATGCGCGTGGCAAACGGCGAAACCTCGGCACTTGGGAATAGCCCTGACGCTCGAATGATGACAACGGCCTTCCGCCTTCGATGCCTGCGATGGACTTGCGTTGGTTGTCGAGCGCATGGACGCGAATCCAGTAGTCCAACGCCCGCAAGGGCAAATGCAGATCCTCGTCGGCCTTGAGTTCCAGAATCGTCAGCCTTCCGTTGCGATCGGGGGTGAGAAGGTCAAGCATCCTACGATCGCCCACTGAAGGGCCTGCACCTTCGTGTGGAGCAAGTCGCCGCGCAGTCCCGGTAGCAGATCGGCGATCCCGGTGCGCAGACGGGCCCCAAGCCAGAGCTCAGGTTGGGGCAGGAACAGCGGCTTTGCCCGCCCCTACCATCCCTGCCGCGCGCGCAGATTGGTGATGTGCGCCGTGTGATGGCGGGAGTGCCAGTCGTAGATGGCCAGCACGTTGGCCAGCGTTTGCCGGCCCTGTTCAGGATGCGTGTAGCCCTTTTCGAAATCTTCATCGTTCATGGATTCAAGCAACGCGACCCAGCGGCCATGCAACGCCTCAGTGAACGCCAGCGAAGCGTCAACGGGCATGCGGCTATCTGCCAGTTTGGCCCAGGCCTTCTCATCGTAGGCTTTGATAGTGGGCCAATCCTCAGTGAGCGCCAGCTTGAAACGGACATAACAATTCGCATGGCTGTCGGGCACGTGGTGCACCACCTGGCGCACGGTCCAACCATCGGGACGGTAGGGTGTGTCGAGCTGGGCATCGCTCAGTCCGTTCACGGCTGCACGCAACCGCCCAGGCAATTCGCGCAAGGTGTTGGTTTGCGCGTTGCGAATGGCCGGCGTGCTGCTAGCCAGACGGCTGAAACGGCCAATAGGGAACCGGAGATTCTCCAATTCGGTCATGGCAGGAACTTTAGCATGATTTTGCCGGGGATTTTGTGCAGGGATTTAGTTCAGGAGGCTTGGCGCAGCGCCTGCCAGCCGATAGCCGGCCTGGATGGTCGGGCCCCGGCGATCAGCTGCTCCGGGGCCAGAATCCGGTCTAGGCATGATGGTGGTGATGGTGGTGGTGGTGGTGATGATGATAGTTTCCCGTCGAAGCAAACACCGGGCTTGCAAACACCATCAGCAGCAATGCAGCAGCAAGAATCTTTTTCATGGGACGAATCTAGCATGAAGAATTCACAGTTGGAAGAGTACTTAGCGCCATGAATCAAGAGAGCAACGGGGACCCCGAATCCGGCCGCTGGCGTAAACTTAAGGAATAATGACAAATACGGCTCCTTCTCCCCTCGAGAGTCACAGACGTTACTTTGTTGATAAATTTTCAATCACTGAACGGCTGCTGGAGCGCTGCCTTGGGGAGGCTCTTGCCGCGGGGGGCGACTATGCCGACTTGTACTTCGAATCGGTGACGGCGACGGCCCTCGGGGTGGATGAGCAAATCGTCAAATCCGCCTCTCAAGGCACCAGCGCCGGCTGCGGTATCCGAGTGCTCAGCGGCGAGCGCACCGGGTATGCCTATACCGATAATCTGAGCCCGGAACGGCTGCTGCACGCGGCCCGAACGGCTGCGCTGATCGCCTCCGCTCCGGCCAAACAGACCGTGCAGGGCTTTGTTGAAGCCCCCGCCGCGGACCTCTACCCTGTGCCGCTGGGCGGGTTCGATCTGGACCTTGCCGCCCGCCTTGAACTGATTCTGCGCGCCGACCGTGCCGCTCGCGCCTTTGATCCCCGCATCGTTCAGGTTCGGGCCAGTTACATGGAAGAGCTGCGCCGCATCCTGATCGCCGCATCGGATGGAGCCTTCGCCAGCGATACCCAGCCTCTTTGCCGGCTGAACGTATTCGTCATCGCCAAGGACGATTCGCTCACCACCAAAGGCTCGGCGGGCGCAGGCGGACGCGCAGGCCTGGACCAGTTTGTGAATACAAAGAGCCCGGAGAGCCTGGCTCGGGAGGCGGCCCGCGGCGCGATTCTGCAACTCAAGGCAGTTGCCGCGCCGGCTGGAGAGATGCAGGTTGTGCTGGGGCCCGGCTGGCCCGGAATTCTGCTTCACGAAGCTGTAGGCCACGGCCTCGAAGCTGACTTTAATCGCAAGAAGACCTCGGCCTTTGCCGGGCTGATTGGGCAATCGGTCGCCAGCCCCAAGGTCACCGTGGTGGACAACGGCACCATTGCCGGAAGACGCGGTTCGCTCAACGTGGACGACGAGGGATCGGCAACGCAGGAGACCGTTCTTATCGAGGGCGGAGTGCTGAAGGGCTACTTGACTGACAAACTATCCGCGCGACTGACTGGATCCACCAACACCGGCTCCGGCCGCCGTGAGAGCTACCAGTGCATTCCCATGCCGCGCATGACCAATACCTACATGCTGGCGGGCGACGATGCTCCTGAAGACATACTGCGCAGCGTCAAGCGCGGCCTCTACGCCGTAAACTTCGGCGGCGGCCAGGTCGACATCACGAACGGAAAATTCGTCTTTTCCGCGTCCGAGGCCTATTTGATTGAAGACGGCAAGATCACGGCGCCCGTCCGCGACGCCACGTTGATCGGTAATGGGCCGGAAGCCTTGAAATACGTCTCGATGGTGGGTCACGATTTGAAGCTCGACGAGGGCATTGGCACTTGCGGGAAAGATGGGCAGAGTGTTCCGGTTGGTGTGGGGATGCCCACCATCAAGCTGGACAAGATGACGGTGGGGGGGACGGGGCGGTAGGACGAGGCTCTCGAACCTGGGGTCACATATTAAAGTTGAAACGGAGGAGCCTCATGACATAGGTACGCAACTGCGTCCTGGAGTTTGTCATGAGCCGTTCCTACCGCCGTCCCTATGCGGCGATCACGGGTGTTGCCAGCGCAAAATGGGACAAGCAACTGGCCCACCGCGGTGTTCGCCGCGGACAAGTGCTGGCGCTGAAGACCTGTCTCGACTACGACAACCTGCTTCTTCCCCATCCGCTTGAATGCGCGTGGAATAACAACTACTGCTGGGGCCGCGACGGCGCGCAAAGCTACCGCGGGAAGCCGCATGATCCAAATGACAACTACGGGGCGAAGTATTACCGGAAACTGCTGCGCAAGTAACGGGCAGCCCGAATTTGATAGGTTAGGTGCATGCCTCCAGTTGCGCCAACCGCCGATCAAGCCACTCTCGACCTCGAAACCCTTACAGCCGACGTGGTGTCGCTGGCCATGAAGGCGGGCGCGACGGACGCCGAGGCGGTGGTTCGCGAGGGCGACGAGTTCAGCGTGAACGTGCGCATGGGCCAGGTTGAGACGCTCAAAGAATCCGGATCGCGCGGGCTGGGCCTGCGGGTTTTTCTGGGCACGCGCTCGGCATCGACTTCAACCAGCGACCTGACGCCCGATGGCATCCGCCAGCTTGTTGACGGGGCGATGGCGCTTGCCAAAGTGACTGAAGAAGATCCCTTCACCAGACTGCCGGAGACCGCTGAGTTTGGGTCCATTGCGGATGACCTGCACCTGTATTTTGAAGATGTTTATTCGCTCTCAGGTCCGGAGCGCATCGAGTGGGCACGCCGGGCTGAAGCCGCTGCGCTGGCCGCCGACTCGCGCATCACCAACTCTGACGGGGGCAGCTTCGATGCTGCAACCGGACGCAAAGTCATGGCCAACTCGCGCGGCTTTGTGGGTGGCTACCGCACCAGTTATGCCGGGGTGTCCGCAGCGCCGCTGGCCATGGATGCAAACGGCGCCATGCAGCGAGACGGGTGGTGGAGTGGCGCTCGCCGCTTTGCCGACCTTGAAACGCCTGAATCCATCGGCGAGGAAGCAGCCCGCCGGACATTGCGCAGATTGGGCGCGCGCAAAGTGCCCACACAGCGCGTGCCCATCATCTTTTCGCCGGAGGTGGCCCGCTCGCTGATCGGGTCAGTGTTTGAGGCCGCTTCAGGCGATTCGATCTGGCGCGACGCGTCATTCCTGGCCGGCAAGCTGGGCGAGCAGATCGCCACGCCGAGCCTGACAATCATCGATGACAACACCATGTTGCTGCCCACCGGCGCAGGCGGCTTTGGCAGCTCACCGTTCGATGGTGAAGGACTGCCTTCCCGACGCACGGTCGTGCTAGAAAACGGCGTATTTCAGAACTATCTGCTGAATACCTACAGTGCGCGCAAGCTTGGGATGAAGTCTACGCACAATGCGTCGCGCGGCCTGGCGGGAACGCCAGGCATTGGCTGCGGCAACCTGTATCTTGAGCCCGGCTCGATGACGCCGGAGGAGATCATCGCCGACGTCACGGCCGGACTCTACGTGACCGGCCTGATGGGCTTTGGAACCAACATTGTGACCGGCGACTACTCGCGCGGCGCGACAGGCTTGTGGATTGAAAACGGCCAGCTGACTCATGCGGTTGAGGAAGTCACCATCGCTGGAAACCTTGCCGAGATGCTGATGAATGTGACCGCAATCGGCAATGACCTGGTCTTCAGGGGATCGGTGGCTTCGCCAACCCTGCGCATCGACGGCATGACCATCGCCGGAGCCTGAAGGGGGTAGAGCGGTGCCAAGCGAGACCCTTTCTCAATCGCTGCCCTTCGACCCGGCCGACCCCAAGGCTACGCTCAGCCAGCTTCCGCAGACCGCCGCCGTGTTTGCTCTGTACGGGGCCGAAGCTCATGCTGAGCCCTACATTGGCCGGACGCCCAATTTGAAAGCGCGTCTGGCTCGCCTGCTGCAGCCTTCGCCCAAGCATCTTCGTCGCCTGCAACTGGCCGGGCGGGTGCGTCGAATCGCCTGGCAACTCACCGGCTCGGAGTTCGAGTCGCTGCTTCTGCAATTCGAATTACTTCAAGGAGTCTATGGGCCGAAGTCGCTGGAGCGCATGCACCTGGGCGCGCCGGCATTTGTTCGCTTTCTAGGCAGCAACGCGTACCCACGGATTACGGTGACGAATCGCCCCAGCCAGCGTGAAGCCGCTTGGAGCTACGGCCCGTTTCAATCGCGTGCGGCGGCTGAGCGGTTTGCCGACGAGGCTCTGAAGTTGTTTGTGCTGCGGCGCTGCGCCGAGGATCTCGATCCCAATCCGAGTCACCCTGGGTGCGTTTACTCCGAGATGAAGATGTGCCTCGCCCCTTGCTACCAGGGCTGCACAGACAATCGTTATGCCGAAGAGGCTGGCGCGGTGGAGAGTTTTCTGGCAAGTCGCGGAGACAGCCGCCTGGTGGTACTCCGGACGCAGCGAGACCAGGCCTCTGCCAATCTCGAATTTGAAGCCGCCGCGGCACTCCATGCCCAGGTGCAGCGTGTGGAAGCGGTGCGCTCGTTAGCTGCTGAACTTGTTCAGCCGTTGAGCCAGTTGCGCGCCGTGATTCTGCAGACATCGTCGAATCCGGATGAGGTTGCCGTGTTTCTTTTTGAGAACGGGCGCATGCGGGGTCCAGCCGCCTTCTCAACGATCGGCATGAGGATCCAGAACGAGCAGTCCGGATCAAGCTCGCTTTATGTTCAGCCTTTGTCAATTGAACCTGTGGTTGAGGTTCCACCGCCCGAACCCCTGTTGGCGGACGCCGCTCCCGAATCCGGTGTCGCCGCGCCGGGCAGGGTTCCACGCAGCGTGCTGGAAACCCGCATGGAAGCAGCGTTGGAGGCGCTTGCAGGAACCTCGACCGCGCTCTCAGCCACCGAGCGGCAGGGGTACCTGGCACTGCTGAAGCGCTGGTATTACCGGCCGGAAGTCCGGCGCACGGGCGAAATCTTTTTCCCCGATGCTGAAGGTCATTGGCCGGTCAAGGCCATGTTGCGCGGCGCGGGTCGGATTGCGGCAAAAATGCTCACGGGGACGGTTCGAGAATAATGTCGGAGAGGGCGGCCGTGGCGAAGACCGAGACCATCCGTTCAATGCTCAGCGAAGGCAAAGGGCGCATCTCGGTTGGACGCGCCGAAGAGGTTGCTGCGCTTGTCATCGCACATCCGGAGAAGCTCGACCGGCTGATGGAATGCATGTGGGACAACGATGCCGGCGTGACGAATCGAGCTGCACATGCAATGGAGCGCGTAACCCGCGACGATATGACGACATTTGCGTGGCGGCTTGCCCCATGGAAGACGTCCCTGCTGGGATTGCTGCAGGAAGCCAGCGAAAACAAGCTGCGCTGGCATCTTGCGCTCGTCATTCCGAGGCTTTCGCTCGATGGTCAGGAATGCCGGCGCGCAGCCTCTGCGTTGCAGGCATGGTTTGACGACGGAAGCTCCATCGTCAAGACCATGGTGATGCAAGGCCTGGCGGACCTGACCCACCAGGATCCGTCGATGGTGCCAGAAGTGCTGGATTTTCTGCGCATTCTCAGCCGAACAGGAACTCCAGCCATGCGCGCTCGGGGCCGCATGCTGCTTCTGAAACTTGAATCCAAGGCCGCCAAGTCATGAAACTTAGCGCCCCGTCACCTGTGGCTATGCCAGAACGCGAGCAGGTGGATATTGCTTTCAATCATTCCCTGTTCGCTACAATCCTTCTTGGCAGACCTCGCGTGGTGCGAGCAGATTGAGCAGCATCCAATTTGAAGAGGAAATCCCCATGAATCGCGCTCACGGTCGAGCAATTCTCTTGCCGCCGGCAACGATGCTTGCGTTGATATTGACCTGCCTGTCGGCGCTGGGACAGTCCCCTGCAGCTGCGAACGCTTCGACGCCCGTACTTGTCGAGCTCTTCACCTCGGAGGGTTGTTCGAGTTGTCCGCCCGCGGATGCATGGCTACAAGAATTGGATTCATCTCAACCCATCCCAGGCGCGCAGGCGATTGTGCTGAGCGAGCATGTGGACTACTGGAATCACGATGGCTGGAAGGATCCGTTTTCTTCATCGTTGTTGACCCAGCGTCAGAGCGATTATGTTCACGTGATGGGTCTGAGCAGCCCGTATACTCCGCAACTGATTGTTGATGGAAAGACCGAGCTACAATTGACCAGCGCTGACCAGGTAGAGCAAGCAATCGTGAAGGCTGCCAAGCCCGCGCAGGTGCTCATCAGCATAGGAAGTGTCAGCGTCGAGGGTGGTTCCGCCGGCGTCCTTCACGCCCACGTGACGGCGGACGGATCAGCGGCAAAGCACAACGCCGATGTATTTGCAGTGATTGCCCTCAACCACGCGGAATCGCAGGTGCTGCACGGAGAGAACGGCGGTCGTCGGCTTTCGCATGTGGCAGTTGCCCAGGACATTGTGAAAATCGGCAAGCTTGAAAAAGGAAAGACCTTCAATGGGGATTATCAAGCGCGGCTGAAGCCTGGCATGGACCCTGAAAACCTGCGGCTGGTTGTTTTCGTTCAGGAGTCGGGTCCAGGGGAAGTGCTGGGCGCCGCGGAACAAAGAGTCAGCCCCTCAGCAAAATAGGCACACAGCTTTGAAATGTCCTGAAGGACGGTGCCCTGCCCCCGCTGATACACTGACGGGGCAAGGAGAATCGCCCGCAAGGCCTATGGTCGAGCTGCTCCCATCCATCCTTTCAGCGGATTTCGCTCATTTGGCCGATGAAGTTGCCGCGGCTGAACGAGGCGGCGGCACCGTGATCCATGTCGACATCATGGACGGGCATTTTGTGCCCAACATTACGCTTGGCCCGCCGGTGGTAAAGAGCCTGCGCAAGGCGACCAAACTGCCGCTCGACTGCCACCTGATGATCGAAAACCCAAACGAATTCATCCCGGCCTTCGCCGATGCGGGGGCGAACTGGGTGAGCGTGCATTATGAAGCCTGCACCCACCTGCATCGCTCGCTGGAGATGATTTTGCAGCACGGGATGCAGCCTGGAGTAGTGCTGAATCCAGCCACCCGAGTAGATTTGATCGTAGATATCCTGCCCATGGTGCATCACGTTCTGATCATGAGCGTCAACCCAGGGTTCGGCGGGCAGGAATTCATCGATTTTTCGCTTGAAAAGATCCGCCGGCTTGCCCATTTACGCCGGGAACTGGGGCTGGCGTTTAGAATTGAAGTGGACGGCGGCGTGGCTCACGATACCGTGGCCCAGGTCGTCAAAGCAGGAGCGGAACTGCTGGTGGCCGGCAACGCCGTCTTCGGCGCCGGCGACGCGGAGCGGGATGCGCGAGCCCTGTTGACGGCAGCACGTGAGGCCGAAAAGAATTAGCTTTCCTGAGTTTTGGCGAATGTCGGACGGCCTGTCGACAGGTCTTCGGCGCATTGAGGTGGTATGAACCGGTTTTCATTCAAGATTGCCGCGGTTGCGGTTCTCGTTATGGCGCTTGGCGGAGTTGCAGCCAACGCCAAGGAAAAGCAGCCCAAAAAGAAGAAGAACTACGACCTGAGCGCCAACCCGCTCAAGGATGTCAACTCAAAGCAGCCTGACAAAGAGCTCTTCGACAAGGCAATGATCGCCATCAAGAAAGGCCGTTTTGACGTGGCCCGCCTTGACCTGCAAACCATGCTCAACACCTATCCGGAATCTGAATACCGGATGCGCGCCAAGCTCGCCGTGGGCGACAGCTGGTTCAAGGAGGGCGGCACGGCGGCTCTGACCCAGGCCGAGGCTGAGTACAAGGACTTCATCACCTTCTTCCCCAACGCTCCAGAAGCAGCTGAAGCGCAGATGAAGGTGGCAGACATCTATTACCAGCAGATGGAGAAACCCGACCGGGACTTTAACAACGCGGAGCGTGCGGAGCAGGAATATCGGAACATGATCAACCAGTTCCCTGACTCCACGCTTGTGCCGCGGGCCAAACAGAAGCTGCGTGAGACCCAGGAAGTTTTAGCCGAACGCGAGACGGTTATCGGCCTCTTTTACGAGAGCCGCGAAAACATGAACGCTGCCATTGCGCGGCTGCAGACCGTGGTGGATACTTATCCGCTTTATTCAAAGAGCGACCTGGCGCTGCTGGGGATTGGCGACGCCTACGCTGCCGAAGCACGCACAGTGAATATGCAGAACAAGATGCCTGGCGCAATCAAGGAACGGCTTCGCGCTGCGTACCTCGACAAGGCAGCCGCAGCATACGCCAGGGTGGTAACGCGTTATCCCATGGCTCCTCATGTCGAGGATGCCCGCGATCGCCTGGTGGCGATGAACCGGCCCGTCCCTGAGGCATCGCAGGATGCGGTGGCCGAGAATGACGCTGAAGAACGCAGCCGCCAACCGGTGCACTTTACCGACAAGACCCTGGGCATCATCAAGCACGGACCCATCGTTGTGGAGGCGGTGCATGTGGGAGAGCCCACCCTCGACGACCCGAAGCGGACACTCGCACCGGAAGTGACCAACACCAACCTTGCCCTCTATAAGGATGCGGTCAATGCAGGCAGGCCTGCAGACGTGCCAGTGGGAACTACCGCTACCGGCCCCAATGAGCCGCCACGCAGCGACCAGCCCTCCACTGCACCCTTGCAGCTTGAGGCGCCTGCGGGCGGAACAGGGATAGGCGCGCAGATTGTCAGCGCACCTTCCGATCCCAACGCTGTGGTGAAGGCCGTTGGACCAGCGAACACGGTGCTGCCGGCCGCAGAAAAACCTGCTGAGGCGCCGATGCAGGTGAACGAAATCAAGCCCGGCTCCATGCCGGCGACCTCCGCTGTTGGCAACAAGACCAAGAAGCCAAAGGTTGACTCTTCCGACGAATCCTCAAGCAAGAAGAAAAAGAAGAAGGGCCTGGCGAAGCTGAATCCCTTCTAGCCAATTCACCGCATTTTCGTTGAAGGCCGCACCGAATCCGATGCGGCCTTTTTGCGTGGTAGCATGTTGCAGTAACCCCAGGTTAGATCAATGAAGCGCTTGGCTACCCTACTCGCGGTAGGGTGCCTTTTGTTTACCCGCACCGTCACAACCCAGGAGCCTTCGCGCGGCCCGGACGGGCGGACCCACACCTCCGTCTCCGGAGTCGAGGTGCCGGCGGTCCCCGGCGTGCCATTCTCAGCAGAAGACACCGTCGATTGGACGCGTACCCTCGAGAACGGCAGCAGAGTGACGCTGCACCTCGATGCAGTTCTGGCTCGCGACAGCAATGGCCGGATCTATCGCGAACGGCACCACTTCGTGTCCGCTGAATCCGAGGATTCAGGGCCCCTGTTCGAGATTCACATGATGGACCCGCAGACGAGGACCCAGCTTCGCTGCAGTGGGCGCACCTATCAGTGCATCCTGTCGGACTACACCCCGCAATTGTTCTTCGAATCAACCCCGGCAGGCACGTACGAACATGGGAACCGCACCCTGGTGCGCGAGTATCTTGGGACAGATACGATTGAAGGCATTTACGTTGCCGGTACTCGCGAGACCACAACAATCGACGCCGGAGCAGTTGGCAACGAGCGCCCCGTAGTCTCAACTCGAGAGTTTTGGTACTCAAATGAATTGCAAACCAACCTCGCTGTGACGCGCATTGACCCCGTCGAGGGAAAACAAATCATCCGCTTGTCGAGTATCTCCCGTTCTGAGCCTGACCGGCATCTCTGGGACATTCCCATCGGATTTAGCGTGCGCGATATGCGTCGATCTGCGGGACGGGTCAGATGAACTGATCCCACCGCTGCTTCCCCTGCCTCATCGCTGCAGTCGGCGCCCAATCTGCTAAAGTTAGGGTTAGTCCCCTCGCTCGAAACCCCCTTATTTAGAAGGGTCAGACCCACGGGGCTCCTAATCAAACCCCATGCCTCACGACCTGCCCAAAGCCTACGACCCCACCGCCATTGAAGATCACTGGGCCGAATACTGGGTCCGCGAAAGCCTGTTTGCCGTACCGACGCCCACCCCGAGCGCCGCGAATGCCTCAGTCCCAGATGCCAAGTCGGCCTTTACGGTTCTGCTGCCGCCACCCAACGTGACCGGCCAGCTGCACATGGGGCACATGTTTGAGCAGGCGGAGATCGACATCCTGATTCGTTGGCGGCGCATGACCGGGTTGCGCGCGCTGTGGGTTCCCGGCACAGACCACGCCGGCATTGCCACCCAACTGATGGTCGAGCGCCAGCTCGCAACTGAAGGCACTTCACGCCAGAAGCTTGGCCGCGAAGCATTTGAAGCGCGGGTCTGGGAATGGAAAAACCATTACGGCGGCGCCATCCTAGACCAGATGAAACGGCTCGGCGCATCGGTCGACTGGCAACGCGAGTACTTCACCATGGATGACAATCTTTCAGTCGCCGTGCGCGAAGCCTTCGTCCGCCTCTTTGAACAGGGGCTCATTTATCGCGGGGCATACATCGTGAATTGGTGCCCGCGCTGCCAGACGGCCATCAGCGATCTCGAAGTGGTGCACGAAGAACAGAAAGGGCATCTCTGGGAGATTCGCTACCCCATCCTCGCCGCGGACGGAAGCGACACAGATGAGTTTTTGACTGTTGCTACTACTCGCCCGGAGACCTTGCTCGGCGATGTGGCCGTGGCCATTCATCCTGAAGATGAGCGCTACTTGCATCTGCACGGAAAGAAGTTGCGTCTGCCTCTGGTTGGCCGTGAGATTCCCATCATCCTGGATGAGTGGGTGAGCCGCGACTTTGGCACCGGCGCGGTGAAAGTGACACCGGCGCACGACCCCAACGATTTTGCGCTTGGCGAGCTTCATCATCTGCCATCGATCAACGTGATGGACGATACCGGCCACATCAACGCAGAGGGCAGGGCCTACGCAGGGCTCGACCGCTATGTGGCCCGCAAGAGGATCGTCGCTGACCTGGAAGCGCAAGGGCTCCTGGGGGCAATCAAAGACCACACCAACAACGTTGCACACTGCGACCGCTGCAAGACAGTTGTTGAGCCGCGCCTTTCAACGCAGTGGTTCATTGCAGTGAATAGGAAGGTCGAGGATCGCGGAGCGTCGATGGCGGAGTTAGCCATTGCCGCCGTCAAGCCAGGGCCAGACGGCAAGAAAGCCATCCAGTTCACGCCGGAGCAGTACGAGAAAACCTATCTCAACTGGATGGAGAACATCCATGACTGGTGCATCTCGCGGCAGCTGTGGTGGGGCCATCGCATACCGGCCTGGCACTGCTCCACCTGCCACAAAATCACCGTGGCCAGGACCGATCCCAGCGCATGCGCGCACTGCGGGTCAGATCACATCACGCATGAAACCGACGTTCTGGATACCTGGTTTTCTTCCGGACTGCTGCCCGTATCAGTTTTTGGCTGGCCCCATATCACTGCCGAGAATCGTGGGGATTTCGACGCTTTTTATCCCACTGGTCTGATGATTACGGGTTTCGACATTTTGTTTTTCTGGGTTGCGCGCATGATCATGTTCGGCTGCTGGTTTTCAGTCGATGTGCCGATCTGCCCCAACGACAGTCCGCGGAGCTTTGCGGACTCCGTGCCTTTTCGCGAGGTGTACATTCACGCTCTGGTGCGCGATGCGAACCGCGAAAAGATGTCCAAGACCAAGGGCAACGTCGTCGATCCCATCGAGATCGTCAAGCAGTACGGTACGGACGCGGTGCGGTTTACGCTGGCCAGCATGGCATCGCCTGGCACGGACATCGCCTTCAACGTGGCGCGGACAGAAGGCTATCGCGCGTTCGCCAACAAGATTTGGAATGCGGCTCGGTTCCTGTTCATGAACGTGGATCGCGCGGCGGAAGTCGACATCACTGTGGACCTTTCGGTACTTGGAAAAATGCCGTCAACCGCGGCGAGCGATCCGCTTGAGGCGCGCTGGATTGTGGCTGAACTTCACGCCACCGCTGCCAAGGTGAACCAGGCGCTGGAGAACTATCGCTACGACGATGCTGCCAATCTGATTTACCAGTTCTTCTGGGGAAGCTTTTGCGATTGGTACCTGGAGATCGTCAAGCTGCGGCTGGACTTCTCAGAGACGGCAAACAAGGCCGAGACCACAGCCGCTCTCACGACGTTCGTATCCGTGTTTGAAGCGGCATTGCGGATGCTTTCGCCATTCATGCCGTTCATCACTGAGGAGATTTGGCACGCGCTTTACGATGGAAATCCACCGGCAAAATCGATTGCGCTGACGCTATATCCGCAAGCTTATGAAACAGCGGTGAATGCCTCTGCCCAATTTGACATGAGCGTTGTGCAGAGCCTGGTCGTAGAAGTTCGGACGCTCCGGAAAGAAATCGGCGTTGAGGAGAAGGCAGTGACGCCGATTGAGACACGAGTCAACCAAGGGCTACGAGCCGCAATCGAAGAGAACCGCGGGATTATCGAGCGATTAGCCAGAGTCAGCGATGTTCGTTTCGTAGAGCAGATCACGGCTGGTCTGTCGAATCATTCCACACCCAATTTCGACGTCGCGGTCATCTACGAGCGCACGATCGACGTCCCCGCTGAGCGCGACCGTTTGACAAAGGACATTGCAAAGTATGAGAAAGGTCTGGCAGCGGCGGAACGCCAACTGGGCAACGAGAGCTTTCTGGCCAAAGCGCCGCAGCAGGTGGTTGAGGGATTGAAGAGGCAGGAATCTGAAACCCGCGCGTTGCTTGAAAAAGCTCGCGCGGCTTTGGAATCTCTGCCGATGGGATAGTACGGCCAGGTTTTTCGGATTTCGTTTGCTCGAGGAGTGCCGCTCCTGGATGGTATTGGCAAAAACATCCCTCAGGGGCTGAAGCCAGGTACTTTGGGAGCGATGACGGCACGGCTGAAGCCGTGCCCCTTCAACGCATTTTTGTATCACGTCAAGAACTTATTACCAAGGTGCAGGACCTATGGATTGGAAGAGCAGCCGCATCGACGCATTGCTGGAGCATGCCCTGGTTGAAGACCAGGCTGCCCGCGATGCCACTACGAACCTGGCCATTGATCCGGACCTGCGCGCCGCGGCCTCAATCATCGCCCGGCAGGAGATGGTGGTTTGCGGACTGGGCGCTGTATCGCGCCTGCTGGAGATTTTTGCGCGCCTCGACTCCCGTTCCTCGGCGCAGACCCGGTTCCAGGTGATCAGCCATCCTGAGATTTTTGACGGCGTGCGGGTGCGCGAAGGCCAGGTTCTGGCCGTGATCCGCCACAATGCGCGTGTGCTGCTGAGTTGCGAGCGCGTCATCCTGAACCTGCTGCAGCACCTGAGCGGAATCTCCACGCTGACACGCCAATATGTCGACGCGATCCAGGGAACACCCGCCAGCGTACTGGACACGCGCAAAACCGTGCCCGGGTTGAGAGTTCTTGAGAAGTATGCCGTGCAGTGCGGCGGAGGCACGAATCACCGCATCGACCTTGCTTCAGGAATCCTGATCAAGAACAACCACATCTCGCTGGGCGGCGGGCTGCCCAAGGTATTGACGCTGGCGCTGGAAAAGCGCAGGAGAGGCCAACGGGTGCAGGTGGAAGTGCGCTCGCCGCAGGAGCTTGAAGAGGCGCTGCAATACGGCGCCGAGGCCATCCTGCTGGACAACATGACGCCCGCTGAAGTGAAGCGCTCGGTGGAACGGATCAAAGAGGTTGCACCGGGACACAAGGCGCAGGGTCATCCAGGCCCTTCTGCGGAGGAAGAGTCTGAAGGCCGCTGGATTCCCACGGAAGCTTCGGGCGGCATTGTGCTTGAAAACATCCGCTCCTATGCCGAAACGGGGGTGGATTTTATCAGCGTGGGTGCGCTGACGCATTCTGCCAAGGCCGCGAATATTTCAATGAGCATCACCGCGGAGCCAAGTTAAGCGATGGGCGAGCACACTGCGTGTGACCTCGAGCTGGACGCCGAGTTACACGCCGCTCTGGCGGGCACCATCTATGCCGGCAGGATTCATTTCTCCCGCGTGACGGACTCGACAAACACAAACTGCGTTGAAGCCGCACGCCAGGGCGCGCATCATGGCACGGTTTACCTTGCCGATGAGCAGCTGGCGGGCCGGGGACGCGGCGATCACGGCTGGCGCTCCGCCGCTGGTGAAGGGCTCTATGTGAGTGTGTTGTTGCGCCAGGGGTTGCCGTCAGACAGGCTGCATCTCCTTCCACTCGCAGCGGGGCTGGCCGCTGCCAGCGCGATCCGCGAGGTGTCAGGCTTATCAGTTGACCTGCGCTGGCCCAACGATCTGCTGATCGCCGGACGCAAGGCCGGCGGCATTCTTGTGGAAGCGAGAACTGAAACTGTGGACGCGGGCAGCGTGATTGCCTTCGCGGTGGTGGGTATCGGCATCAACGTGCATCAGCGCAGCTTTGCTCCGGGGCTCTCAACGCCGGCCACATCGCTGGACCTGGAGGTTGGCCGCCCCATCGAGCGCAGGGCCTTGCTCGTCCGCCTGCTAAAATCGCTGGAGCGCGAGACGCTCGGGCTGCTCGGTCCCGCGGCGGGCAAAGCGATTCCACAACGCATGGAACAGGCTTCGACCTGGGCGCGCGGACGGCATGTGCAAGTGCATGGTCCGCAAGCCTGCACCGGCATTACAGAAGGTTTGAACGAGCACGGGTTTTTGCTGGTGCGCACCGACACTGGATTGGTGACCGTGCAGACCGGCGGTATTCGCGCCGCGGAGATGAGCTGACAATGCTGCTCGCACTCGATGTCGGCAACACCAATACGAAGCTCGGACTCTATCGCCTCGATGCGGTCGAGCCGTCGCTGGCGGCGCATTGGCGCCTTACCACGCACCGCGCACAAACCGTGGACGAATATGGCGCTCTCTTCATCAACCTTTTTCAGATGAAGGGAATCGATCCCGCCCAGGTAAAGCACATCATCATCTCCTCTGTGGTGCCGCCTGTGGAGTCCACGCTTCGCCAAATGTGCGAGACCTACTTTCACATTGAGCCACTGTTTGTTGAGCCGGGCATCAAAACGGGCATGCAGGTTCTAGTGGACAATCCGACCGAGCTCGGTGCGGATCGCCTTGCGGACTCGATTGCCGCGTTCGAGCGCTACGGGGGACCTTGCATCGTGGTTGACTTTGGCACGGCCACCAAGTTTGAAGTGATCTCAGAGCGCGGCGAGTATCTTGGCGGAGTGATTGCTCCCGGCCTGGGTCTCAGCGCAGAGGCGCTTTTTTCACGCGCCGCGCGCCTCAGCCGCGTGGATATAAAGCGCCCGGACAAAGTGATCGGCACCAACACCATCGGGCACCTGCAGAGCGGCCTCTATTATGGCTACATCGGACTTGTCGACGGCATTCTGGACCGCATTGTTGCCGAGCTTGGCGCAAAACCGCGGGTGATTGCCAGCGGGATCATGGCACACCTTATTGCGGCAGACTCCCGCTACATCTCAGAGATCGACGACATGCTGACCCTCGACGGCCTGCGCATCCTGTTTGAGCGCAACCGCACCGCCCGCCCGCGCGGCCGGGCCAGTTGAGACCACTTTGCTGAACTACTTCAACTACTTCACCGAGATCGAAGATCGCTTCCAGCGGCGCCGGGGATCGCTGCTGCTGCTCTCAACACTGGATTGGGCGCTGATCGAGACATGGCGCGAGGCGGGCATTTCGCTGGACGCAGCGCTGCGCGGCATCGACGCGGCGTTCGACAAATATGAGGCACGGCAAAAGAAGAGCCGTATGCGTCGCGTGAATGGGCTTGCCTGGTGCGCGCAGGCAGTGATGGAAGCTGCCGAGGAATTGCGAGAAGCATCAGCAGGGACAGCCGTAGCGACAGTTGAGGCGCGCGAATCCGGGTTCGAGCACGTGCGTGTTGCCGCTCATCTTGAATCGACGGCAGTCGCGCTGGATGCAGCAGCCGTCGCTCCCGAAGCATGCAAGACCACTGCCACCCGACTGCGCGAATTGGCGGACGAAATCCGCGCGGATGGTTCAGATGATGCGACAGAATCAGGCAAGACAGAGACGCATGATTTGGAAGCGTTGGAGCGCACGCTTACCGTTCTGGAAGAAAAGCTGTTTGGCGCAGTGAAAGCAGCGGCACCCGAAGATTTGCAAGTTGGCATCAGGGAGCACGCAGATCGAGAGCTCGCCCCCTATCGCAGTCGCATGGGCGCTGTGCAACTGCGCCAGGTGAAGCAGCAGTTTGAGCAGAAACAACTTCTTGTGCACTACAACCTCCCGCGCCTTAGCCTGTTCTACATGAGCCAACAATGAAGCCTCCAAAGAAGTCTCATCGCCACCGCTCGCAGTCTGCAAGGCCCATTGCCGTCCGGCCAACTGTTGAAACGTCCCAGGTGGTGCAGATTGAAAAGCCCATCTACGGCGGCGCATTTCTTGCGCGGGCGGAGGGCAAGGCCGTATTTGTCCCGCTGACGTTACCCGGCGAGCAGGCCCGCGTGCGCATTACGCAGAGCAAGCGCGGCTACGACACCGCCGATCCGGATGAAATCCTCTCTGCTGCACCTGAACGCATTGCGCCTCCCTGTCCGCACTTTGGCTCATGCGGCGGCTGCAACTATCAGCACGCAAACTACGCATCGCAACTTGCGTTCAAGCAAACCATTCTGCGAGAGACTTTGCAGCGTGGAGGCGTAACCCCGCCTGCGGAGATCAAGGTACTGGCGGCGAATCCATGGCAATATCGAAATCGTGTCCGGCTGGCGTTCGATGCAAGCGGGAAAATCGGCTACAGGGGTCGACGGTCGAATGCGATTGTTGCCATCAGCGAGTGCCCCATTGCAGCGCCGTTGATTCTGCGCGCAGCCAAGGTGTTCGCAGATGTGAGCAGCAAATTCGGGCCAGAGTTCAAACCCATCGAAATCACGCTCTTCTGTGATGCCGAGGAGACAGCAGTGCTGGCCCTTGTCGGGGTTGCTGGATCAGGCCATCCTGGATTGCCGAAGTCTAAATCATGGTTCGACGATTTCGCAGGGTCTCTTCACGCAGCGGTCCCCGCGCTGCAAGGAGTTGAACTGGTGGCTGAAGGCTCTGCAGCGCAGCCGGCGCGAACCCTGGCCCAATGGGGCGCGCCTTCGCTCAGGTATCGTGCTGCCGGTTTCGATTATCGCGTCGACCACGGCGCCTTCTTTCAGGTCAACCGATTTCTCGTGGACGATCTTGTGAATCAAGTTACTGCGGGCTACAAAGGAAAACTGGCCTGGGACCTATTCTCGGGTGTGGGACTCTTTGCGAGACGGTTGACTGCGAGCTTCGACAGCGTCGTCGCTGCAGAGTCCGCGCCAACTGCGACACAGGCGCTTGCGGCCAACCTCAAGGACACTTGCGGGACCCCGGTTCGATCCACCACTCTCGATTTTCTCCGCACCTTCAAACCAAATTGTCACGCCTCATCGATTCCCGACCTGGTGGTAGTAGACCCTCCGCGCACCGGTCTTGGCCCGGAAATCACGGAGTCGCTCGCGCGTCTGCGCGCCCCGGCGATGGTTTATGTTTCCTGCGATCCTGCGACCCTGGCCCGCGACCTGCGCCCGCTGATTTCGTCAGGATATGCGATCGCATCACTGACTCTCGCCGACATGTTTCCGCAGACATTTCACCTGGAGACGTTGGTTCATTTGCACCGCGCCTGATCCGTGCCGGCGATCCCTTCCAATCTGGGGACACGCGCGTGAATCTGTTCGCTCCCTTCCCCAACTACCAGCCCGGACCCGAACCCACGAACAACGATTCCCATGTGCCGAGAATGTCTTCCGGCGTGACGGCGGTTCTGCTGGAAGACGATGCCGAGGCTCCAGTTGAGCAAGCGATGCTGGCCGAACCTGGGTTGGCCAGCACTCTGCTCAAAGTAGGCCATCACGGGAGCGTCACGTCTACTCGTCCAGAGTTCCTGGCCGGAGTGGCGCCGGGCTGGGCCGTGATCTCCTGCTGGCTGCACAACCGCTACGGACATCCCCGGTGAGAGGTGTTGGAAGAACTCTAGGACGCTCAGGTTCGCACCAAGAGCACCTGCATCAACGGCGCAAGCTGCTTCAGCCTCGATGGCAAAACTACCATGCCAGAGCCCGGCTGCGAAGGGCCACAAAGGCGCTAGAAAGGCGAATGCCCCTTCAGCTAAGTCACCCATAAGTAACGTATGTGGTTGGATTTGGTGAAGGATTTGAGCTAACTGCCGATAGAATCTTGATGAGGGCCAGCGTTTACCACCTTCGAAAGACCCGGGCTGCCTGCTCCAGCAAGCTTGATCGAGGTCGCGGTTTATGCCTGGATGTGGGGTCAAAATTCGAACTTTGGGGACTGCGCGAATGAATAGTCTGCTGCTCAAACTTTATGTGAAACTTCAATGCCTTCTCTCTCATGAAGACGGTCAGGACCTGGTGGAATACGCGCTCGTCGTTGCCTTGGTCGCATTCGGTGCAACCGCGGGCATGAGTACTTTGGCCAAGGGAGTCAATACCGCGTTTAACACGGTCAGCTCGAAGCTCCTTTCCAGCCTGTAAAGAACTTCAGATCATGGCAGCCAATCCCCGGCTGGGCGTGTTAAGGTCCTTCAATTCTCCGAAAGCCTCTCGCCAGACCACGACTTCGTTTTAAATCTTCCTCCCCGCTCGCAACCCTTCGATTCCATCGATCGCGGGATTGGCTTTTCAAGGATCGCAAGCAATCTTTACGATGGTTTGTTCGGCATTCATTCGTCCGCCATCCGCTCTTGCTCCCTCTGCTTCCACATTCCCGGCGACAATCTGCACCTCACGGCTGGGCGAGCCGAACTGAATCCCTCCGATCGAGACACCGCTCGCGGCAGACCGTAGAAAAACGCAACAACTAGTTCCGCGCCGCTCTACAGGCGGGGCCCGGATATGGAGTTTATTCCTAAAAGTGAACTTGCAATCAATTCTCAGGCTTGGTTCAGTAAACTGAAAAGACGGCATTGCGGATTTATTCTCGCCCGAAAGTATTGGAAAGCAGATCACTCCTCCCTGAGTCCTGATCACAGGTCAATCATGTTCATCGATGAAGCAAGAATTCGAGTGAAAGCCGGCGACGGCGGGAACGGCTGCATGGCCTTCCGTCGAGAAAAGTTTGTGCCTCGAGGCGGTCCTTCCGGCGGAGACGGCGGTCGTGGCGGCGATGTCGTGATGGTGTCCTCGCAGCGGCACAATACGCTGATTCACTTCCGTTTCAACCCTGAACACAAGGGGCAGCGCGGGGAGCACGGTATGGGCTCCAACTGCTCGGGATCGGATGGCAAGTCAGTCACTCTCAAGGTCCCTGTGGGTACAGCGCTTTACGACCAGGATACCGGGGAGCTGATTCACGACTTTCAATCGCCTGACGAGGAGGTTGTCATTGCGAAGGGCGGCCGCGGCGGCCGTGGCAACCAGCACTTTGCCACCAGCGTGCATCAGGCGCCGCGCGAGCACGAACTCGGCCGGCCCGGCGAGGAGCGCAACTACAGATTGGAATTGAAGCTGCTGGCGGACGTGGGACTTGTGGGCTATCCGAATGCCGGCAAGTCCACACTGATATCGCGCATCTCCGCAGCGAAACCGAAAATCGCTGACTATCCATTTACGACACTTGAGCCCAACCTTGGCGTTGTGACTGTGGGCGAAGAGCCTGACCAGGAATCTTTTGTGGTTGCCGACATGCCTGGGCTTATAGAAGGTGCGCACCTTGGCTCGGGACTGGGCGTCCAGTTTCTACGTCATATTGAGCGCACGCGCATCTTGCTTCACCTGGTGGATGTCTCAGATGCGTCAGGCCGTCCCGATCCGGTAGAAGATTTCAAGGTCATCAACAAAGAGTTGGCAAACTTCACCAGCACAGCTACAGGGAAAGAGCAGGATCCCTTTTCAGACAGCTACGGAGAACCAGCGTTGCCGGAACACCCACTGGCGCACAAGACGATGATTGTGTGTGCCACTAAAACTGATTCCGCCAACCCGGAAAAGCTGAAGAAACTTGCGGCGCACATCAAGCGCAAGAAGCTGGAGTTTCATGCGATCTCCGCTGTTACCGGCGAGGGCATTGAGGAGTTGAAGTGGTCGCTGGCGCGCCATTTGCGGACTCCTGATGAAGAATAGCGAGACTGCGGTCGACCTTTTCCCGGTTTCGGGAAGTTCTTACCCACCTAGCTACGAGCAACGTTTCCTATCTCTCATCGCATCTATTCTTCAGGATTGGTAATCCGTTTGCTGCTGCTTTCGCACACGGTGAAATCAACCCTGGAGGTACAACCTATGCGATCGATCAAGCGCGAACTTTTTTCCTGCCTGGCGATCAGCGCGCTCGTATTCGCTGGCGCGTTCAGTTGGGGAAGTCCGTTCATTGCAAGAGCTTCCGGGCCAGTGCTTGCACTAGCGCAGGAACCGGCACCGCAACAACCACCTCAGGACCAGCAACAGCCACCCCAGGACAAAGCAAAGTCCGCAACGTTTACTGGAACGATTGTCCGTGACGGAGACATGTTCGTCCTGCACGACACTTCCGGGGAGGTGTACAAGCTGGACGACACACAGCGTGCCAAGCCATTTGAGGGGAAGACTGTAAAAGTGACCGGACAGCTCGACACCGAGGCAAAATTGATTCACGTCGACTACATCGAAGGCGTTGAAGCTTGATCTTTAAACCGTTGAACGAAAGAGGGGGGCCAAACAGCCCCCCCTCTTTGCTTACAGATAAACTGGCAATGCGCTGGAATTATTTGGAACCCCAATCGAGCGCCGCGATGACGACCAGCTGATTGCCTTCACGGTTGAAGCGGTGTACGGTTCAGCAATGGGGTTACCCGACACAAGAGTCATCCATGCACGCCTGGATGCCCCCAGATATCTGATTCTGGCGATGCTTGCGATTTCCTGCTGCGGGGGGCAGTTGCCGAGCCGCCGGCAGGCGCAGTGACCGCATTCGGCTCTTATGTTGGCGTGGTTGAATCGCATCTTGCCGACCAGCATCGGTCCACTGGGACGATTTTTTCCAGCTCGGCTTCTGATCCGCAGATGAAGGCACGCCTGCGCAGCGGAGAGTTCAATATCGAGCAGCTCACGACTGCAAACAGTTCCGGCCTGCCAGGCGCGATGCTGCACGACTGGGGCGGAACCGCATTCGCTCCAGGCGCCAAGGCCGCGGATTTTGAGCGGCTGATGAGGACCTACAGCGACTATCCGCGCTATTTCTCGCCGCAGGTCGTGCAGGCCAAAATCTTGGCGCAAACAGAGGATGGCGCCCAAGTGCTGATGCGGATTCGGCAGAAGCATGTCATTACGGTGGTGATGGACACGAGCTACGACATTAGCTACGGCCGGCTCGACTCCCAGCGCGGGTACAGCATTTCAAGGAGCATGCATATCAGTGAGATCAGCTCGCCGGGAACCGCGCAAGAGCGCGCGATGACTGCGCAGGAAGAACACGGCTTCATGTGGCGCATGAATACCTATTGGACCTATGAAGAGCGCGACGGCGGACTCTACCTGCAGATTGAATCGGTCACGCTGACTCGCTCGATTCCGACTGGGCTGGCCTGGATCATTCGACCGTTTGTCGAGAGCATTCCACGAGAATCGCTGGAATTCACCCTGCGATCCGCATGCGCTGCCCTGCGGAAATAGGCCGCGGCCGCCGCGGCCCCAGGTGGTTCAGGGGTTCCGCGACGGAGTGCGAGAGCAAAGCCGAGGGAGCTGCATTGAGTAAGGATTGAAAAATGCCGAATGCGAACGCTACTCTTCCTCTTCCTCCACTGGGCGCTTGGCGTTGGCAAGAATCTTGTCGGCCACCAATTGCGGAACGATGTCGTAGTGGTCCATCTCCATGCGATAGCTGCCCTTGCCCTGGGTCATGGATGTGAGCAGCGTACCATAGGTGAGCATCTCGGCCATCGGCACCTCAGCATTGATCACAGTTGTGCGCCCTTTGGACTCCATTCCCTGCACTCGACCACGACGGCTATTGAGATCGCCCATCAGCGTGCCGGCAAATTCATCCGGAGCTTCAATCTCCACCTTCATCACTGGCTCGAGCAGACATGGCTTGCATGATTCCATGGCTTTGCGGAAGGCGAGGCGACCGGCCATCTTGAACGACATTTCATTGGAATCGACGTCGTGGTAGCTACCGTCAAAGACAGTGGCCTTGAAATCCACCACTGGAAATCCGGCAAGGTAGCCGCGGGCAGCCGATTCGACAATACCCTTTTCAATCGCGGGAATGAAGTTGCGCGGGACTGCTCCGCCGAACACTTCGTTCCCAAACTCGAATCCGCCTCCGCGCGGCAATGGCTCCATGCGGATCTTGCAATCGCCGAATTGTCCATGACCGCCTGTCTGCTTCTTGTGGCGGCCCTGGGCCTCGGCGCGACCACGGATGGTCTCTCGATAGGGCACTTTCGGGGATTTGAGAACGACTTCGGCATGGTAGCGCTTCTTCAAGCGGCTAACGATGGTTTCAATATGCGGCTGGCCGGCGCCGGCAATGAGAAATTCGTTGGTCATGGGATCGCGGAAGAAGCGGATCAGGCGATCTTCTTCCATCAACTTGTGAATCGCGGGGGCGAGCTTGTCCTCGTCGGCACGGCTCTTGGGTTCGATGGCGTAGGTCATGGCAGGCTCGGGGAATGCGGGCAGATCCACCTGGATCTCGGCACCCTTCTGGCCGAGCGTGTCGCCGGTGAGGGTATCGCGGAGCTTGGCCACAGCGCCCAGGTCGCCCGCGTGCAATTCCAGCACTTCTACGGCTTTGCGGCCCTGCATGACGCCAATGTGCGAGAGCCGCTCCTGGCCGCGGCGGGTGTAGTTCTCAACCGTCGCGTCATTGCGAATCACGCCGCTGAGGACCTTGAAGAAAGTGATGCGCCCGGAGAAGGGATCGGTCATGGTCTTAAAGACCACCATCGCCGCCGGTTCCTTGTCATCGACGGAACGAAAAGTGTGACCTGCGCCAGGATCTTCTGTTGCCGCTCCATTTGCCGCGACAGCTTGATACGACGGAGCGTGGACTTCAATCGGGGCGCGCTCAGCTGGAGACGGCGCATAGACCTTGATGAAGTCAAGCAAATGATCGGTGGCCATGTTGGCCAGGCCGCTGGAAAAGAGAACCGGGAAGATGCGGTCTTCGCGAATGGCCTCGTGCAGCGCGGTAATCAGGTGCTGCTCGGGGATGGTTCCTTTTTCAAAGTACTCTTCCATCAGCTCATCTTTGCCCTCGGCCACCAGTTCCACCAGCGCCTCATGGCGTGCTTTCGCGTCAGCTGCGAGGCCGTTGGGAATTTCGCCGATCTTGCCGCGGCCATCACCGCCTGGAGTGTAGAAGAATGCCTCCATGGTGACCAGGTCAACGACGCCGTGAAATCCCTGGGCATCGGAAATAGGCAGCTGGACCGGGACACAGTTACGACCCCATCGATCCACCAGGTCATCCATCAGCGCGCTCAGGCCGCCGCCACCTCCAGCTTTGGGATGGTCCATCTGATTCACGACCACAATGCGGGGCACGTTGGCCTGCTCGGCAAACTTCCACACCCGCTCGGTAACGGCTTCAACGCCGTTTTGCGCATTCACCAGGACGACTGCGGCTTCGACAGGCAGCAGGGCCGCGCGCGCTTCGTGAGAAAACATATGGAAGCCAGGAGTGTCTACGAAATTGATTTTGACGCCTTGCCATTCGGCAAAGGCGACGGCGTTCTGCATGGTTACGCCGCGGGCCACTTCTTCGTCGTCGTAGGCGGTGGCGGCAGTTCCGTCGGCCACCCGGCCCTGGGTTGGGGTCATCTTCGCGGCATGCAGCAACGCGGCAATCAAGGTCGTTTTGCCACTGTGCGCATGCCCCACTACAGCTACGTTGCGGATCTCACTTCCCTGGTAGGTTTTCATGGGTTTGTTTCTCCTTGTATTTTCAGGAATTTTGGCGGAATCTTCAGGAATTTGGTCGGAGTTGGAGAGGATTGCGACAGGACGATGGACTGGCACAGGGAGAGACTATGGACGTCCTGGAGGGCGTCCAAGTGGCCGGATTGGAGGGCCACGTGTCCCGGTCTGCCGTCTACCTCATTCATAAGGTGCGGGCCGGCGCCTTGCAGATTAAGGACGGATGAATCCGCCTGGCGTCAAACTCTTAAGAAAACGGATGCTATCACAGCCGGAGTGTGAACGTCCTGTGACTTGAAACACGATTCGGGGGGTGGCCAGAAAGGTGATTGTTCTGGCGCCTGCAGCGACCCAACTTTGCCAGCTGCAAGCCTGCCGTTACCAGTGCAGGAGGGGCAACAGGCTGGAATAGTCGTCGGTCCAGAGGCGGACGTTGGGGTTTTCGATTGGTTGTTTGAGGTGGCTGGCAACTTCGGGCTGGGTGAAGAAGCTGGGGCTGTCCGTCAGAAGCATCCAATGCGCGGTGAACTCGCCTCGCGCATCATTCTGATAGCTCGACACCCGCATGGCCTTCATGCCTGCAGTTTTGGCAAGCAAGGCGATTTCGGGCTCAAGTTCGACATGCTGGTTGGAGATGTGAAAAGCCAGAATGCCGCCCGGCGCAAGGTGGCGCTTGTAGAGAGCGATGGCCTGGGTGGTGAGCAGATGCAGCGGAATGGCATCGCCAGAGAAGGCGTCGACGACCAACACGTCGAATCCCATGGGCGGTTCGGCGGCAAGAGTAGTTCTGGCGTCGCCTTCAACACTATCTACTTGGGCACCGGAGTCGCGCATGTAGGTGAAGAGGTGCTGGGCGATGGGGTAGACGGCGGGATTGATTTCGTAAAAACGGATTAGATCTCCGGAGCGGCCATAGGCGGCGATGGTTCCAACTCCGAGGCCCACGACGCCGATCTTCCGGGCAAGGCCCCGGCAACAAAAGCGCAGGGCGAGGCCGACGCCGGAGTCCTCTGCGTAATACGTTGTGGGAGTCCTGCTGAGCTCTGGCGAAAAGATCTGGCCGCCGTGCTGAATGGTGCCGTTGGTGAGCGTGCGCACCATGGCTCCGGGATGCGATGAGAGCGATTGACGGACGCGCAGGCTGCCGTAAAAATTCCGGATCGCAACCGGGGTGTCGCGCCGATACACGGCGTAAAGCATAAAGATCAAGACAAGCAGGAGAACGCTGGCAGTGGACCATAGCAACCGCTGCGTCCATCCGCTGGACCAGGTGACGGCGCATGCGAGCAACGCGGTAACCAGAAACGTAAGTGCCAGGTCGTAGTTGAAAGAGAAGATCATCGGGCTTGCGATCCCAATGAAGAAGGACCCAAGCGCTCCACCGGCCGCAAAGTAGAGATAGAAAAGAGTGGTCTCCGAAGGCCGTCGCGGACGCAGGGCATAAGCCTCGGTGTGGCAGAAAAGGCACGCGAACAGCACCTCTACAAGAAAGAAGGAGATGCCTACGGTCATCGGCCAGGATACGTCGACCATGGAGAGCATGTAACCGAGCCCTGCCAGCATGACGACCAGAAAACGCACGATGATGCCGCGCGGCAGAAGCTTTGGGAACTGAAATGCGAGGATGATGGTGGTCAGGTACACCGCGAGCGGGAGTATCCATAGCAGCGGGATAGCGGCGATGTTCGCGGTGAGATAGCTGGTGACTGCGCTCAACTGCATGGCCGCGCCCATGGGCAAGAGCACCCAAAGCACTTTATGGCCGGCGGGGGTGGAAGCGATTCCGGATTCGTCTTTGCGGGTTTGCCGCGAGGCGGTGCCGGGTGTGGATCGGGTCCTCCACGTCAGCACGGCGGAGATGATGACGAATGCCGCAAAGCCGCTGGACCACGAGACACGCTGCGCCTTGAGGGTGAGGGTTGGCTCGACGAGTGTTGGATAGAGAGCAAGGGCAAGCAAAGACGCCAGGTTCGACAGTGCGAAGAGCCTGTAGGGGATTCCGCCCGTCTCAACGCGAGCGAGCCAGACCAGCATCAGGGGGCTGGTTGCGCCGAGCACGAGGAAAGGCAACCCGATGGAGATGCCCAGAGCCTTGAAGATGGAGAAGATGGGATGAGCAGAGCTGAGGTGAACGTCGGAGGAAGCCCAGGCGAAGGCAGAGGCGACGGCCAGAACCAGCAGAACGAAGTGCAGCTTGATATGGGAGTGTTGCGCAAGCCAGTGCGCATAGAGATACGCGACAAGCAGAGCAGTTTGAAAAAAGACAAGACAGGTGATCCAGACAGCGGCCGATCCACCCAGTGAAGGCAACAGTTGCTTGGCGGCTATTGGTTCGACGAGGAAGAGCAGGAAGGACGCGAGGAAGACGGCAGAACCGAACAGCAAGCGAGCATGTCGCATTCACAACCTCGCGCGGGCCAGCTATCAATCAAATGGCCGCCGCAGCCGGCAGTATATCTTCCACGTCCACCCATTGCGTAGGGTAATTGCCGGTGTAGCACGCGGTGCAGTATCGGGTGTGCCCGTTGCCATCGCAGCTTTTGAGCAAGCCTTCGAGAGAGATATATGCGAGGGAGTCGGCCTCAATGAATTGGCGGATTTCTTCAACGGACTTGTTGGCGGCAATCAAGTCGCGCTTGCTTGGAGTGTCAACGCCGTAGAAACAGGGCGAGATGGTGGGCGGACAACTGATGCGCAGATGCACTTCTTTCGCGCCGGCGCCGCGGACCATGCGCACAATCTTCCGGCTCGTTGTGCCACGAATAATGGAGTCGTCAATCAGGATGACTCTCTTGCCTTCGAGAAGATTGTGAACCGGGTTGAGCTTGAGCCGGACACCAAAATCGCGGACGCGCTGCTCAGGTTCAATGAAGGTACGACCCACGTAATGGTTGCGGATGAGGCCCATGCGGAAGGGAATTCGGGCTTCTTCGGCGTATCCCAAGGCTGCCGTGACGCCGGAGTCGGGTACAGGCACGACAACATCGGCAGGCACGCCGGACTCGCGGGCCAACTGGCGGCCCATCTGGTCACGGCTTTCCTGCACCCAGCGGCCAAAGATGCGGCTATCAGGCCGGGCAAAGTAGACATGCTCAAAGATACAACTGGACTGCGGGTAGCCAGTGGCATATTGCCGGCTTGTCACTCCATCTTCAGTCACCATGACGAGTTCGCCGGGAAGCACGTCACGCTCATATTCGGCGCGGAGAAGATCGAATGCGCAGGTCTCTGATGCAAAGACGATGGTGTCAGGTCCGTCAGAGTTGCGAATGCGGCCCATCGACAGCGGCCGGAATCCACGCGGGTCGCGGGCGGCAAAGATGCGATCGCGCGTCATCATAACGATGGAGAATGCCCCTTCAACCTGGGAGAGCGAATCGGCAATCGCGTCAACTAGAGAGCTGGCGCTGGAGTGTGCGATGAGCTGGACAATGATCTCGGAGTCGGATGTGGTTTGGAAGTAGGCCCCGGCGCGCTCCAGGCTGGTGCGAAGATTGCCGAGGTTCACCAGGTTGCCGTTGTGAGCGATGGCGATGAGCCCCTTGGTTGAATCCACACGGATAGGCTGGGCGTTGAGCAGGGCGGAGTCGCCTGTGGTGGAGTAGCGGGTGTGGCCGATCGCCATGGAACCGGGAAGCTTGGCGAGCACATCTTCAGTAAAGATTTCAGAAACGAGGCCCATGCCTTTGATGTTGGCGAGATGCTGGCCGTCGGCGGTCGCGATTCCTGCTGACTCCTGACCGCGATGCTGCAATGCGTAGAGTCCGAGGTAGGCTTCGCGGGCAGCATCCGGGTGGCCGTGCACAGCAACGACGCCACATTCTTCTTTCAGTTTTGGGTCTTCGTTCGGATTGGTCTGAAAAGAATCCCAGGTCTCAGAGGCGAGACCGGGGGCGCCCAGGCTTGTCTCTTCGAGCTCCCCGATAACTCCTTGAAAGAGGCGCTGGGTCATGCAGTGACCTCGCCGTGGAGAGTGGCTTCCAAGGCGGAGGCCCAGGGCTTTCGGAGACTGTCGAGCGACGCGGAGATAAAGGGTTGGTGATCGACCGAGATCTCCAGGCGGTTGCCGCCTGTGACGCCGATGTGCGAGACAAGAAAGTCAGATTTCTCGGCAAGCCCCTCGATCGTAGACACGTTGCTGAGGTCAGTCGTGACCAGAACCGTGGAAGCCGGCTCTGAGAATAACCCCCACAGTGGATGAGCCAGCAGCGATTGGTCCTGCTCCACTATTGCGCCAATTCCCCGGCTGAAGCCAGATTGAGCGAGGGCAACAGCAATGCCCCCATCGGAGACATCGCGCGCGGAGCGAAGCATGCCCTCTTCGGCGAGATCGGCCAGCAGCTTGTGCAGGCTGGCTTCAGCTTCGAGGTCGAGCGCGGGCGGCGTACCCCAGAGGCTGCCCAGAACCACCTTGGCATATTCAGAACTGCCGAACGCTGCAACTTCCAACGTAGCGGTCTCCGTTGTGTCCTCAAGAACGTCGGATACCGGGTCAGGAATCGGAGAAGCGAAGGGAAAGGGCGGAGGCAACGTGAGCGGAAGCGCCACGTAGGGGCTCATGGGCAATGGTTTGAATGGAACGTTGAGGTTTGGATTCGGCTCACTGCCCGTCGGAACGGGCCACAGTAGCAGAATGGCATCGCCGGCCTCCTGGAAATCCGCCGGCACAGCCTTGTTGACATCATCGAGGATTCCAACGATGCCCAGTACCGGGGTGGGATAAATGCCCTCGCCGCGGGTTTCGTTATAGAGAGACACATTGCCGCCGGTGATGGGGGTCGAGAGAGCCGTACAGGCCTCAGCAATGCCGTCGATGGCGGCGGATAGTTGGGCCATGATCTCAGGCTTTTCAGGATTGCCGAAGTTGAGGCAGTTGGTGGCGGCCACCGGGGTTGCGCCAGTCATGGCAACCTTGCGCGCACTCTCAGCCACGGCGTGCATTGCACCAAGCTTTGGGTCGAGATACGCCCAGCGGCCGTTGCCATCGAGAGCCATGGCGAGACCGATCTCCCCGACTGGCCCTTCCAGCGCGTTCGGTCTTGCCGTGCCCTTGACGCGCATGACACCGGCTTCGCCCCCTGGGCCGATCACGGTGTTTGTCTGCACCATGGTGTCGTATTGCTCAAAGACCCAGCGCTTGGAGCACACGTTGGAACTGGCAAGAAGCTTCTTCAAATCCGCTGTGAGATCGCGATCTTTTGCAAGTTCGGCGAGGATTGATTCTGGTGGATCGGCAGGAACTGGAGCCTTCCAAGTACCGACAGGGCGATGGTAAAGCGGCGCATCGTCAGTGAGAGATTTGTTGGGAATGTCAGCCACCAGGACGCCGTGATGACGGATGCGAAGGCGCGGATCGGGTGCGACCGTGCCCACGATGACCGCGTCAAGGCCCCACTTGGCAAAGACGCTCAGGACCTCCTGCTCGCGGCCCTTGATGGCAACCAGCAACATCCGCTCCTGACTTTCAGAGAGCATGATCTCGTAAGCAGACATGCCGGTTTCGCGTTGCGGAACAAGGTCAAGCTCGACATCAAGGCCAACACCGCCGCGCGCGCCCATCTCGCAGGTCGAACACGTCAACCCCGCTGCACCCATGTCCTGAATGCCGACGATAGCCCCTGTTCGCATCGCCTCAAGACATGCCTCGAGCAGCAACTTCTCCATGAAAGGGTCGCCAACCTGAACGTTTGGGCGCTTGGCCTCAGTGCCCTCGTGGAACTCCTCGCTGGCCATGGTAGCGCCGTGAATGCCATCCCGCCCGGTCTTCGCGCCCACGTATATGACAGGGTTGCCGAAACCAGTGGCCTTGCCGTAAAAAATCTCGTCGATGCGAACCAGGCCAAGCGCGAATGCATTCACCAGCGGATTTCCACTGTATGAGGGCTCGAACTTGGTTTCGCCGCCGAGGTTGGGCACACCGAAACAGTTGCCGTACCCCGCAATGCCGCTGACCACGCCTTCGACGATGGAGTGGTTTTTGTGGATCAGTATGCGTTCTTCATCGTCTTCTCCAGCTTCATCACTGATCGGCCCGAAGCGCAGCGAATCCATCACCGCCAGAGGGCGAGCACCCATAGTGAAAATGTCGCGCAGGATTCCGCCAACGCCAGTGGCAGCGCCTTGAAAAGGCTCAATGTAGCTGGGGTGATTGTGCGACTCGATCTTGAACGCGCAGGCCCATCCGTCGCCTACGTCGATGATACCCGCATTCTCGCCCGGTCCCTGAACCACTCGATCGCTCTTGGTGGGCAGGCGCTTCAAGTGCACACGGCTGGACTTGTAGGAGCAGTGTTCGCTCCACATGACGCTGTAAATGCCCAGCTCCGTGAGAGACGGCACGCGGCCAAGGGCAGCCTCGATGCGGCCATACTCATCCGCTGTAATGCTGTGTGAGGCAAGCAACTGCGGAGACACCGCTACCGGTTCGGGGACATCTACAGAGGAAGCTGTGGTCATCACGGTTGCCTCCATTGTCGCACGGGATTCCGGTGATGAGCGGCGATGGAGGGATGTGGAAAGCCTGAATGGTAACCAGATTCAGCGGGTTAGAAATTTGGCAGGAGAATATGAATTTGGCGGTCGGGCAACGATTGGACTGCCTCGTTCGGGTCTGAGTTTTGGCATGGAATCTGATGTCGTGCGAGTGCTTGCTCGCGACGAAGGAATTGCCTGTCGCGCAAGGATTTAACTGCTGCCGGAGAGATTGATTTGTGCCAGGGGGCATCGAAGACCGGAGTAGCGCGGTGAGCAAAGGCTGTGCGATACTTTTGATGGATATTTCGATCCAGGCCGGGATGGTGGAACTGGCAGACGCAGCGGACTCAAAATCCGCCGACCGC
>CAZTLV010000029.1:0-51761 GCA_964614635.1 uncultured Occallatibacter sp.
CAACAGGGACCCGTCCCAACCCAGCTCTGCTGTGGAACTAGCAAACTTGGCGGCACAAGCCGAACCAGGATGAAGGAATCGCATGAAGTTTACGAAATTCGGCAAGGCACTGCTGATGAGCGCCCTCTCCATCGGCGTCATCTTCAGCGTTACGTCTTGCGTTCAGAGTTATACAGTCGGCTATTTGTATGTGACGGGAACTGTGACGGCTCAATCCGGGGGGAACGGCATCATCAGTGGCTTCAGGATTGATCACAATACGGGCACGCTCACTGCCATCGATGGGCTCCCCATCTCTTCTGGCGGCGCCAACCCAGGGCGCGCTGTCCTGATCGTCGGCAGCAAATTCCTCTACGTCCTCAATCGGGGCGTCAATTCATTGGGAAACGCCAATTGCTTCGGAGCCGGCGCCAATGAATGCCAAAACTCAAACATTGAAGAGTTCGCGGTCGGTGGCAACGGAATCCTGACCCCGCAGGCGACTTTCTACACGCAGGGCCTGAACCCATTCCGCATCGTCGCCGACACCTCGGGAAACTACCTTTATGTGCTCGACCATGATGCCCCGTCCAGCTCGGCCTGTGCGCTTGCTCTGGGCGCGGGGGCTACCTCCTGCGGCGACATTACAGCATTCCAGATCAACCAGACGACGGGTCGCTTGCAACTGGTTGTCAACGCACCCGTAACGGCAGCAAACGGCGCGGCTCTCCCATACTTCCCAGTTCCCGCCAACCCCATCGATTTCCTCTTCAATTCCCAATTTGTTCTGACCCTAAGCGGGACGCCGGCGACCGGCGATCTAGTCTTTCCATACACCTACAACAGCTTCAACGGGCAGTTGACCCTGAGCCAGAACAGTACCCAGCCCCTCAACATCGGACATGCGACCGCAATTGTTGCTGGTGGGGGATACGTTTATGTGCTCGACGACGAACCAATTGTCGCGAATGGAACCACCTCTTCGAGCCAGATTCTTCCCTTTTCATTGGGAACCGGTGGCGCACTTCAGGCCCAAACTGGCGGAATTGTCCCCGACGACCCGACGCTCTCCAACCCGATTTATCTCCTTGTTGAAGCCAAGGCCAAGTTCCTCTATGTGGTTAACCAGGGGAACAACACCAACACAACGAACTCGCAGAGTGGCATTGCCGGATATGTTATCGATCCCAGCACCCACCAGCTCAGCTTTATTGCCGGTGAGCCCTTCGGCACGGGCGCGGGTCCTCAGTGCATGGTCGAGGATCCCTCTGACCAGTTCGTCTACGAGGCCGACTTTAACGATTCAAGCATCACTGGCCGGGTAGTTGATCCAAACTCGGGTGTACTCAACAATTTGCGCGTCTCTCCCAACTTTGCGCTCCAGGGTCCGGCCGCCTGGTGCCTTGTGGATGGCCGCACAAATTAGGCCGGAGCCGAATGCATCCTGTACAGGTGCGGAAGGCAACCGGTTGGTTGACCCCGCACCTTGGCCCAGTCCCGAATCTAGAGTGCTGTGGGCAGTTCTTCAAACGTAGCCGGATCCTGAACGCGGCTTTTCAAAACCGCTTCGGTGGGTTCGATTCCAAACTTGATTTTCTGGGGCCTCTGATTCAGGCCCCCTGACGAAAGATGCGCATGAAGTTCAACAAATCGGGCCAGTTGCTGCTGGTCTCCGCAGTCAGCCTCACGCTCGCTACACTTGTCACCGCCTGCGCCACCCTCACGGTGGATTTTGTCTTCGTGACCAGCTCCAAGGCAGCGGGGCCGAATAACTACGGCGAGATCGATGTATTCGAGGTCAACTCGGAGTCAGGCATGATGCGCCAGATTCCCACCTCGCCTTTTCCCTCCGGTGGCAGAAATCCCGTTGCCGAAGCCGTCTCTTCTGACAACACCAACCTGTACGTAGTCAACCAGGACGACAACTCGATTGTGCAGTTTGTCATCGGCAATGACGGTAAAGTCTATTCGCAAAATACCGTGAATACTCCAGGTATTTACCCCCTCGCCGCCACTATCAGCGGCCTTAACTTGTTTGTCCTTGACACCTACCAGGGCCTTGGAAGCTGCTCCACTGCGGCGCCGTGCTCGGGCTCGGTCGGCGTCCTGCCAATTACTGTAGGTTCCGGTTCGCCTCCCAGCGATACACTCGGGACCCCGGTTGCCAATGGAAGCCTGGCCTATTGGCCCTTGGCCTTGCCTGGCAAACCGAACGACATCATCGAGCCCACTGGGATCAGTGCTCTCAAGTCAGGCGCTTACCTTTACGTTGCGGCTTACGATTCCACTGCGGGCGCAAACTATATTTTCGGCTTTTCCGTAGCCCCTCCAGCCACTTCTACTTCTCTGGCGGGAGGCGTCTGCCCAGCGAACGGCCCAATCCCTGCAAACCAGTTTCCGGCAGGCACGCTCTGTCCGCTCAATGCCGGCGCGCCCCTCGGCGGCGGGGCTTTTGCAACGGGCACATGCACTTCTGCATATCTCAATGCACCGTTTGCCGTGGGAACCTGTCCCTCCGAAATCGCCAGCGACCAGTCCTCCTCCTACTTGTATACGACTGACGAGATCAATGGCACCGTACACGGCTTTTCGGTTGCCTCCGCCACCGGCCTCTTGAGCCCGGTCAGTGGGAGCCCCTTCCCAACCGGGAATCAACCCTCTGCGATCGCGATCGATCCGAGCTACTCCTACCTCTACGTGACAAACGCGCTGGACTCATCAGTCGCTGCCTTCTCCATGAGCAACGGAGCGCTCACTCGGCTCGGCTCATACGCCACCGGATTGCAACCTGTGGCCATCGGAATCGATCCCTCCACGAACCACTTTCTGTACACAATTAATTTTCTGGGCACTCAAGTCAATGGCACTGTTTCCGGCTTTGAGCTCAGCACAACCGCGGGCACACTCCTCATATCGCAGAATTCGCCGTACACATCCCACCCGCTTCCCACAGCTGTCGCTGCAATTCCTCACAACGGCACCGGGGCTGGTGTGCAGAAGTGAGAACGGTTGTCGCGGGCCGAATCCGGTATCAGTAGCTACATCCCGTACCTTGCTTTTACAATGAATACGGGACAACCTAAACAGTTTTCTAGGGGCTTCAACTTGATGGCCCTCGACGAAGGAAGCGCATGAAGTTCAGCAAATTGAGCCAGCTTTTTCTGGTCTCTACCGTCGGCCTCCTTGTGGCCACCCTCTTGACGTCCTGCGATATCGTTACCATCGACTATGTCTTCGTAGCCGATTCCGCGGGCACGGGTACTGGCAGTGCTGGACAAATCCAGACATTCGACGCCGATCAGGCAACCGGCGCCCTGCGCCCCGGCGCGGCAGCGGTACCGAGTGGTGGGACCAACCCGGTTTCGATGGCGATCACTTCGGACTATGCAAACCTCTACGTCGCCAACGCAGGCAATAAGTCTGTGTTCCATTTCGCCCTTTCTGGAAGCGGCGTTCTCACGCAGAAGGATTCCGTCACGCTTTCAACCACTCCCGTCGCAATCGCTGTGAACGCTGCCAATACCTATCTGTACGTGGTTTCGGGAACAACCTCCGCGACCATCACCGCCTACTCTCTCACGAGTGGCGCAATAGGCTCCATCGTCGCTCAGACAAACTTGGTCGTCCCTGGCTATGCAAGCGACACCTTCATTCCCACTGGTTTGACGGTTCTAGCGAACAGCAACGCTGTCTACGTCACAGCGTATGACCAATCCGCTTACAATCCGGGGGGAACCACCACCAGCAACGCCAACCCCGGCTGGATCTTTGGCTTCAACGTGGCCACTGGGGGCGCGTTGACAACTTCCTCAGAAAGCCCCTATAAAGCGGGCGTAAAACCCTCCGCGATTGCTTCTGACCCGACCAGCCGTTTTGTGTATGCCACAGATTTCGCTTCAAATCAATTAATTGGCTACACGGTTCAGTCTGGCAGTGTTCTCAACTTTCTTATCAACGGGCCATTCAAAACCGGCAATGAGCCGATTGCGATTACCATTGATCCGCGCGGCAAATTCATCTACCTTGCAAATGCGCTTGACTCGTCGGTCACTCCGTACACCATCGATCTGGCAACCGGGACCCCCTCGTCCATCGTCAACGTCACAGGCAGCCTGACAGACTCGACTGACACCCAGCCGGTCGCCATCGTCGTTGATGCTTCCGTCGGCAGATTTGTCTATACCGCCAACCACCTGGGGAATTCAGTTTCGGGATTCGAATTGGATGCAAACACTGGCGCGCTCAGCCTTACAACGTCCACGCCATATCCCTCGAGCGCAAGTCCGACTGCCATCGTCTCTGTGCCCCACAACAACCATGCGGTCCAGTCAGTTGCGCCTTAACGGTCAGCCAGTCCCAATAGCTCAGCCCAGCCAACCAGGCTGGGCTTTCTGCTGAGAACAAATCCCTCAGATGCACGACATTCCACGTTTGAAGCCATGGCTGCGATTGGGGCGCCTTCTCAACCCTGGTGCGCTCGGTCTCGAAGGTGCACCTGAAGGTTCTAATAAGGTCCTTCACGCGCATATACTGTCCCAATTGCCCCGTATCTGTTTTTGAACGGCTTTCAACAACTGAGGACAATCCGCAACACAAAGGTCAAGGAGAACCCAACGTGCTGGCACGTGCTCGATTCCTCATCTTGTTTCTTTACATTCTCGGTCTTTCATCTCTGGCCGCGGCTCCGGCCCCGGCTCACGATCAGTTTCAAGTTGCGGTCTACATTCCCGTTGGCGTGGTCGAGCAAATGAAGGACCCTGCGTACCTGCAAAGGTCCTGGGACGAAATCAACAGCCAGGTCAAAGTCGACAAGGTCTACATCGAGACTTACCGCAGCGGCATCCTCGCCGATGAAACCCTGCTTGAGACCGTGAAAAGCTTTTTCTCCTCGCATGGTGTTGCCGTGGCGGGGGGAATTGCCTATGCGGCTGGAGGCGACACGGCAGGCTTCACTGCCAATGAAGTGGAATCGGGCCAGTTCATCTCGTTCTGTTATACCGACCCAAAGCAGCGCGCCTATGTGAAGCATGTGGCCGAAGTCAGCGCGCGCCATTTCGATGAGATCATCCTCGATGATTTCTTTTTCAACAACACCAAGCGCGACCCCGACATCGCCGCCAAGGGCAATTCATCCTGGAGCACATTCCGCCTGGGCCTGATGGACGATGTTTCGCGCGACCTCGTCGTCGGACCCGCGCGAGCCATCAATCCCAAAGTGAAGATCATCATCAAGTTTCCCAACTGGTATGAGCACTTCCAGGCCAACGGCTATGACCTCGACAAGGAGCCCGGAATCTTTGACGGCATCTACACCGGCACTGAAACCCGCGATCCAGTCATCACTGACCAGCACCTGCAGCAATACGAGAGCTACCAGATCATTCGCTACTTCGATAACGTGTCGCCCCACGCGAATGGAGGGGGCTGGGTGGATGTTTACGACACCCGCTATATTGACCGCTACGCCGAGCAACTCTGGGACACCATGCTCGCCAAGACCCCTCAGATCATGCTCTTCCAATACAGTGATCTGCTAAGAGCTCCTCAAATCGGCGCCCGCAACCCATGGAGCGAGCTGGCAACCAGCTTCACCATCGCCGGCCTCGACAAATGGCATGAGACCACGCAGTCGGCCGCGCCCGCCAATTACGCAAGCGTCGCAGGCTACGCGCTTTCCAAGGTGAATGACGTGCTAGGAAAGCTAGGGAGTCCGATCGCACTCGCCAGTTACAAGCCCTATCAGTCCACTGGTGAAGACTTCCTCCACAATTACCTGGGTATGATCGGGGTTCCGATCGATCTGCATCCTGAATTTCCTGCCGGCGCAAGGACAATGTTGCTTACAGAGTCCGCAAAATTCGATCCGCTGATCGTGAGCAAGATCAAGGCGCACCTCGAACAGGGAGGCAACATTGTCATCACCTCCGGACTCCTTGGCGCGCTGCAGGACAAGGGGATCGATCAGATCGCCGAAATTCGCGCTACTGGCAATATCCTCAAAGTCCAGGAGTATTGGGGAGCGTACGGAGCCGGCAGCGGCGCCAACCTGGGATTGACATCTGAGATCCTGGTCCCTGAAATCGGCTTCCAGACAAACGATGCCTGGCCCCTCGTTCGCGGAACGGCTAACGGGCGTGGCGCGCCGTTGTTGATCATGGACCGCTACTCGAAGGGCATCCTTTATGTCCTCACCATTCCTGAGAATCCGAATGATCTGTACGCGCTTCCGCAGTCCGTGCTGACCTCGATCAAACGTTATCTCCTCGACGGATTCCCGGTCACGATCGATGCACCCAGCAAAGTAGCGCTCTTTGCCTATGACAACAACGCCTTTGTGGCCGAGTCCTACCTCGACGAATCCACCCAGGTCACCGTGTCAATCCTCGGCCCTGCGGCACATCTACGTAATCTGGCCACAGGAGAACTCATCCAACTCAAGCCTCCCGCCGTCCAAGCCGGTCCTCGGCGTCAACGGTCGCAGTCTTCCCGCAGCGAATTCCAGATTGCCTTGCCGCCGCACAGCTTCGCCGCTTTTGCATGGGAGCCATAACTTTTCGTCATGAAAACCCGCGTGCAGAGCCGTCTCCTGCTCAAGCCCCCATCCACTTGCGCAGTTGCTTTTGCGCCGGCTTCTCCACCAGATGCAATGCCAACAGTGCTAGTCCAATCAAGATCACGTAGCTGATCCAAGGATCAAATCGGCTCAGTCCCAACCACTCAAGCACGTGTGAGCCGTGAATCAGGTTCCAGAAATTGAAGTGAAGCAGGTATAGGCAGTAGCTTGCTTCTCCCACAAAAACAAGGGGACGCAGCCCAAAAAATCTTGAAAGAAGGTTTTGGCCGGAGAGCCCAAGCACGATGAAACCGAAGAGCGGCATCATCAGCCCGTCGTGAAGCAGCGCATAAGGCACTGATGTTCCAATGGTCAGCAGGCAGAAGATTCCACCAAATCCCGCCAACCCCAGAACAGTGCGCAAATGGCTTGTTCTTTCAAAGACCTCATCCACAGTTGCCAGCAAGACGCCGAAGACGAAGCTGGCCATATGAGGCAATGGGGTGTACTTGAGAGCCTGCAGCCAGGGCCCGTAACTCCAGCGGTCCGGGTGTGGGATACCATCAGGATTGAAGATCACGTAAAGTGCGCCGGGAAGCATACCCAACATCCAAACCAATCCCAGTTGAGCCAGCAAATGCCAGGTCTTCGTCGGGCGCTTGATGCGCGCAAGCCACGGAAACAGCACATAGTAGGAACTCTCGGCGGACATCGTCCAGGCCGGTGTATTCAGAAACGTTGCAATTGGAGGGATCCACCCCTGCAGGAGCAACGGGGTCAGCACCATGCCCGTCCAGAACATTCCGGGTGAGTGAGCGGCGCGCTCCGGCCCGATCATCTGCCAACTCATCAACAAGCTGAGCAAATAAATCGGATACAGGCGTGTGAACCGCGCCTTCCAAAAGCGGACCCGGTCCAATTTCCCTTCGCGAGCCCGCCCGGCATAGTTGTAGGCGAGCACGAAACCAGAAAGCAGGATGAAGAAACTCACGGACGCGTAGCCGGCATTGACTACCGGCGCCAGCCAGCCGAACCAGAGTGGATTTGAAAAATGAAATAGAACGATGTTGATGGCCGCGAAGCATCGCAAGCCCGTCAGTGCATTCAGCCGTTCTGGCTTGCGCGTCTCCACTGGCTGTTAGACGCCTCCCGGAAATCGGTTGGTACAGCCATTCAAGACCAATTTAGAGGCGCTGATCGCTGTCCACTGATGCTTCAGCCGGGGTCTCGGCGACACGTCTTCGTCGTCAGGGGTGGTTTACGCGGTTACCAGCGACCCAACCTTCTCGCCCATCACAACTCGCCTGATATTGCCCGGCTGGTTCATGTTGAAGATGATCATTGGCAGGTTATTGTCTTTGCACAGGCTGACCGCAGTGAGATCCATGACCTTCAAACCCTGGCGCAAGATCTCCATGTAGGTAATCTCGTCGTACTTCACCGCATCTTTCATCAGGACCGGATCGGCGTTATACACTCCATCGACTTTGGTCGCCTTCAGCAGCACGTCCGCTTTGATCTCCATCGCCCGCAAGCTGGCCGCGGTGTCGCTCGAGAAAAATGGGTTACCGATGCCCGCGGCGAATATCACCACGCGGCCTTTTTCAAGATGCCGCACCGCACGCCGGCGGATATATGGCTCGGCAACCTGGTTCATGAACACGGCGCTCATCACGCGGCATTGCACGCCGCGCTGTTCAATTGCGTCCTGCATGGCAATGGCATTGATGACCGTTGATAGCATGCCCATGTTGTCGGCGCTCACGCGGTCCATTTCCTTGGCCTGCTCGGCCACGCCGCGGAAAATATTCCCACCGCCCACCACCACGCCGATTTCCACACCCAGCGCGTGTACTTCAACAATTTCGGCAGTAATCCCGGCCACTTTGTCAGCGTCGAGACCAAAACCGCGCGGTCCAGCCAGCACCTCACCCGAAAGCTTTAGAACAATACGCTTGTACATGCCTTTTCGAGTATCGCATATGACCCGGCTCGCGAATTCTCACCCTGTGAATCACAGAAAAAAGGCCCAGGATTTGCATCCTGAGCCTCGTTGATTTCTCGATTCGGGTGGAACTACTCGCCTGCCGGTTCCACGGCCTTGGTCTGGGCAACAGTCCAGTCGGCAGCCCCCACCTTAAAACGCGCAAACCGTCGCACCGTGATGTTCTCGCCCAGCTTGCCTACCTTTTGAGCGATCAACTCCTTGATGCTGACACCCTGATCCTTGATGAAGGGCTGCTCAAGCAAGCAGACTTCCTCGTAGAATTTGGCCATCTTGCCGTCGACAATCCTCTCGATCACCGCAGCAGGCTTGCCGGTTGCTGCCGCCTGGGCGCGGAAAATCTCCTTCTCCCGCTCAAGATCTGCAGCCGTCACGTCTTCGGGCTTCACGTAGCGCGGATCGCTGGCCGCGATATGCATCGATATGTCCTTCAGAAGCTCCTGGAAATCCTCGGTTCGCGCCACAAAATCGCTCTCGCAGTTCAACTCGATCAGCACCCCGATCTTGCCACCCGCATGGATGTACGTCCCCACGGCACCCTCGTTGGTCGTGCGCGCGGCCTTCTTTTGTGCCGAAGCCATTCCCCGCTTACGCAGAACCACAAACGCGCCTTCGATGTCTCCCTGAGTCTCCTGCAACGCCTTCAGGCAGTCGCCCATTGGCGCCCCGGACTTCTCCCGAAGCTCCTTCACCAACTTGGCATCAATTTTTTCGCTCAATGTCGTCATCTCTCTTTTCCTGGTTTGCCTTTTTCTGGTTTCTGCATGGCTTGTGTTGCTTTACTGATTCGCCGGTTGCAACAGGCTCAGGTTGTGCTCTGCCTCTTTGTTTCCTTGTGCAGCCGCCTTCCGATACCAGGAGGCAGCCTCTTGCAAATCCCTGGTTACGCCCGACCCTTCCGCATACGCTTCACCAAGTTCTTCCTCTGCCTTGTCGTGTCCCTGTTCGGCGGCTTTGCGGAACCACAAGGTCGCCTGCTTCTGGTCTTTCAACACGCCCTCACCAGACATGTATGCCTCACCAAGGTTGTACTCGGCATCAGCGTAACCCTGGTCCGCTGCCTTTCTGTACCACCTGGCCGCCTCCACTAGGTCCTTGGCCACACCATTTCCGCTCATATATGAAACGCCAAGGTTAAACTGCCCATCTGCAAATCCCTGATCGGCAGCTTTTCGAAACCATGCAACCGCCTGCGCGAAATCCTGCGGGACACCGTCCCCCTCCGCATACAACAAGCCAAGGCCGTTCTGAGCATGGGCTACTCCCTGGTCGGCGGACTTTTGATACCATCCCGCTGCCTGCCTCGTGTCCTTCCCTACGCCCTGTCCCAACTCGTACAGCAAGCCCAGGTGGAACTCTGCATACGCATTCCCTTGCTCAGCCGACTTCGCAAATAAAGAAGCCGCTTGCGCCACATCCTGAACCAAGCCATCGCCCTGCAAATAAAGCCGGCCCAGGTTGTACTGCGCGGCTGAAAAACCCTGATCCGCAGCCAAGCGAAACCACTTCGCCGCCTCCACCGGATTCCTTGCCACTCCAATACCCTTTTCGTAAATCACGCCAATGTTGTACTGTGCGTCTGGATAATTCTGATCCGCTGCCTTATGCAGCCAGAATGAAGCTTGCTCCAGATCCTGTGTCGTTCCGTCACCTAACGCATACAACATGGCAAGATAGGTTTCCGCGCTCGCAGAACCTTGATCCGCAGCTTTCGAGTACCAGATAAACGCCTGCTTGGTGTCTCGTGGCAGGCCCAGCCCCGCTGCATACATGATGCCGAGTTGGACGCACGCCTTCGCGAGTCCCGCGTCAGCCGCCTTGCGGAACCACGAAACTGCTTCCGCCTGATCTGGCCCTGGACCGCTCTTCAACAGCAAAATTCCAAGGTCATACTCAGCCTCAAGAACACCTTGTTCTGCCGCTTTGCGGTACCATCGCGCCGTCTGCCGATCACTCTGCGGCAGGCCTTCCCCCTTTGCATACAAAACACCAAGGTTGAACTGCGCCTCCGCATTCCCTTGCTCAGCCGCCAGCCTGAACCATGAGGCCGCCTGCTGATAATCCTGGTTTACTTCCTCCCCTGATACATACTTGGCAGCAAGAGCAACCTGGGCTTTAGCATCTCCTGCTTCAGCTGCCTTCTGCACTTCAACGAATGTAGCCTGCTTCTGAGCTCTGCACACCATCGGCGCCAGAGAGCCAAAAAACATACCGCACAACACGGCCTTCCGGGTCCTTACCAACCATCGAACCGGGAATGTTTGTTGGGATACGACTCCTTCTCGCACCACACCCCCCTGCGTTCGCTAACCCTGCCCTATGTCTAACCCCATGAGCCGGGCCAGGACTGCCTGTTTTCCGGCATAAGAAAAGCGTGGCACTCAACTCCAGCGGCCACGCCTGTCTCATGATCCGCACATCTGTGCGACTGGTTGACTAGAGGCTGCCGCCAGCCACTTCGGCCTCATCCAACGTCTCAACCGCTGCGGGTGCCTTGCGAATACCGCCGCCAAGCGCTGCTTCAAGGTCCACATCCTCCGCAGACGCGCCTTCCGCCGCCACTGTCTCTTCGGCAACCGGCAATGGCAGCTCTTCGGTAAAGGCCTTGTCTCCCACCATATTCACGCCTTCGGCCGCTGAATCCGCAATCTTTGATGTAAACAACCGGATTGCGCGCAACGCATCGTCGTTGCCGGGAATCACGTAGTCCACAACCGTTGGGTCGCAGTTGGTATCCACCACCGCCACCACAGGAATCCCAAGCTTGCGGGCTTCCTTCACAGCAATGGCCTCATTGTTCGAGTCGACAATAAACAGGGCATCCGGCAAACGCTTCATTGCCTTGATGCCGGCCAAATTGGCCTGCAAATGCTTCCGCTCCCGCTCCAGCTTGATGACTTCCTTCTTCGTCAACAGCTCGTAGCGCCCATCGGTTGCCATCTCATCCAATTCCTGGAGCCGCTTTACACTCTTCTGCACTGTCACCCAGTTGGTCAGGAGTCCGCCCAGCCAGCGCTGGTTGATGTACGGCATCCCTGCGCGGTCGGCCTCTTCAGCCACGGCATCCTGCGCCTGCCGCTTGGTGCCGACGAAGAGAATCGTCTTGCCTCCAGCGCACAGTTCGGTGACAAACTTCGACGCGTCCTTGAACAGTTTCAGCGTCTTCTGCAAGTCGATGATGTAAATCCCGTTGCGCTCGCCAAAAATATACTCCTTCATCTTTGGATTCCAGCGCTTCGTCTGATGCCCGAAGTGAACACCCGCTTCGAGCAGCTCCTTCATTGTGATCGTGGCCAATGGGCCTCCTTATTGATGTGCATCCGGCCTGGTCCTACCCTGATCCGGATTGATCCCGCTCTCGCGGGGAATTTGAAATGCGAACTCCTAGCTTTTGGCCTCTAGCCCTTAGCCTGTTCAAGCCCGCGTAGGCCTTTTCGGGAACCCCATACGGCCAGTACAACCAAGAAATGCTAGCAGCTAACAGCTGGAAGCTGAAAAGCTAGCGCGTTAGCGCTTCGAGAACTGGAACCGTGCGCGGGCGCCCTTCTGCCCGTACTTCTTGCGTTCCTTCATGCGCGAGTCGCGAGTCAGCAGTCCTTCAGCCTTCAGCGTCTTGCGCAGTTCAGGATTGAACTCGATCAGTGCGCGGGCAACTCCCAGCTTCACCGCATCGGCCTGCGAAGCAACTCCGCCGCTCTTTACCGTGGTTACCACGTCAAAGTTGGCCGCCATTTCAACCAGTACCAGCGTCCGCTTGGCAGCAACACGCTGCTGCTCGGTGACGAAGTACTCTTCGAACGCCTTGCCGTTTACCTTCCACTCGCCCGTGCCGGGACGTAGAAACACCCGGGCTATCGCTGTCTTGCGCCGTCCTGTCCCGTAATACTGAACCAGATCTGCCATTCTTTTCCTCGTTAGCTTCCAGCTCCGAGTTCCTAGCCTCTAGCTAAAAACCCAAAGCCCCATCATCTTGAATGTCGAGCTAGCAGCTAAAAGCCAGCAGCTAGCGGCTGCTCTTACGCCACGTCCAATGACACCGGCCCCTGAGCCTGGTGAGGATGCTTATCGCCGCGATAAACCTTCAGCTTGGTCGCCATCTGGCGGCCCATCTTGCTCTTCGGCAACATGCCCTTGATGGCCTGTTCCAAAATCGCTTCCGGCTTGCGGTTCAGCAGTCGAACAAAGGACTCTTCGCGCAACCCGCCTGGGAATCCCGTATAACGGCGATAGAGCTTCGACTCGGCCTTCAGGCCGGTCAGCCGCACCTTCTCCGCATTGATGACGATCACATGATCGCCCATGTCGATATAGGGAACATACTGGGGATTCAGCTTGCCGCTCAGTACGCTGGCCGCCTTGGTCGCCAGACGTCCCAGCGTTTGACCGCTGGCATCCACTACGTACCACTTGCGGTCGATATTCTTTCCACTCGGAACAAAGGTACCCATTTCTCTCCTGCCTTCAAAAAACCTGCCAACAACTGCCAGACCGGTGAACCAGGACTTGACCTGCCCCGGGTAAGCTATCCGGCTACTGCAAATCCCTGACCCAAAAAACAAATTTGCCCACGCAAAGCGCACGGGCCCTGATTCTACCCACGTCCAAACAATCCTGTTCGGGTGAGAACTGCGGGAGCTGGCCTTCAAAAGGCTCTGGGTCGGCTGGACTCGTTCATTTGTCCAACAGCCGGTGGCCTGCTCCAGCCGACCCCCATGTGGGGAACCGACCAGTTGGTCCGGATCAACGCCCCATCGACCAAAAAACTGCCGGTGGGGACCCCATACACAGACCCCAGGCGCAACACCGCGCAAGGTCTCCAGAATACCCGAATCCCGGTACAGAGTCAACGAAAGAACTGCCCCATCACATCGCGCGTCGGTGGATTCGGCGTAGAATCGCCGGTCGGCGGGCAGGGCCGCCGCCTGACCAGGAAGATCGCCCATGCCAAACGTCTTTATCCCTACTTCCCGGGGTCAAATGCCCGCGTATCTTGCCCTTCCCTCCGCCCTCAACCCAGTTCCTGGTGTCGTCGTCCTTCATGACGTCCTTGGCATGTGCCAGGACCTTCGAAACCAGAGTGATTGGCTGGCACAGGCCGGCTTTCTCGCCCTCTCCCCAAATCTCTACTACCGGGGAGGCCTTCTGTTCTGTCTCCGCTCCGTCATCCGGGATCTGATGGCCTACACGGGACCCGCCTTCGACGACGTGGAAGCCGCCCGTGCGTGGCTTCTTTCACATTCGGGCTGCACGGGAAAAATCGGCGTGATCGGCTTCTGCATGGGCGGCGGTTTCGCTCTCCTGCTCGTCTCCGGACACGGCTTCTCTGCCGCCAGCATCAATTATGGCGGCCCGATTGACCCCGCACTCGACGACTTCCTCAAGACCGCCTGCCCCGTCGTCGGCAGCTATGGCGGGATGGCCAAGTGGGAGCAAGGCCACGCCGATCAGTTGCAGAGAGCCCTCGATCGAGCCCTTATCCCCAACGACGTAAAGGAATATCCCGAAGCGGGCCACTCCTTTATGAACAACCATGTCCCCTTCGTCCTCAAGATCTTGCGCGTAAAAAGCATCGGATATAACGAGCCCGCCACCATGGACGCCCGTTGCCGAATCGCTGCGTTCTTCCATTCCCATTTGGGAGGCTAATCGGCAATGACCTGTGAACATGAAACAAACTGCGCAGTCCCTGGGTCGCCCGGAGATCTGCGTAGCCTCTGCAGGATCGGTGCCATCGCCGCATTCGTACTAATTGCCTATTCGTTGGAAATGATGGTTCAGATTGTTGCTCTTGGAGGGCAGCCGGGCTCTGCTGCCGAGGCATTCAATCTTCTGCAGCACCACCGGGCCCTGGCGCTGCTCCGTCTCGATCTGCCCACCATCGCCGTGATGCCGGTCTACTACCTGCTCTTTCTTGGACTCTATTCCGCGTTGCACCGATGCGACCGGGCCAATGCACTGCTCTCCACAGTGCTCGCCTTTGCTGGGCTCACTTTGGTGCTCGAAACGCCCACGGCACTCTCGTTGGTCCCACTCAGCGACAAGTTCGCTGCCGCAACCACCGACGCGGTGAGATCGCAGATGCTGTCCGCGGGAGAAGCACTCATGGCTGCCGATATCTGGCACAACACAGGGGCAATCCTGGGAGGAATTCTCATCCAGTGCGGAGCGGTGCTGATCTCTGTTGTGATGCTTCGCGGCGGCGTCTTCAGCAAGCTGACGGGCTGGCTGGGAATCGTGATGCACGGGCTGGACCTGGCCCACATTGTCGGCGGGCTCTTTCTGCCAGTCTGTGGCATCATTCTCCTCGCGATTGCCGGACCGCTCTATCCAATCTGGTTCTTCATGGTGGGTCGCAGGTTGTTCCAGCTTTCAGCGCGATGCGACTTCAAGCTTCCATGAAGACGCCGGAATAGCCACCATCTCCCCAAAAAGGCAAATGCCCCACTTCCAGAGGAATATCTCCTGCTTGAAATGAGGCATTGGTTTCCTGAACTCAGAGCTGAGCGCTGAAAGCCGAGAGTTCGAATTTAGTAGCTACCAGCTGCTTCTCAAGCCGCGTTCAAATCCGCCGAACGCACCCGGAACCGCTTCATCGTAATCGCCAACGTCTTCTCGATCTTGCGCAGATCGTTCCGTTCAGCCGGGCCGGCAAACGTCGAAGCCACCCCGTGCGCCGAGGCCCGACCCGTCCGCCCCACGCGGTGGACAAAGTCCTCCGCAACTTTGGGCATATCGAAGTTGATCACGTGCGCCACATTGGCCACGTCGATGCCGCGCGCGGCAACGTCAGTCGCCACGAGCACCCGGTGTCGTCCCTCGCTGAAGCTGCGAAGCGCCTGGTTCCGTTGTGCCTGCGAACGGTCGCCATGAATCTGCGTCGCCGAGTGACCGGAACGAACCAGTCTCCGCGCCACGCGATCCGCGCCGTGCTTGGTGCGCACGAAAACCAGAAAGCTCCCCGTCTCCGCGCCCAGCAGGTGTTCCAGAAGCTCCTGCTTCTTGTCCGGCTCCACTTCAAACGTGCGCAGCTCAACATTTTCCGCCGGCTTCAGAATCGAACCAATCTCAATGCGCGCCGGATTGTTCAGGTACTTCCGCGCCACTTCCTTCACCGAGCCTTCGAGCGTAGCCGAGTAGCAGAGCGTCTGCCGCTCGGTCGGCAGCGTCGCAGCAATCCGCGCAATCGCCGGCTGGAAGCCCATATCGAGCATGCGATCAACCTCGTCCAGCACCAGGATCTTTACACCATCCAGCCGCACCAGCTTGCGCTTGAGGAAGTCCTCAAGCCGTCCCGGTGTGGCAACAATCAGGCGCGCGCCGCGACGAATGGCCTCGAGCTGCGACCGTTCGGCCAGGCCGCCTACCACCAGAGCTACGGTTTGCGAGGAGCTGGTCCGGATAGTGCGATAGGCATTCTCCACCTGCATGGCCAATTCGCGCGTGGGCAGAAGAATCAGTGCCTGCACGCCTTTGCTCTCGCTCTTCTGCATCTGCTCCACAATCGGAATCAGAAAGCTGAGCGTCTTGCCCGTTCCCGTCTGTGCTGTAGCCAGCACGTCACGGCCCTCCAGAGCAGGCGGAATCGCTCCGGCCTGCACCGGGGTCGGGGTTTCAAATTTGTTTGCGTCGAGCCGCGCCATCAGCGGGGCCGACAAAGAAAACTGCGAAAACTGTGTCGTCAAGGTGTTCAAATTTCCTAAGGGGTCCGCGAGCTGCCCTTTTTCATGGGAGCCTGCAATCGGAACCGGACATGAGGCACGCGCACAAATTTTGCTCAGGCGCGAACCTGCTTATCGATATGCGTAAGGGAGAACCAGAATCGTCCACGGGACTGGCCAGGGAGCATTCAAGGGGAGAACGCCAATGGCCCGGAGCTGCCACACGCTACTTGTTTGCCAAACGGTTCATAGGCCGTCCGGCTACCCGCTCCAAAAACTCCCGGTTTTCATCTGCGATCCAAAGCGCCAATCCCATTCAAGGGGGCGAGTCAAAGGAAGCTGAACCCATTCAAGGTTCGTCGCAGAGCCGCCGGGCAGGAGACTCATGGGCATACGCTGTAGGGGCTTGGGGGAAAATCTGTGCCGGGCAAGCTTGCCATCTAAGGGCGAACCGCCGCTCACGGCCAAATCACTGAGCGCAAACCCAGTGTACCACACTCTTCGCTTTTCCCTCGCCTTGTGCCGCTGACAATCGCGGATCAGGTATAGACTCTTCTCAACTTTCCCGCAGGTTGGGTTGGACCTGATTCTGCGGGAACGCTGTGAGAACCGAATACGTGTGATCGGTCTGGTGCCCAATCCATCTTGCTCAGCGGTCAAGGTGGAGCCGGGAAAGGTGGGTCACCAGCAGTTGAAGCTTCCCCTCACCCGCGTACAGAGACCCCGTCGCCACCCCGGAGGCCATGAATGCTCTGGTTCTACGAATCTTTCTTTCCCGTGGTCTGGGTTATCTTTGTTGTCTACTGGCAGATCAAAGCCATCAAAACCAAAACAACGCAGCGCCTTGAGCCGGCAGCCTCGCGCATTCTGCGTGTCGTCATTTTCCTGATTGCGATCGCCCTCCTCGTGACCACTCGCATCCCGCTACCCTGGCTTTACCTTCCGCTCTGGCCGGTTGGCCTTTGGCCATTCTGGCTGGGAGCAGCAGTCACCGTCGCCGGCCTGCTATTCGCCGTCTGGGCGCGCGTGTACCTGGGTAGAAACTGGAGCCGTTCCGTCACCATCAAGCAGGACCACGAGTTGATCACCACCGGCCCCTATGCCCTGGTTCGTCACCCCATCTACACTGGCCTTCTGACCGGGCTCCTTGGCACCGCGATCGCCCTTTCCCAAGTGCGCGGGATCATCGTTTTGATTCTCTTTTTCCTCGCATTCTGGTTTAAGCTGCGCATGGAAGAACAGTGGATGCGCTCCCAATTCGGCGAGACGTATACCAACTATGCTCGTCAAACCGCGGGTCTGGTGCCTTTTCTCTTCTGATCGTCGGGTCAAAACATCAGCTGCGTTGCTCATGGTTTCACAAGCCGAAGGCGGCTGCCCCCACCACAGGTGGCCGAAGGCGAATGCCCCGCCGCAGGTGGTCAGTCCCGTGCTTCTAGCCGCGCCACTACCTGCTCCACTAGCTGTTCGAGCTCGGCCGTGTGCTTCCCTTCGCCTGTTACGGCGGTCTCGGCGATCCGCCCCATCCGCGCATCCGGGAAGCCAAGGCGCCGCTTCAGCGCCAGAATCTCCTCGATCTTGCTGTCAGGAATAAACTTCAGCGGCTCGCCAATCTGTTTGGCAATCAGGTAGGTCTTGCAATAGGTATCAAGGATCTCCGCCAGCCATTCTGCGTGGGTCACTGTGTCGGCCCAGCATACAATCCCGTGATTGCCGAGAAGGATCGTATTGTGATCCTGAACGTACGGCAGCACTGTCTCGGCAAACGCCTGGGTACCGGGTGTCTCATAAGGAGCCACCGCCGCCGGCCCGATAAACACTTCATACTCCGGAATCAGCCCGTTGGGCGGTATCGTCCCGGTGATCGCAAAAGCCGTTGCGTAAGGCGGGTGACAATGCAGCACCGCCCGCGCCCGCGAGTTCGCTTTGTAAATCTCCAAATGCAACAGGAGTTCGCTGGTCCGCGATCGGTCGCCGGCAAGAATGTTCCCATCCAAATCTGAGAGGCAGATATCGGCAGGTTCCAGGTCGCCTTTGCTTAACATAGTCGGCGTGCACAGCACATACTTTGACCCCAGGCGAACACTGATGTTGCCGCCGTTTCCATCTACATATTGGCGTTCCCAAAGCTTGCGGCCCACGCGGATAATCTCCGCGCGCAAGGCATCGGCTTCAAACGAGTTGGCAGCCACCAGCGGCGAAATCTCATCGACTTTTGGCACCTGCAAAGCCTCGACCACAGCCTGCACTACTTCCCTGACCTGGTCTGCAACCGGAACCGCTGTCTGCTCCATGATCAACCTCACACAAGAGTAGCTGCACCGCACTGCCAAAAGCCCGGCCACGCCACACACAAATTATATATAGCGGCAATTCCGGCTATCGGCCGGTGATTGAGGTCACGAATGAACTTTGTCTTACGAGCCTAATCAGCCGCCACGAGCCTGCGCTGCAGCGCCTCAAGGGTTTGCCCCTTGGTCTCCGGGTATGCGATCAGCACTACGACGAATTGTACGAGGGTCATCACCGCGAAAAACACAAAAGGTGTCTCGGTGTTCAGCAAGTGGACCACCACGGGAAACTCGAGTGCGATCACGGTATTCATGATCCAGTGGCTCGCGTTGCCCACGCCCTGGCCTTTGGATCGCACTGAATTCGGAAACACCTCGCCAATGTACACCCAGATCACGGCCCCCTGCGAAAGAGCGAAGAAGGCAATATATGTCACCAGGATCCATACCAGCGCGCCAGGATGAGAGTGCGTCTTGAAGAGCCACGCCACGCCTGCCAGGCAGCCCGCCGTCCCTGCCGCACCAACCAGCAGAAGCGTCTTCCGCCCCAGCTTGTCGATCACGCTCATACCCACCATGGTGAAGACAAGATTCGTGAAGCCTATCGCAATTGCCTGCTGATCACCTGAGATCTGGCTGAAACCTGCAGACGAAAAAATGTTGGGAAGGTAGTAAAGAATCGCGTTGATTCCGGCCAACTGGTTGAATGCGCCAATTGAGATGGCCAGAAAAAGCGGATAGCGATATTTCCATCGAAACACCGGCTCATGGGCCGATGCATGCTCTTGCTCAAGCGCCGCGCGAATGTCATTGAGCTCACCCTGGGGATTGGGCTCACCCATCAGCTTCAACACCGCCAATGCATCGTCGATCTGGTTGCGGGATGCGCTCCAGCGCGGGCTCTTGGGAATCCCAAACAACAGCAGCAGGAATCCGAGTGCCGGCACTACCGATACCCCAATCTGCCAGCGCCATTCCGTCGCACCCAACTGCAAGGTGCGAATCAAGTAATTCGATACGTATGCCAGAAGAATCCCGGTCACGATGTTGAACTGAAACATGCCAACCAGGCGTCCGCGCCACTTGGCCGGGGCCAGTTCCGCAATGTACACCGGCCCCAGAACCGAAGATGCGCCGATCCCAAGCCCTCCAACAAACCTGAAAAGCATGAATGAAGGCCAACTCCACGCCAGGCCGCAGCCAACGGCAGAGACAACATAAAGAATTGCTGTCAATCGAAGGGCTTCACGCCCTCCCAACCGTTGCCCCACCACGCCTGCGCCAAGTGCGCCCACCACGGTGCCAACCAGCCCAATGGCCACGGTGAGGCCCTTGCCCTGTGCGCTCAACCCGTAGAGCCGTACAAGCGCGTCAATCGCGCCGGAGATCACAATGGTGTCAAATCCAAAGAGCAGCCCGCCCAATGCTCCGGTAAGAGTTGCCTTCATCAGGTGAAGATTGGGTCGCATGGTCTTAGGTCTTTCAAGTTCCAAATCATCCTACAGACTGCTTCCGGAAACCGGCAATTCACGCAGGAGTCATGGAACGTGCGCACAGGAAGAGCCTCGGAAAGCCTTACTCCGTGGGGCGTGCAGTTCCGGGCATCACCGCCAGCACTCTGCAGCGATGTTTACCAGCCGCGCTCCAGGCCAGTGCCATACCGCTCTCCATGTAGGCGCAATCCCCTGTTTCCAGCACTTCCTGCATCCCGCCCGCATCCAACTGCAGCCTGCCTTCCAGAACATAAACCAGCCCGTTCATCTCAGAGAATGAGCTCATCCCCATCGATGCGCCGCCAGCTGGAAACTCCACCATCTGTGCCTTCAAACGCGCGCCTTCTCCCGCCGAGCTGAGCGGGACAAACTTCACCGCATCCGTTCCGCGGCCTTCACCCTCCAGGTGGGCCTTGCGCGTGATCGACAAACTGTGCCGGGCTGGCTCCGCGAAGAAGTACCCCATCCCCACTCCGTACACCCGGCTGATTGTAGCCAGCGTCGGCAGCGTCGGAATCATTCTGTCGGTCTCCAGCTTGGAAAGCAGTGCTGTCGAAAGCCCGGTTTCAGCAGCCAGCCTCGAGAGCGTAAGCCGTTTTTGCGTGCGCAAGGCCCGGAGTTTAATCCCGATGCAATACGGTGCCAGAGCCCACTGTGCGTACGAAACACTCTTTCCCATCGATGGTCTCCTCTTTCACCTGCTGCAATCAGTTTGCCCGCCGGCCGCTTTCTTTCTCCTGAAATATCTTTGAAGCTTGTTCGATGTACTCTTTTTGCCCGGCTGCCTGCCTCGCGCTACCATATTCGAGAGGATGCGGCCCGAGAATCGGTTCTCCTCAGCTGGCCATTTCAAGAGCATTTCCTCATGAAAAGGACATCCCCTCCGCATGCCTTTGCATCTTCCTCTTCGCTCATCCGCGCTCTTCCTGGCGTTCGCACTCTTCGCGACTTATGCCGCCCCACTTCTCCGCGCCGACACGGTGGTGCTCAAAAAATGGCGACCGCCTTACGGGAAGGACAATCATGCTCGATTCCGGCAAACTCACATTTAGGACCGCTTATGCGGCCGACCCCATCGCCATCGCCTGGGACCAGGTAACCAGCCTCACCACAGCCCAGCCAATGATCTTGCCCACCGCCAAAGCCACTCTGACCATCACATCCATCGAGCACTCGGACTCTGGCCTGATCGTCGCCACCTCCACAGGGCCCGCTACGCTTGAGCCCGCAGCTGTCACCGTCCTGCGCACGCCCGCAGATCAGAAAAGCTACGCAGCCTCCCTCCATCCCGGCTGGGATCACGCCTGGGCGGGCGCGACCACCGTCAGTCTTGCGCTTGCACGTGGAAACTCCGAAACCGCGACCTTTGGCGCAGGGTTCACCGCAGCTCGCACCACTCGCACCGACAAAATCTCGCTCTACGCCAATACCCTCTACAGCACAAACGCAAACGCTGTCCCCAGCACCAGCGCGAATACCACCAATGGCGGTCTGCGCTACGACCACAACCCCAACCCCAAACTTTTTGCATTCGGCACAGGGGATTTCGCAACCAACGCGCTACAGGACCTCAACCTGCGGTCGATTGTCGGAGGCGGCTTCGGATAGCACCTTAGCAAGTCTGCAAGGCAGACCCTCGATGTTCTTGGCGGCGCGGTATGGACACATGAAACCTATTCGCCCGGACCCACCAACAGCTTTGCGGCCCTCAACCATGGCCATGTCTATACCAGGAAGCTCGGCGCAGCCAGCGTTTTCACTGAGCAGACCTATTTCTATCCCGACCTCAGGCAGACCAGGAGGTACGAACTCTCCGCCGACTCATTGTTTACAACCAGGCTTGGAAAGCTCTTTAACTGGAACACCGCTTTCAGCGATCGGTACACTTCGTTCCCACCTGCCGGAACCCTGAGCAACGATGTAATTCTCACCACCCGCTTCGGCGTCACTCTCGCGAGGCACTGATGCTTTGCGAGCAGCGAACAATGACTGTGCACGCACTCAATTGGTCGCGGTTCGATTCCTCTTGGTCCCCATCTTACCCACCAGCCGCCAAACTCCCACGCCGCCGAGACCAAAAAGCATCGGGAAACATTCCAGCGTGTAGCGGGCTTCAGGGGCCTCGAGGGTCATCAGCAGTCCGCTGCGCAGAACCATGTAAGCCACCATCCATTGCCAATACTTTGGCCTGAACCAGAGTCCCGCCAGCGCTAACAGCAGATACAGCGCATTGAGCCCTGCATAAGCCCAGCTGATCCGGGTCTCCTGGTTGTGATGTGCATACACCCACCAGTCCAGGTCAATGGGAAGATTCTCTACGCGCGGCCGCAGCCACATGTCCGCCAATCGCCCCAGCGGCAACCAAAGGTAAAAGCGCAGAGGGTGAGCCTCAACTCGTTCCTGGGCCAGACGGGCGAACCGCGCATCCAGGTCAGGCGAAATGTCCTGTCCGTTGTCGTCATAAGCCTCGGCCAGCGCAACCGTTTCCTCGTATTGTTCCGGCGAGTCGAAGGCCCGGCTCGGCAATTTCGTCAAATCCAGCTTGCTTCCGGGCACATTCCAATAAATGTCGTAGGTGGAAACGAAATCAAGACACCAGGTCTTCACCCAGCGCTGCCAGCCAGGATAAGTCGCCTCGCCCGGATCGGTCGCATAGCGGGTGGTCACAGGCTCAAAGACGTGGAATACCCTCCAATTTCTCGCCGTCCACGCCGCAAACGGCGTCAATGCCAGCAAAATACACACCAGAACCATCCGCGCGAGTTTCCTACGCGGAATTACGGTGTGCCTCAGGCCCATGATCAATGCCGGCGCCAACGTCAAACCAACCAGCGCTCCATCCGGGCGCAGCAGGGCTGCACCGGTCACCGCAAACACAAACCAGAGTGCGCTCCACCACTCCGGGTGCTCGTCAAACCGCGCCAACGCCCACAGTGCCAAGGCAATCACAAACAAAGTGAGCGTTTCTGTGAGCGGAGCCACTGCATAGGACGCCGTAAATGGGCAAAGCGCAGCCAGCCATAGCGTGATGGACGCGGCTCCCTGCGAAGAAATCCTGCGCACAAAGTCCGCCAGCAGCAGGCAACCTGCCAGTTCCAATGCAATCTGGGCGTAAGCCACGGCATTGTAGTTGCCCACCCCGAACAGCCCGAAGCACAGCGCAAGAAACAGCGGATATCCAGGCAAGCGAAGCAGCGTCGGGTGAAGCACTCCGCTGCCGTCTGTCAGAGCAAACTGCCCATGCAGCAACAGGGTCCTGGCCAGATTCCCGTAGACGAGCGTATCCCCGGATACCTGGGGAAACGCTCCCTGCATCCAAATCCGCAGTGCTGCCCCCGCGAGGAGCGCAAGCGCGGCTGAAACCCGCGCGCCTGCCCTGCCGCCTGCCTTTGCGGCGATCCGGTCCAACTTCGATGATTCACTTGTGGGAGTGGCTGTCATACGCTCCGTACTTTATACCGTAGACTGTTCCAGCGCCTTTCGCGCACGTAGAATGAACGAGACCGGCCATGCCAGATAGACAGATATTCTTCGACCCCCAACGCAAGCGGTGGAAGCGACTTCGCCGCGTCCTCGACGTGGCGGCGGTTCTGTCGACTCTGGTTCTTGCCGGCTTTATTTTCAACGTCCTGCGCTTTCAGCAGTTGCCCGAGTTGCTTCTGCCGGTGCCCAAGCACAACTACAAAGCGCTGCCCGATCGCGACACCATTCTGCATGGCGCCAAAAACCAGCGCCCGGCACGCCGAAAGTCCGCCCGCAAGCCCTCTGAAATTCCCCTGAACTCCGGCGAAGGTCTGCGCGCCGCCTACTACGTTCAGGACGATGCCGCCAGCTATTCCTCATTCAAGGAGCACGTCCACCAGATCGATTTCCTCTTTCCGCAGTGGCTCCACGCCACCTCCCCGTCGGGAACGCTGATGATGATGAGCGGCGATAACCTCCGCGAGTTTCCTGTCGTTGAAGGCGCAAATGTTCACGATCCCGACGACGGAAACAGGATCAAGCAGGTGATTCAGGCGACCAGGGAAGACACCGAGATCTTTCCCCACCTGAACAACTACAACCCTCACAATCAGAGTTGGGATGCGAACTTCGGCGATGTGCTGAAGGATCCGGCGAAGAGCACGGCGCTGCGCAACGAGATTGTTCGCTTCTTCACCACATATCCCGTCTATCGCGGCCTCTCGCTCGACTTCGAAAGCCTTCCCGACGATGCCGATCCGGCCTATCTTAGCTTCATTCAGCAGCTCTATGCCGAATTGAAGCCTCGCAACTTGAGCCTTTACGTGAACACTGCGGTTTCGACCACCGACGACGATTTGAAGCTCATCGCGGCCAACTCCGACGGCATCATTCTTATGAACTACGACGAGCACCAGGCCACCAGCGATCCCGGACCCGTCGCCAGCCAGACCTGGTTCGTCGGCAACCTCACCCGCGTCCTCAAGGTAGTGCCCAAACAGAAGATCATCTGCGCCGTCGGCAGCTACGGCTACGACTGGACGATGTCCATTCCCGATCCAAAAAACAAGCGCCATCCAAAACCGAAGGTTCTCAATACCGAAGATCTTTCAGTTTCCGACGCATGGCAGCGTGCCTTCGACGCCGATGCCGATCTCGATTTGAACTACGATGCTCTGAACCCGCACTTCGAGTACATCGACGAGGACAACAACCAGCGCCACATCGTCTGGTTCCTCGATGGCGTCACCCTGCTCAACGAGCTCCGCGCCGCTCGCCAGCTTGGCCTCTCCACATTTGCTCTGTGGCGTCTTGGCGAAGAAGACAGCTCCTTGTGGAATGTGTGGGACAAGCCAAGCGATCCCGGCTCGCTGCAGGCTCTGGAGAAAGTCCAGCCCGGCCACGACGTAGACGACGAGGGCGATGGAGACATCCTCCGCGTGACCAGCCTGCCCCAATCCGGCACGCGTACGGTCCAGGTCGACACCGACGAGGACGACCCGCGCAAAAAACTCATCGTCGATGAGCACATGGATGTCTATCCGCGCACTTATACCATCGAACAGTATGGGTACCATGCCAATGAGGTTGCGCTCTCATTCGACGACGGCCCCGACCCCAAGTGGACGCCAAAGATTCTCGATATCCTCAGGAACAAGGGCGTCCATGGCACCTTCATGCTCATCGGGGCAGAGGCCGCTGAATACGTCAGCTTGATGAAGCGCATCGTTCGCGAAGGCAACGAGATCGGGAATCACACCTACACTCATCCTGACATCAGCGAAATCTCGCCGCGCCAACTCGATCTCGAGGTCAAACTGACTGAGCGGCTTTTCGCCAGCAAGCTCGGCATCCAGCCGCTCTACTTCCGGCCTCCATACGACATCGACGAGGAGCCGGACACCGACGACCAGGCGAAGCCCGTCGTTCAGATTCAGAAAGACGGATACACCATCATCGGCAACAAGATCGATACCAGCGACTGGAATGAGAATCCCGTCAAGACCCCAGCCGAGATTACCCAGTCCGTCCTCAACCAGTTGGAGACCATGAAGACCAAGCCGCAGTTTCGCGGCTCCATCATCCTGCTCCACGATGGAGGCGGAAATCGCCAGGCCACCGTCAACGCACTGCCGCTTCTGATTGATGCTCTCCGCAACCACGGCTACAAGATCGTGCAGGTTTCCGATCTGATGGGAAAAACAACCGCTGAGGTCATGCCGCCAATCAAAGGGTGGCAATACCTGCGCGCCTTGCCTGATTCAATCGCGTTTTCAAGCGCGGCCTTTGTCGTCAAGTTCATCGTCTACGTCTTCTTCCTGGGCGACATCCTGATGAGCGCCCGACTGGTGATCGTTGGTCTCTTCGCAATCATTGACCGCCTGCGTAAGCCCTACCACTTGCCGATGCCCAACTATTCTCCGCGTGTTGCCGTGCTCATTCCGGCATACAACGAAGAGACTGTAATCGTCAGGACCATCCGCTCGGTACTCAACTCCGATTACAAGAATCTCCACGTTATCGTTATTGACGACGGATCCCTTGACCGCACCGCCGAAATTGCCCGCGAGGCATATGCCAAAGAGCCTCGCGTCCAGATCCTCTCCAAGGTCAATGGGGGCAAAGCCGCCGCACTCAACTTTGCCCTCGATCGAATGACCGAGGAAGTCTACGTGGGCATCGATGCAGACACGGTGATAGCCACCGACGCCATCTCCAAACTCATTCCCCATTTCGAAGATCCTCGCATTGGAGCCATGGCCGGTAACGCAAAGGTCGGCAACCGCGTGAATCTCTGGACACGCTGGCAGGCGCTTGAATACATCACCAGCCAGAACTTCGAACGCCGCGCACTGGACCTGTTCCACGTCGTCACTGTTGTGCCCGGCGCTATTGGCGCCTGGCGCACCGCTCCAGTCAAAGCTGCAGGGGGCTATCCGCTCAACACGGTCGCTGAAGATGCTGACTTGACCATGAATCTGCTTGAACAAGGACTCCGCGTGGACTACGAAGACCGAGCACTCGCCTTCACTGAAGCTCCCATTGACGCCAAGGGACTGATGCTGCAGCGCTTCCGCTGGTCGTTCGGCACACTCCAGGCAGTTTGGAAGCATCGAGCTGCATTCGTGCGCAACAAGGCGATGGGACTCTTCGCACTGCCCAACATTCTGGTGTTCCAGATGTTCCTGCCGCTGGTCTCCCCATTCATCGACCTTATGTTTGTCTGTGGAATCATCAACTACTTCGTCGACCGCTATTACCACCCTGAAGCAGCCTCCGCGGCCAGCTTTGAAAAGCTCCTGGCCTACTTCCTGACATTCTTGTTGATTGACTTCGTCACTTCGTCGATTGCGTTCTCGCTCGAGCGCCGCCATCCCGCCAACAAGGGCGACGGCTGGCTCCTCTTCCACATTTGGCTTCAGCGCTTCGCCTACCGCCAGGTCTTCTCCATCGTCTTGTTCAAGACGCTCAAGCGGGCCATCGACGGCAAACCATTTAACTGGGACAAGATTGAGCGTACTGCCAAGATGAGCAAATCTACCGAAGCCCTCACTGAGACTCTTTAATGCAGGCAGACACAGAAGCGGAGCGAAATGCCTGTTTTACCTTCCCAATTGCGAATTCCCTGCTTCCAACAAAGTCACAGCCATGCGATTGAGCGGCGTCGGAATGCCGTGCTTCATTCCCAGCCGCACAATCACCCCATTCCGCGCATCCGTCTCCATCCTTCGTCCGGCAATCTTGTCGGCCAAAAGTGAATTCACTGAATCCTTCGGCTGTCCCCGATACATATCCACCACCTGTTGGCCCACCGATTCGTCCAACTCTGCGCCTTCGGCCCGCCCAACGGCAATCACCTCCGCCACCATCGCCAGCGTCAACTCTGCTACTGCTGCCTCGTGAAACACGCCGGCCGGCTTCATCGTCAACGCGTTGATCACACCAGCTGCATTGGTACACAGTTTGCGCCATGCCGCGGTCTTGAAGTCCTGAACAAGCTCGATCTCTACTTTGCTTCCGTTGAATAGTTCTTTGAACTCCGCGCCGACCGCTCCTGCTTCTACCTTCATTGTGACTTTGCCCCGCTGGACAACAGTGCCTTCAGCGTCCCGCTCGACAGGGCAATCGATCACCACCGGCACAATCCGCCCCGACTCAACAAACGGTGCAAGCCGCTCTCGATGCTCCACGCCGTTCTGCACCACGGCAACCGCTGCCCCGGAACTCGTCAACGCGCGCAACCATTCGCCGGCCCCTGCCGCGTCATATGTCTTAGTCGCCACCACCACCCAATCCACTCCGCGCGCCTCGTTTGGATCGGTCAGATTTCTTCCGTGAACCGAGACCACACCGTCCGGAGTTTTGACAATGAGAGCCGCCAACACCCTTCGTGTGCAAAGCGCGATGTCGTGCAGCCCGGTTGTCTCTAAAAGCGAGGCAAGGACTCCACCGATCGCACCAACCCCAACTACAGCAACGTGCGCCATTTCTTCTCCATCCAATGAATTTCACACCACTCAAAAATACACGTCCAGACTCCACCGCCGGCTCCGCTGTTTTTCACTTGGGCAAACCCGGTCTGGAATAGACTAATTACGTGATGGAAACCGATACCCTCGACACACAGACCCAGTTGCTCACTCCCCAAGCAGTCTTTCGCAATGAGCCATTCATCGACTTCAAGGCCGCCGACAACGCCCAAAAAATGAAAACGGCTCTGGAACTGGTTGCTGCCCAATTGGGCCGCGAGTACGACCTGGTCATCGGCGCCATGCACATTCAGACCGATTCGAAGATCCGCTCGCTTAACCCGGCACGCCCTTCCCAGATTGTGGGAATCCACCAGAAGGCCGGCGCGGAACACGCCGAGCAGGTGATGGAAACGGCTCTCCATGCCTTTGAACCCTGGTCCAGGACCACAACTGAAGCAAGAGTTTCGATCATCCTCACCGCTGCCGACATCATCCGTCAGCGAAAGTTTGAGTTCTGTGCATGGCTCACTTTTGAAGTGGGCAAGAATTGGGCTGAGGCGGACGCGGATGTTGCCGAAACCATTGACTTTCTTGAGTTTTATGCCCGCGAAGCGCTTCGCCTCGCTTCTGCATCCACGCCCATTCAGTACCCAGGAGAACGAAACGAACTCCTCTACATCCCGCTTGGTGTTGGCGCGGTCATCTCGCCCTGGAACTTTCCCTTCGCGATCATGGTGGGCATGACCGCTGCCTCCATCGTTACTGGGAACACGGTGATTCTCAAGCCCTCCAGTGACGCCCCCACCATCGCCGCCAAATTCATTGAAGTGCTTGAAGAGGCAGGCCTTCCCGCAGGAGTAGTCAACTTTTGCCCGGGCTCGGGCGTCGCCTTTGGCAACGCCATCGTTGAACATCCCAGAACCAGGTTCATCGCCTTTACCGGGTCCAAGTCCGTGGGATTGGAGATTCACGAGCGTGCGGCCCAGACCAAGCCCGGCCAAATCTGGATCAAGCGAACAATCCTCGAAATGGGCGGAAAAGATTCAATTCTTGTTTGCGCCGACGCAGATCTGGAAGCCGCGGTTGAAGCAGTCACCGCCTCCGCTTTTGGATTCAGCGGCCAAAAGTGCTCCGCCTGTTCGCGGGCCATTATTGAAGCCCCGGTTTACGATGCTTTTACTGAACGCCTCCGACAGCGCGTGACTCAGCTAACCATCGGCGATCCAGCCGCAAACCTGAACCTTGGTCCGGTGGTTAACGAAAGTGCCCTCAAGTCAATGCTTGCTTACATCAAGATAGGCAAAGGGGAAGGCCGTTTGATTGCAGGCGGCAAAGCGATCCAAACGGCTGAAGGCGGCTACTTCCTTGAGCCAACCGTCTTCGCAGACATCGCCCCTGACGCCGTCCTCGCGCAGCAGGAGATTTTTGGCCCGGTCCTTGCCCTGATTAAAGTGGAGAATTTCGAGGAAGGTCTGGCAGTCGCGAACAACACCGAATACGGCCTCACCGGTTCCATTTTTACTGCCGACCGCGATCGGCTCAATCGAGCTCGCCACGAATTTCACGTGGGCAATCTGTACTTCAACCGCAAATGCACGGGCGCAATGGTAGGCGCACATCCGTTTGGCGGATTCAATATGAGCGGAACGAACTCCAAGGCTGGCGGGCCGGACTACTTGACCCTGTTCACCCAGGCCAAGAGCGTGGCCGAGAAGCTCTAGCTCCTCGGCACCCGGTTAGGCCACTGCGGACGGCGCAGATGCGGCCAATGCTTCCGCCTCGAGCCTGCTGCCAACCTCCGCTGCTGCCGCTGCAAGAACCCGGTGATGAATGGTAAACAATGCCAGTTCCAGCCGGTCGCTCACTCCGGTCTTGTCGTAGATCGAACGCAGATAGTTCTTGATCACTTGCTCGGTGGTCTTGAGCCTCATCGCAATCTCACGGTTTTTGCAGCCCTGAACGATCAGCGCGACGATACGCATCTCTTTCGGCGTCAGGCGGTCTCGCACCCGCGTGCCCACCATATCCTCTTCGGGCGAGTCGGGTTGCATCAGCTTTGGCGGAACCCATGTATCGCCTTCAGCAACGCGGCGGACACACTCGACCAACGCAGCCCCTGTCACATTGCGAAAAATCACTCCGCGAAAGCCCTGCTGGACGTAGGTAGCGGCGACTTCGTTATTCTCTGCAATCACGATACCCCGGCTGTTCGCGCCATCCAGCATCACCCGGAGGCGCGTCAGGTCAGGCCGCAGCGCGGCCGCAAACACTACGATTGAACCAGGGAAGGTTGTAATGGCGTGATGCATGCGATCGAGATCTGTGCATTGAGCAATGATGCGCAGCTCTTCATTCATTGCCAGTACCTTGGCGGTACCCGCCCGAAAAATCGCTTGCGAATCAGCCAGGATGATTTTGTTCATAATTTGCGCCTCGTTTGCCTTAAATCCCCAACTTGAACTTGCTTCCACCTTGCTCAATCCTCACTGTCGGCAAAATTACAACCGGATGGCGCCTGAGGCTGGTTGCTGCCTCTATCGCCATCATCGGCAAATCCTCGCCGAATCCTGCAGCTGTCAAAATCTGCGACATTGAGAGTTTTTCCAATATCTTTCGTAACCCATTAATACCCAATGGAGACTACACTCCGGTAACCTTCCTACAAAAGAGATTACAGCCATCTGACCCGGTGGGTCACGAAAATTCTTGACCAGAAGCGGTATTGCGCATGTCTCTTTTGGGGTATGAAGGCCCTAAACTGAGAAATATGGCTAGGCCGATCCTGTTGGCAGTCGACGACGACATAAGCGTCCTGGAGGCGGTAGTCCAGGACTTGCGCCGCCAATACGGTGCCGCACACCGTGTGATGCGCGCTGCGAGCGGCCAGGCAGCGTTGGACACGCTGGCACAGTTGAAATCCCGCGAAGAGCCGGTCTCTCTGATTATCAGCGACCAGCGCATGCCGGGAATGACTGGCGTCGAGTTCCTTGAGCGCGCAAGGGTGCTTTATCCCGAAGCAAAGCGGGTGCTGCTCACCGCTTACGCCGACACTGAGGCGGCCATTCGCGCCATCAATTCCGCACGGATTCACTACTACCTCAATAAGCCCTGGGACCCGCCAGAAGAGAAGCTCTATCCCGTCCTTTCCGACCTGCTTGAAGACTGGCAGGCGGGCTACCAGCCCCCATTTGAAGGCCTGCGCGTGATTGGCCATCGATGGTCGCTTAAAGACCACAGCGTGCGCAGCTTCCTTTCCCGCAATCACGTGCCCTACAGGTGGTTCGATATTGCGGGCAGCGAGGACGCCCTGAAGCTTCTCACTGACCGTCAACTGAGTTCCGACGAATTGCCCGTGGTTTTGTTTGCAGACGGCACTTCCCTGGTGGACCCAGACGTTGGCGCGCTTGCCGGCAAAGTAGGCTTAAGCACCCAGGCAACTCAGGAGTTCTATGACATCGTCGTCGTAGGCGCCGGACCGGCCGGACTGGCAGCGGCGGTTTACGGTGCCAGCGAAGGTCTCCGCACCCTGGTCATCGAGCCGGAGGCGCCTGGCGGTCAGGCCGGTTCGACTTCAAGAATAGAGAACTACCTGGGCTTCCCCTCCGGCATTTCGGGCGGTGACCTGGGACGCCGCGCTCACATTCAGGCTTCTCGGTTCGGCGCCGAATTCCTCACCCAGCAAGCGACCGGACTGCGCACCGACGGCCAATACCGCTTCGTACAATTGGCCGATGGCCGCGAGGTTTCAAGTCACGTTGTGCTGCTGGCCACTGGGGTTCACTACCGCAAACTGGAAATCCCAGGAGCTGAACGGCTTACCGGCCGCGGCATCTACTATGGAGCCGCACTTGTTGAGGCCGTGGCCTGCAAGGATGAGGACGTGTTTGTCGTGGGCGGCGCCAACTCGGCCGGTCAAGCCGCGCTGCACTTCGCGAAGTTTGCCTGCAAGGTGACCATGCTGGTTCGTGGCGACGGACTTTCGGCCACAATGTCAAAATACTTAATCGATGAGATTGAACACACATCCAATATTGTGGTGGAGGCAAAAACTCAGGTGCTTGAAGCTTTTGGAGATGAGCGCTTGGAAGGATTGCTTCTGAAGGGCCAGGCGGGAGAGTATCGGCTGCCGGCTTCTTCGGTATTTGTGTTTATCGGGGCCGCGCCGGGCACCGGCTGGGTGCCCCAATGCGTTCTTCGAGATGAGAAAGGGTTTTTGTTGGCCGGCCCTGATTTGCGCAGCGACGGAAAACTGCCGGCGGAATGGAAAGAGCCGCGCGAGCCCTTCCTGCTTGAGACCGCGGTTCCCGGCGTTTTTGTGGCCGGCGACGTACGCCACGGCTCAGTCAAGCGAGTTGCCTCGGCCGTGGGCGAGGGCTCCATAGCTGTACAGTTTGTGCACCAGTATTTGGCAGGGTTTTAGAGCAAGATGAGAAAGCGGAGATGATCCAGGGCGAGCAATCATACGAAATCGAATCCGTCCCAATGAGGGAAATTGCCGAGGCTCTGCGCCACACGCGCCCTTTCGCCGAGACTGATTTTTCCACCATTAGCGGCGTCGATGTCGTCGGTCGGATCAAAGTCAAAGCTGGCGGTGTTCTTGTCGAACCAGGGCAGCCGGTGAATTTTTATTGGCTTGTCCTCGGGGGCGAGATACGTGCCGAACGGCCAGAGGCTGACGGCTCCAGAACCGTAGTGGGAGCTGCGATTGCCGGAGACGGTTTTGGAGAGGCCCCGCTTCTTACCGGCAAGACCCAATGCCCCTTTTTCATCCTCGCGGCAGAGGACTCACTTTTACTGCGATTCACCGCACAGGACTTCTGGACTGTGCTTGCATGCTGCCCGGCAGTGCGAAAAGTCGTGCTGGCCAACATGGCGCAACGCCTGCAGGCATACCAGGTGGAGGCCCTGCATCGCGAGAAGCTTGTTTCCCTCGGTACCCTTGCCGCCGGACTCATGCACGAGCTCCACAATCCGGGCTCGGCCGCCAAGCGTGCCACGGCGCAACTTCGTGGAAACCTCTTCCGCCTGCAGCAGTTGAGCCTGCGCATCAGCGACAAACCAAAGACCGCGATCCAGCTCGATTGCATGCGCACACTTCTCGAGAAGACCCTCAACGGATGCCATGCCCCCGCCATGAGTTCCCTGGAGCAGTCCGATGTGGAAGAAGCCATGGCTGGCTGGCTGGCTGGGGCAGGGGTCGAAAACGCATTCACGATTGCTCCGTCTCTCGTCGCCATCGGACTAGATCGAGAGGAGCTCGGCTGTGCCAGGGATGCATTCGAGGCGGAAAGTTTCTCTGATGCAATCAACTGGCTTGAGGCGCTCGTCTCCAGTGTCAGCCTGGTGTGCACCATAGAAGAGAGCATCACGCGCGTTTCTGAGCTGGTAATGGCTGTGAAGAAATTCGCCTACGACGAGCGCTCTTCGGCACGAGAACTTGATGTTCACGACAGCCTGCAAAGCACCCTCACCATCCTTGGGCACAAGTTGCGAGTCAAGAACATTTCTGCTGAAAAGCGATTCGCGGCGTCGCCATCCATCATTCAGACCCGGGGATCTTCGCTGAGCCAGGTTTGGACAAACTTGATTGACAACGCCGTTGACGCTTCTCCCGAGGGAGCCCAGATCGAAATCGCCACATGGAATGACGCGCTCACATCGCCCGCGTCCCTCGCAGTCAGCATCACGGATCGCGGCACCGGAATATCGCCCGACGTGTTGCCTCATATCTTCGACGCGTTCTTTACCACCAAGCCACAGGGTTCCGGCACCGGACTCGGTCTTGAGATTGTGCACCGTATCGTGACCCAGAAGTTCGGCGGCACCATCGAAGTAAAGTCAGAACCCGGCAAAACCCAATTCATCGTTCGCTTACCGCTGAATGGCCCGGCCAAGAGCGATATGTCAGCTTCCTCCACAAGTTGATTTCAATTTTCTGTTCCACTTCTTGACGAATCCTGCATGACGGGAGACGATTGCGCGCAATCGAGTGCAAATCAACCCTTACTTGTTTGCGTCGCATTGCTTGGCAGAAAACCACCGAACACAATAAAGCCGCTCGCCTTCAGGCCGATGAACGAGGCTGAGGGGGTCGATGTCGGAACGTTCAGAAGTTCTTGAAGCCACGCGACCAACTGCAAATGCTCAAAGACAAACTCGAACAGGAAATCAAGGCGGGAAAAGAACTGGAGAAACTCTCCAAACAGATTGAGATCACCATTACCCCTGAAGGTCTGCGAATTGAGCTGATCGAAGGCAAGAACGGTACCTTTTACGAAATCGGCAGCCCTAAGCTCAGGCAAAGCGGACAGGAATTGTTGATGCTGCTGGCATTGGAGTTGAAGACTCTGCCCAATCCGCTTCTCATCGAGGGCCATACCGACTCAGCACCTTATTCGGCCGACAACAGTTACAGCCACTGCGACCCCTCAGCTGACCGAGCTAACTCTGCCCGTCGACTCTTACAGCAGGACGGAGCTCGTACTGATCAGGTGACACAGGTGCGGGGCTATGCCGATCAGATGCTGCGCGATAAGAACAATCCAACCGACCCATCCAACCGCAGAATCTCAATCCTGGTAAGAATGACAACGAGTCAGTGCCGACTGTCTCCGCTGCAAAAATCGTGGTTGGAATGACGCAGTTGCCCGGAACCGCGAAACAACCAGTCTCGGTTGGCGGCCAAGTGCAACCCATGCCGGCACTCCAGCGGCTCAACCTGCAGTCAAACAAGCTACGGAGTCCGCATCTCAACCTCCGGTTGCTGCAGAACCCTCTCCATCGGTGCCGGCGACCAAGCCAAGCCTGATTGACAGGCTCAAAAGCATGATGCCCGGGGCCAAGAAATAGCCGACGTGAGAAATGGACGGCGCAATTTCGTTCCACCGCTATCGTGTACTCTAGTCTGCGTGCGGCAAAGCATTTGAGGAGCTCATCCCATGACAATCGTAGCCGGAGTTGACTTCGGCACACTCAGTGTTCGCGTTACGCTCGTCGACAGCAAAGAAGGCCCGATCGGAACCGCATCGGCATCCTATCCCTTGAATCGCCGTCGTGAAGACCCGGATTTTGCAACCCAGTCCCACGCCGACCAGATGGCTGCGCTCGTCGGCGCAACACGCGAAGCGCTGCAAAACACTGGCGTCAAGGGCAGCTCCGTTGCTTCCATTGCGCTTGATACCACCGGCTCCAGCGTCGTTCCAATCGGTGGGGACCTTGAACCGCTCGACGATTACTACCTCTGGTGCGATCATCGAGCCTTCGCTGAAGCTGAGGAGATTACTGCCAAGGCCCATTCCACAGGGCTCGAAGCCATCAACTGGTGTGGCGGCGTTTATTCCCATGAATGGGGATTTGCCAAGCTGCTCCATTGGCTGCGCCACAACCCTGACAAGCGTTCCCGCTTGGTCACGGCACTCGAGCATTGCGACATGGTGGCGGCGACACTCTGCGGAATCAAAAATGTAGCCGACCTCAAGCGAAGCGTCTGCGCCATGGGCCACAAATGGATGTGGAACCCCAAGTGGGACGGACTGCCGTCAGAAGAGTTCCTTGTCTCGGTCGACCCCCTCTTTTCAGGTGTTCGTGCAAAGATGGGAGGGGAATACCTGACCAGCGATCGCCTGGCCGGTCATCTTTCTCCCCAATGGGCTGACACGCTTGGTTTGCGGGCCGGCATTCCCATCCCCGTCGGCGCATTCGACGCCCACTGGGACGCGATCGGCTCCAACATCCGCGAAGGAGACGTGGTCAACGTCGTCGGCACTTCAACCTGCATCATCGCCATGGCGCGCGAAGCGCAGCTTGTTCCCGGCGTTTGCGGCGTGGTTCCTGGCAGTGTGCATCCCGGATACACCGGCATTGAGGCCGGTCTCTCGGCAACAGGGGACATCTTTGACGCGGTCGCGCGTCGTGCCCAGACCACCGTCGCCGCGCTTTCCGATGGACTTGAAGCGTTCAAGGCCGGGCAGACCGGTTTGCTTCGCCTCAGTTGGGACAACGGCGATCGAACCGTGCTGGTGAACCCTGAATTGGGCGGAGTGACGCTTGGCTGGAACCTCGTCCACACCGCGCAGGATGAGTTGTTTGCAGCCATTGAAGGCACTGCTTTTCATACCCGCATCATTCTCGAACGCATGGCGGAGTACGGTGTTCGCGTCGATCGCGTTATCAATGCCGGCGGCATTCCTCAGAAGAGCCAGGTATTGAACCAGGTCTACGCCAATGTGCTCAACAAGCCGGTACTGGTGCCTGCGGGCATTCCCACGAGCCTGGGCTCGGGCATATTCGCCCTGCTGGCCGCGGTGGCTTACAAGACCATCGAAGAAGCCCAGGCAGCCGTCTGCCTGCCATTGCGCACAGTGCAACCCGACCCAGAAGCCGCCGCTGTGTACGAACGCCTTTATCAGCTCTATCGCAAGCTTTACTTTGCACTCGGCAGTCGTGACGCGGCCTCAGCTTCGCTGGGCGATGTGTTACCCGAGCTAAGAAAAATCGCTTGGGAAGCGCGGCAGAGCTGAAACCAGTTCGTAGATTCCGGGCACTGAAGATTCGCAGCCATTCACCATTCCCTACTGTTGCTGCTGTTGTTGCATTTGCTGCAAATCAATAAACGGTATCGTGGGCGGATCAGGAGGCTGTTGAGCGCGCTCCACCAGCACACTCCAGTCCTCGGGGATGGGCAGCTGGCGGTCGAGCGCAGGCGGCTGCTCGCCGGCCTCGACATGAACGGCGACATACAATTCACTGTTCGTCTTCCCGCGAAAAATGCCGTGCGTGGGAGGCACATCCGCATAATCCCGGCCCACCGCCGTACGAATATGGCGGTGATGCGCGACCAGATTGTTCGTGGGGTCAAATCCCACCCAGCCAAGATGCGGAATCAACGCATCCACCCAGGCGTGGGTCGCGTCCGGCGTCGAGCGGTCGTGGTCTTCGCGGCTCCGATAGAGATAGCCTGAAACATAGCGTGCCGGAATACGCACATGGCGCAGCAAGGCAATCATCGTGTGCGCAAAATCCTGACAGACACCCTCGCCGCTGATGATGGCCTCGTCGATTGGTGAATCCACACGAGTGGATCGCGGCACATACTTGAAGTAGTCGAAAAGCCGCTGGTTCAGTTCCTGCACAAGCATCAGCGGATCATCTCTCCTGGTAACCCCCATCTGCGTCGCAAGCAGTTTCACCGCCGGGGTCTCAGTACAGAATGCGCTGGGCAGCAGCATCTCCCAGTAATCGCCGGAATCAATCATTTCGTCCAGCGCGCCCCAGGCATCGGGAGACAGAAAGCCCGGCACATCAGGCAACACCTGCTGCTCCACAACCGACTCGGCCACAATCACAAGTTGGTTGTGCTCGTTGGGAATATCGAAGTGCTGCACATTGTTGCCGAGGTGGTCGCGATAGCTGAAGACGCGGCAACGAGGGCTTACTGAAAGCGAAAATGTCAAGCAGTGCTGGTGCGAGTCTGAACGCGGATTCATGCGCGTTTCCATGATGCTCTCGCTGATCGGCGTGGAGTAGCGGAAGCGTGTCAAATGCCGAATGGAGTAGAAATTCATGCTTGCTCCCATTCTAGATCGCTAGTGCCGACTGGATGGAATAGTGCACATAGTAGCGGTAGATAAACTCGTGAATCCGCATGCACTGTTCGCGGATGGTGTGGAGAAACGCTCCCGTATCCCCTGCAAGAATCTCTCCTATTGTCGTGTAACTAAGCATCGCTTGAAGTCGCCCAATCACTGCTGTCAGCTCTTCTGGCGGGCGTCGCCCACCGCTTCGCTGAATCGATTCGATGGCGTCGCGGATCCCGTCCACGCAATAGCGGATGGCGTGGGGGAAGTCACGGTTCAAAAGCAGAAACTCAAGAATTCGGTCAGAAGAAACATCCGCGGTATACACCTGGCAATATGCTTCAAACGAAGTGCAACAGCGCAAGAGTCCTACGAGTTCAAGGTACTGATAGCCCGAGTGGTCCTGTTCCTGCGCATGGAACAGATCAGGCTGGTAAACCTCAAGCAGCGTTGCAGTTGCGTATGACCGTTCCAAGTACCGCCCCAGCCGGATGAACTGCCAGCCTTGGCCATGAATCATGGTTGTGTCGCTCACACCCTTGAACAGATGAATCCCATCCACCACCGAGGCCAATGCATCATTGATGCTTGAACGGAACTGCGCCTGCGCATGCTGCGAATGCATCTGATGAAACAGCCGGTTCAGTCGTTGCCACTGTTCGCTTGAAATCTCTTCGCGAACCTGGCGCGCGTTCTCCCGCGCCCCGTTGATGCAGAACGTGACCGCGGCGTGATCGATACTGTCGAAAACCAACGTACGGGCCATTGCATCCAGGTCCCCGCTCCACTCCATTTCGGTGACCTTGCCCAGCGAAGCCATCAGGCGTTGCCAACGCTTCTCCGCACTTGTGCCGCTGGTGTCAAGCATCAGGCCCATCGTCACATCCAGCTGACGCACGGTATTCTCTGCTCGCTCCAGGTAGCGGCTCATCCAGTAAAGACTGTCGGCAACACGCGATAGCATGGTTCTGCGCTCCCTCGCTCCTGTTGAACTACTGTTCCAGAACCCACGTGTCTTTGCTGCCGCCGCCTTGCGAAGAGTTCACCACCAGCGAACCCTTTTCCAGCGCCACGCGCGTCAGGCCGCCCGGCACGATGTTCACTTTTTCTCCGAAAAGTATGTAGGGCCGCAGATCAACATGCCGTGGCTCAAGGTGATTGCCGATCAAGCATGGCGCCCGTGAGAAGTCCAGCGTCGGCTGCGCGATGTAGTTGCGCGGATTCGCCTCAATTTGCCGGGCGAACTCCTCACGCTGGCGCGCGGTCGAATGCGGACCGATCAACATTCCATAGCCGCCACTCTCGCCTACCGCCTTCACCACCAGCTTGTCCAAGTTGGCCAGCACGTGCCTGCGTTCCTTGTCTTCGCTGAGTAGATAGGTTTCCACATTGTTCAAAATCGGATCTTCATTCAAGTAGTAGCGAATCATCCGGGGCACATAGGCATACACCGCCTTATCGTCTGCCAGGCCTGTGCCAAAGGCGTTCGTCACTGTCACGTTCCCGGCGCGATAGGCATTAAACAATCCACCGCAGCCAAGCGACGAATCGGCGCGAAAAATCAGCGGATCGCTGAAGTCGTCGTCTACACGGCGATAAATCACATCTACGCGCTTCAGCCCGTCGGTGGTCCGCATGTACACAATGTTGTCGTGCGTGACCAGGTCACGGCCTTCCACCAGGTCAATCCCCATCTGCCGTGCCAGGTAGGTGTGCTCAAAGTAAGCCGAGTTGAAGACGCCCGGCGTGAGCAGCACAATGTTTGGCTCGGGCCGTCCTTCCGGGGCCAGCGACCGCAGCGTAGCCAGCAACAGTTGCGCGTAATGCTCGATCGGCCGCACTCCATAGCTATGGAAGAGCTGGGGAAATGTCCTTTTCATCACCCGCCGGTTGGTCAGCATGTAGCTCACACCGGAGGGCACTCGCAGGTTGTCTTCAAGCACCACGTACTCGCCGGTGTTCAGCCGCAACAGATCGGAACCCACCACGGCAATGTACACGTTTCGTGGCACTTGCAAGCCGCGCATCTGGCGCCGGTAGTGCCTGCAGCTGTAGACCAGTTCGCGTGGAATGATTCTGTCCGCAAGGATCTTGGCGTCGGAATAGACATCGCGGAGGAACAGATTCAGCGCCGTGATCCGCTGCGTAAGGCCGCGCTCAATCCGATCCCACTCCTGCGCGGTAATCAGGCGGGGCAGCAGGTCATAGGGGAAAATACGCTCCGTGCCCTCATCCCGCCCGTAAACCGTAAATGTAATGCCCTGTGTCAGGAACGAAAGGTCAGCGGACTGCTTGCGCCGCTGCAGTTCCTCTTCCGGCAACCGTGCCAGCGTCTCTGCAAGGGCGCGGTAATGGGCCCGCACATCCCCGCTCGCCTCGCGCATCTCGTCGAATGCCTGGTCAAGGGGATAGTCACCGAAGAGCGAATCTACTTCCACTGCCAATTCCTCTTTAGGACCAGCTTTCATGAGGGGCCGCAGGCTTCCTTCACCGCAAAATCAGGGATGCAAGAAGCAAGTACCCTTCCGACTGCCGGCGCGCTGTCCTGCTTCTGCCTGGAAGTCCGCGCCGCCTTGACCCTGTCTTTTAGCTTGTAACACACGCGATATAAAGGCGCCATCAGGAAAGGCTAAAGACCTGAATCGCAAGATGACCACAACTCAGAGGGCGGCCAGTCTTTCGCAATCAAGCCGCCCTCAAGTGTTCAGATAGAACGATAAGCATTCGCTTTAGAATAGGTTCCAGAGCGATTGGTTATAAACCGAGTGATGAAACTGAACCTCGGAACCCTTGACGATGGTTCCCAGTTCGCGTGGCGAACGGTTCGCGGCGGCCTGCTTCAGTTCGGCGTAGCGTCCTTGTACGTCTGCGCCCAGAATACCGGCGATCCAGGGCGAGGCTTGAAAGTCGTCAATAGCCTTTTGGATGTTGTCTGGCAGGTAGCGGCCTCCGGCACGGAGATTCTCAGCAACCGAGATCCCACCGTCAATGCCTGTCTTGAAGATGCCGTAGAGAGCCAGGTACGGATTCGCGTCTGGCGCAACCGCGCGAACCTCAGTTCGCATCGACCGGTGATTGCCAATTGGCACACGAACCATTGCGCCACGGTCCACAGCCGAAGCCCGAATCTGGTTGGGGGCCTCGAAATGCGGATCGAGCCGCCGGTACGCATTCACACTCGAATTGAAAACCAGGCAAAGATCGAGCGCTCGTGTGAGGATGCGGTCAAGGAAATTCCAGCCGAAGCCAGAAAGCTGTTCCGCGCCTTTTTCATCCCAGAATAAGTTCGTTTTGCCCTGGGAGACGGACACGTTTGTATGCATGCCGCTCCCATTCACTCCCACCACCGGCTTGGGCAAATAGCAGGCCGTGTAGCCCATGTTATTGGCAATCTGGCGGGTCAGCAGCTTGTACAGCTGAATCTGGTCTGCCGCGGCAACAACCTCAGCGTACCCGTAGTTGATTTCAAACTGGCTCGGCGCTACTTCGGGATGATCCTTCTCATTCTGGAAACCCATCGCCCTTTGCACTTCGGCTGACGTGTCGATGAATTGGCGCAGCGGATCTAATGGCAGAACATGGTAGTAGCCGCCTGAATTGATGAACTCGAACTTTCCAGACTCGTGGTACTTCTGTTCCGCGTCCTTGCCGGCAAACAGAAAACCTTCAATTTCAGTTGCGGCGTTCAGCGTGTACTGCTTCTCAGCGAATAGCTTGTCGGAGTAATTCTTGAGCACGCCGCGCAGATCGCCGGTATAGGCAGTTCCATCCTTGTCCAACACAGTGCCGAAGGCGAGCACCTTGCCAGTTCCGAACACGTCCGCGGGCACCCAGTAAAAGGCGCTCCAGTCGATTCCCAGGCGCAGGTCGCTCTCCTTCTGGGCCGTAAAGCCCCTGATCGAAGAGCCGTCGAAAGTCAGGTTCTCGTACGCGCCGAGCAGGAATTTCTTGTCGTAGTCGAGCAGGTGCAGCCGCCCCTCCAGGTCGCTGAACAGCACGGTCACGGCTTTGATCCGCTTTTCGTCGGTCAGGTATTTAAGACGCTTTTCGCGGATTTCGTCGGCTGCAACCCGGTTCGTACGATCGGCTTTGGCAGCTAGGTTGAGCTCTTCAAGCTCCTCATACGGGAGCGCGAGAAAGTTGCGGTAATCAGTAGACATGGTTCTCCTTCCGGACAATTCGTGCAGTCCCGGCGTACAAGGCGCTGGCGGCTGTTTTTGGTTTTGTGCACGCAGGATAACGCCAAGTTGCCACTTCCGTATGTGATAAGCGGAACATGCGCGATCTTTCGGTCAGCCCCGCCACCTGTCCGATCAGCTGAATCCAAGCGTTCCGCAAGCAAAAAACGGTTCAACAAGAGGCGGCACTATGCGGTAACCTGTGGTTTTCAGGAGACATTTTCCCGATGCACAGGCTTCCCCGCTTAGCAGCCCCCCTCGCCACTTCCTTTTTGTTCGTCTGCACCCTCGCCGCAGTATTCGCGCAAAAAACGCCAATTCAGATCACGGCTGACCTGTCCGACGCGCCTCGAAAGCTCTATCACGCTGAGATCGATCTTCCAGTGACGGCAGGCCCGCTCGTCCTGACTACGCCAAAATGGATTCCCGGCAACCATCGGCCAACCGGCCCAGTTGATGAAATCGCCGGAGTGGTTTTCACCGCCAACGGCCAGCCCATCCAGTGGCGTCGTGATGACGTGGATCTCTACGAATTCCACCTCGTTGTGCCCGATGGCGCGTCCACGATTCATGCCCACCTGGACTGCATTGTCACCAAGCGGGTCAGCCAGAAACTGGCTGTTCTTGAGTGGGAGAAACTGTTGCTCTACCCAGCCAACACTCCGGTCCGCGACATTCCAGTTCAGCCCTCGCTCATCGTTCCAGCTGGATGGGGCATCGGCACCGCGCTCACTCCCATTGATTCAGCCTCCTACCCGATACCGGCAGCAGGCAGCACCACGCATTTCGCAGTCACCAACGTTGAACAGCTCCAGGACTCACCGGTCATTACAGGGCAGTACTTCCATGAGTTTCCGCTTGCGCCGGCGATCACTCCGAAACATTTCATCGATGTCGCTTCCGACTACCCGGAGGACTCGAATCTTCGCCCTGCTGTGCTCGCCTCGCTGAATAACCTGGTGCGCGAAACCGATGCGCTTTATGGCTCGCATCACTACAACGTCTACCATTTCCTGTTGACTCTTTCTGACGTGGCCGGGAATGAAGGGCTTGAACATGGTCAGTCGTCAGACAACGGCGTGGGAGAGAAAGGCTATGCGGACGAAGCCCACCAGGTGCTTGAAGCCGAATTGCTGCCTCATGAATTCACTCACTCCTGGAACGGCAAGTACCGCCGGCCTGTGGGTTTGTACCAACCTGACTTTGCAACTGCGCAGCAAGGCGCGCTCCTGTGGGTGTATGAGGGGATGACGCAATATCTCGGCAACCTGCTGGCCGCGCGCTCCGGACTGGAAACACAGGCACAATATCGCGACTTCTTAGCCAACTCCGCAGCCGGTCTCGAATACCGCCCCGGCCGTGATTGGCGATCGACGAGCGATACCGCCATCTCCGCCAGCATTCTGCGCGACAACGATCCCGGGTGGTCCAATTGGCGACGCGGCCAGGACTACTATCAGGAAGGTGAATTGCTCTGGCTCGATGCCGACACCCTCATCCGCAAGCTGACCCAGAACAAGAAATCCCTCGACGACTTTCAGAAGATTTTTCTGGCCAAGGGTGGGAACACCGGGCCGCTGATTGTCCCCTACGACTTCGATGAATTGGTAACCGATCTCAATATGGTCGTTCCCTACGACTGGGCGGGATTTCTCCATGAGCGTGTGGACACGATCAACCCGCATGCCGATCTGTCGGGCATTCTACAAGGTGGATACAAGCTGGTGTTCAAAGACCAGCCCAACGCCGTGTCGCGCATTGTGGCAATGATGGGCGGGCCCCGGGTCAGAGGGCTCAATTGCTGGTACTCAGTCGGTTTGCGTGTCGGAAGCGATGGAACTATCTCGGATGTGCGCTGGGACGGCCCCGCCGACAAGGCGCGCCTTGCACCCGGCGAAAAAATCATTGCCGTAAACGGACGTATCTTTTCCAGTGAAGTGCTGCAAGCGGGCATCCGCGCGGCAAAAGGCGCTTCGGAACCCACTCATCTCATTGTCCAGGCGGATTCCTTCGTCTCTACCGTCGATCTCGATTACCACGAAGGCGAGCGCTATCCGGCCCTCGAACGAGTAGAGGGTAAGCCGGACTACCTCGACGACATCACCAAACCGCTCTCGATTCCGGAAAAAGTCCCTGCTGCTCCAGCGAACAGCTCCGATTAAACAACTGCCATGAATATCCAGAATCGGCCAACGCCTTTCGAGCGACTGCAAGTGGATTCGAGCGCCATGCGGTATCGTGAGAATCAGTTGTCGGCTTGATCCACTTCGCGTTTGACGGTAATTGGGGGCTTTTTCTGCGCGGCGTGAGTTTGCAGCGCCTTGGTCTGGTTATCTGAGCACGCAGAGCCGTTCTCCTGAGTGCAGCTCATCGTTCCGTCCAGCGCCTGCAGGGCCAGTGATCCGATTCCCTTCAGGTCTTTTGCCGTCTGCGCCAAATCCAGAACGTTCTGCTTCACGTCCTGCGTCGTCGATTGAGCATCGGACTTCGTCTGCTGGACATCGCCATAGGTCTGCTGGCCGTCGCTCGCCGTTTGCTTGGCGTCCCCAACCACCTGCTTGGCGTTCGCAATCGGGTGCTTCACGTCCCCGGCAGTTTGCTTCACATCGGCTCCGGTCTGTTGCACATCGCCCACAGACTGCTGGGTGTCGCCGACTGTGGATTTCGCATCGCCAAACGTCTGCTTCAAGTCGGCAATATCCTGGTTGAGGTCAGAGACCTCAGGGTTCGCGCAAGGCGTCTTGGCATCGGCCTTCAGGCATTTGATCGCGTGGCCCGGAGGCGCCTTGGCGGGTTGTGCCTGGGACTGACCTTGAGCCCCAGGTTGCATCGCCGAAACAATTAGGAAAAACGACGCAGATATGGAGAAGAGTCTCGCTTGCATGTGTCCTCCTTTGCTAAAGAGCAGGCCCTTGCAAAAATCTCGATCTTGCCTCGGAACTCGGCGCCACTAGCGGCAACGCTTGGCTGGGAAGTTTGATGGCGTCAGAATACATGAGTCCCCAAAACCACAGTCAAGAAATCAGGCCCAGGCGCGATGATTCCGCCGAGGAATTGCGGGCCCTTTCCCGTCTTCAAGAATGGTTTCACCACGCGTTGAAACTTTCGCCATCGCTCTGTGAGCGATTCTACCGGCGAAACTGCCACCTGGAGCCGGTAGCTCCGTCACAATTGTGGAACGGACTGAGCGCCGGGGGTTAATCTGGTTCATAAGGAGTTTTCAGCCGAAGATGTTCTCAATACGTCATTTCCCCGCCGCCCTGTGGGCCATTCTCATGCTGTCCCTCCCGGTGATTGAAGCCCAGCAACAGGAAGTCCGGGCGCCTGCCGAAGATTACGTTCGAAGCCACTATACAAAGTACGAGTTCCGCATTCCGATGCGCGACGGAAAACGCCTCTTCACCGCGGTCTATGTGCCGAAGAATGGCGCTGGCGGACCCTATCCCTTCCTGATGGACCGAACTCCATATGGCGTGGCCCCTTATGGCGAAGACAAGTACCCAAAATCTCTTGGACCGTCAGACGAGTTTGAAAAAAGTGGATACATCTTTGTGTATCAGGATGTGCGCGGCCGCTGGATGAGCGAAGGCGATTTTGTTGAGATGCGCCCCCACATCGACGACAAGGTATCCCCGCAGGACGTTGACGACGCCTCCGACACCTACGACACCATCGAATTCCTTCTGAAGCACGTCCCGAACAATAACGACAAGGTCGGAATCTGGGGCATCTCGTACCCTGGCTTTTACACCTCTGCATCCATCATCGACTCCCACCCGGCACTGGCGGCCGCCAGCCCCCAGGCGCCTATGACAGACTTGTTCCTGGGCGACGACAGCTATCATGGCGGGGCATTTATGCTCTCAGCCGGTTTTGGATTCTATGCTCCCTTCTTCCATCCTCAGGCCAAGCCGCAAACGCCCGCGCCAACTCTGCCGTTCGACTTCGGCACGCCCGACAGTTACAAGTTTTATCTCCAGGCGGGTAACATTGCCAACCTCGACAAGCTCTACCTCAAGGGCTCCAACTGGCTCTTCAATGATCAGTTCAAGCACGACACCTATGACTCTTACTGGCAAGCGCGTGATCTCTCACGCCATATGAAGAATGTTCACTGCGCAGTCCTGGTGGTGGGTGGCTGGTATGACGCGGAAGATTTAGAAGGCCCCTACCGCACGTTCTATGCAATCGATAAATTCAACCCGGTAACTCCCACAACCCTGGTCGAAGGTCCATGGGTCCACGGAGGCTGGGCTCGCAGTGATGGCAGCCATTTAGGCGATGTGCAATTCAACGCAAAGACAAGCGAGTACTTCCGAACAGAAATTCAATTCCCCTTTTTCGAACATTACCTCAAGGGCAGGGGCACCACATTGCCCAAGGCCATGATGTTTGAAACTGGGACCAATGTCTGGCGCTCCTTTGATGCTTGGCCTCCCAAAGCCGTGCAGCCCAAGACCCTCTACTTTCATGCCGGCGGCAAACTCAGCTTCGATCCCCCGTCTGACACGACTGGTGTGGATGAATACATGAGCGATCCCAACCATCCGGTGCCTTTCGTCGGTTACACCACTGACACCGTGCCTCAGCGCTACATGGTCGACGACCAGCGCTTCGCCAGTTATCGGCCAGACGTGCTCGTCTACCAGACCGATCCGCTCGAAGACGATATCACCATCGCTGGTCCGATCTCTCCAAAATTGAAAGTCGCCAGCAGCGGAACGGATTCCGATTTTGTTGTGAAGCTCATCGACGTCTACCCAGAGGATGCGCCCGATCCGGATACCTCGTTAAACGGCAACAAACACATTCTCGATGCGCCGCCTCTACACATGGGTGGCTACGAGGAGTTGTTGCGCGGAGAACCTTTCCGGGCCAAGTTTCGTAACAGTTGGGAGAAGCCCGAACCCCTCAGCCCCGGCGAGCAAGCCGACATAGACTTTACAATGCCCGCTCTCTTCCATACCTTCCGCCGCGGACATCGAATCATGGTACAGGTGCAGAGTTCCTGGTTCCCGCTCGTTGATCGCAATCCACAAACCTTCACTGACATACCTTACGCCAGGCCTGAGGACTTTCAAAAAGCGACGGAGCAAATCTTCCGTCAGAAAGACGCAGCTTCAAGCGTGGAGCTGCTTGTACTACCTAAGAATTAACTCTCGCTTTCAGCTTCAGGCATCAGCCAGGAGTTGAATGGATGCCGGCAGCTGCTCTTGGTCGATCGAATGCACAAGACGAGAAGCTGGCAAATGATTTCCAAACTATGAGGACCTCCATGTTAAATCGATGTTTTCGCTCCGCAATAATGCTGGCGGTCGCAGTTGTCATGACTGCGGCGACTTTCGTAAACGCCGAAGAGGGTATGTGGACATTTGACAATCCGCCCCTGAAGCAGCTCAAGGACAAGTATGACTTTGTCCCTACCCAGGCCTGGCTCGATCATCTGCGCCTCTCCAGTGTCCGGCTCAACGACGGTGGGTCGGGTTCCTTCGTCAGTCCCGATGGATTGCTGCTCACCAATCACCACGTAGCCCGCGGACAGTTGCAGAAGAATTCGACCGCGGACCACGACTACTTGCGCGACGGGTTCTATGCTGCCACGCACGAGCAGGAAATGAAGTCGCCCGACCTCGAGATTAATGTGCTGGTAGGCACGCAGAACGTCACCGATCGAGTGCAAGGCGCCGCGAAGGGAATCCCGGACGAAGCCAGGGCGCTCAGGGCACGTGACGCCGAAATTGCTCTCATCGAAAAAGAGAGCAAAGACAAAACCGGCTATCGTTCTGACGTCGAGTCCTTCTACCAGGGAGGCGAATACTGGCTCTACCAATACAAGGTCTACACGGACGTGCGCATCGTCTTTGCGCCGGAAGAGCAGGCCGCCTTCTTCGGCGGTGACCCTGACAACTTTACTTATCCGCGCTATGACCTCGACATGGCCCTCTTCCGCGTATACGAGAATGGCAAGCCCATCCACACTGAGAACTATCTCAAGTGGAGCGCAAACGGTGCGGCGCCGGGCGAGCTGACTTTTATTTCAGGCCATCCTGGCGGCACCAGCCGCGAAGACACCCTGGCCGAATTGGAGTTTGAGCGCAATACAACCATCCCCACATTCACCGCATATCTCCAGCGCCGCATCGATGCGCTTCAGGCATTTGCCGCGAAAGGGCCGGAACAGGCTCGATTGGTCGACAGCATGATCTTTCGTCTGCAGAACAGCCTCAAAGTTTACCTGGGCCGCGCAGAAGCTCTGGGGGATAAGGCCATTCTGGCAAAGAAGGCAGCGGAAGAAGCTGACTTCCGCCAAAAGGTAGCGGCCAATCCAAAGTGGCAAAAGCAATACGGCGATGCCTGGGATGCGATTGCGGCTGTTGAGACAAACACTGCCAAAGAGCGCAGGGCAATGATCTTTCGCCGCACCGACAGCCAACTGTATTCAATTGCGCGATTGATTGATCAGTACGTCACGGAAGTGAAGAAGCCCGATGGCGAGCGCGTTGATGGTTTCCACGACGCGGAGCTCGAATCCCTGCGTTTTCAGATTCTGTCTCCCGCCCCAATTGAGATTCTTACTGAAAAGCTCTATATGACCACGGCATTGAACCTCGCCGAGGAGCAGCTTGGCAAAGACGACAAATACGTCCAAACTCTGCTCCAGGGCGGCGGTGTGGACACCTTCGTCAACTCCGAGATCGACGGCACAAGGCTGACCGACGTTGCTGTGCGCAAGGCACTTCTTGATGGCGGTGAAGCTGCGGTAGCTGCATCCACTGACCCCATGATCGCCGCCGCACGGCGAATTGACCCGGTTGTTCGCGAATACAACCGTTGGCAAAAAGCAGAGGTCTCCAGCGTGCTCGTCCCAGCAGGTGAAAAGCTCGGCAAAGCGCGCTTCCTGGTCTATGGCAAGAATACTTATCCGGATGCCACCTTTACTCTTCGCCTCAGCTATGGTCCTGTCGAAGGTTTTCCTTACAACGGCACCATCGCCCCGCCTTTCACCACCTTCTATGGTCTATACGACCGCGCAGCCAGTTTCAGTAACAAGTCGCCGTTCGACCTGACGCCGAAAGAGGAGGCCGCGCGTGGCAGACTTGATCTCTCAACACCTCTCGACTTCGTGACCACAGGCGACATCATTAGCGGCAACTCAGGCTCGCCCGTCGTAAATCGCGCCGGCGAACTCGTCGGCCTGGTATTCGATGGAAATATTGAGTCGCTGGCTGGTGACTATGTTTACGACGGAACAAAAAACCGTACCGTCGCAGTCCACTCTGCTGGGATGATCGAGGGGCTTCGCACACTCTACGGTGCAAATGCGCTGGCAGACGAGTTACAAGGAAAGCAGTAAGTCGCTCATATCTCCGTGAGCATAAAGGGGGGCCACCGGGGCTCCCCTTGCCGTTTCCTGCATAAGGATATCAGTGCGTCGGCGCTCTTGATGGAGCGGCGTAAGGCGCATCTGCTGGGGCTGGACCGCTCGGCTGGTTCGGAACCACGCTATCGTCGGTCAAAATGCGCGTCTCAGATCCGAAGCGGCGATACGGCCCAAACGCAGAATCGTTCAGAAATGTCTTTGGCTGACCCTTGTAGATCGATGTCATATGCAGCCCCACCGGGGGCTCCTCAGTATGAGCCTTTAGAATCGACACACTTTTCAATGGGCAGGTATAAGTCTTTCCACCAATTTCGACTGGACCATACTCAACAAAGATTCCTGCCGTGGATACCAGATCGCCAGGCGGCATCTCAGCATCCAGCGTGATGCGAAGAATGGTGCCAGTCACCGGATCAAAGGCGATTTCCCCGTGATAGGCAGCAAGCTCGCTGAATACCTGCCAGTCGGTTTGCGAGCCTGTTTGCCCGTCGACTCCACCCGAAACGCAGCAGAACTGCACCTTATCGTCAGATTTTTCCTTCGGCACCGCGTAGCGGAAAACTGCCTCCATGCCGCCAGGCCCCTTTTCCCAATGACCCCATGTAATCTTGCCTTTCAGCGCATTGGCCAGCACCACATTCAGAATTGGCCCGAACACTCCGCGGGTTTCCAGGCCTTGCACAGCTGGCCCGCGTTTCTTTACCTTCGCCCCACCTTCGTCAATCACCTCTTTGCGGTCGCGATAGGTTACGGTCACGCTTGACGTTCCCGTGACGTGCAGTGGCATGTAGCTCAGACTGACTAAAGCAGTCGCTTGCTGGATATCTTGTGCCGGCCTGTCTTCGTAGCCGATGGTATCTCGCACAGCAATAAGATTTGGCAGTTGAAGCAGAGTCGTATTCACGTAATTCACAACCTGGGCCAGCATCTTATGTGCCGCGGTTCCGTCGGGCATGGCATCTCCCGGAATTTCGGCCGCAGGAGGATCGAGTAGTCCCGAGAGATCGGCCAGCGCAACCAATGCTTCCTGTGCCTTGCTGCCCGGCAGTGTTGCCTTCAACCGCATCAACTCGACCGTGCTCAGGCGCTCGGTCAATTCCATATTCAGTAGTTCCTGCGCCACATCCGCATCGGGCTTGTCCCGATCCGCTGCCAGTGCCTGTTTCAATTCGTCCACCGAAAGCTTCACCAACACCGTCGGCTTTTCGCCAACCGCCGGCAAAGCAATCAATACCATTACACACAGAACCATCAACCTGCGCACGCTTAACCCCTTTTTGAGACGAGCTCTAACTGTGCGGACATTCCACTTGATATCAAATTGGCATGGCTCGAATGGTCCGGCCAATCGCAACCAGCGTTCAGCTCTTCTTGCCGCGCCCGCGCTTTGGATTCGGCGGGCAAGTCGATTCGCGAATCACCAGTTCTGGGAGAATTGGCACCGAATCTGGAAACTCGGCCTGCCCACGGATTCGCTGCAAAAGAATCCGCGCCGCCACCACGCCCATATGCTGCAGCGGCTGCCTTATCGTCGTCAAGCTCGGATTGTGGTAAGCCGCCGCCTGAATATCGTCAAAACCTACCACTGACACGTCTTCAGGCACGCGCAGATTGTGGTCCATCAGCGCACGGATCGCTCCAATCGCTGACACGTCGTTGTAGCAGACCATCGCCGTAAAGTCGCCGCCGCGATTGAACAATTCATTAGCCGGCCCAAACCCCATCTCTGGCGTCGAAACCCTCACCTGGATCTGCGCGGTGTGTTCCGGCGGCACCTCCAGCTTCAACTCTCGTGCGACCGCCATCTGGCATTCCCACCGTTCATCAGCGTCAGAGCTGTGCCCGCCCCCGCGCATGAACGCGATCTTGCGGTGCCCGAGCTGGTAAAGATGTCGCAACGCCAGCTCTGCCGCCCGTCGCTGATCCAGCACCACATTCGTGACGCCATCGATCTTGCGATGTCCGGCAACCGCCACGACGGGGAGCTTCAGGCTGTGCTCCAGTAGCGTGTCAATCACGATGAACCCTTCCACGCTGCGATCCATCAACTGGCGCGGATACTCCTCAATCAGGTCCGCCTTGCGCCGGTGGCTGGCGGTCAGGTAGAAGTAACCTTCCTCGATGAGGAATTCCTCCATTCCAGTCAGTACCTGCGCTGCATAGTTGTCGTTCAAGTCTGGAATTAATACGCCGATCGAGAATGTCTGACGCTTGCGCAGTGAGCGCGCGTAAAAACTTGGCCGGTAATCGAACTTCGCCGCCGCCTGCGTAACCCGATTCCGTGTCTCCTGCGGGATCGAACGTACCCCAGGCGCATTATTTAGCACCAGTGAAATTGTGGCCGGAGAGAGGTTCAAATATTCGCCCAACGTCCGCAGGCTGATTGGCTGGCCCGGCGCAGGCTCGGCCCCTGGTTTTGATCGCTTGACCATCACCATCTGTTCTAACACTCCAGCCCGGCTTATGCGCCGTGATTTCAATGGTTTTAGCCAACTTTCGGACGTCGGTTTTTGCTCGTTCGCCTCCTCTACACTCCATTCCTCAACTCAAACTGACACCTTGCCGATCCCGCTCTTCGTCCCAACCGCTGCGAACATAGCTTCCCAGCTGCACCCCTGCCTGAAATGTATTTTTGGCCTTACAATCGAAGAGATCCTCCCGCGGAGGGATGGGTGAGCGGTTGATACCGACGGTCTTGAAAACCGTTGTGCCTG
>CAZTLV010000030.1:0-50280 GCA_964614635.1 uncultured Occallatibacter sp.
CGTTATGGAGAACGGCATGCTCGTCGGCGTGCTCTCGGGCACACCGAATACGGGAGCACAGCCCGCGCCCATCACCGATCCGGAGAAATTGCAGGAGGCTCTGAAGGCTTCTTACGTCAATCTGCAAAAAGCGATTGCGGGACTTTCCGACAACGACCTGCAGACGCAGGTGAAACTGTTCGGAAGAGACATGACCAAGCAGGACGCGCTGCTGCTGCTTCTCGAAGATCAACACGAACATCTGGGGCAGTCGATCGCGTATGCGCGCAGCAACGGCGTAGTTCCGCCCTGGTCTAAGTAGCGGAGTGCCCGGCCTTCTTTGAACCAGTTTGAATGATAGAGACTGTACTTCAAGGAGCGAAGGATGGCAGAGACGTTCGAAGCATACCGAAACCGAGTCCTGAGCTATCTTGGCAACGAGGAGCCCATCGGTGTCCAACAAGCCACCCCATCCCAACTCGAGCGTAGACTGCGCGTTGTCGCGCCCGAGGAGTTGATCCGGCGCCCTGCACCTGGAATGTGGTCAATCGCCGAGATCGTGGCGCACTTGGCGGACGCGGAGCTGGCGATGGGGTGGCGATTACGAAACATGCTTGCGAATCCGGGCGTGGCCTTGACCTGGTGGGATGAGGCCGCATGGGCAGAGCGCCTGGGTTACGCGCAGCAAGAGGCGAACCTTTCGGCGGGGGACTTTCGGGCGCTGCGCGAGAGCAACCTGCGACTGTTGGAGCCGGTCCCGCGCGCACGGTGGGTGGAGTTCTACGGGGTTCACGAGGTACGCGGACGGCAAACGGTTGAGCAGTTCGTCCGCTTGGAGGCGGCACACGACTTGAACCATCTTCGACAGATCGACCGCATCATGGGAGAGTGTGTGACCGCGCAGTCGTGACGGCCCGGGAATGCCGCCGAACACCCAACCGCAAGATCCAAGAGCCAGCGGCGGCTGCCCCACCACAGGTGGTTATGGATGGAGGTCGGTCTTCGAGAGCAGCTTGAGGAACTGCTGGCCGGTGCACTGATCAATGGTCTCGCCGAGCAACTTGCCATCGCGATCGAAGAGGAACGTCTTGGGAATGCCCAGGATATGAAATTCGTTGTGTACCTTGTCGCCGGGATCAAGAAGGACAGGCGGATGGTAGTCGGCCTTTGAGATAAAGGTGTTGACCTTGGAGCTGTCCTCGTCAGAGATGGAAAGAATGACCAGGCCTTGCGGCTCGAGGCGGGTGTAGATCTTGTCGAGGTCGGGCATCTCCATGCGGCAGGGCGGGCACCATGTGGCCCAGAAGTTGACCATCACGATTTTTCCGCGCAGATCGGAGAGCGTCACCTTTTTGCCGTGCAGATCCTTGAGCGTGAAGTCCGCCTTTTGCACGTCGGCCTCGTTGTCAACCAGGACCTGGGAAGCTTTGACAAACTGCGGATCGTCGAGGGTGGTGGTGACCTGCTTGTAGCGAACCAGGTTTGCCAGCAGAAGATACGGCTCGGGCGGCTCTTTACCCTTGGCGGCGATGGGGAACTCAGTGAGCGCCTTGGTGAGGGTGTCGGCGGCGGTCTGCAGCGCGTCCTGGCCCTGATCGCCCTCTGTGACCAAATTGGCAAGGGCGTCTGCCAGTTTGACCTTGGACAAGCCGGCGGGAAGCGTGCGCACTTGCTGAGCGAGCTTGATGGTGGTGAGTGGGCGCTGGACGGGATCGAGCGAGCGGAGGGTTTTGATCTGGCTGACGATGTCTGCCTCGGATACCTGGGCAAAGAGGCAAGGCGCGGCGACGAGAACGGCTGCTGCAAGGAGAATTTGTTGAGCGGGTTTCATGGGCTCTCGCTAGGTTGCGGGGATTGGTCGGGTTCGCGCAGAATTATGTGCTTCTATGCCGATCTGCCTGCGCGACCGGTGCGGACTTTTTGCGGCCGCGGGCGCGGAGACGTTTTGAGACGGCGGTGACAATCTGTTCATGGGCTTCGTCTATGCTGAGGTCGCCCTCAATGAGGAGGACTCGGTTGGGTTCGCGGGCGGCGATTTCGTGGTACTTCTTCCAGACGCGGGTGAAGAATGCGTCCTGTTCCTGCTCAAAGCGGGTCTCGTTCAGGCCGGTACTGGTTTCGACATGCTGGTTGCGGCGGCGCGCACGGGCCAGCGAGAAGTCCAAGGTTGGCAAAAGCAGAATGGTGAGATCAGGCTGCAGGTTGCCGCAGACAAGCCTGTGCAGTTCGAGAACGGTTTCTGATCCAAGTTCGCGGCCGCCTCCCTGGTAGGCCTCGGTGGAGTCGGTGAAGCGGTCGCAGAGGACAGTCTTGCCGGCGTCGAGAGCGGGCTGGATCACTTCAGCAATGGCCTGAGCGCGGTCGGCAAACATGAGCGCCATCTCCGTCATGGGCGCGAGGCCGGTTGAGCGGGAGTCGAGCACCAGCGCGCGGATGCGGTCGCCGGTTTCAGTGCCGCCGGGCTGTCTGGTAAGGACGGGTTCTTCAGATGGGTTGCGCTTCTGCAGCCAGGTGGCAAGGCGCTTGATTTGAGTGGTTTTGCCGGAACCGTCAAGACCTTCGAGGGTGATAAACAGACCGGTCGGCATGGGAGGAGTTTACCACCCGGGAATTATGGCAAACTTGGCAACTCACCTGGTGAAATCGCAAAACATGATCTATGTCACATTCGGGCGTTCTTTGAATGTGATACAAGAGGATGTTTTTGAATGTCACCGGAGGCGGGAAACTGCCAAAAAATGGAGTTTAATGTGAACTTCCGCATGCGCGCCAATCTGACCGTTTGGATACTTTTTCTGTTGGTTTCGCCCTTTGCCGGGAGCCTGAAAGCCCAGAACCTTACGCTGGAAGGACAAACCGGAGGGTTTTTAACCCCAACAGCATACGTGGTGTTCACAGCCAAGGATCACTTCTTCTCGCATCCGGCAGTGGGCTACCACTTCATCAACGCGAACAGTGTGATCGGCGATGTACACACTTTCAGCCTTGAAGAGGGATTCGCCAACCGCGCAGAGGTGGGTTACACGCGTAGCGTTCACTGGACGGGCGACAGCACATCGTTCAGCAATCTGTGGCACTACGCGGGCATGAACATCATCAACGGCAAAGTGATCGCGGTGAAAGACGGGCAGTTCGGCGCGTGGACACCGGGGCTTGCTGTTGGCGGCGTCGTGCGCACGAACGACAAGTTTGTGAGCGGAGCGCTGAACCAGGCACTGTTCGGCGTCTTGAAGTCCTATACCAACGGAGATGTGTATGTGGCGGCGACGAAGACATGGCTGAAGCCACCATTGCCGTTCCTGGTGAACTTTGGATTGAAAGCAACCAATGCTTCGATCTATGGACTGGGCGGGCAGTCGACTCGGTTTGGCGGACGGCTCTTCGGCGGGCTGGGCATTCCGCTGCCGGGGCCGTTCAAGACGGCCATCGTGCCTTCTGCGGGATTTTCGCAGGAACCGCCAACTTCAGTGAACCTGGGCGCGATTCTCTATCCGCCGGGAAGCAGAGCGCACCTGCCGACCACTCTGGATTACGCGGTGAGGGTCACGCAGAAAGATAATCCACACTTCGCGTTTGATATCGGCGTGGGGCAAGTGGCGGGGATGATTGGAACCACAGCGGTGCTGACACCGGGCGGCCCGGTTTTTATTCCGGTGAATCTTCAGGCCAGGCATGTGATTGGAGTGGGGCTGAGCATTCGGCCTTAGGCGGAGATCGTCTTTCGACTATCGGTGGTTCGCGGCCCGCCCGAGGGAGAAGACGGCGCGAGGCGCGTGCGTCGTTAAACAAAAATCCTGCCGGGTGCCCCATCCTTGAATCGTTCTTTGATTCAAGGGTGGGAGGCCAGGAACCTGAGTGCACTGTTGCGAGGTATAGACTTCACTCACCAATACCAAGGGTCCCTTCGATCATTCAGAGTAGATTGCGTGGAGAAGAGTGCGGGAATCGCTATGAAAATCGGATTTCTGGGACTCGGCAATATGGGGACACCGATGGCGCTGCGATTGATCGCCGCCGGGCATGAATTGTCGGTGTGGAACCGAACCGAAGAGCGAACCAAACCACTCATCCACGAAGGCGCCATCGCCGCCGCGACTCCGGCTGAAACCGAACTGGGCGCCGAAGCTGTCATCACCATGTTCCGGGACGATGCTGCATATGAAGAGGTTTTGTTTGGCGTCTACCGGCTGATCGATGCGCTTTCACCCGGACTGCTTCACATCGCGTGCGGCGCCATCGGCATCGCCCTCGCCGAGCGAATCACTGTAGAGCACAAGGACCGGGGCATCGATTTTGTGGGAGCGCCGGTATTTGGTGGTCCAGTCGATGCCGAGACCGGGCGGCTATGGGTCGTAGCTGCCGGCGCCGGCAACACCGTGGACCGCGCTCGTCCATTGCTTCAGGCATTTTCCCGGGGGATTACCGTAGTCGGCAATGAGCCGAAGCAGGCTTTTGCAATGAAGCAGTGTTCAACTTTCTCACCGCCGGAGTGATTCCTTCTCTCGACAAAGCACTTGTCTGAACTGCCGGCCTATCCCGCACACTTATCGAGCGCCAGGTTCCAATGAAAAGCACGGGATCCATTCATGTCCCTGAAAGCAACTTTGTCCGGGTCGACGACTTGATTCCAGGAAGGGGCATGTGGCGATGCATTATTCTTAAGGAGTTCCTGAGAGAGCGGGGCTCATTTGCAACTGATTCGGCTCTATGGCGCGGTGGAGTTTGCTCTCTCAGTCGTGCTTTGCTATTTATTCTGGAAAAGCGGGTTGCAGAAGCGCTTCCCAGCAATGCAGGCCTATCTTGTGTTGCGCTCGGTAACTGCCCCGATCCTCTCGCTGTTGCTGGTGGGACAAGGAAGTCTCCATCAACTGCCTGCCTGGGCTGTCAACGGGTGCAAGGTCGGTTATTTTATTTTCTATTTCGCGGCTTACATCGCCAGCGCGATCCTGTTGTTCTTCGTATGCTTTGAGGTCTTTCGTTCCACTCTTTGCGCGCTTCAGGGGTTAGCCTTAGTTGGAACCGTCATGTTCCGCTGGACGGTATTTGCATGCCTCGTTCTGTCCATCGCCACGACGTCGTTCTCGCACAAGGGCCTGATGGTGCTCAGCGATGTGTCCAACGCGTTGATGCGCGCCGTCAGCATCCTTGAGCTTTGTCTTCTGGCTGTTCTTTGTCTGAGTGTAGGTGCCATCAAACTTTCAGTTCGGGACATGTCGTTTGGAATCGCCCTTGGCCTCGGCATCATGAGTTCGAACGACTTTATTGCCTCGTTCCTCATCTCCCACTACCCTTCGATGACATTGCTGCTGCAGACGGTCTATCAGTCGTTGGTTCTGATCGTGCTCGGCATCTGGATCGCTTATGTACTCATGCTCGAACCGGCGTATCAACCTGCCATCCCGAAAGTACACGCCTCGATCTACCGCTGGAACGAGATCGCGTCCTACTTAGGCAAGACCGGGACCCAGATCGCCACGCCTCAGCCCGTTGGAGACTTGTTTCTGGGAGACGAAGAAACCGTCGTGGATCGGGTGAATGCAAAAGAGAAAGATACTCCCTGAACTGTTATGCCCCTTCTTGCCCCGCCGCAAGAGATCGAGGCAGCGGTTTTCAGCCTGGCTTTTGACGAGGTTCGGGATATCTCCTTAGTGCACCTTACTCAGTGGCACGGCGGAGTGCCCCGGCTGCAAGTCAAGAACGGTCGGCAACCATTAGGCATTGCCATAAACCGGTACCGCTGCCCCGTGAATCGTTTTGGCCGGATCGCTGCACAAGAACAGGACAACCTGCGCAATCTCTTCGGGTTTTGGCCAGGTGGCAAAGTCAGCGTTCGGCATTGCCGACCGGTTCGCCGCGGTATCAATGATGCTTGGCAGAATGGAGTTGACCCGTACTCCGGTGCCCCTGGCATCCGCCGCCAGGCAATCCATCAGCGCAAGTGCGGCTGATTTTGATGCCGCATAGGCCGCCGCGCCTGCGGCATGATCCAACGCCGCCTTCGCGGCTATGTTGACAATGGATCCATGCCCTGCCTTTAACATAACCGGCATGGCGGCGCGTGCCAGCGCGTAACCAGAACGGAGGTTCAGCGCCAGCATCTGATCCAGAACACTTGTCTTCATCTCCCAGAGCTTCACCCCGCCGGCATAGCCGCCAACGGTATTCACCAGCCCGTCCAGCGAACCGTGCCGCTGCACAACCCCTTTAATGAATTCAGCGGTAGCATTCTCATCGGTAACATCGACCCCGCTCCCCTCCAGCGAAGCCGCTGCTTGACCGGCTGCATCTTGCAACTCGCGAAATTCCGCCTCGTTGCGATACGTGACTGTTACTTTGGCTCCTTCTTCGAGAAATGCGAGGCTGACTGCCCTGCCAAGGCCACCTGTTCCGCCCGCAACCGCAACCACCCGTCCAGAGAAATTGATATTCACGCAGCCTCCCTGCCCAAAAGTTCCGCACTGTCACTCACTCGGATCTCAACGTGCGAGTCGAATGAAACCAGTCTGGTATCGCGACTAGTATATAGACCTCTGTGGTCGAAAAGCCGCTGGCGAGAAGTTTCCGGCTCGCTCCAGAATCAGGGAGGCCGCACGCACCATGTCCTTCGTACTTTCTCAGCTAGAGCCGGACTGGTTCCGAGTTTCGTCCTCCCTGCGGCCAAGCAACCGGCCCGCAACCAAAACGTTATGTAAACATCGAATAGACATGAGCTGCTCTGACCCATCCCCGATCGCCGTGCCCGTTACCGCGGTTGAAGACAGTCCCGTCCGGTTCGGCTTCGACAACACCTTCGCGCGGATGCCGGAGTACTTTTATGCCCGTCTCGATCCCACCCCGGTTGCCGTGCCTCATCTGGTCAAGCTGAATCGTGATTTGGCACGGAACCTGGGGCTGGACCCTGACGCATTGGCGAGTGAGCCGGGCCTTGAGATCCTGGCCGGCAACCGGATCGGCGAGGGTTCCGAGCCATTGGCGCAGGCGTACGCGGGTCATCAGTTCGGACATTTTGTGCCGCGCCTTGGGGACGGCCGCGCAAAGCTGCTTGGCGAAGTGGTAGGCCGCGACGGAGTGCGTTATGACATTCAGCTCAAGGGCTCTGGTCCTACTCCGTTCTCGCGTGGAGGCGATGGCAGAGCCGCGCTCGGCCCCGTCTTGCGCGAGTACATCGTGAGCGAGGCAATGGCGGCTCTCGGCGTGCCCACCACGCGAGCCCTCGCCGCAGTCACCACGGGTGAGCGCGTGCTGCGCGAAACCGCATTGCCTGGTGCCGTGCTCACGCGGGTAGCGGCAAGCCACCTGCGCGTAGGCACGTTCCAATATTTCGCCGCACTTGGCGACACTGAAGCCACGCGCGTGCTGGCCGATTACGCCATCGCCAGGCACTACCCTGGTGCCGCGCAATCCCCGCATCCGTACCTGGCCCTATTGGACGGCGTCATCGGCCGCCAGGCCCGGCTGATTGCACAGTGGATGCTCCTCGGCTTCATCCATGGGGTCATGAACACTGACAACACTTCAATTTCAGGGGAAACCATCGATTACGGCCCCTGCGCCTTCATGGAGGCATACCATCCAGCCACCGTGTTCAGCTCGATTGATCATGGCGGGCGATATGCCTATGGCAACCAGCCCCGCGTAGCGCTTTGGAATCTGGCGCGGCTTGCTGAGGCTTTGCTGCCGCTGCTGGTTTTAGAATCCGGGAGCGAAGAGGCAGCCCTTGCCGTGGCTAACCAATCCCTTGCTGCATTCGAGCCAGAATTTGAAGCAGCTCGTCTTGCAGGGATGCGCCGCAAACTCGGCCTCACGTCGGAGCTTGAGGAAGATTCGGCTTTGGCTGAGAGCCTTCTGCAACGCATGGCCGACAATCGCGCGGACTTCACTTTGACCTTCCGGCGGCTTTGCGATGCTGCTGCAGGATCGGAAGGCGATGCCGGCGTCCGCACACTCTTCGCAGAGCCCGCGGCATTTGACGTTTGGGCTGCGGAGTGGCGCGAGCGTGTTGCAAAGGAGCCGGCAGATCGGCAGGCACGCGCCGCAGCCATGCGCCGGGCAAATCCGATTTTCATCGCTCGCAACCACCTTGTTCAAGAAGTTATCGATGCCGCGGGCCGCCCGGACTTCCAGCCCTTCGAAGAGTTATTGAATGTCCTTTCTCAGCCATTTGACGACAGTCAAGGTTTGGAGCGGTTCGCAACTCCCGCCAGCCCCGATCAGTGTGTCCTGCAAACATTCTGCGGGACGTAACGACCCCGGATTCACTCAGAATCTTCGAGCCCTTGTCGAAACGAATGAGATCTGGCCCTCGGATTCAGGTTTCAATAGGATCCGAAAGCGCCGCAGTTCGCTACCGAATTGCATCGATGAAAAGAGGCTTATTCGACTCCCTTCGAGACTGACAACGATCTTTTGATCTCGCAAATTGACACGAGGACGATACAATTCGAAGCAATCGGTGCCGAAAACGGAGATTCCGGTTAAAAAATGACCTCGCAAAATGAGTGGAAAACCTGGATCCGCAAGCTAGGGTATCCAATAAAACCCCGGGCTGAAAGGCGAATCCCGCCTGGATTTGCTGCCCGCCGGCGCGACGACCCAGCCAACCGGTCAGCAACCGTTCTTGATATAAGCTCGTCCGGCCTTCATCTGCGGACCGATGAACGCTGGCCCATCGATGAATTGATCCCCTTGACAGTCGAAGTGGAGCGGGTATCGGGTGATAGTTCCGGGCCGCGGATCGCCGTGCAGGCGCGGGTGGTTCGGCACGCCGACGAAGGCATCGCGTTATCGTTTGTTCTCCCTGAAGGCATCGATCCAAATCTTTGGGATGTTTTGCTGCGCAACGCGGTCGTTCTCACCGACCCTAAAGACATCCTGTACACGCTCAAGATGCTCCAAACCGTACTGTTCCTCTGCCGTATTTGTCGCGCTGAAGCTCGCCCCGCGATTCTGGCGCTGGGCGCGGAGCTGGACCAGCCCAGGGTTGAGAAAGCCATGGAGGTTGCCCACGGCGCAGAAAGGCTTCTGGCTTCAGACCCTGATGCCGACAGGATGCGCGCGCATCCGCCGTTGGTGGCAAGCATCATGAAGAGTGGATCGTGGGCCGATGATTTGACCAAGGAACTGTGGGCCGGCCTGCTGGCCACGTCCTGCACAGTGGAAGGAACTGACCAATCCAACAGCCCATTTGTCGAGCTGCTCGTCAATGTCACACATACTCAGTGCCGGATCTTTGTCGCCGCATGCATGAAGGCACTGCAGCTTGCCGCAGCAGCCGAGCCTCCTGCTTCCACTCGAATCATCGTGACTCCCGAGCAGATGATTCAGCTCACCGGTGTGTACGACGTCACGAGGATCGGCAGGGACGTTGCCTATATATTCAACCTGGGAATTATTGAAAAGAATTTTAACTTTACGTCGTACCTTCCCGTGGAAACCATTGATCTCACTCCTTCCCCTCTGGGCCTTGAATTGTTTGAACGCTGCAAAGGATCGTTCATCACCGCTAATTTACCTTTGGACCTGTCGAAAAGTGCACAGCCCACGCCGCTGGATTTTGCCAAGGTGGCGTTCTGGGATCGCAAGGCGGCAGAGCAAGGCTATGCAAAGGCTCAATCCGAACTCGGCACGATGTACGAAGAAGGGAATGGGGTGACCCAGGACTTTGATGAAGCGGTAAGCTGGTATCGCAAGGCCGCGGATCAAGGTTACGCGCCGGCACAAATCAACCTCGGAATGGCCTATAGCAAAGGCCTGGGTGTGCAGCAGGATCACACCGAGGCAACGCTCTGGTTTCGCAAGGCCGCCCAGCAGGGGAACCCCGACGCGCAAAACCTGCTTGGACATGCATACGAAATCGGAGAAGGCGTGAAGCAAGACCTTGCCCAGGCCGCTCTCTGGTATCGCAAAGCAGCAGATCAGGGCCATGCACCGGCGCAACGGAGTCTCGCCAAAGTCTACGAAGTTGGCCACGGCATCCCACAGAATTACGCTGAAGCCTACTTCTGGCTGAACCTGGCCGCATCGGCCAAGATTGACGGTGTCAGGCGTGAGGTTGTGGCTCAAGAGCGGGATGCCGCCGCGACGCACCTCGCTCCGGCCGATATCTCACGCATCCAGGAACGCGCCCAGGCGTGGTTCGCGGCCCACGAGGCAAACAGCGGTTAGTTCTGAACGGGCACCCGGGCTACCCCCGATCCACTGGCGCTGCTGATCCTTGCCGGGCGCTCCGGGTTACACTGGCTATCGCGTTGAAGGTCAGATAGGCCGGTCGCCACTGAGGTTCTCTTGTGATCGAAACCGCTTCCGCTCCTCAGAACCTGCAATCCCGCAATCTTGCCGTGGACGCATACCGCGGCCTCGTGATGTTGCTCATGATGGCTGAAGTCCTGCGCTTCCCTCAAGTCGCTCGCTCATTCCCTGCAAGCCGCATCTGGCAGTTCCTCGCCTACAACCAGACTCATGTCGAATGGTCGGGCATGAGCCTTCACGACACGATCCAGCCCTCCTTCACATTTCTTGTCGGAGTGGCGCTGCCGTACTCCCTGCGCAGTCGCCAACGCAAAGGTCAATCGTTCCGCCACATGCTGCTCCACACCATCTGGCGAAGTTTTGTGCTTGTAGGCCTCGGCATCTTTCTCCGCTCCATGGTAAGCCCAATGACCAATTTCACGTTTGAAGACACGCTCGCCCAGATCGGCCTTGGCTACACCTTCGCATTCCTCCTGGCTTTCGCCCGCCCCCGCTGGCAGTGGATCGCAACCGGCGCCATCCTTTTCTTTTACTGGCTCGCCTGGGCGCTCTATCCCGCGCCCGGCCCAAACTTCCCCTGGGCCTCATTCGGCGTGAACCCAAACTGGAATCACATCTATACCGGCTTTGCAGCGCATTGGAACAAGAACAGCAATCTTGGGCAGGCCTTTGACCTCTGGTTCCTCAATTTGCTTCCCCGCCCCAGCCGCTTCATCGATAACGCCGGAGGCTACCTTACACTCAGTTTCATCCCCACGCTCGGAACCATGATGTTGGGCCTGGCTGCAGGCTGCTGGTCGCTTGACTCTGCGCCCAGGATTCCTTTCCGCAAGTTCCTGGTGGCCGCCATCGCCCTCATGGCCGCGGGTCTACTCCTCCACTTCACCGGCATCTGCCCCATCGTCAAGCGCATCTGGACCCCGTCCTGGACTCTCTGGAGCGGAGGCGTTTGTTTCCTCTACCTCGCCGCCTTCTCCTGGGTCGTCGATTTCAAACAACAGCGCGCGCTTGCCTTCCCGCTGATTGTCGTCGGCATGAACTCCATTGCCGCTTACCTCATCTCTTATGTCTGCGAAGACTTCGTCCAGAGCATTTTCCGCATCCACCTGGGAATGTCCACGCTCAACTTGTTCGGTGCCGCGCTGGAGCCGCTTTTCCTCGGCATCCTCACGCTCGTTACATACTGGCTGATCCTGTTCTGGATGTATCGCAGAAAGATCTTTCTGCGCATTTAAGCAAATGTCTCGCAATTCAATTGGTGAGTTTTCGAGGCCCAGTCGTCGCCTCAGGGTTGGCTGCACCATGTCCTTTCGCCGCGACACGTAGCTCATTGAGAAAGAGCCTTCCTCCGGCGCTGTGTTAGAAGCTGTCTCATAAATCGGTTTTGAAATTGCACGGCTTCAGCCGTGCCACCGGAGGCCTCCAATGCCGAGGGCTTTAGCTCCCGAAGGCAGCCTTACTGGGAGCTGGCATTGATTTATGAGACGGCTGCAAGGCGCTTCCAGCCTTGCTGGAAGCGGGAGACTTCTGAATGCATTGTTGGGAACGAAGTTTGTATTTCTGTGCAAGATTTACGCTGGCTGCCGCCGCTGCTGGTACCTCCGCCTTTTGCCAGACGCAGCAACTCGCCGCGCGGCCAATGTTCGAAGTGGCTTCAATTAGGCCTCACGCAAGCGCTGACAACCGGGCATTCGTTCAGGCTTTTCAGGGTAAGCTCGTCATGCAGAATTTCTCACTGAAACAGCTCATCCTGTTCGCCTACGATCTCCCCAGCAACCAGCTTTCCGGAGTTCATGGCTGGATGGATTCCGACCACTTCGATATTCAGGCCACTACAGACAGTAATGAGACCGTGAAACAGGTGGAGGGGATCATGCTGCAGGCGCTGCTCGAGGACAGGTTCCATCTCGAGGTTCATCGGGAAACGGTGGAGCGTCCCGTCTATGACCTCACTGTCGAAAAGGAAGGCGCGAAAATGCAACCGTCGAAGGAAGGCAGCTGCACTGCTTATTTCATGGATTCACCGGCGCCAATTCCAATGCCTGGCGCGCCCCACCCCACCTTTTGTGACTTTCCCCGGCTGGCAAACGACGGGCTCAATTGGATTCTTGACGGGAAAGGGGTGACCATTGGAAAGCTGGCCGCTAGCCTTGCCCGGTCCGGGCTTGACCGGCCTGCCGTCGACCGGACCGGCCTCACCGGAGGATTTGATTTACATCTCAAGTGGGCAGCTGAAGTGCCAGCAAGCGCGCCGGCACCCGGTGCCTCCGACGAGCTGCCCGGTCCCTCGATTTTCACTGCACTGAAGGAACAGCTTGGTTTGAAACTCGAATCGGCCAAAGCCCCGGTCAGGATTCTCGTCATCGATCACGCCGAGCAGCCCTCCCCGAATTGAGAGCATGCTCTGTGGTCCAAGGGCCGCGGCACGTTATATCCCCGTTAGCCAGACTTGATTTGGTATGGGACAATACTCTGTCTGCGAAATGCGATCTTGAGCGTTGCGCAAACGCAGAGCCGGCGCCAGGCGGGATGATGTCGCCTGGGGGACAACCGCCGGATCGAATGCACTGAAATGAAAACACGTCGGATTCCCTGCGAATCTGTTCGATCGACTGCAATGAAATCAAAGTGAGGGAAAAATGCTCGTCGCAGGTGTGGATCTGGGCGGAACCGCAGTCAACTATACGTTGCTCAACGATCGTGAAGAGTTTCTCATCGAGGGGCTGTGTGAGCATCCTGCCCGCTCAACTGAGGGGCCGGACATCTGTCTAAAACAGATTGCGGACGGCCTCAAAGTTGCAGTGGACAAAGCCGGATGTTCTCTTGCGGATGTGGTTGTGGTCGGCCTCGACACGCCAGGCCCGGCGAGCGCCACTGGGGTGCTCAGCGCTAAAGGCTCCACGAATTTTGTTCATGCCGACTGGGCCAGTTTCGACATGTGCGGCAACCTTTCCCAGGTCCTGGATAAACCCGTGGTCTACCTGAATGACGCGAATGCCGCGGCCGTCTGGGGGCATTTTGCTCTGTTCGGCACCAGCAGCGGTACCACCTCGATTTCTTGTGTCGTTGGTACGGGTCATGGCGGCGGAATCATCATGGATGGCTCCGTGATCAAGGGCCGAAAAGGCTTCGGCGGAGAACTGGGCCACGTCCTCATTCCTTTCCAAATGATTCCCGGTACCGAAGGCCTGAACCCTGAGTGCAATTGCGGCCGCCTTGGCGACTTGGAATCTCTCTGCTCTCTGACTTCGATTCGCAGGCATCTGCTGCCGCATTTCCTCAAGAAGTATCCTGATCATGAACTCGGCAAGATTGAAGATCCTCACAAGGCGGCCTATCGCGTTCGCGGACTGGCGGAGAAGGGGGACCCCATGTGCCGGGAGATCTTCCGCGTCGAGGCACGGGCACTAGGACTGTTTTTCGATCAGATGATCAACACCTTCGACCCTGACGCTCTCATCGTGGGCGGCGGCGTGGTTGAGACGAGCCCTGAGTTTCAGGGCTGGTTCATGGATGAGATTCGCATCGGAATGGGAGCGCAGCGGGAAGAGCAGGCCGACATCCCGATTCACGTGATGCCGAATGGCGACACTGCCGGCGCTCGCGGTGCAGCTCTTGAAGCACTCAAATTCGCCCGCGAATCCGGTCTCATGCCAGCCGCCAATTGATATGGCAGTCAAAGGTCAGCGCACAGTTCGCCATGGCACAGTCGGGCAAGCCCCGTGCGCCATTCGACGGCGGGTGCATTACTCTGTCAGCGCGGCTATGCTAGCAACGCGAATGCGGGTTCTTGAACACAACATCAAGCGGTAGCCAGTCAGACAATCGCTTTTCATCCAATTCGGCGTCTCCGGCCTGGTTGCTCAACGACGACCTGGCAATCGCTACGGTCAGCTTGATTTTTCCCTTCAGGCAATAGGCCCCCAAGATCCTCGCAAGCTCTTTATCCGCCACGTCCATGTAGTCCGCGGGAAGAGCTCCGTCTGTGCCGGAGATATCCACCGGGGCCAGAATCATCTGGTTCATGATCGGTCCCTGTTTCTTGGCGCCGGCCGTGTCGAAACGAACAATCAGCGTGGCTCTTTTTTCCAGCGCGTCAGGATTCGCCGTGTACTTGATCACCGGGATGGTGATTCCCGCCGGGTTCGGCTTGGTTGCTTTCGTGTCGAACGAGATATGGTAGGCAGCCCCTGGCCATTTGGGTGTGACAGGAACTTTCGCCTGCTCCTGCTGGTTTCCGCAGCCTGCCAAAAACGCCAATCCGCCGATTGCCAATACGATGCCGATTCTCAAGTCATCCTCCTCGTGCCCATCAGACGACGAGCCAGAATAGCACCCTTGTGTCTCATACGGACAATGATCGCAAACACTGTTCCGCTTAGCGGGCGGAATCAGAGGCGGAATATGTTCCGTTCGTAAACGTAATAGCGGATTACGTCATGGTAGTACCGCACAACACCTGGGCTGAGGATTTCTCCCGGCTCCGCTCCTTCGTCTGACATGTCATGAAACATCAGCGCTGCGGTGCTGGTTAGAATGCTGATCGCGAGCGCCGTGTTGAGTGCGATCCGGCTTGCCGCTGATCTCGTGAATGCCGTCTTTTGAGTCAGACACAGGTACAAGCCCAAAAGCGTCAGAAAGTCGATCTCCGGGTAATACTCGATTCGATAGCGATAGGTCATCCAGGCAAGCGAAAGCATCAGTACGCAGGGGCCAAGCAGTCCCGCAGCCACAGCCACAGCCCATCGCCCGGTAAGCAAAGAGCCAATCCATCCCAGTCTTCGCAAAGCAAAACCCAGGTATGCGACGAAGCAGACCGGGAGCATATCTGTGAGCAGAAAGGTGCTCGGAGGCAGTTCGATATCCCCGAACAGCTGAGCTTGTGTACTGGTAAAAAGCAGCTCACCGTTGCCCCCGTGAAATACCCAGATTGGAAAGAAATAGTAAATCAGGCCAAAGGGGATGCGCTTCAGATTGAACACACCATACGTAGTCAGGCTCGATTCAAAATTGGGCCAGGCATCCCGATTCAAGTAGAGATCGTAATTTGCAAAGGTTGCCGGATTTCCCCAGCGAAGGTAGTTGACCGCGCCGGAAACAGCGATGAAAAGAGCGAGCACCGCGAGCGGGACCCATGTGCTGCGCCAGGCCATGATTCGCATGCAACTCCGCATCATTCCCGCTCGCCCCGCTTCATCATTCGAGGTGCGCTCAAACCCAAGCACAGCAAGCAGCAGGAATAAAGTCAGCGTGAGCCCGACACCCGTAGAGGCACGCGTAAGCAAGGCCAATCCAGCACACACCGCCATCCACACCAGGGAAGAATGATCGAACCTGCGGCTTACGATTCCCTTGATTGCGAAGTAGACAAAAATGGATGCGAAGCAATATGCCCAGAGCATCACCTCTGTCCAGATTTCGTCCTTCAAGTATGCAGTCGCTCCGCCCGCAAAAACAAAGTATGACAGCACCAGCCCCGCCGGCCACCATTTGACGGCATTTCCCGAGGCACTACGGCATACCAGCAACACAGCGCGAACTTTTGCCATCCCTGAAATGCAAACCGCCGCAAGACACGACCAGAAGGTCATATCCGTCCGCATCTTTCCCGCCAGCCAAAGCGGCAGACGCAGCAGGGCGCACCATATCCCCCAATAGGCATAAACGTGGCCATTGCGCAGGAAGCCGTCGTCTCCCACCACTTGTGGATCAACATCAAATTGGCCGCGAAACAGATGCTCCAGCATGCTGTTGAAAGTCAGCCGGATTCGGTCGCTTCCGTTGATCCTCCATGAGATCGCCAACAATGCTCCGTAATAAATGAGCATGACCAACACGAGTCCAAAATAGAGTTTGCGATTGTGCAGAAAGCCAAACTCAACGGTCGCCCCATCTGCTTCCTCTGTCGGCGTGTCTCGAAGCATCCCATTGGATGATGCTGCCGGAGATTCAATTGCAGAATCAGGAGGGCTGGTCATGTCTGACATTGCCGAATCATAGCAGCCAATGTTTCTTCCCGGTTTCTGCGATCGCGCAGCCAGGGCCGGTCAACGGGCCCTAGGTAAGAAACGGCCACTTCGGCGAAACTCTGGGTAGCTGATTGATCCACATGTCATTAAAGAGCGGAACAATGCATTGCATGGTTCCGGGGATCGGCATCATTCCAACGCCCGTCATCACGTCTGAGGCGGAAGTGATGCTCGGAGCGCCTCCCGGCCGCGTCTTCCCCGGAGGCGTGCGCATTGCTTTCCAATTCCCACGGCCGCGAACGACCACGACGCTCGTCCCTGAAGGAACGGCCATGTAGGCAATTTCCCGCATGTCGTTCCATTCCGGGAGCACAAAGTTGGCCGTGCGCAGAAACTCCATGTACCACTGTTGCCGCTCGTAATCTTTGTGCTTATCGGTCGCCTTCCAAATATCTTCCGCCACCGATCGTTCAAACCATGACCGCCCCAATGTTCCTGCTGAGCCTTTGCGGACCCCACCGTCGTAGGCGCGGTAAAGCTCCACAGGGCCGCGCAAGATAACAACCTCTACCGGGTCAAGCAGAGGCTTCTTGTCCCAAAGATAGTTTGCGGTTTGCGTGGCGATGGTTTCCGGCGTGTCTGCGGCACTTCCCGGCTTCGCAAATCGATTCCGATGCAAAAGTATTGAAGCGAATTCGGGGCGCGACAGCGCAGCCTCTAACTCGCCCTTGATCCGGTGTGGGTCAGGCATCGCGGCACCTACACTCTCCTAAAACGCTCAACCGAATGAGAAAGTGAGAACAGAATCCTATCAAACTATCCGCCAGTCCGACCCGGCCCGGTCGCTATTACCGAGCCTGGCCCTTGACCGCGCGCTTCATTTTCGCCGCCTTCCCCACCCGCTTTGCCGCTTTGCTTGCCCGCTTCGCAGGTCCTTTGGCGTTCGCGCCGGTGGTTGCCAGCAACGGGATCAGCTTGCTTGCAATCGGCGACCCGAGCCCGGTGCAGGCATCCCACCCGGGTCCGGCTGAGAAAGCGCCATTGTTCCCCTGGGTTATGTCGTTGAATGCCGAGGCGGCCTTTGCCGCGTAGATGGCTGGCTGAATGAACCCCACCTGCTCACCAAGCTGCTGGTTGGCCACCGCCACCAGTCCCGCCCAAAGTGGTGCCACTGCGCTGGTCCCCCCGATCACGCTGGTGCTCCCATCAACGCGGACGGAGTACCCGGTAGTCGGATCGGCATCGCCCGCAACGTCCGGCACGCCCCGGCCTCCAGTACTGGTACTCGCTGCCGGGACATTGGCGTTCGCCTGCCAGTTAGGAAGAGCGAATGCCGTACTCACCCCGCCGCCTGTCGCGCCTTCGGTGTTCGCCAACTCGTTCCAAACCACCTCGGAAACAATGGTGGCTCCGGTGGCATCAAGGTTCGTTCCTCCGCAAGCCAGCACGTGTGGGCTCGACGCGGGAAAGTCGACATTGTTTCCTGTCAAGCCGTCCGTCGATCCGTCGTCGCCGGCAGCAACCGTGATGGTGATACCCAGCGCCGCAGCGGATTGGCAGGCAGCGTCCAACGCCGTAAGCGACTGCTGCGTCCAGGTGGACTCCGGTCCGCCCCAACTGATCGAAATCACGCTCGGCTTGTTGGTCGCGTCGTGCACCGCGGTCGTCACTGCGTCGATAAATCCCTGGTCCGTATTGGGTGCAAAATATACGGCGATTTTCGCGCCGGGAGCAACGGAAGCGGCCACTTCAACATCCAGCATCACCTCACCGTCCGAGCTATTGGCCGTCGACGGGGAATTCTTCCCGTTGTCGACAGTTACCGCCGTAATGCCAGGTGCGGCCAGGCTCAGCGTCTTGAAGTAGGCGGTCAGGTCCGCTTGCCGGTATCCGCCCCCGAGCTCGATGATGCCGATGGTCTGTCCCGTTCCGCTGGCGTTCGCTGGAAACTGATAAGCTTCCGCTACCTGCGGCGGAGTGTAACTGCTGGGCACCTGAGTCGGCTTGGGCTTCGGTTTCGGCTTGTGGACACGAAAGTGAGGCTTTGCCTGCGGCCGGTTATCCAGGCCCAGTACAGCCTCCACCACCCCGGTCAGCGATGCCGGCAGTTCGATCGCGCCCTCGCGCACCCGGTACTCAACGCCATCAATTGTCTTTTGCTCCAGAGCCACGCCAAACGCCTTTTGCGCGTCTGCGGCGGTCCCGGTCAGCTGCACCGTTCGCCGCACCGCTGCGGTGGGATCCGGTTCAACCCTCAGGTGAAACTCCCGGGCAAACGCCCGAATCAGTTTCATCGCAGAAGGGTCGCCGCCATGGCGCTTCTTGAACTCGGCCCGACTCACGCGGACAGGTCCGCTGGCCCGGCCGCCCCGCCGGTTGATCTTTAGCGGTTCCCTCCGTTTCACAATCACTGAAACTGTCACTTTCGATCGGGCCGGCGTAGCCTTCACCCGAACTGCGTTGGCAGCAGCACCTTTCTCGCTGCCGGGTAGAATCACGCGTTCCTGCTCCGCAAACTTTGCCGGTGGGGCCGACGGCTTGGTAGTGGGGGATTTTGTCATGACTGACCTCCTCGATGACCGAATGCTTTTCGGAGCCATTCACTCGATGACTCCGAATGATAATCGAACTTCCCGCAGCAGTGTAAAACTAACTGCCGCACGTGGTTTGTTTGTAACTTAACCGCATATTTCAGTAAGTTTCCTTCTCCACAAAAACTTTTCCGTGTAATCAAGCTTCCGCCGGACCTTCTCCGGAGATTGTCCAGATTTTTGCATTTTTTTCACGTTTCCGTAATGAGTTCGGCCAAGAGTACAGCATGGCTAGGTCACATTGATTCGCAGCCTGCTTTCCCCAAACCAAAAACTCGAAAGGTCACATCCATGCTAAAAAAAGCAGCTTTGTGTCTTGTTTCATGCGCGCTCACAACGGCCGGAATCGCCCAGGAGGGCCGGGTCCCCACCGGCATTCCCCACCTCGATCATGTGTTTGTCATCATGATGGAGAACCACGGATACCAGCAGGTCATCAACAATCCGAACGAACCTTACCTTAACGGGTTGATCGCCAATAAGCAGGTCAATCTTGCGACAAACTATTTTGCCGTGGGGCATCCGAGCCTGACCAACTATCTTGAAATCGTTGGCGGCTCGAACTTTGGCATCCGCAGCGACAACTCACCCGCCTGGGGCAGCTCCTGCGCGCCGAATATTGCCTCCAAAGTTGTGAACGCCGACGAGGACGCACCCGCCCCGTATAACGTCGACACCGGCAGCATCTGCCCCATCACCGGCACCGGTACCGATGCCGAGACCCCGGCGGTGGATACCTGGAATGAGATCGCTGGTCCCTTCGTTGCCCTCGCCGATCTCGATGGAGTCAAGCATGTGCCTGCGGCGCCCACCATTGGCATGTCCATCGGCGATCAGCTCGCATGGTCGGGCCTTTGGTGGAAATCCTACCAGGAGAGCTTGCCGCTCGGATCCATCTCTGGCGTCAACTATAGCAACGGCACGGTTTCGAACCTGTCGAGTTTCGCTACCCTGGCGCCTCTCACCACGGCCAGCATCGTGCAGGAATACGCCGTAAAGCACAATCCGTTTGCCTACTTCAAGAGCGTTCAGGATGGTGACCGTGAGAACAACTCGCTTGCCAACATCGTCGGCTTCGATGGTCCCGGCGGGCTTTATGCTGACCTGGCAACCGGCCATGTGCCATCCCTGTCATTCATCGCGCCCAACCAGTGCGACGACCAGCACGGACGCGGCAATGGCGATGCATTCTGCGCCTTCGACTACGGCCAGAACGACAGTGGCTACACCTACGGCACGCAGGCCGGTCTCAATCCCGGCTTGATTCTGCAAGGCGACGTCACCATCGAGCGCCTGGTCGAAGGAATCCATGCCTCACCGGCCTGGGCGACTGGCCTCAACGCCATCGTGATTGTCTGGGACGAAAACGACTATAGCGGCAGCACCACTCAGCGGACAGGGCTGTTCCCGTCCCAGAACCAGAACCGGGTGGTGCTGACGGTCCAGACCAACTTTGGAGACACCCATGGCGTTCAAAGTTCCAATTACTACACCAGCTTCTCGCTGCTCAAATCTCTCGAAGCGGGATTCGGACTGCCATGCCTCAACCATGCCTGCGACTCATCCGTCGCCGTCATGTCCGATCTATTCTGATTCGGGCATCCACGCAGGGTACTGCAATCAAAATGGCCTCCACCTTGCAACGGTGGAGGCCATTTTTTGCCGGAACAGGATCCCCGGTCTATTTCAGCAGAGCGAAGCAGTCAATGGGCTTCCGATTCTCCGTTGACGGCAGATCGCGATGAACCTTTAAATACTCGATAATCGCCATCCGCTCATCCACCGAGAGTGTCGGCCCAATCACGCCCGGTTGTCGAGGCGCCGAAGGATTTGTCGTGGCCGGACCTCGGAACTCGTGGCCAATATTCAAATCGCCGTCCTTCGCATCCCTGGTGTTGGCTTTCATCCAGAAGCCGCCTTTTGTGCCCTCCACTGGTTCCGTCACATACCCCACCTTCACCGGATCGAACTCGCGCCGTCCAACAAAAAACTTCTTTGACCGCTCTTCTCTGGGCGAAAGCAACTCATACAAGTTCGGTACCGATCCGTTGTGCAGGAACGGCGGTGTAGCCCACACGCCTTCAAGCGGCCTCGGCTTGTATGCATCGTTGGGCGCAGGCAGATCGAGCGTGTCAAACCCCGCAAAGCACGCCTGCGCATCAGGGGAATAGTGATTGTCGGCGTAATACTTGTCGCGAATCATCATGCCCAGGATGTTCAACCCCACGCCTTCACTCACCGCGCGCATGTCGATGGAGCCGAAAAACTGCGCAATCGCCTCATCGGTCACCGGGGAACCCTGAATCTCCTCGAGCTGCGTGTTCAGGTCATTCAGCGTTGTCAGGTCATCGGCGGATTTGGTTCGCAGCGCCACCGCCTGCTGCTGCGCAATCGCCTGTTTCAACAGCGGAATTGCTTTGTCCGCGCGCTCTTTCTGGGTCTCCAGGCCCTTCTTCAACAGCGGCTGCACTTCATCAAACGTCAGTCCGGTGTGCGTCAGGTCCACCGTGTTCTTGTAGAAATTGTTGGCCGCCGTTGGATCGGTGCCTACAATGTCCACGGTCCTGATGTCCCACATTGGGTCGTCCGCAAGTCGGCCCGGCGAAGAGAAATCCTTCAGTGCCCTCGATGCATTGTGCGGTCCGTGGCACTTTACGCAGTGGAGCTCAAACAGCGCCTTGCCCTTGTTCGCCCTGTCCTGATCTATCTTTCCCAGCAGATCCTCGGGCCACCGTGGCGGCGTCAGTGTTTGCAGCGTCGTTTCAATATGCTCCAGGTTGTCGAACGCGACCGACGAGTTATACCGCTCACTCTTTGGAATCGGGCGTCCGTAATCGTCCATCAACCTGAAGTCGGCCCCCACGCCCATCGCCTCGCTCACGTTGCGCGCCATCGGTTGGCTTACCGACGCGTCATATTGAACCCAGTTGAACTTCCAGATGTTCCACAAATACGGATAGCTCACGGGCGCATTGCCTTCGCGATAATTCTTCCCCGAGATGTGATCGCCAAACACAACATTGCCGATTCGCATCAGCGCGTCTGTGCGTCCGTATCCTTCCTGCACCGGGTAATGCCAAGGTGCGGAAGAGCCGACAAACACCTTGCCAAGTTCCCCGGCGACGCCTGCCATGTTGCGCCATAACGCGAATTTGGCCCCTACGGTGTTTCGCTCCGGTCCAAGCACCCGGGCCGCAAATCGATTGAACTTGAAAGGATTCGCCAAGGTCTCGGCAATGGACAATCCCAGGTCCATCTGGAAGGTGCCCGGCGCCACGTCGGTGAATGCGCTCAAAGACTCGCCGCCGTCAATGCGGATTGCCGTAGTCTTGTGTGTCGTCTTGTCGGTGACATTCAGTTGGCCCGTATGGCAGGCCGCACACGTGATGTCCACCACCGAATCGTGGATGGTGTTGTCGTAGCGGCGCGCAAATCCCACCGGAAGATGATCGGGATTCGCTGGCGTTGCCGCGGGATCCACGATGAAGTTCAGCGCCCGCATGTGGTCCGGATCTGTCATCCGTTTCTTGCTGAAAGGCAGTTCCAGGTTCACGAACCAGCTATAGCGCACGCCATGCATCCCCGCGCCCTGCGGAGTGTAGTAGAAAAGCTCCCGTCCCGGCGACTCGCGGTCAAGCCCCCAGCCCTGGTTCAGGTAGCGTACCTCGTCCACATGCTCGTTCGCAGGAATGTTTCCCTTCGCCATGTGACGATACACCAGCCCCGCAGCGAAATAGGCAAAAAGCAGCCCCACCAGGCTCACCGCCCCAAACTGCAGCAACCCCTTCAAGCGCGAATGAGGGACTGCGGGCGACGTCGGCAACCCTTCCAGCACCTCCTCGGCCTTGGTTTCTCCCAGCCGCACTTTGCGGCTCGCGTGCTCTGAGGCCATCCGCGCTCGGTTGACGCTGCCCAGCGGCTCGCTGTCCGGGGTGGAATGCTCGGTCACGTCGATGTACTTTGGCTCGCAGTCCGCTATCTCCATCGCCGACTTGGCTACGAGCGTCAGCCGTCCAACCACGTGGAAAGGCGCTTGGGACTCCTTCCACTCGACCGACGCGTTTTCAACCCAGAAGCTCGCTTCGCGGCGCATCCCCCAATTCGTCATGTGCTCCGTGTCCAGCACCTGCAGCGCAATGTCGAACGAACTCATCCTGGTGTCTTCTTCAAGATGTCGCATCAGTTCGTCGCGCAGCGCGTTCGGTTCGTCCTGCAATTCATGCGCCGGGTTGTGTGCGCTCGGAATTGCCGAATATTTCACCGCCTCAAAGGGTCCATTGCGGAATGGCACCGTGCTCCAGTAGCGATTCAATTGGTACGCCCGGCTCTTGCCGTGTGTCTGTACAGCGCCGATCAAGGCAGATTTCGCAAAGCGAAAGAAGTCTATCAGTGATAGTGACCAGATGGCTTTCAATTTATCCGCGCCGCTGCCCGCGCTCAACACCTTCATCACCACGGCAAATGCGTGCGCGTCGTTGATCGGGAACGTCGGATTGCTTTGCAGCGAAAAATCCTGATACTGCGAATTGGTTGCCAGTTCCGGCGGCAGCTCAACAGAGAATGACATTGCTCGCAGGTCAGGCTTGCGATCAGACAGAATCGTCGAAGCGGCATTCGCAAATCGCACCGTTGCCGGGTAAACGCCCGGCTTGGCATAGATTCCATGCGCCAGACGGGGTGTCAGCGTATGATCGCCAATCTTCCGTGCCAGGTCGAACACTTCAAACGTGGCGCGCGCACAAATGCCCTTGGTGTGGGTGCCTCTGCCCAGGGGCCGTTTCTGGGCTGCGGCAAACGCCGCTTGCACCTTCAGGATGCCGCGCACGATATTGGCTGCATCCATCCCTTCTGTGGGTAGCTTCCGCTCGAAATTCACCATGGCAACTTCATCCGATCTCGGACAACAACGTCCGCGCGCCGACCAGGTCGGCTGTCTCGAATCCTTCAGTGAACCAATCGTAAATTGGAGAAAGAACCGCGCGCGCTTCGTCGCGCCGTCCTGCCGATACGAGCAATCTCGCCAGCGCCAATGCAGCACGCAGCTCAAAAGACTTGGCTTGTTGCTGGCCCGCGTAACGCAACGCTTCCCGCATGCTGGCTTCGGCCCCGTCGGTGTCGCCCTTCAGCAGCAGCAGCTCGCCGCGAACCCTGTGCAACTCCGCAGCGTAACCGCCTTCCGACGTCCGGCTGGCATGCTCGAATCCTTCGTCAACCGATTGCATACCTTCTTCAGTGCGCCCATCACGGCACTGCGCCTCGGCCAGCAGCGCCAGAAACGCTGATCGCACCAGCCCCGCCGAAATGGCTTTTTGCTCGTCCAGGCTCTTTTTCAAGACCTCGATGCCCTCGCCGGTTAGCCCAAGAAGATGCAGCGCGTACCCCTGGAACCCCTTGCTCCACACCGCTTCCTGCGGCAACTCGTATTCCCGGCAGAGCGCAATGATCTCGTCGCCGACACCCAGTGCCGCGGCGGCTTCGCCCCGGTAAAGGTGGATGCCCTGGATCACGACCAGCGTAAATGCCACCATGGTCGGATGTCCCTGCGTTCTGGCAATAGCCAATGTTTCACGCGCTCGCGCGATGGCTTGATCCGGAAAGCCAAGCGCCCACAGCGGACGGCTCGACATCGCTCGCCCGATCGTTCCAGGGTCCTGTCCGTACATCGCCGCGTATGCCAGGTGTTCCGATGGCAGGTGCAACTCGCGGCAGCGCTCCAGCAGCCGGCTCGACTCCACCATGTCACCGATAAACTCCCTCACCACGCCCGAGATGTGGTGAGCAGCCATAATGTAAGCTTGGTCTCCCGAGCGCTCCGCTTGCCGCATCAACTCATCTGCATTGTCCCGGCACTCAAGCAGGTTTCCGCGAATCAAATGGAAAAGTGTCGTTGCCCACAGCACCGGGATCAACTCCGGCGGATCGTCGAGGTTTTGCGCAAGTTGCCGGGCCCGCGCAAACACCTGTTCAATCTGCGGTGTTGACCACCCGCTCGTCGAGCGCAGCGCGATACCACGCGCCATCTGCAAAACCAGCTCCTGCTGCTTGCGCGCCGGGCCGTCAGGCAAAGCCTTCAATGCCTTCAGTCCCCGTTCGGCCAGTGACAAGGCTTCGCGAAATGCAAACAGTCCCGCCGACCGGCCTGAAGCCATATAGAAATACTGCGCGCAGGCTGAGAAGTCGCGCGCCGTCTCAAACAGCACCGCGACCCGAGCCGCGACCGTGGCCACCTGGTCGCCGTAGCGGGCGACCAAAGCCTTTGCCACACGTCCGCAAAGCGAAGCCCTCCGCGTCGGCTGCAGCGAGTCATAAAGCGCGTTCTGATACAGAACGTGCACAAATTGGTAGTTCAGCGTCAGCGATTGATCGGGGAACTCACGCTCCTCGCCGCGCCGCACCAGCACATGAACACGTTCCAGTACATCCAGCCGATCTTCCACGTCGGCCGCATCCATCTCAATCGCCTCGGCCACCACTGCCGAATCGAACTCGTGACCTTGCACGCTCGCTGCCACCAGCAGCCTGCGGTCGCGCTCCTCCACCTGGTCGATCTTGCGCTGGATCATGCCCCGCACGGACTCCGGCAAATCGCTCGGCGTCTCGGGCATTGAACTGGCAAGCACCCACTTGCCTTCCTCTTCCACAATGCCGCCTGTGTCCCGCAGGTACCGCACCAGGTCGGCCATGAACAGGGGACTGCCTTCCGTCTTGGAATGAATCAAGGTTGCGAAGTTCTGCGGAAGCCCATGTCCAGGAAACTCCAGGGCAAGAAAGTGCTCCACGTCTTTGAATTCCAAAAACGGCAGCGCAATCTCCTGGAACAGGCCGCGCGATTGCAGATCATTGCGAATATGGAGAAATGGATGCCCGCGCAACGCCATATCCGACTGGCGGTAGCTGCCCAGCACCAGCACCCGCGTGTCAGCGAATCGGCCCGCCAGGTAGTTCACGATGTCGATCGTTGAAATGTCGGCCCAATGCAGGTCATCGATGAAAAAAACCAGCGGCTGAACCAGCGAAAGCTCCTGCGCGAGCGCGCAAAACTCCCGTTTCATCCGCTCCTGCGAAGCCGCTGGCGCCGTCTCGCGCGAGTCTGAGCTCAGGCCAGGCTCGCCTGACTCTCCGGCCACAAGCCCGTACCACGTTGGCGCAACCGCCTTCAATACACCCTTGAACGAAGGCCCCGCTTGAGGATTCACAAGGCTTTCAAGCGCTTCCAGGATCGGCAGGTAGGGCTCTTCGCCGGCCAATCGCTGCGAGCAGCGGCCGCGCGCCACAATCGGGTGTTCGCCCTTGCTCGCCAACTCCGCCAAAAAATCCTCAATCGTGCTGGTCTTGCCAATCCCTGCCTCGCCCGTCACCGCCAGGATCACCCCGCGGCCCGCCTTCACCCGCGTATAACCACGCCAAAGAAGCCCCTTCTGCACCTCGCGGCCAACGTTGGTCCGCGTTACGGCTGCCGTGGTTGACGCGGCGCTCGCAGGATGCCGGTCAGAGGGATGGACCGAGACCTCTTCTAACGCGACCCGCAACTCGGTCATGCTCTGAAACCTTTCGCGTGGTTTCTTGGCCATGCTTCTTGCCAGGATGCGCTGAACCTCCGCCGGCGCCTGGATTGCCGCAGGATCGTCGCGCAGGAGCGCCTTCAGAACTGCGGTCTTCGAGTTCCCGCGAAACGGCTTCTTGCCCGAAAGCATCTCGTAGAACACCGCTCCAAAACTGAAAACGTCGGAGCGCTCGTCAAGCGGCCGCCCCTCGGCTTGCTCCGGCGCCATGTACGAAACGGTGCCTTGAATCATGCGATCCAGATTTTCTGTCTTGTCCAGATCGGGGTTTCCCATCACCTTGGCCAGGCCGAAATCGATCAGCTTGCTGAATCCGGTCGAGGTCACCAGAATATTGCCCGGCTTCAAATCGCGGTGGAGAATCCCCCGGCTGTGCGCTTCCTCCAGCGCGCTCGTCATCTGGATGGCCAGCTTCACGGCCTCTTCCACGCGAATCGGCCCCGCGATCGGCTTGCCTTCTACATACTCCAACACCAGGTAGTCCGGGCCAATATCGTAAATCTGACAAATATGAGGGTGATTGAGCGCCGCAATTGCCCGGGCCTCCTCTTCGAATCCCGCACTGAAATTCTGGGCGGAAACCTTGATGGCAACGTCGCGGTTCAGCCGCGGATCGCGTGCCCGGTACACCTCTCCCATTCCGCCCACGCCAATGGGCGCAACGATCTCATAGGGGCCGAGTTTGTCGCCTGGGGAAAGGGGCATAGCGTCCGGTGAGCTAAGTCTACCCGACAAAGCCAAGATTGCGAAGGGATTACGAGCAAAACTGCATTTGAGCCAATGGGCGTGGGTGGCAGGCCCCTACCCGGCCCCGGCGGAACTGAGTACTGCATCCGGCCATTTTCCTTCAAAGCCTATGGAACGCACTCCGGCAGCACCGGCGAGCTCGTGTCCAGCCAGTGCAGGTAGGTCTCCATTGAATGCCAGCACACAGCATTGTTCTTGGCGAAGCCTCCCGAGTCGAAGGGATACGCGACATCCACATGGTCGAAGTCGGCCAGAACTGGAATATGAAAGGGCAGCTTGGGAACCAGGTCCCGCGTGTTGACGATTCTCCACGAATTGATCGGCAGCTTGTTGAACAAGCCTACAAACTCCAGGTTGCCCACGCGCGGCGAAGCGAATGTGCACGCCGTGGTCAGGTCGAACTTTTTCTTGTCGTCGTTTTCCATCACAAACAGCGTCGCCAGGGCGGAGCCCAGGCTGTGCCCTGTCACAACGGTTGGCCGCGGCGGCCGCGTGGCTGCTGGCGCCATGGCGCGAACCAAGCCGATCTCGGCTTCGTGGCTCTTCGCCAGTTGCTCTAACTGCTCCGCAAAAGACCCGCTGTAAGTCTCCGGCGCATCGCTCACAGCCACGGCCGTCGTCCCCGGCTTTGAATACTTCACTACCGTCAGCGTGCTATAGATCTTGTCGAACCCATAGGCCACTTTTCCCGCTGAAGGCACTTGTTTGAAGGGAACCAGGATCGCAGCCCCATCGTCAACCCACTCCACCGCGCTTTCTGTTCCCCGAATCGCAAGAATGCGCAAGGTCGGATTGTCCACGTTGCGCGCAACAATGCCGTAGAACTTCGGCGTCGTGATTTTCAGGATGAAGTCAGACATGTGAATCCACGCCGCCAGTTCCCACCCCTCGGGAATCCCTTGTGGTTCCGGCTTCAAGGGGTCCGCGCTTTGCGGATTCTGAAACATTGAATAGGCTGCCTGGACAAACTGGCCATAGAAAAACGCGTCCTTGCTATCAAGTGGTTGGCCCATTGCACACCCCCGAGTATTCAAAGATAGCTGGATACTACCGGCAGAAAAGATTTTCTTCAATATCTCCGAAATGTGTCGGCTGGCTGTCGCCGGGCGCTTCGCGAGATCGATCAAATCCTGTGGCTACATTACCAACTCGTCGGTGTACAGGGTGTTAATTCTGGATGGACCACTTGCCATTCGCAAGATCCACCGCTGCCTGCGCAAGGCTCTCCGGCCGGCCGAGATCTCGCCAATAGCGATCATCCACAGGAAACGCCACAATTCTTTCCCCTTGCCCGGCGAGATCCAGATAAGTATTGATGATCGAAAAAACATCGTCCTCTCCCATCTTTAGGAGCAGTTGCGGAGAAATGACGTGGATGCCTGCGAAAGCCCGCGCCTGCGCATGGTTGCAAGACCTCGCCATCTCCGCCTTCCCATCGCGCCCCCCCCTGCGCCCGCAAAGTTGTCCTTGCTCGTCAAACAACAAATACCGCGACGTTTCACGATCCTGAACGGCCAGCGTTGCCAGCCCGCCGTGGTCGTTGTGAAACCGCATCATGCTTCCCAGGTCGATGGAGCTGATCACGTCCACGTTGTGCACAATGAACGGCTCTTGGCTGCCTCCGTCACTCCCAAGGAAAAAATACCCAGCCTTCTTCAATCCGCCGCCGGTATCCAGAAGCGCGTCTTCGCGGCTGATTTCAATCCGCACGCCGAAATTGCCCTGGGCCCCCAAATACTCGGCGATCCTCTCCGCAAAGTGATGCACATTCACAATCACCTCGCGCACGCCAAAGCCCCGCAGCCGCGTCACTGCAATCTCCAGCAGCGTTCGGCCGCCTACTGTTACCAGCGCCTTTGGACAATCATTGGTCAGCGGCTGCAGGCGTGTCCCCAACCCCGCTGCCAGAATCATCGCCTTCATCGGCCCATCTTCTCCAACTCAATGTGGCGCACAATCACTTCCACCCCATTTGCGGCTCTCAAATGTTTTGCCATCTGCTCCGCCAGGTACACAGAGCGGTGCTGGCCTCCCGTGCAACCAAACGAAACCATCAGGTTCTTGAAGCCGCGTTGTTGATAGCTGCTCACGCTCGCGTCCACAAGAGACTCCGTGGCTTCAAGAAACTGCTGCACGCTCGCCTGGCGATCCAGATATTCGATGACCGCACCGTCTTTGCCGGTCAACTGCCGGAACTGTTCCTCGCGCCCAGGATTCGGCATGCTGCGCGCATCGAAGACAAATCCGCCGCCGTTCCCGGATTCATCGCCCGGTGCTTCACGGTGGAAGCTGAAACTGAAAATCCGCACCGTCAATGGTTCTGCGGACGAGGCCAGCCCCAACAGCTTTTCTGACGCTGACATCCTGTTCAGCGCGTCCATTAATGCCGGCAAGGTGACTGGCAGTTTCACATGATTCGCCAACCAGCGCAGGTTTTTCAGCGCATACGGAACACTCTGCAAAAAATGCGCCTTGCGCTCATAGAATCCTCTGAACCCATACGCGCCCAGTGCCTGCAGAATGCGCACATAAACGTACGCGTAGTAGTGCTCCATGAACGCCGCGCGATCGACTGCAACGTATTTGCCGAGACAGTCGAGATAGTAGTCAAGCAACTCCTGCCGCATCTCCGGGGGCAGATCCGCTTTGCCGTCGTAGAGCAGCGACGCAATGTCGTACTGGAGTGCGCCTTTTCGGCCGCCCTGGTAGTCAAGAAAATACGGCCGGCCGTCCCGCAGCATCACGTTACGGCTTTGAAAATCCCGATAGAGAAAATAATCGCGGTCCGCGCTGAGCAACAGCTTTGCCAACCGTCCGAAATCATCTTCAAGCGCCTGCTCGTTGAAAGGCACGCCTGCGAGGCGCAGGAAATAATACTTGAAATAATTCAGATCCCAGGCGATGGATTGGCGATCGAAACTGGCGCGCGGATAGCAAACCTTGTAATTCAGATTGCGACCAGCCTCAACTTGAAACTGCGGTAGCGCTGCCACCGCCTGGCGATAGGCTTCCATCGCCGCCGGTGAGACTGCCGTGCCTTCGCGATTCCTTCCCAGGAACTCGAACAGCGTGGTGTCGCCCAGGTCCTCTTCAAGGTAAGCGTCGTGGCCCAGGTCCTCCGCATAAATCTCGGGTACCGGCAATCCATGTCGATAGAAATGCTTTGAGAATTCGAGGAAGGCAATATTCTCTTCTTTTACCGGATACACAATTCCAATCGCGCTCATTCCTTCGCCGGTGAGCCTCACAATGGCCCGTCCTGAACCGCCGAGTTGGCCCTGCAGAGGCTGGGCGTTTGCTGCTGGGAAATGATAGTGCTGCTCGAAAAGCCGCTTTAAAACGTCCATGAATCTCTTCTCGTCAATCGCTCAGACTGCTTCACAAACATATCCAGCCCGGGGATGCGCGCGCAAGGCGGCACAGCCGGTTTCTCGCTTGCCTTGCCCTTCGCTCCCTCAGACTCCCGCTCCAGCGCCTGCCAAGAGTTCAACGCAAAGACGGAAGGGCCGGGGCAGCGAATGCTGGCCCCGGCCCTTCTCCATGTTCGACCACCTCTATCTATTTTGCTGTAAGCAGGACTGCCTTGCCCTTTGCCTTTGAAGAGCGCAGGAAGTAGATGGCCCCGTAGATGCCCCAGACAGCGGCGATGCCCACCGCCAGCAGTGGCTCCTTGAACGTGCCCAGCCCGAATGCGGGGCTGATCAGGTAGAAGGCCATACAGACCAGGTTGGCCAGCAGCCCGAAACCGGGGATCAGCGTGTGCTTGACGAAGCTGTAATCGGGCCGTCCGTGGAAGGCCACGATGCACAGGAAGCAACTCAGCGCGTAAAGAATGAATGTGCCGAAGTTGGAGGTAAGTGTGATGGTCAGCAGCGAGTTTGGCAGCGCTGCCAGTTGATCGTGTGACAGGTATCCGAAGCTTGAGAAGACGCCGTGCGGTAGCGCGGCGATCGCTGCATCGGTGGGTGCGCCGGCATCGCCAAACACCAGCGAGACAGCGACGACGCCGATGACCGCGGAGATGGCAACCAATGTCCAGATGGCCTTGCGCGGCGACAGCGAATCGGCGTGAAGAATGCCGAAGTGCTCAGGTGCTTCGTCGTCCTTGCCCATGGCATAGGTCACGCGGGCGCCGGTGTTCATGCAGCTGAGCGTGGTGCCGATCAGCGCGAAGAAGACGGTGACCGCCTCGGCCAGCATGAAGTATTTGCCATGCCCCTGTCCCAACAGCCCGTCGCCGACAATGATCATCATGTCGCCGATGGGAGCCGCCGAACTTGCTGCCGATTGCATCGAGTACCCACTACTGAGGAAGTAATTGGCCGCGAAATATTCTATTAGATAGCAAACCAACCCCTGTATCAGCAGCGATGCAATTACAGCAATGGGAATATGCTTGGTCGGATTCTTCGCCTCACCCCCCATCGATGTCACGGATTCGAATCCGACCAGGATCAGAATGGCGACCGTGGCCTGAATGAAGACGTAGCTGAACTTGTGTGGCGAGACCACTGACATCGCGTTAGGATGCGAAAGGAAGTTGCCGCTCGAATCCTTCTCCGGATAGTCGATGGTGAAGGGAACCGGCTTGCCGGCAGAGTCCAGCAGGGGCAGGGGATTGCCGCTGGCATCGCGAACCGTTGAGCCGTCCTTCGCCGTCGCGAACTGGTAGGTGTAGGTAGCCAGCGACTGGCCATCGTACTGGAAAGCAGGCGACCCGGCAGGATGGCTCACGCGATAGCCAACTGCTAGGAAGCTGAAGACCACCAGCGCCGAAATCTGGATAATATTGATGGCCAGGTTTACAGCTGTCGACGCGCCAGCGCCCTTTGCGGCGATCCAGCCCACAAAGATGGAGAAGACCACCGCTACCAGCGCCATGAACACCGGTCCAGGGTTCGATCCGCTCATTACGTTCGGATAGAGAAAGCCAACGATGTAGCCGCAGAAGATGCCGGTTGTCGCGACCATCACACCGGGATACACCCAGTAATAAAGGTGGGAGCCCCAGCCGACAATGAACTTGGCTACGCGCGCGTATTTGAAGGCCTTGTCTTTCGACAACAGCGCCTGCTCAGCGTAGTAGTAGCTCGACCCAGTGCCCGGATAGAGTTTGGAGATCTCGGCGTATGCGACTGCGGTGGCCAGGCATAGCAACAAGGCGCCAAAGATGCCGAGCCACATGGTTGGTGCGGTTGTGCCTGTCGTGGCCTGGATGTAGAAGGTGAGCCATAGAAAGGCTCCGGGGGCGATGAGGGCCATTGCGTTGCTGGTCAGCCCGGTAAGGCCCAGGGTGGCCTGCATCTGTGGTGCTTTTTGTTCTGCCATGAGCATTCTCCTGGATTCTTTCGATCTGGTTCAGTTCGGTTCGTTTTGTTTTGCTGCACCCGATTCCAATTCGTGGCCCGGGTGGAAGAGCGTGTGCTTTCAGGCCAGCGAGTCGGGCCAGGTCAACGGTGTCAATCCCCTCTGGCCAGGCTCGCTGTTTGTTCGGTGGTTGGGTTGATCGATCTTTCTCCCCCGGGTACGAAAGCTGCCGGTTAGCGCTTTGGACCGAAGAAGGCGATAAAGCCAACTGTCAACGTCTGCTGCTGATCTACCAGTGAAGCCTGGTCCTTGTGGAATACGGCCTTGTTTGAGAAGTCGCCGCGATACTCAACCCTGGTCAGCAGTCCCTCCACCCACTTGTATTCATAGGTGCCTGTGAACTCCTGCACTGTTTGCGTGGTGCCCGTCTCGTAACCGTTCGCATCGTCGAAGTACTCATACCTGCCTGAGATGGCAACCTTGCCCGTAGCCTGCTCGTGGAAAGCAACAGCGCCGCCCTGCCAGGTGTTCAGAATGTTGTCGCCAGAGGTGATGGCGGTTGCCAGTGGATGCGGGCTGTTTGTTCTGTTCTCGGGATAAGTGATCGTGGTGATCGAGTCCTGGTTCGAGCCGTAGTCGTAGTTCAGGTACAGGTTGAACTTTGCGTTGGGCGTCAGCAGCAATGTGGTGTCGATCAGGTTGCGCATGCCCGAGGAGGTGTTCGCATTCTCAGGGCCAACGTAGTAGTTCAGGCTCCATGTGTACTTCGGCTTGGTCAGCACGTTCGTCAGGCCCACCGTTGCTCCACCGTTCGACTTCGCAACGTTGTTCCAGCCGTTCACAACCTGGACGCCGATTGTGTCCACCTTCGAAACCGGCACCGAAGTGCGCGCTCCAAAATGCCAGTAGGGAATTGCCCAGGCAAACAGCAGCGAGCGCGAGTAGTTCCAGTTGTCCTTTGCTTCAATCACTTCCGCTCCGGCTGAAGTAACGAACTTGCCGAAGTCCAGTTCGAAGCCCTTAGCCTTTGGCGGTTTCAAGCTCAGAAACGCCTGCTCAATGTAGTCCAGCTGATCGGCCGAGCTTGTATTTGGCGTGGGGGCGTTGATGAAGTCGTTGGTGCGTCCGTAAATAAAATCGACATGCGCGCCCACCGGGTCCGGATCGTGATTCAAGGTCAGCTTTGCCGCGCTCAGGCTGAACTGGTCCGTTTTATCGTCGAAGTTGTAGAGGTCGTTGACTTGCCCATTGTTGGTCGCCGTCGGCCGGTTGAAGTTGACACTGTAGTATCCGTCGATGAAACCGCTCACATCCATGGGACCAACACTCCACGTTGGAGCTGCCGGCGCGGCCGGCGCCGCTGGAGCCTGATCAGCCGCCGGCGCGGGTGAGGCTGCTGGCGGTGTTGCCGCAGGTGTGGCCGCTGGTGCAGGCGCAGGTTGTGTTTGCGCGCCCGCGATTAGGGAAAATGCCATTACGGTTCCGGCCATCGTTTGAAGTATGCGGTTCGCATTAAGATTCATCGGCGCTGTATCCTCCAGAAGAAAAAATGTTTGTTGAAATGACTCATTTCAATTTCGAACCAACACTCGACGCAAAACACCTCGTGCTTGCGGGCTGTTCAAACCGCCGGCAGGCCTTCAGCACCACACAGCCGCATTCGCCGTGTGGAATCCAATGCCGAGGATTCTCGTGCCGCTTTATTTGGTCCGGTCGTTTCGGATTGATCTAAGTAACGCAAAAGTGACATAAAGAACAAATGAGGATTTTGAAAAGAAATACTTATATATTGTTTATGTTTTATTTGTTTCCACTCTCAATCAGATCGCAACCTCTTGCCATTCCGTCACATTTTCTGCCCGCGGTCGCCAGGAATTGGCCGTGCAAAAATCGGAGCCTGGTCGCACCGTCAACCTGCGTCCGTACGTCCTTCAAAATTGCTTTCGAATGAATGGCACCGGCCCGCAAAACCTTCCATTCATGCCGCTTGTCGCGCCTCCCATCCCCCGGTTGCCCATCGTGGCAGGCAGCGGTGTATTATTCTCCAGCCGCGTCCCCTGCGCCCGCACCTGCGCGGTATTTCCCACCTGGAGGACACATCAATGGCGACTGTCACGGTAGTGCATCCCGGCAAGCTCAGTGAACATGCGAGCTTCCGTCCCCGTTATGGCAACTACATAGGCGGAAAATGGGTCGAGCCCGCCTCTGGTCAGTACTTTGAGAACGTCACGCCCATCACCGGCAGAACGTTTTGTGAAATCCCACGCTCCATTGCGAAAGATATTGACCTGGCGCTTGACGCTGCCCACGCAGCTCGGCATGGCTGGGCGCTCACCAGCCCCACCCAGCGCGCCATCATCCTCAATCAGATTGCCCAGCGCATGGAAGACAACCTCGACATGCTTGCGCTGGCCGAGACATGGGACAACGGTAAGCCCATCCGCGAAACCACTGCGGCTGACCTGCCCCTGGCCATCGACCATTGGCGCTACTTCGCCGGCTGCATCCGCGCTCAGGAAGGCACGCTGTCTGAGATTGACAGCGATACCGTCGCCTATCACTTCCATGAGCCGCTCGGCGTTGTGGGGCAAATCATCCCCTGGAACTTCCCGCTGCTCATGGCCACATGGAAGCTCGCGCCGGCCCTCGCTGCCGGCAACTGCGTGGTCCTCAAACCCGCTGAACAAACTCCAGCAAGCATTTTGGTTTGGGCTGAACTGGTTGGCGACTTGCTGCCTCCCGGCGTGCTGAATATCGTCAACGGCTATGGCCTTGAAGCCGGCAAGCCTCTCGCTTCCAGCTCTCGCGTAGCCAAGATCGCCTTCACCGGAGAAACCACAACCGGACGCCTCATCATGCAGTACGCCAGCCAGAACCTGATTCCCGTCACCCTGGAACTGGGCGGCAAATCCCCCAACATCTTTTTTGAAGATGTCTGCAATGAAGACGACGATTTCTTTGACAAGGCCATCGAGGGCTTCGTCATGTTCGCCCTCAACCAGGGCGAAGTCTGCACCTGCCCCAGCCGCGCGCTCATCCAGGAGAGCATCTACGACCGCTTCATGGAGCGCGCACTCAAGCGTGTCGCCGCCATCAAGCAGGCCAATCCGCTTGAAAGCTCCACCATGATCGGCGCCCAGGTTTCCACGGAGCAGTTGGAGAAGATCCTCAGCTACATTGATATTGGTCACAAGGAAGGCGCGGAACTGCTCGCCGGTGGCAGCCGTGCAAATCTTGGCGGCGACCTCGAGGGCGGCTACTATGTGCAGCCCACCGTCTTCCGCGGCAACAATCGCATGCGAATCTTCCAGGAAGAAATCTTCGGCCCCGTCGTTTCCGTCACTACTTTCAAAACGCAGGACGAAGCCCTTGCCATCGCCAACGACACGCTCTACGGCCTCGGTGCAGGATTGTGGAGCCGCGATGCCAATCGCTGCTACCATCTGGGCCGCGGCATTCAGGCCGGCCGCGTGTGGGTCAACTGCTACCATGCCTATCCGGCCCACGCTGCCTTCGGGGGCTACAAGCAGTCAGGCATCGGGCGCGAAACCCACGCGATGATGCTCGATCATTACCAGCAGACCAAAAACCTGCTGGTCAGCTACAGCCCCAAGAAGCTTGGCTTCTTCTAAACCTCGACAATGAAGTTGAGTGCCCCATCCTTCGAGCGCTTTTTGCTCGAAGGATGGGACCAGAAATCGAGGTAGAAATCCATGCCAATGCCGCTCAGTGAAGCTGAGGAGCAGGACTCCTCGCAATTGAATGAAAAACTCAAATCGGGCCGCGTCCTTTGGGCTGCCGTGGCATGCACCGTCATCGCCATCGCCTACCTCCTCTTTCCCGTTTACGTGATCCGCCCTTTTCGTCCTCAGCACCCGGGCACGCTCAATCTCGCGTTAACCGTTCGCGGTGCTGCTCCGTGGATCTCGGCCATCTGCGCCCTCGCCGTCATGTGGATCGGCCTTGCGGTGTGGCAACGAACAACCCGCCTTCTCCCTCGATGCGCGCTTGTCTTGTTTTCAGTCATCACCGTCGCGGCCGCCTGCCTCACCCACATCAACATCTACGAAATGATGTTTCATTCCTATTCCGCGCTGGCCTTCACAAGCGCCGCCTCAGCAAGCACCGATGCCGACGAAAAAGTATTGTCTGTCACGCTGGGAGCCGAAACTCGCGCCTATCCCATCCGCACCATCGGCTATCACCATGTCGTCAATGACACGGTCGGCGGCATTCCCATAGCCGCTACTTATTGCACTCTCTGCCACGCCGGACTGGTATGGAAGCGAGTGATGGATGGGAGAGCCCTTCACTTTCAGCTCGCGGGAATCAACAATGGAAACGCCCTCATCCGCGATCTTGAGACCGGCACCATCTGGCAGCAGAGCACCGGCAAGGCAATCTTTGGACCCTTCCAAGGCAGGCAGCTCGAACTCATCCATAGTGACGAATTGACCTTCAGCCTCTGGCGCACAGCACGTCCCAATGGTCTCGTGCTTCTCCCCGATGCGAAGTATGTTCCCGAATACGATTCAAAAGATTGGGAGACCGACGTTGAAAAGACCCATGTCGTCGTCGACACGCAGAAGTCAGGGATCCCACCCCACGAGTTGATGCTCGGAATGATTGCCAATGGCCAAAGCAGGGCCTGGCCCATCAAATCCATTCTCGCAGCCAGATTGATCGAGGACCGATTCGCGGACAATCCCATTCTGATTATCGTCGGCCCCGACCAGGCATCCATTCGCGCCTTTCAGGCTGGGATCGATGGTCGGCCTTTAACTTTTGTCACAGCTCAATCGTCGAACAGCGGCGTCATGCAAGACATCGAGACCAGCAGTATCTGGAACTTCCAAGGCTGCGCAACGGCTGGCACACTTGCCGGCAAATGCCTCCAGCCCATGGATGCCAACAAGGATTATTGGTTTGATTGGATGAACCATCATCCCTCAACATCGGTATTCAAGAATTGACATCGCAGAGAAAAGACTTCTTTGCAGAAAGTGAGGATCGTATGGCTCAGTTACCCACCCAGGTGCTGGCGACCGACCTCGCCATTCACCTGATTAGAGTCCTGCGAGAAAAGCATGGTCCCCTGATGTTCCATCAATCAGGAGGCTGTTGCGACGGCAGCTCTCCCATGTGCTATTCGCGCGGCGAGCTGATCATTGGCGATTCGGATGTGCAATTGGGGGAAGTGGACGGTGAGCCCTTTTACATGAGCTCAAGTCAATTTGAATACTGGAAGCATACCCAGCTCACACTCGATGTCGTACCCGGCCATGGCGGCATGTTTTCGCTCGACAACGCTGAAGGAGTGCGCTTCCTCATTCGTTCACGCGTCTTCGATAACGATGAAATTCGCGACCTCCGCGCTGCTGGACGCATCTGAGCCGCCGGCCGCATCAAAGCTGAGACTGAATCCTCCCGCACACATCGAGAGCAACGCATGATCGATCCAGTCATTGTTTCGGCAGTCCGCACTCCGGTCGGCAAGTTTCAAGGATCGCTCCAGTCCTTCACCTCACCGCAGTTGGGAGCGTTGGCCGTCCGCGAAGCTGCCCGCCCCGCCACCATCGACCCCGCGCTCATCGACGAGTGCATCATGGGCTGCGTCCTCCAGGCCGGCCTCGGTCAGAACCCCGCTCGCCAAGCCGCCATCAATGGCGGACTTTCCCCCACGGCGAGCGCCTTCACCATCAACCAGGTCTGCGGCTCCGGCCTGAAGGCCGTAGCCCTCGCCGCCCAGGCCATTCAAACCGGCAACGCCCAGGTCGTCGTCGCCGGCGGCATGGAATCCATGACCAACGCGCCGTATCTGCTCCTCCAGGCTCGATCCGGCTATCGCATGGGCAACGCCGAGCTTGTCGATTCCATGATCTTCGACGGGCTTTGGGACGCATACAACGGCTTTCACATGGGTGTCGGCGCAGAGATGATTGCCGCAAAATACGGCATCACCCGCTATCAGCAAGATGCCTTTGCCGCCGAGTCCCACCGCCGCGCCGCCGTCGCCACCGACGCTGGCCTCTTCCGCGACGAAATCCTTCCCGTCCAAATTCCCTCCACCACGAAAACCGAGGCTCCCACCCTCTTCGAAACAGACGAAACCATCCGACCCAACACAACCGTGGAAATTCTGGCCAGCCTCAAACCTGCCTTCAAGGCCAACGGCACCGTCACCGCAGGCAATGCGCCCGGTGTCAGCGACGGAGCAGCCGCCCTTGTTGTCACCAGTGCGGAGCGTGCGCAGCAACTCGGCCTCAAACCGCTCGCAGTCATTCGCGCCCAGTCCACAAGCGGTGTCGCTCCGGAGTGGTTCGGCCTGGCCCCCATCGAGGCCGTTCGCAAAGCCGCCGCCGGCGCCGGGTGGCATCTCAACGATGTCGATCTCTTCGAATTGAATGAGGCCTTCAGCGTCCAGGCCCTGGCCGTCAATCGCGACCTCGACCTCGACCCTGCTCGGGTCAATGTTCATGGCGGCGCAGTGGCCATCGGCCATCCCATCGGGGCAAGCGGCGCCCGCGTCCTCGTCACCCTGCTCTACGCCCTTCAAACCCTCGGAAAAAACAAGGGCATTGCCTCATTGTGCCTCGGCGGCGGCAACGCCGTTGCACTCGCCGTCGAACGCTGCTGACGTATGCGGAAACGCGTTCTTCCCGCCAGCACCAGATCATCCCACGGTTCCATACTGTCCGATATCGAACACCCTCGCTTCGGAAGCGGTCACTGCCATCGCTCATGGACCCGCCAAAGTCATCATAAGTCTATTGTTTTCAGCACGTGTTTCCAGCGGTTCTTTGGTACCGCAAGTGCTATACCAAGGTGTGATGGATATCGCACGTCCTGACTTATTGCAAAAACGGAAGCGCCGGCTCTACATCATCGCCGGTGTTGCAGCGGTGGTATTGGCAGCCGCGGTGTTTGGGGTATCACGGCTCAAGCCTGCCGCAACCCCTGTTGACCGTTCCACAATCTGGCCTGATACGGTTCGCCGCGGCGACCTGACCATTCAGGTGCGTGCCTCGACTGGCTCCCTGGTCCCCCGTGAGGACTCGATCCAGTTGATTCCCGCCCAGACGGACTCGACCGTCGTGCGCATCCGTGTGTTGCCCGGCGCCAAGGTCACTCCGGATACCATCCTGATGGACCTGGCCGACCCGCAACTTCAGCAGGAGTTGCTCAACGCCCAACTCGCGCTCAAGGCCGCGCAGGCCGACTACAAGAGTCTTCAGGCATCGCTGCAAAGCACCATGATGGACAAGAAAACCTCGGCTGCCCAGGTCAATTCCGATTACACGCAGGACCAGTTGCAGGCGCAGTCTGACAAGGCCCTCTACGATCTTGGCGTCATCTCCGGCCTTGCTTACAGCAAGTCAAAGAACACCGCCGACCAGCTGACCACCCAGCATCAGCTCAGCCTGCAGCAGCTTGATGTCAATCAGAAAGCGATTGAGATTCAGCTTGCCTCCTCACAAACCAAGATCGACCAGGCCAAGGCGCTTCTTGATCTTTATCAAAAGCAGTCTGCGGCTCTGCAGGTCAGGGCAGGCATCTCGGGTTCCGTTGCCGCCCTCGCGGTTCCGCTTCAGGTCGGCCAGCACGTCTCCGCGGGAACCTCGGTAGCTGAAGTTATTCAGCTCGACAAGCTCAAGGCTGCCCTGCAGATTGCTGAGACCCAGGCTCGCGACATTCAGCTCGGCCAGCCCGCTTCTATCGATACCCACAACGGCGTCATTCCCGGACACGTCATTAGGATTGATCCAACTGTTGTGAACGGAACGGTCACTGTTGACGTATCTCTCGATGGGCCTTTACCGCAGGGAGCACGACCGCAACTGAGCGTCGAGGGCACGATTGACCTGGCGCGATTGACCGATGTGCTTCAGGTAGGCAGGCCGGCTTTGGGCAATGAGAACTCCACCCTGAGCCTCTTCAAAGAAGATGCCGATGGCAAAGGCGCTGTGCGCGTGCCTGTTAAAGTTGGTCGCGCATCGGTCAATGCCATTCAGATTATCGAAGGCTTGAAAGAAGGCGACACCGTGATCCTCTCTGATATGTCGCGCGAAGACAGCGTCGACCGCATCCGGCTTGAATAGCCGGACGCTGGACAAGAACCGCACCGGCCACTCACCACTGACCACGAACCACAAACCATTGACAGGGGGACAGTATGGCACCGAACGATAAGCTCATTGAAATTGAGGATCTCACCAAGGTCTTCTACACCGACGAAGTTGAGACCCACGCGCTCTCTGGCATTCACCTCACCATCTCGCGCGGCGAGTATGTTGCCATGTCCGGCCCGTCGGGCTGCGGCAAGTCCACGCTGCTCTCCATTCTCGGCCTTCTCGATACGCCCACCGGCGGCCGCTACCTGCTCAACAACAATCCGGTCGAGAACCTCAGCTTCGGCGATCGTTCCCGCATCCGCAACCAGGAGATCGGCTTCATCTTTCAAAGCTTCAATCTCATCGGCGATCTCACCGTCGAAGAGAATGTCGAGCTTCCCCTCACCTATCGTGCCGGCATGCCCTCCGCCGAGCGCAAGACCCGCGTCAAAGACGCCCTTGAGCGCGTCAACATGGCTCATCGCATGCGTCACTATCCGGCCCAGCTCTCCGGCGGTCAGCAGCAGCGTGTTGCCGTGGCCCGCGCCCTCGCCGGTTCGCCCTCGATCCTGCTTGCCGATGAGCCTACCGGCAACCTCGATTCAAAGAATGGCGAAGCCGTCATGCACCTGCTTGCCGATCTGCACCGCGAAGGCTCAACCATCTGCATGGTTACCCACGATCCACGCTTCGCCAAACACGCGCAGCGCGAAGTGCATCTTTTTGACGGAAAGGTGGTCTCGGAAGACGAGCTCAAAAAGCTCACAGAGGAAGTGGAGGCCTAGTCATGCTCCTGCAGGACCTGCGTTATGCTTTACGTCAGTTGCGCAAGGCGCCTGGGTTTACGCTCACCGCGGTGCTCACTCTCGCCCTCGGAATCGGTGCTTGCAGCACCATCGGAACCTGGATTCGTTCAACGCTCTTCAACCCTGTGCCCGGCGCATCTGAAACCGGCCAGATGATCACCATCATGCGCGGTGACAGGAGCGAGCATCCTGGCCCGCCGTTTTCATATCCTGACTTTGTCGATCTTCGCGACAATGTTCAGAGCCTCTCCGGCCTGGTTGGATATCACGATGACTTCATGTCCATTACCGGATCGGCCACGCCGCGGCGCATCTATGGAGCTGTGGCTTCGGCAGATTATTTTGAGGTATTGGGCGTCCGCCCCATCCTTGGTCAATCGCTGCTCGCATCGCAGGCAAATGAGCGTGCCGGTGCGGCACAAGCAGTGCTCAGCTACGATCTCTGGCAAAACCGCTTTGCCGCGGATCAAGCGATCGTTGGCAAGACCATTCAAATCAACCTCAACCCGTACACGATTGTCGGCGTCGCGCCCAAAGGCTTTCAGGGATGCAAATCAGGTTTGCGCACCGACATTTGGCTGCCAATCGGTATGGATCGCCAGGTCTGGCGTTCAGACCGCATTGAAGACCGCGGCGCCGCCTGGCTCAACGTCCTCGGCGTCATGAAGCCGGGTGTCGATCGCCGCCAGGTCGACAAAGAGCTAAACCTGCTCATGCAGCGCATTGTCGATCACTATCCCACGGTTCATCAGGGCGCGAATCAAATCTCCTCCGACCCGCTGTGGCGCTCTCCATTCGGCGCTAATGTTTACCTCGCTGGAACCTTGCCCATACTGCTGGCCCTCGCCGCGGTCCTTCTTTTGCTGGCCTGTGCCAACGTCGCCAACCTTCTGCTGGTGCGCTCCGTATCGCGTCGCCGCGAGTTCGCCATTCGACTCTCAATGGGGGCAAGCAAGTGGCGTTTGATACGCCAACTGCTGATTGAAAATTTGCTGGTTGCTCTCGCCGGCGGCGGGGTTGCGCTGATTGTCACCATGTGGACAGCCCGGACTTTGTCCGCCTTCCTGCCTCCGACGTCGCTCCCGCTCTCTCTCAACGGGAGACTCGATCGCAAAGTGCTGCTTGCGACTATCCTGGTTTCAATCCTGACCGCTGCCTTCTCCGGGATCGTTCCAGCCCTGCGCGCCTCCTCGCTGGCTCCCGTTGACGCTCTGAAAGACGAAGCGCTCAGCACCTCCGGCGGACTCCAGAAATCTCGTCTGGCCGGCGGCTTGGTCATCGCGCAGGTTGCCTTGTCTTTGCTTTTGCTCGCATGCGCCGGGCTGTTTGTCCGCAGCCTCGACAATGCGCAAAAGTCCGATCCAGGATTTGATCCGCACGGCGTCCTTGTCGCCTCCTTTGACCTCAGTCCTTTGGGCTATGACGGCAAGACGGACGTCGAATTTCAACGCCAGTTGATCGCCCGGGTCAAGCAGCTTCCTGGCGTTCAGTCCGCCGCTGTCGGCGATTTTTCCCCGCTCAGCTTCACCATCCACTCCCGCGGCGTACTGCCCGAGGGATACGTTCGCCGTCCCCATGAAACCATCGAGGTTGATCGCGGCGATGTTTCGCCTGGATACCTCAACACCCTGCGCACCCCATTGCTTGCCGGCAGGGATTTCACCGATCAGGACAGCGATACTACCCAGCCGGTAGCCATCGTCAACCAGGCTTTCGTTGATCGCTATTGGCCAGGGCAAGACGCGCTCGGCAAGAGGATTGAGCTCGGTCCGGGGCAGTGGGTCACTGTTGTCGGAATCGCCACGAATGGAAAGTACCGGCGTCTGGTCAACGACCCTGACCCGCTGGTCTTGTACCCGATTTATCAGACCTACTCTCAGTACTCCGAGGAGGAAGAAATCCTCCACATCCGCACCGCCGGAGATCCGCTGGCCCTCACTTCCGCTTTGGCGCGGACTGTCGCCACTCTCAATCCCAATCTCCCTCTCTTCAACGTCATGACACTCCAGACGAGTGTGGGCATGGGCAGCGTTTTCCAACGCATCGCGGCCGTCTTTGCCGGCTCCTTCGGATTGCTTGCCCTCATCCTCGCCGTCGTTGGAATCTACGGCGTTGTTGCGTACACGACGCGGCAGCGTACCCATGAAATCGGCATTCGCATCGCGCTCGGCGCCAGCAAGTCGGCAATCTTCCGCCAGGTCGTGGGCCAGGGATTGCGGCTCACACTCGCAGGACTCGTTGTCGGCGTCGCTGTTTCGCTTGTGCTTACACGCTTCCTCCGCGGCATGCTCTACCGCGTTGGCACAACCGATTGGACGACTTTCACGGCCGTCGCCGTCGCTCTTTGTCTGGTCGCGGTGCTCGCGTGCCTCATCCCGGCGCGGCGTGCGGCCTCTGTCAATCCGATGCAAGCGCTCAGGACCGAATAACATTCAGCACTCAGGCACCAGAACCTCCGCAACACCGGACGCCAAAGCAAGACGGAGAGGAAACGCCATGAATCAACTTCTTCAGGACGTTCGCTACGCGCTGCGCCAGTTGCGCAAATCGCCGGGATTCTCGGCCACAGCGATCATCACGCTGGCCCTCGGCATCGGCGCCAATACGGCCATCTTTACGCTGGTCCAGGGCATTTTGCTTCGCTCCCTGCCGGTCACCGATCCGGCGACCCTCTATCGCATCGGCGACCACGATGATTGCTGTGTCGAGGGCGGCTTTGCCGGCGATGCCGGCGATACCGGCGACTTCTCCATCTTCTCTACGGACTTGTATCGCTACCTCAAAAACGCCGCGCCGGAGTTCGAACAACTGGCCGCGGTTCAAGCCGGCAGGGGCATGTGGGCGGTGCGTCGTGGCAACGCCTTGCCCAAATCGCTCAGCGGCGAATTCGTCTCAGGCAACTACTTCTCAACCCTCGGCCTGGGCGTTTATATGGGCCGCGCATTCACTGACAATGACGACACTCGATCCTCCCCACCCGCCACCGTCCTCAGCTACAAAGCGTGGCAAGGCGAGTATGCGGGCGACCCCTCCATCGTTGGCTCAACTATCTACATTCAGACCCTGCCGTTCACCGTCATCGGCGTTGCGCCTCCCGGATTCTTCGGCGACCGCGTCACGGATTCACCGCCCGATTTCTGGCTCCCCATTCAGACTGAGCCCTATCTCCGTGGCGCCAGCGCGGTCGTCGATCATCCTGAAGATCATTGGCTCTATCCCATTGGCAGAGTCCGTTCCGGCACCAATATCCCGGCGCTCCAAACCAAGCTCACCGGGGCGCTCCGACAGTGGCTCTATTCTCGCCCGCAGCTCACAGCCAATGGCGGCGCCGCCATTATTCCGAAAATGCATGTCGTGCTTTCGCCTGGCGGCGGCGGCATTCAGAACCTTCAGGAGCAGACCGGCAAGGGCCTGAAGATGTTGATGATCCTTTCCTCCGTCGTTCTGCTCATCGCCTGTGCCAACATTGCCAACCTCATGCTGGCCCGCGCCACCAGCAGGCGGTCTGACGTTGCCGTCCGCATGGCTCTTGGCGCCGGTCGTTCTCGCGTCGTCCGTCAGATACTTACTGAGAGCGTGATCCTCAGTTGCTTCGGCGGGCTGGCCGGCCTCGGCGTCGCCTATGCCGGATCACGCACTATCCTCGCCCTCGCTTTTCCCAATGCAACCAACCTGCCCATTGAAGCCAGCCCTTCCATTCCGATTCTCGCCTTTGCCTTCGCCGTCTCGCTTGTGACAGGCATGCTCTTCGGCGCCGGTCCCGCCTGGCTGTCGTCCCACGCCCAGCCAGCTGAAGTGCTGCGCGGTGCTAACCGTTCCACGCGCGACCGTTCATCCCTCCCCCAGAAATCTCTTGTTGTCTTCCAGGCGGCATTGTCGCTCGTCCTTCTCGCCGGCGCAATTCTCATGACCAGGTCGCTCAACAACCTTGAACGCCAGAAGTTCGGCATAGTCACCTCCAACCGGTACGTGCTCCATTTCGATCCGGCCGGCGCCGGCTACACCATTGACCGCGTGCCTGGCCTCTATCGGCAGATCGAAGATCGTTTCTCCGCGTTTCCCAGTGTCACCAACGTCGGCCTCGCGCTCTACAGCCCGCTTGAAGGCGACAACTGGGGCGAGTGCGTGATCCAGCAAGGTCATCCTGCGCCACACCCCGGCGACAAGTGCGGCGCCACATGGGATCGTGCCAGCACTCACTTCCTCGATTCAATCGGCGTCCCCATCATCAAAGGTCGCGGCATCACCGATCAGGACACCGCCTCATCGCCACAGGTCGCCATCGTCAACCAAACCTTTGTCAAACGCTTCTTCCCCAATCAAGATCCCCTCGGACAACACTTCGGCATTGACAACGTAAAGTATTCCGGGAGCTGGGAGATTGTCGGCGTCTTCGCCGACTTCAAGATGAACAATCCGCGCAGCGAGGTCCGCCCCGTCTACCTTCGTCCCCTCACTCAGCCTTTCAACGGCTACAAGGAAGCGGACATGATCGGCGGCGAAACCCAGTCCATGTTCATCAACGCCATCATCCTCAACTTCAACAAGCCCCAGCAGAGTGCAGACGCGCTCATCCGCCGCACTCTTGCCGGCGTCGATCCCAACCTCACCGTGATGGATCTGCGTTCACTCGATGCCCAGGTCGCCGGAAACTTCGATCAGGAGCGCCTCACCGCGCGTCTTACCAGCCTCTTCGGAATTCTGGCCCTGCTCCTCGCCTCCGTTGGTCTCTATGGCGTCATGTCTTACTTCGTCGCCCGCCGCACCAGCGAGATCGGCATCCGCATGGCCCTCGGCGCAACCCGCGCCAGTGTAGTCTCCATGGTCATGCGCGGCGCGCTCTGGCAGATTCTTATTGGCTTGCTCCTGGGCATTCCCGCTTCGCTTTACGCCGGCTATCTCATGAACAGCCTGCTCTACGGAGTAGCGAGCTACGATCCGGTGGCCCTGATCGGGGCACCGTTTGCGCTCATTCTCTGTGCCGCGGCCGCGGGCTTCATTCCCGCGCGCCGCGCCGCTTCAATTGAACCCATGCAGGCACTGCGAACGGAATAGTGCACAGCGCAAGATTGCAAGAAAGGGAGAGACGATGAACACGCCTTTGCAGGACATCCGCTACGCACTGCGCCAGTTGCGCAAGTCGCCGGCATTTACCCTCACTGTTATCGTCACGCTTGCCCTCGGCATCGGCGCCAATACCGCCGTCTTCACCCTATTTGACCAGGTTCTGCTCCGCATGTTGCCCGTGCAGCACCCCCAGGAGCTTGTCCGCTTCAACTGGAGTGGCGGCTTCTCAGGCTGGGCCAGCAGCTTTGGCGGAGACCTGCACAATTACTTCTCTTATCCCATGTACAAAGACCTCCGCGACAACAACCAGGTATTTGATGGGATCCTTGCCGCGGACAAAGCCGGCGTTGGAGTCTCCTGGCATAACCAGGCTGAGAACAAGGACGCCGAGATCGTCTCAGGCAATTACTTTGAACTCCTGGGGCTGAAGCCGGTCATTGGCCGCCTGCTCATGCAGCAGGACGATACTGCAAAAAACGCCAACCCCGTGCTGGTCCTCAGCTACGATTATTGGAAGACGCGCTTTGCCGCGTCGCCCGATGTGGTTGGTCAGGTGGTCCTCATCAACGGCCACCCTTTTACCATTCTTGGTGTAGCGCCACGCGGATTCGATTCCGCCATTGGCGGCTACAAGCCCGGAGTCTTCATTCCCATCAGCATGTCTCAGATCGCCATGCCCTGGACCATTCAGCGCAACGATCTCAACAACCATCAGTCGGTCTGGCTTACCTTGATCGCGCGACGCAAGCCCGGTATCTCTGCATCGCAGGCTGAAGCCGGCCTTGGGCCTTTGTGGCATTCGTTGCGCACAAACGAATTGACACTCTACAAAACCAAGTCTGACCGCTTCAAGCAGAACTTCCTTGATAATTCACACCTGACCGTGCTGGACGATTCACGGGGTTTTTCGCCTGACCGAACCGAGCTGAAAACGCCTCTTGTCGTTCTCATGAGCATGGCCGGCTTGCTCATTGCCATGTGCGCCATCAACGTGGCAACACTGCTGCTGCTGCGCGCCGCAGGCCGCGTGCGTGAAATGTCCATGCGCTACGTCCTCGGCGCAAAGCGCAGCCGCATCGCCTTGCAGCTGCTCGCCGAAGGTGCATTGCTTGGCGTTGCCGGTGCGACCGCGGGTTTGGCGCTCGCGCCTTTTGTCGCCAAGGTCCTGGTCCGCTTGATGACCAACTCCGATCCCGGCCAGGAGCCGTACTCCGCCACCATTGATGGGCGCGTGTTTCTGTTCACCCTAGCCGTTGGTCTGCTCACCAGTTCGCTCTTCAGCTTTGCGCCGGTGCTTCATTTCCTGCGTCCCGGTCTTGCCAATGCCCTGCGCCAGAATGCAGGCACCGCGTCCAGGGGCTCTCAACGATTCCGCAAATTGGCCGTGGGCGCGCAAATTGCGCTGACGGTTCTGCTGCTCGGCGGCGCCGGCCTCTTCGTCCGCACCCTTGAAAATCTCCGCCATCAACCCGTGGGCTTCGACACCGGCAATCTCGTCGGCTTCGCCCTCGACCCCACGAGTTCCGGGTACGGGGAACAGCGCACTGCGCAGATCGTCAGCAACGCAATCGATGCCATTCGCCACATTCCAGGCGTGACCAATGTCTCTGCCACCGACGATCCCGAATTGCAAGGAAACACGAACACTGAAAACTATTCAATCCAGGGGTACAAACCGGCCGAAGATGAAAGGATGAACTTCGAATCACCGGAGATCGACCCCGCCTATTTTGCCACGATCCGCCAACCACTCCTCGCTGGCCGTGAATTCACTGCCTCTGATGTAAGCGGCCAGCCCCAGGTAGCCGTCATCAATCTGGCCGCCGCCAGGCGCTTCTTCGGGTCGCCCCAGAATGCATTGGGGCGTCTCATGGGCAAGGGACAGGGCGACGATACAAAGTTCGAAATCGCCATCGTCGGCGTGGTCGGCGACGTTCGTCACCAGAATCTGCGCACCGAGATGGGTCCCGCCGTCTACACGCCTTACTTGCAGGCAACTCATCCCGGCGGCGTTGAAATCTACGCGCGCGCGGCGCAACCAGCGGCGACGGTTGAAGCGGCCATCCGTCAATCCATCCATCAGCTCGATCCCACACTCGTTGTCGATGGCCTGCGCACCATGGAAGCCGAAGTGGACAATCGCGCCGCGGACGTTCGAGCCCTTGCTTTTCTTGCCATGGGTTTTTCGGTTCTCGCCATGGTGCTCGCCGCTGTCGGCCTCTATGGCGTTCTCGCTTATTCCACTGAGCAGCGCACCCGCGAAATCGGCGTCCGCCTCGCACTAGGTTCGCAGCGTTCCGCTGTCGTGGTTCTCGTCGTCCGCGAGATGGTCATGATTGCGGTGCTGGCCACCGCCGTCGCCCTACCCGCTGTCGTGGTCGCCGCCCGCCTGTTCAGCGCTTTGCTCTACGGCGTCACCACCTTCGACCCCATCACCCTTTCCGCCGCGGTTCTATTCGCTGCAATCATGGTCGCCCTCGCTTCGGCCCTGCCTGCCCGCCGCGCCTCCACCATTGAACCCATGCAAGCACTCAGAACCGAGTAACTTTCCCCTCGAAGAACAGGAGAGTCAATGCGAACGATTTTGCGGAACCTTCAATACGCACTGCGGCAGTTGAGCAGGTCGCCCGTGTTCACCCTTACCGCCGTCAGCACGCTTGCCCTCGGCATTGGCGCCACCACGGCCATCTTTACCGTGGTGTACGCCACGCTGCTCGCGCCCATGCCCTATCCCGAGCCTGATCAGCTCGTCATGGTCTGGTCCAAGATCCAGACCTTCCGCAACTCAATCGCCGCGCAGGACTTTGTGGACTGGAAGAACCAGAACGCCGTCTTCCAGGACATCAATGCATTCTCCGGCGCCAGCTTCAACCTGGCGACCAAGGAACAGCCGGAGTACTTGCAGGGGCAACTCACCACCCCTGGCATGTATCGCATGATGGGCAACCAATTCCTTTATGGCCGCGACTTTCTCCCCGAAGAGGGCATACTCGGCAAAGATCACGAGGTGATCCTGCTCAACAAGCTCTGGAGGCGCCTCGGCTCAGACCCCAACATCGTCGGCAAGACCATTCAACTCGATGGCGCCGCCTACACGGTTGTCGGCGTACTCGGACCAGGTCAGCCGGACCGGCTCGACAATTGGCTTATTGTCCCGCTAGCGTTCAAACCCGAGCAACTCAATCACGACTTTCACTGGCTGCTGGCAATGGGGCGCCTCAAGCCCGGTGTCACCATCCAGCAAGCGCAGGCCAATATGGACAAGGTAACGGCCAACATCGCACAGGCCTTCCCAAAGAGCAACAAAGGCTGGGGCGCTACCGTTGAGCCCCTGCACAACGACTTCCTTCCCAAAGAAGAAATCCAGATGCTTTGGATATTGCTCGGCGCCGTGGGCTTTGTGCTGCTCATCGCCTGTGTAAACGTCGCCAATCTGCTGTTGGCCAGAGGCACAACCCGGCAGAAGGAGTTGGCTGTTCGCTCCGCGCTTGGTGCCTCGCGCAAGACCATCTTTGCGCAGTTTCTCACCGAAAACCTTCTTCTTGCCTTGATCGGAGGCGGGCTCGGAGTTGCTCTGGGCTGGGCGCTTCTGCACGGGATTGAGGCGATCATGCCGCGAGGAACGCTCCCAACCGAGGCCGACCTTCAACTCAATCTTCCCGTTCTGCTCTTCACGCTGGCTGCGTCCACGCTTTCCGGATTGCTTTTTGGATGTGCTCCGGCCTGGTCCGCCACCCGCGTCGATCCTGCCGAGGTTTTGAAAGAAGGCGGCCGCTCCGGCACCAGCGCAGGCCGTCACCGCATTCGCCGCCTGCTCGTAATCGGAGAGTTCGCTCTGGCGCTTGCCCTGCTCACTGGAGCCGGACTTGCCATTCACAGTTTCTGGAATCTCA
>CAZTLV010000031.1:0-48136 GCA_964614635.1 uncultured Occallatibacter sp.
CAACTGCAGGACCTGGCAGCCTGCGCATCGAAAAATCCCGTTGTAGTTCTTTCCTATACGTCCAGTTGCCGAAGCAGCAGACCAATGTCAATAGATCGATGAGCGCATTGGCCTGATATCGGGAGTTGACATTCAACTTTCGGATTGCCCGTAACTAGTTGATGCCGACTTGATGTATAAACGATGAGCAGCGGTTTCGAGATTGTTTGGTTCGATCGTTCTGCGATTGCAATGGCGGCAGGAGTACGGTCTTTATGAATAGGCGAGAGGTACTCAGGGCGAGTTTGGCGAGTGCGGCCGCGATTGGAATCACCTCAAAACGGACCGTGGCTGCGGCCATCGATGCGGGTGGCGTGGATGGCCAGGCTGGTGGAGGGCAGGAGAACCAGCAGCCGGTGCTGGCCAGCGTGTACGACTATGAGACTGCAGCGAAGCGGAAGATGTCGCTGCCGGCGTGGGAATACTTCAGCAGCGGTTCGGCCGATGAGATAACACTGAGACGGAACCGTAAAGCGCTGGACGAGTTACGGCTTAAGCCGCGCGTTCTGGTGGACATGACTCGGGTTGATACAAGCTGTACGGTGCTCGGCAACAAATTGCCCCATCCAATCCTGCTGGCGCCGACGTCGTCGCATCTTCTGGCGCATCCTGATGCCGAAACGGCCACTGTACGCGGAGCGGGGGAGGCCAAGACGATTATGGTGGCGAGCACCGTCTCGAACCGCAGCATAGAGGATATCTGCAAAGCTGCATCGGGACCGGTTTGGTTTCAGCTCTACGTGGACGACGACAGGAAGGCTGTTCAGGCACTGATCGAGAGAGCGGAGGCAGCAGGATGCAAGGCGCTTTGTATCACGGCTGACATTCCCATGCCTTACGCGCGGAACCGCGAGGAGCACATCCGGGCGCAGTCGCCGATTCTTCCATTCCCAAACCTTGGGACTGAGGCGAGGCCTGGGGGCGGAGGCGGCCGGACTCGGAGACATTTCAACTGGAACGATCTTGAATGGATCCAGTCGTTCGCCAAGACGCCGATCATTCTCAAAGGGGTCCTCAATCCTGACGATGCCGATGAGGCGGTGAAGCGCGGTGTTGCGGCAATCGTCGTTTCGAATCACGGTGGCCGGGTTCTCGACACGGAACCGGCAACAATCGAGGTGCTTCCGGCGGTGGTGGACCGCGTGGCCGGTCGTGCACCGGTTCTGTTCGATAGCGGTATCCGGAGGGGCACTGATGTTTTGAAGGGGCTGGGGTACGGCGCTTCTGCTGTCTTGATAGGGCGACCCTATTTGTACGGATTGAGCGTAGCTGGGGCGGATGGAGTGCGCGATGTCGTCAACATTCTGAGATCGGAACTGGAGGTCGCGATGGCGATGACCGGACGCACCCGCCTGGATCAGATTGATCGCTCAATCTTCTGGAAGTCTCGTGACTACAGCTCGTAGGTGATTGTGCCTTTCAGCCTTAGATGATGCAAAATCTCTAGTGCCGTATCGACAGTGCTCCGCAGGCAGGAATTTCCGTTTGCCGATGCTGCTGGTGCGGAGCATTGTGGATACGGCGATTTGCTCTAAGCCGCTAGGGCGGTGGACGTATGGGGATTGGATGCCGCCCGCGGAGAGCCGAGACGGCCAACCGGGCACGTGGGGATGCACAGTGAGCCCTGGCCGACCGGGTTCGCGCTGCTGGTGCAGACTTGACGGGGAGGTGATCGTGAACTGTGCGTAGCCGATTCGAAGCATAGGGGAGCGAGGGCGGGGTTAGAAGCCGTCGAAGTGAGGAATCGGGTTGGAAGACAAGACCGCATGGTTTCCTCAGGAAGAGTCGAAGGCTGCGCAGTGAAGCGCTAGGTTTGGGCTGGGCGGTTTCACAGCCGAAAAACGCGCGACTACATGGAGTGTGCCGCATTTGCACTGGGGGCATGACCGGCTGAGCGCAGACTTCTGTTCTTCTGTCAGCAAGGAGCTTGGATGCAGCAGGGGAGCGCAGAGACGTAGCCTGCACAGAGCCAGCGCCTGGCGGCGGTTGCGGTTGGCAAGCAGTCCAAAGTGGCGAATTTTGACGAAGCCGGCAGGGAGGACATGGAGCAGGAAGCGACCTTGTACCGAAAGGTTTACTGAATACCGCGTCACATCCCCTTGCTTGCTGCCGACGGATAGCCGGCCCCGCCGAAATAACACTCAAGGGCCTCCACCTTCCCATCTCTGACCCGGAGATATTCCACGTTCCGGAATGATTTACCGTTCGTCGTGTGGCAAAGGTACTTCACAAATGCCTCGTCGCCGCTTGTGATCACGCGCTCCAGATCGGATCGCTCGATGAGCTTAGCCTGTGTATCCCAGCATTGCGTTTTGAACGTGCTCCTACTGATGTGATCGTCGCCAGCCGCGCTAGTGAAGGTGAAGTTGTCTGTCATCAGGGCTTCGAATTGACCCTCGTCCTTTTCCACCCATGCCTTATACCACTTCCGGATGATTTCTTCGGTTGTGGTGCTCGACTCCGCTTCTGCGGCCGCGCCAGCCATCACCATGAGTCCTGCCGCTCCAGCCAGTGCGCAAGCTCCCGCTTCGAGCGCATTCCGCCGGGATATTCCGATTCTTGTCATGTCCATTCTCCTGTTCCAGATTCTTGGGTTAGTGGCCTCTGGGGCCGTCCTGAGCGTTCAGGCGGTCACCGGTCTTGGCGTCCTGTGGTTGCACGCATCGGGCTGCGCTCCAGTGAGTACAGACCGGTTGGTATGCGAAATGTCGGCCCGTCTTGCACGATCCGTTCAGCCCCGTTTGAAGTTGCCCGGCGGGCGCAAAGACCGCAGCCACTCCACGATGTTTTTGATCCCCGCTTCCATCACTTTCGCATCTTGGGCATTCTTGGCAAGCGAGCCATAACCTTCGACCATGGCAATCAACAATCCGGCTGCTTGAGCGGGTTCCAGGTCGCGGCGCACCTTTCCATGCTTCTGACCATTCAGCAATGCAGCGGCAACGCCGTCCTGCCAGTTGCGAAATATTGTTGCGAGCCGTTGGCGGAATCCAGCGTCAAGGGGGGACATCTCCTGCGAAAGATTGATCAAAGGACAACCGCCGCGCACAGCCTCGGGCTGAACTGATAATTCTTGAACAGCGCTGATCAAAGCATCGATAGGGTTCTTGCAGTTTTCGAGAGGAGTCAACCACTGGCCGCGATTGTCGGGGGCGATGATCTCCTCGACGATGGCGTATCCCAAGGCTTCTTTGCTGCCGAAGTGGTGGTACAACGCCCCCTTTGTGACCCCGGCTGGGGCCAGAATGGCATCCAGACCGGCACTCTGGAAGCCTGATTTGTATACTTCGCGGAATGCCGCCTGAAGCAAGCGCTCCCGGGTGCGCTCCGGATCGCGCGGTGTAGGCCCGCTGTGTCTCGGTCTGTTTCTACCCACTAGCAGATCAATTGTCTTCGGCAACATACCGATCAGTATGTAACTTGCGACCCAATTTGTCAAGGCTGATGTTACGAGCGCCGGAGAACTCGATTACGTGACGGGCCTGGGAGCTCTTTCCGTTCGTTTCTCCAACTTTTCACACATTCGAGGCGCGAGATTACGAGGAATGGATTAGCTGCCGACATCCGGGCACGAATGTTGTACTGCGGCGTGTCCTTTGCATGGTATCCTCGTCCAAGTTTCAGATTCATCTGCTCTGAAAAGCTACCGCAGAAAGAGACTTGGAGCAGTAGCCGTTTCGACTCTCAAACTCTAGGTGCCCAAGTGTTTCCGGTTCTTTGAAAGGAAGTGCCTTGTGAAGACGTCTGCCATGTTTGACTTGAGCGGTAGCGTGGCTGTAGTAACCGGAGGCAACGGTGGAATAGGCCGCGGCATTGCTCTCGGATTGGCCGAGGCCGGAGCCTCCGTCGCGATCTATGGACGAGACGGAGAGAAGAACCAGCGGGTACTTTCCGAATTGAAAGCAATCGGTGTCCCGGCGATCGCCGTGAGTGTTGACGTCACCAATCGTGCCGGATTGGAGCCCGCGCTCACCAAAGTCGAGTCCGAGCTCGGCGGCATAGACATACTGGTAAACAATGCGGGCAATGTTTCACTGAGCGGCGGTGTTCTCAACGAGAAGCCGGAGGATTGGGACAACGTTATTGAGACACAGCTCAACGCAGTGTTTCTGCTCTCGAAGCTCGCTGCGAGATCGATGGTCTTCCGGCAGCATGGAAAGATCATCAACATTGGAAGTATGTACTCGTTTTTTGGATCCGGGCTGATCCCCTCTTACAGTGCGGCGAAGGGTGCGATCATCCAGCTGACCAAGTCAATGGCCATTGAACTCGCCCCGAACAACATTCAAGTGAATGCGATCGCACCTGGGTGGATAGAAACAGACATGACGGCGCCTGTGCACACAATGCCTCTGAACGACGAGATTCTTGCGCGTACGCCTGCAGGCCGTTGGGGTCAACCGGAGGAAATAGCTGGGACAGCGGTGTATCTGGCGTCACGGGCTTCTGACTTCGTTACCGGAACTACAATTCGTGTCGACGGCGGCTACGCAATTCGGTAATATTCCGGGCGCTTTGTTTGGTCGAGACCAGCTTTGGAGTCGATCCGATGGCTGCGTTCGTATGGTTGCCAACTCGTCATTGGTAATCAATGTCACCAGATTGGGTGCCATTGCCGCTTCGTGTTGGTGTCAGAAAGCGCAAAGCCAGGTTATCGACAATTGAGATTGCGGCTTGACGGCTTGGCGATGAATCGCCAACTGCTCCGACTATGCTGAATATATCCGGGAGATCACTCTAAAACGGTTCTTCCTTGGAGAGGTGGGCGTCGAATCGTTGGCGGAGGACGTTTCTGTGCCAGTGACCCACAACGGCCTTATCGAATCCACCGTCAGTATCGAGGATATGCAGGAGCAGTTTCCGCTCTGCCGTGAGCACTTGATCCTGCTCTGCGACTGACATTTCCGGGGTGGAAGCAATCCGAGGCCGTAGATAATTCGGCCGCAGAAAGTGCAATGCCAAGTTTTCAACAGTTGACCGCAACGGACGTTCAACCGTGCACCCTCTTTCTCTTGAATATCGATAAGAATCGAAGTGCGAGATAACATATCCCAAAATGAACGAGCGCGTTGATCACAGCTGCCGGAACCAATGAGCCCACTTCGGCAGCAACAATTAGCCCAGGAAACAGCATGTACGTTAGAGAGATCTGGATTGCGGCAATCACAAATTGAGGGGAGATCACTGAAAGTGGCCCCGCTGCGAGGGTGAGGATGCCCATCAAAATGCCCCAAACTGCGGCAATCAACAACCTGGTATTCATCTTGCCTTGGTCTGGCCCGTTGTTCATTCCTTCACCGCTCAGAAAGTGAAATGCCAAGTTTTCAGGAGTTGATCATCGATCACGGGGCGATCGTCGGCTGTCTGGCATCGTTCCGGATTTTCCGAGTTCCAGCTGATGGTCAGTGGAGAAACAATCCCACCGTGATCGCTGCAATCGATAGCTTGATGAGCCAGCCCGTTGCGTAACACACCACAAACACGCGGTGCAGCTTGATAAACGCGGCATTGGTGAGAATGAGCGGTAATGGGCCCATCATCCACACCGCGCAGGACAATTTGAGCGCACCTGGCAATGAATGAATTCCCAGCCTCGCGGCGGCATACACAAAGACACCGCAGGTCAGAAACGGAAGTGGACTCGTCAAAGCAATCGCTTTCTGTTCGGCGCCTTTCCGCCATACTTCGGGGTAGGTGAAGCGCTTGTGGATCCAGTCGCCTGCAAAAAACCAGTCAGTAAGCGACGACAAGATACCAGCACCCAGCGTAATTGCGATGAGCCGCATCCAATTCATGCCGGAAGGTCTCCCAATGCGGTCGAATGATAATTGTCCGAGCGGCTTTGTGCAATGCTGCTGAAACCAATCCTTGAATTGAGATTTCCGGTTCGCCAACCACAGAAGTGATGGGCTCCTCAGCTGAACGGCTTCTTGATTGGCAATCGACCGAAACAGTACAATTCTAGGCGATTTCAGTTGTTCATTCCGATGATCACCAGTATCCACACCCTGATTTATTCCGACGACGCCCCAGCCACGCGCGCATTCCTTCGCGACGTCCTCGGCTGGCCCTTCGTCGAGGATGCGGCGGGCGGAGGCGCAGGTTGGCTGATCTTCAAGACCGGGCCGAGTGAGATGGGCGTGCACCCGACCCACAGCGTTTACGACGGCAAGACGTATGAATCGTCCCGGCACCACCTGATCTCCCTGATGTGCGACGACATCTCACAGACGGTCACTGAACTGAAGGGCAAAGGAGCGGAGTTCCATGGCGAAGTTCAGGATCACGCGTACGGGCTCGTGGTCATGATGGCCGTACCTGGCGCGGACGACATTATGCTTTACGAACCCAGGCACCCGCTGGCGTATAGCCTTTGACCGATTGAAAGGGCAACTGTTTCATGTACCACTTGACCAGCGAGAATGGAAGGACATGCACCTGAGTCTTGGCCCTTTCCGTACTGAATCGAAGATGGGGTTCTCGAGATAGCCATGATTGCAGCCCCGAACCCACTTCGCCGGAGAAGAATGTGATGGCAACGATGCTTGGGAGGCCGCGCGTCGTGCCCCATTCCAGTCAACAAGTGCAATGCCAAGTTATCGCCAACTGACCATCGATCATGGGACCGTTATGCGCGGTTTGCCTATCTTACTGGCTGTTGGCCTGCACGGTAATTTGTACCAGAGTAAGTGTAAGTGTAGCGCGCAATAGACTATTGCGTATATTCGAAATATCGAATATACTGCAGAAATGCAGGAGACGCTGCGAACATACAAAGCCAGCATCTTTCGTGCTCTATCCCATCCCACACGCATCGCCATTCTCGAGGTGTTACGCGACAGGGAACTCTCTGCGCGGACCATTCAGGAGAAGCTCGGCGTTGAACAGGCCAACCTTTCCCAGCACCTCACCGTCCTCAGAAGCCACCAGATCGTGGTCAACCGCAAGGATGGCAACCAGGTCTTCTACTCCATTCGCAGCCGGCTGCTCATCGACGTTCTCGACATCATGCGCCAGTATTTCCAGGCCAGTCTCACCGACACCATTCTGATGCTCGGAGAAGTGGAACGTGAGTCATCTCCCCGCTGATTCCTGAGCTTTTCCTGAGCGGAATCGTCGTCTGGCTCGCCGGCGCCGTGGCCGCGCTGGCACTGCGTCGCCACTCCGCCGCCGCTCGCCGAGTCACCTGCGGGGCGGCACTGGCAGGCTCGCTTCTCAACCTGGCTAGTTCGGCGGCCTCCATCTTCAGCTGCACGCCTACCGTGATCAGCCTTCCATTCGGCAACCCGGTCTTCTCTTGGGCCATCCGCCTTGACCCCTTGTCGGCATATTTCAACGTAACGCTCGCCTTGTTGGCTGCAGCCGTTTCGCTGTACTCCTTCGGCTACCTGCGAGAGATGGAAGGACGCCGCAATCTGGGCGCCTTCGGATTTTTCTACAACCTGCTGCTGGCGAGCCTGGCCCTGGTCTTCACCGCCTCCAACGCCTTCTTTTTCCTGGCGGCGTGGGAGGTCATGGCGCTTTCTTCTTTCTGTCTCATCAGCTTTGAGCACGAGAAGGAAAAGACGCGCAAAGCCGGGCTGCTTTTCCTCATCATGTCGCACGCTGGCACCGGTCTGCTCCTGATCGCGTTCCTCGTTCTCTCCTCCGCAAGCGGCAGCTTGGATTTTTCAAGTTTCCATTTGCTCGCATCGCAAATGCCGCCGCTGCGGCAGGGCATGGTATTCCTGCTCTTCCTTCTCGGTTTCGGCGTCAAGGCCGGCATCATCCCTATTCACATCTGGCTCCCTGAGGCCCATCCGGTGGCCCCAAGCAACGTTTCAGCGCTGATGTCGGGCATCGTCATCAAGACCGGCATCTACGGAATGGCCCGCGTCTTCTTCGATTTTTACGGGCCGCCTCCGCTATGGATGGGAACCGTGGTGCTCGGCCTGGGCGTGGCTTCAGCTTTGCTTGGAGTGCTCTACGCGCTCATGGCGCATGACCTCAAGCGCGTGCTCGCCTGGCACAGCATTGAGAACATCGGCATCATCCTCATGGGCTTCGGCGCCGCGCTCATGTTTCGATCGCTCGGACAGCCCAGCCTCGCCGCTCTTGCCCTCATCGCAGCCCTCTACCACACGTTGAACCACGCCATGTTCAAGGGACTTCTCTTCCTCGGCGCAGGTGCGGTGGTGCAGGCTACACACACGCGCAATATGGAGAAAATGGGCGGACTCATCCGGCGCATGCCATTCACGGCTCTCTGCTTCCTTGGGGGTGCTGTGGCCATCTCCGGCCTGCCTCCGTTGAATGGATTCGTGAGCGAGTGGCTTACCTACCAGGCGCTGCTTGCCGGCTTTGGCACCACGCAGAGTCTCACGCGCCTCATGTTCCCCATCGCCGGATCCCTGCTTGCTCTCACGGCGGCCCTGGCTGCTGCCTGTTTTGTCAAAGCCTTCGCCATCCCCTTTCTTGCACTCCCGCGCACCAGCCAGGCTGCTGAAGCTGAAGAAGCCTCGCTTCCCATGCGCGCTGGCATGATGGTGCTCGTGGTGGTCTGTGTGGCGCTGGGTCTCGGCGCCACATGGTTCGTGCGCGTCTTCGATCCCATCACGCAACAGGCCCTTGGCGTTCGCATCAGTTCGGCAGTGGTAGTGGCTCGCGGCCTCGCACTTTCGCCGGGAACGCCCCACGGCGGAACCATATCCACAGCCGGAATCGCACTGCTCTTCATGCTCCTTGGCGCGGTCTTCGGACTTCCATTTGCGATGCGCTGGAAGCGCCGTAGCGTCACCGGCCCCGTGTGGGATTGCGGACTCCCTGGGCTAACCGCCGACAACGAATACACGGCAACTGCCTTTTCAAAGCCCCTGCGCATGATCTTTGCCGCCCTCTATCGTCCCCGCCGCGAGATCCAGGCAGAATACGAAGTCTCGCCCCACTACCCCAGCGCAATCCATTTCGAGAGCCGGATCGAGTTCACCATTGAAAAGCGGCTCTACGGTCCATTGCGAGAGCGAATCATGGCAGCGGCAAATCGCATGAAGAGCATTCAGGCAGGCAGCATCAACGTCTATCTCGCCTACATTTTCATCACCCTGATTCTCCTACTGTTGTTTGGGGTACGCGGATGATCGAGCGGCTCATCGAAAGTGTGACGCAGTTTTTCCTCCTTCTGGCCCTGGCGCCGCTGGTCACAGGAGTGATCCGCACGCTCAAGGCGCGGCTGCAAACCCGTCGCGGCCCTGGAATCCTGCAGCCATACAGGCATCTGGGAAAGCTTTTTGGCAAGGGCATGGTCATTCCAGACACTGCATCGTGGATCTTCTCGGCCACGCCCTGGATACTCTTCTTCAGCACTGCCCTGGCAGGCCTGATGATTCCTATGGTTGCCGCTGATGCGCCGCTCGGCTTGTTCGGCGGCGTACTGGCTGTAATATATCTGCTCGGCCTGGGCCGCTTCTTTCTTGCCCTAAGCGGTTTGGATACTGGCAGCTCATTTGGCGGTCTCGGCAGCAGCCGCGAGATGACCATTTCTGCCCTTGCCGAACCGGCCATGATGCTGGCCATCTTCACCGTCGCCATCGGCGCAGGCTCCACTGGCCTCACTGAAATCGCCGGAAGCGCCATCGGGCAGAACTGGCGTTTTCTTGCTCCTGCGCAAATGTTTGCATTCGCCGCGCTCGCGCTCGTCTTGATCGCAGAAACAGGCCGGATACCGGTCGACAATCCGGACACTCACCTCGAACTCACCATGATTCACGAAGCCATGATCCTCGAGTATTCCGGCCCCTACCTCGCCCTTATTGAATGGGCAGCTTCCATCAAGCAACTCGTCTTGATGACCCTGCTGATCAACTGCTTCTGGCCTGTTGGCTTGCAGCACACATGGTTCGGTTTCGGTGCGTTGCAGGGAATCGCCTGGCTGCTGGCGAAGCTGCTTTTCTTGAGTTGTGCAATTGTTCTGCTCGAAACCGTCAACGCAAAAATGCGCCTGTTCCGGGTGCCTGAACTGCTCGCTGTGGCCTTCACGCTTAGTTCGCTCGCATTGGTCTCCACGTTTCTCTTTTGATGCTTATGATGCACTTTCTCGATTTGCAACTCGGTGACAGAATCATCACGCTCATGGCGGCGCTGGTGCTCGTCCTCCAGATCGCCATGGTTACTCAGCGCTGGATCGTTGTGCACATCCGCATCTTCGCGGCTCAGTCATTCTTTCTCGCCATGATTGCCGCCACCATCGCCTGGTTCAACCACGCGCCCCATCTCTACGCCGCAGCCGCGCTCACCGTCGTGGTAAAAGTGATTCTCGTCCCCATCCTCTTTGAACGGCTCGTAAGGCGGATGAAGATTCATGAAGAGATCGAGCCGATTGTGAATGTTCCAATGTCTGTTGTAATCTCCGGCGGACTTACGCTCGTGGGCTATGTCGTTGCAGAGTCGTTCTATCGGCCGGATGAGCCCGGCCTGGGCCACAACGCGCTGGCCGTAGCCATCTCGCTTTTCTTGATCGGCTTCTTTACAATGATCAACCGGCGCAAGGCGCTGACCCAGGTGCTGGCGCTTCTCTCCCTTGAAAACGGAATGTTTCTCGCGGCTATCTCGCTTACCTATGGCATGCCGCTGATTGTGGAACTCGGCGTCTTCTTCGATGTGCTGGTGGCGGCAATGGTGCTCGGCATCCTCGTCTACCGCATTCGCGAGACCTTCGAGTCCATGGATGTGAGCCGGTTGCGGAGGCTGAGAGGATAGGATGCTGCTCTTCGCCTTATTGCTGGTCCCGTTTGCCACTGCCGCCGCGTCGTTCTTCGTGCGCCCGCGCAGAGCAATGGAAGCCATCAACGTAGCTGGCTTCGGGATCGTCTTCCTCATCGCACTCGCGTTGGCTGCGCAAGTCCTGGCCGCCGGAACCATCTCTCTCGCAAACAGCTTCTTCTACGCCGATTCGCTCAGCGCGCTGGTCATTCTTCTCACCGCGTCCGTGGCTCTCGTTTGCTCAACGTACTCCGTCGGCTACCTGCGCGATGACCTCCATAGCGGAGAACTCGGCGACGACGAAACCGGCAAGGAACAGACAGCGCAGCTTCGCATGTACTACACGCTCACGCCGCTGCTGGTCTTCTCTATGCTGTTCATGGCTGTGTCAAACAACCTGGGAGTCATGTGGGCGGCCATGGAAGCCACCACCCTGGCTTCCATCTTCCTCGTCACCTTCTACGGAAAGGTCACCTCGCTTGAAGCTGCGTGGAAGTACGCCATCATCGGTGGCGTCGGTTTGTCGATGGCGCTCTTCGGTACCGTGGTGGCCTACTACGCCGGCCATCGCCTACCCGGGTCCGATTCTCTCAGCGGTCTGAACTGGTCCGTACTGGCGCAGCACGCCGCTCAACTCGACAAGACGTCGATGCGCCTGGCCTTCGTGCTCATTCTCCTCGGCTATGGAACCAAGGCTGGGTTGGCGCCCATGCACACCTGGAAGCCGGATGCCTACAGCGAGGCCCCCGTGCCCTCCGCCGCTATTCTTTCCACGGCGCTGCTCAACTGTGCCCTCTACTGCCTCATTCGTTATTACATCCTCACCAGCCGCTGTCTCGGTCCGGAGTACCCAGGCCAGCTCCTGCTTCTCTTCGGATTGCTCTCCATGGGCGTCTCCGTTCCCTTCGTGCTGGTACAGAAAAACTTTCGCCGCCTGCTCGCGTATTCCACTATCGATCACTCTGGCATTATGGCCATCGCGCTCGGTATTGGCGGTGCAATGGGCAGCCTGGGCCTGATGCTGCACATGACCTTTCACACCATCGCCAAATCGCTCTTGTTTCTGTCCGCGGGCAACGTGTATCAACACTTCCGCACCGACCTCTTCGTCAAGATGAAAGGTAGCGTAATGCGGACCATGCCGCTCACTGGCGTGGTGCTTTTCATGGCGATGCTTGCCATCATCGGCATGCCGCCGTTTAGCCTGTTTCAGAGCGAGTTCATCATTTTGCGCGCAGCGTTCGAGGGCGGCCATGTTCTTACCGGCGTTTTTTTCGTTCTCTTCAGCATCGGCTTGTTCACGGGCGTGTTGTTGCTTCTCGCCGGCATGGTCCTCGGCCCGGCAGGGGACACACCTGTGGTTGCACGTCGCCCATGGCGTGATGGATCGTTACTTGCTCTGGCCGTGGTCTTGGTTGTGATTGGATTCTGGGTGCCGTCCCCGTTGCTCGAACTCACTCGTGAAGCGGCAAAAGTGGTGAGCGGCCTATGACCTCGTTCCTTAAAGACCTTCGCAAGCGCTTCTCCGAGCAGATCCGCTCAGCGGAGGAACTGGTTCCCCATCAGGTAACAATTCTGTTGAACGGTTCCGATGTCACCTCGATAGCCCGGCACTTCATTGCTGAATACAAGGCGCGTCTTGTAACCGTCTTTGCCGAAGATCGCGTCAGAGCTGAAGGTCTTTTTTATAACTACTATGTCTTTGATCGGATCGGTGATCCTACCTGGGTCATCCTCAAGGCGCCCATTTCAGGCGACAATCCCTCGTTCACATCGCTCGCCGCGGAGTTTCCTTCCGTCAACTGGCAGGAGCGCGAAATTCAGGATTGGTTTGGTCTTGAAGCCGTCGGCCATCCTAATCCACGCCGCGTGGCACTCCACGATAACTGGCCTGACGTACATCCGCTGCGCAAAAACTTCCCGCTCGACACGGTGCTTCCACCATTTGAAGGTGAGCGCCACGTTTACCGACCCGCAATCGGGGAAGGCGTATTTCACATTCTGGTCGGCCCGGTTCATGCCGGCATCATCGAGCCCGGCCACTTTAACTTCACGGTCGCAGGAGAGCCCATCCTCTACCTGCAGTTGCGCATGTTCTACACCCACAAGGGCACTGAGAAGCTTTTCGAGAACTTCACCATACCCCGCGCAGTATTTCTGGCAGAAAGCGTTTCTGGAGATTCGGCATTCTCTCACGGCACAGCATTCTGCCGGGCCATCGAGGCCGCAGCGGAAATTGAGGTCCCGGCACGCGCACAATTCCTGCGCACAATTCTGCTCGAACTCGAACGCGTTGCGAATCACGTCGCCGATACAGGGGCCATCGCTAACGACGTGGGATTCGTAATTGCCAACGCTCATGCCGGTCGCGTGCGAGAGCTTGTGCTGGACCTGTGTGAAACGCTCACTGGCAGTCGCTTATTGCGCGGCATGGTTGCCGTCGGTGGTGTGCGCCGGGACTGGCAGAAGGCTCAAGTTGAAGCCATCGAAAGCACGCTCAAGATTGTGGAACGTGAGTTCTGCGACCTGGTCACCATCATTCAGTCCTCCAACTCCACCCGCGAACGTTTGGAGCACACCGGAATTTTGCGGCCTGTGAAGGCGCAAATGCTCGGTATCGTTGGCGTGGCGGGGCGCGCCTCCGGCATCGATCTGGATGTCCGCCGCGATCACCCCTACGAGGCGTACCGCCACCTGCCCATCACTGTGCCGGTCTATCAGGCGGGCGATGTTCGGCACCGTTTGCAGGTTCGCATCGATGAAGTCGCCGAGTCGATACAGATCGTTCGCGCAGCGGTTGCCCGCCTACCTGAGGGTTCATATCGCGCTCCAACTCAGCGCATTCCGTCGGGTCGGTGCGCACTGAGCGCGGTCGAGGGATGGCGCGGGGAGATTCTTTATTGGGTCCGAACTGGCGACGACAATCACCTCGAACGCTGCAAAATCAAAGATCCTTCACTCAACAATTGGCCCGCCCTCGTTGAAGCAATGGAAGGCAACATCGTTGCGGATTTTCCAGTCATCAACAAGAGCTTCAACATGTCCTATTCAGGGACGGATCGGTAGCGCGATGTTCAACATCCTCCAAAAGACGTTGAATGTAGGCACTGCGACGGCCGACTATCCGCGCGTTGCACCGCACCTTGCCGAAAAGTTTCGGGGGTGCCCGGAGTTTGACTTCGCCGCCTGGACAGATGCACGTCCCGCGGCCGACGCTTGCCCCACCGGAGCCATCGCCCTCTGCGACCGCGACGGCACGCGCACGGTCACAGTGGATTACGGCCGCTGCATCTTTTGCGGTGAATGCGAGGCGGCCTCTGCCGATGGCGCCGTGAGCATGACCCGGCAATTCGAGCTTGCAGCCACTCAGCGCCGCGACCTCATTCTTACCGCCCAATACACGCTCCATTCTGATGGCGCCCACGCCGGACTGCAATCTGCCACGAGCGGTGCAACGGCCGAGGATCCCGGCAAACGGTCCGCAGCCGCCATCCAAAGCCTTCTCGGACGATCGCTGGCCATTCGGCAGGTGGATGCAGGTTCTTGCAACGGATGTGAGCAGGAGATCGTTGCGTTGAACAACCCGGTGCACGACATCGAACGCTTCGGCATTCATTTCGTGGCTTCACCGCGTCATGCTGACATGCTGCTGGTTACCGGCCCGGTCACGCGCAACATGGAACTGGCCCTGCGCAAAACCTGGGCTGCCACTCCGGATCCGAAGGTCGTCGTAGCCGTGGGCGCCTGCGGCATCAGCGGAGGCATCTTCGGAACCAACTACGCTTCAATGGGCGGAGTAGATGCAGTGATTCCCGTCGATGTCTACATCCCGGGCTGTCCGCCCCGCCCGGAAGCGCTGCTCCAGGGAATCCTGCTTGCATTGGGCAGAGCGCGACAAACCTTGGACGTCCATCCGCACAGATACCTTCAGCTACTGGTTGAGTAGTATCGCCAAGTCTGCTGAGTTATTGAGTACCCGTTCGCGGTGGACACGAAATCAGGGCTTAATCTCAACTGGAGTGGCCACAGGAACGAGACGCCATATTTCCTCGATTTCGGGATTTGTGATTGCGATGCACCCGTCTGTCCAGTCCACATGACGCAACGGAAAACCAAGCCATGCGAAGCGGTTCTCAACACCGTGGATCATGATTGCACCGCCAGGATCGACTCCATCATTGTGTGCCCGGTTCCGATCAGCAGTGTTGGGATAGGAAACATGCAAAGCAAGGTGAAACCGGCTTTGCATGTTCTTTTGATCAATCAGGTAATCTCTCTCGGGCGTTTTATGATCGCCTTGATGGTCTTTTGGCCTTGCTGGCCCTCGACCGAGTGCGACTCCATAAGTTCTGAGAATCTGCCCCTTCGCCAGCAGGGTCATTCAGGGCATCAGAAAATGCAATGCCAAGTTATCGCCAACTGACCCTTAGCGCTTTCGAGCCGGGTCGGATGCATCCGGTGTTTCAGGCTCAGCGCTGCCGTCAGCGCGAGGATCGGACGCCCCGTAGTTGATCTTCGTCGCGCTGTCGTGAAGTACAGCCTGACCCCTCCCCATAGCCGTCGTGTACTGCTTTCTGACCTCCAGAATGTGTCCAGATTGCGTCAAAGTGGCCAGCGAAGACGCAGGTATGCGCGACTCGATGACGATGTTGCACCCAAGTTTTGCATTCACTGTAAAGCGGGGCTCCTCCATTGCAGCCTGAATGTTCATGTGGTAATCCACGACGTTTGATACAAACTGGGCGTGAGCAAGGGGCTGATTGAGGCCGCCCATGATCCCGAATCCGATATGTTGATCGCCATGTTCCATGAACGCGGGGATAATGGTGTGGAAAGGGCGCTTGCGGCCTTCGAGAGCGTTGGAAGCCTTGGGGTCGAGACGGAACATGGCGCCGCGATTCTGCAACACAAAACCCATTCCCTTTACGGTGACTTGCGATCCAAATGCGCCCGAATTGCTCTGAATGAAGGAGATGATGTTTCAATCACGATCCACCACGGACAGGTATGTAGTGTCGCCGCCAGAGAGGGCGCCGGGAGCGACAGTGCAGTTGGCTTTGGACGGATCAATCAGTGCGGCTCGCTTCTGAGCGAAACGCTGCGAGAGTAACTCGGCTACAGGGTTGGAACTGAAATTAATACTCCGTTGACCCGAAGACCACGCGGTGACCGCGTCTTCTGAGTTCGAGCGCCAGGGCAAGGCACGGATGCAGGTCGCCCAGGGAGCCAATAGTCGCGATTACAATCCGCTTTGACTCATTCCTGTCGGTCATCCCGGTACTGTGTCTCCCCCTAGACTTTACCCGGCAGTGCTTCCCTGAAAAGTCGGATACCTTCACCGCCTTCTTGGGCGACTCTGTGACGGTGCAATGCCGGATCTAGCGGCAGGGATATTCTTCAGCTCATGCCATGCCCAGTTGACGCCAAGTAAATGAAAGCTGCCCGCCCGCACCCCTTGACTGAGAGAATGACTCGCTAATGAGCAGAATTGGGCAGCGGGCTGCCTAGCAGAAAGGTAGACTCCCCGTCATGACTGAGCCTACACGCATACTGAGTGCACAACGGGATGACGGGGACGGTCTGATTGTGACTTTTTCAGACGGGACGACAGCGGGGTATGTAGCGGAGGAGTTGCTGGAACTGAGACCCTACCGAGAATCAGTCGAGCACTCGAAAGGATCTTCCGCAAATCCCACCTCACAGTCTTAGGATCCTGGCAGATTTCCTGATAGCGCAATTTCAAGAAATGCGTAGCGGAGGGGCCCGCTCTGTGATCTTGGCAGTCACGGGACCTTAGGGATTTGACCGCGCCCTCTGGATTCATTTAGTTTGAGATACAAAATCGTAATCATTTCTTCGCGGATTGTGGGGAGCAGCTCCCCTGAAAGTCGCCGACTAACCTCTCAGGTGGTGCAATGCCAAGTTTTCAACAATTGACCACTCAATATTCGATTTGGCGGTAATCTGTCCGCTGTTGGTTCCTAGCTTTGTATCAAAATCTCAAGTGGCTAGAAGCAGGGCGGAGCATCGTTGCCGTCCAGCAGAATCTGCCCCCGAATTCCTGAGTTTCTCTGATTACTTTGTTTCCAATAGCGAACGGCTGTCCATCGACAGTCCGGAGCGTGTATCGGCCTACGCGACCGAAATTGCTAAAGACGTTGTACTCGACAGGCACAGACCTCAGCGACTCGTTCAGAGCCCGCTCGCGCAGTTCCGGTGACCTTAATGCGGTGTAGCAATAGCTATTATTGACCTTGCGGTAGAGCACAACGGGCGCAGGTCCGTTCTCCCATTCTGGGCCAACCACCCCCCAAGGGGCTTGTCCATCCGGTGCGACTGTCATGCGAAAAGTGCGGACTGAAAGTCTGTTCACAAACACCCTGGAAGTGACCAACCCGGCGACTGCCAGCAGACTGCACGCGGCCAGCAATAGCAGCACCCTATTTCGGACGCCGAACGCTCGTGTATTTGCATCGCCATTCATCGGGACACTCTCCGAACAAGTCTAACCGGGTTGAAGAGCCCGCTGTGCACGCCGGTGAAATGACCCGGGCTGGCTATGAACGTCGGCGTGTTCCAGCAATACGTTGCGCCAGACAACTCGCCCTCAGAATGTGAAATGCCAAGTTATCAACATCTGACTCCCATGCCTCCAGGCTTCCGCTGCGACTGCCAGGGTAGTCACCTAGGTGCCGTTAGGGGTCCTTATGAAGAGGGCGAGGCAACGGCGGCAGCGGTTTGCCCAACTTCTCCGCAAACGTTGGCTTTTCGGGACCGACTTTCTTTTGGTCTCGCAATTTACATCAGGACCGATATACTTCCATGCAACCGGTGCCGGAAAGAAGGATTCCAGTACATTCGTTTTCCGTGACGTTATTCATAGCGGTACCCATTTCGCGGCTTCATAGGCTCGTTTTTCGTCGGAAAAGGTTGCGGTCAGAGTTTTGCGGTGTTGTGTGCCACGCCCGCTTCCGCGCCTCGCACGGCCCATGAAGGAACGCTTCAATCGGAAGCGAGGGCAAGATGAAAGCTCATCTGGGATTGACCGGATTCGGAGTGATTGCGGCGCTTGGGCTGATGGTAACGGCTCTGAACGCGGAAGCACAGACTGGCCAGAACCTGGTTGTCAACGGCGACTTTAAAAGCGGCAACAGTGGCTTCACCTCCGGATACGCCTTCGGCGATCTATCCAACCCGGGCGCGTACTTCATCGGACCGAATCCCTCGACCGCACAGGGAGCCCTTGGGGACTGGTGTAACTGCGGCGACCATACGACGGGAAATGGAAACATGATGATCGTGAATGGGTCTACCTCCGCCACTTTGCCTGTCTGGGAGCAGACTGTATCCGTCGCGCCGTCTACGAACTACACCTTTTCCTACTGGGGAGCCGAGATGGATCATGACAGCAACTCCTTGCCCCAACTGTTAGTCAGAATCAACGGCCGGGTGATTGGGAAAAGCATCCTTCCGGAGCTTAGTCCTGACAACGGCGGGAAGTGGCAAAACTACACGTTCACCTGGAACTCGGGCACAAGCCATACCGCGGATCTGGCAATTTTCGATCAGAATACAGATGCCAGCTGGAATGATTTCGTACTCGACGACGTCAGTTTCAGCCCCGTCTCAGGCACTGCGGGCGAGACAGTTCCTCCGGCACGCAATGCTTCAACTTCAGGCCCCATCACCACCCAGGCCAAGGGCACAGTCAAAGATATGCAAGGCATTGAAATCAAGCTCAAGCAGGAGGAGAAGATTGCGCTGATATTCATGCAGACCATCTCATCCATGGAGGACGATTGCCACCGCCATCTCGACCGGCGCTGCTCGCTGGCCGAACTGGTTGCTGGCCCGAAATCGCCCGGCTGGAATATCGGCAAGCTGAAGTATGACCCAGCCAAGGACCCGAATTATAAGTACACGATAACGATTTCCGGAACCGGTTGGGTGGCGAGCGCCAATCCCAGCCGGGCCGGGCTGGGCGGTTTCTTCGTCGATGGCACCTTCCACTTGATCGCGGATATCTACTACAACGCGAATGGGCCCGCAACGGCGAAAGACAGGCAGTTGGGCGAGATTGCGATTGAAGGAGAGACGTTTCAGGTTCAATAAATGAAAATCCCATCACCGGAGAACCGTATCCCTTTACCTTCTGGAACTGTTCTGTCCTTCGCATCTGCGTCTCAGGAGATTAGGCCTCAGAAAGTGAAATGCCAAGTTATCAACAATTGACATGCATCTTTCAGTGGGCAAGGTGTTGGCCGTGATCGTCGGGGTGGCCCGGCAGAGAGTTTGTGAACCCAACAGGATGGTTGATCACTCCTGCCGCATGGTTGCCGTTTTCGACCGCGAACTTCTAATCAGATGATGTTTGCCGGTCAGGCGGCTTTGACGGCAATGCGAGCGGAGCGTGAGCTTGGCTTGGACTTGACCACGATCTCCACGTCTTGCCCGAGCGCCACGAGAAACTGCATTAGACGCTCGACGGAATAGCCTTCGAGCTTGTAACGCAGGAGGGCAGAGACCTTGGGCTGGTTGATTCCCAGCGTGTCGGCGACCTCGGACTGGGACAACCCTTGGCGTTCGACAATTAGGTTGAGGGCGGCTCCAAGGCGGGCCTTCGTGTCAAGTTCCACTGCATCCCGCAGACCCATGTCGGCAAAAACGTTGCCGCTACTGCGGGTGACCTGTTCCGCTATGTTTTTAGCCATATCTTTCCTCATAATCGCGCTCTGCGAGTTTCAGGCGCTGCCTGACCAACGCTACGTCGGATTTCCGGTTCGCAATCCCATGCGGTGACTTCTTTTGAAACGCGTGGAGGACATAAACGGCATTCGCGAAACGAACGGTGTAGAGCGCCCTGAACGTATCTCCGTCATGGTTCTCGACCACCTCCAGCACTCCCGGCCCTTCTCCCTTCCAAGGTTTCGCTGACGGGTGCTTACCACCGTATTGAGCCGCGCTTAGGGCAAAACCGACAGTGCGTTGAACCTCGGTTGGAAATCGAGTGATGTCTTTCAGTGACGATCCAATCCAGTAGAGAGGCTTCTCACCCGGTACAGGCTTCCGTGTCATTAGTTATCCCACTTCTGGGATATTCCGTCAAGCATAAACAGACCTCATCGAAATGGCTCGGCGGTTCCCTGCATCTGAGTGTTGCTCAAGACCGTGTTGACGTTGATCGGAAACCCCTCGGGTAGCCAATCCAGTAGCTGGCCTTCGGTCAGATCGGCAAGCCGGCAGCGTTGCGATTCCGAGGAGGCAATTCGTCAGAGCGATGCCCTCCACACTTCCGCTCGCAGGTGCTGAACGCCATCCAGTAGCGGCGCGAAGGTGAAGAAGTGCGGATCGCGACACTGTGAGCAGGAGATGGATTCTGCACACCAAACTCTAGGATTCTTCCGCCTTTCACCTTTGCCCCCCGAAGACGCGGGTTCAATTGGCAAGGGGCGAAGTGTCTCGGGCGAAGGATTTTCTGCGCCCTAGAATGTCACTTCCAATTCAACACCAGAATAATTGACCCGTGGAGCGATCTGTCGCCCCGGTCCTTGCTCGAAATACACCAAGCCGTATCTCTCCATTGTCTTGAGGGTCCGGGACAGATTAGATTTGGCGCGTCCGGTCTTCTCGGCCAATTCGTTGAGCGATTGCGGCTGTATCTTCAAGATCAAGCCAAGCAGAGCTCGGTTCTTGTCGGAAAGAACCTGAGACATCGTTTCAAGAGACTGGAACCAGACCTTCGGCTCGTCCGGGGCTGGGACGTATTCACCCCGTGCGATGGCCTTGGTCCGCTTCTTATATTCTTCGAGCGTAGCAATACCGACTTTCAATGTGGTCATGGCGTACTCCTTTTCTTCAAGATCGCTTCAACCTCAGTCCAAAAGTCCGCTAACAGCGTAGAAGCATCGGCGTAGACATAGAACCTGACCCTCTTGCCCTTATGCTTGTGACCGTACTCAATACGCGTCCGTGCTCCCGGCCCGGAGGTCTCGTGGACCGGGTGGGCGTTGTCGAAACCCAACAGGCGCTTGCCGTCGTCATCATGAAGTGAAAGCAAGTAGTTCAGGCCATGCGGCCGCTCAGGTGAGACTTCCACTTGCTTCACGACAAACTTCACCCAGCACATGCCCCCCGCATCAGCGACAAAGGTCTCGCCGTCCAGCCGCTGGCTCCGCAGACTTCTTAGTTCCGCTCTTTCTACTGTTAAGTCTTCCCCTTTTGATGGTTCTTGGGGCGAAAAAATATCTAGTGTTCGCCTACCCTTCTGATGAAACATTCCGCTCTGATCTGTCGACATTAGGCATCTCCAGAGTGCGTTGGCTTGACGTTCATAACAATCACTGGGATACATTCTCCTTTCCCTTGGCGGAGGTGCGAGAGATCCGGTACCAAGCAATCGCCAGGTTGAAAGGAAACCCAGTCTACGGACTTCGCTTCATTGCAGGAGGCAAGACGTGGAGGGTTCTCCCAGGCCTGAAAGCTCGCGACGGAGAGAAAATATTGGTGGCGCTCAAGACGTTCGGCGCCGATGTCCCCGATGACCCAGTGGTTCAAAGCAAACTCAAAGAGGACGATTCCGCATGAATGGACCTGGAAGGGATTCCGGAGCAACGCGCTATTCCTGCCCGGAATTGGCCTCAACAAGGGAAATGCCAAGTGCCTGTTGAAAAAGTCAGCTTTCTCAAAAAACGAAGAAAAATGGGTGATAGAAAATGTCTAGGCGACCCAAGAAAATCGCTTATAGGGCATCCTGGAGCGATCTTATTTCTGGCATTTTCCTTCGGTCGACTTTTTCAACAGGCACCCAAGTTCTCAACATTTGACCGCTAAATACTGGGAACGGAAGGGCCCAACCACCCGGTTCAGTTGCGGTTCATTGAACGGTGAGCGTCACAGTGCCCGTTTCTGTGATGGCGCCCGAATATCCGGTCACGGCCACGGTATATGTTCCCTGAGTGGTCCCGGGAAGGATGACAGTGTCGCAGGCAATGGTTCGGCTGCCACATGCCGACACGCCGCTGGCCATTGTGATGAACAGCAGTGCAATGCCGAGCCTTGATAGCGATCCGCGGCGACGTGCTGGAATTCCAATGAGCAGCACACAACTCAGAAGCGAGCCACCGCCGGCGTACCAGGGAACTTTCCACGGTGTCAGATTAGCCGCGGAGCATGATTGGCCCTGTCCTGAAGTCGTGGTGAAAGTGAGAATGGCCGTTCCAGCTGTAGCGCCGGTAATGGTGACAGGGCTCGTAGATGCAAAACTCAAGATGGGCGCCGCCACTGCACCCGCCGGGCCAGATGTGATTGCGGCTGTGAGCCCAACGCTGCCCATGAACCCTCCGACTGGCGACACCGAGACAGTAGACGTGTTTCCCGTGGTTGCTCCAGGAGCCACTGAGACCGCTGTGCCAGTCACTGTAAAGGTGGGGTTTGCCGGAACCGTGACGGTGACCGACGTCGCTCCACTTGAATTGTTATAGGTTGACGCGCTTGTAGAGTCCGGCGTGTAAATAGAGGTGAGCAGATTTGTGCCGATGTCAAGCGAACCAGCAGGGATGACGATAGTAGCAGCGCCATTGCTCAAAGGCACAATTGCAGAAGTGAAGCTGCTGTTGACAGGCGTCGACCAGGGAGTGCGCAACGAGTTAAACCATGCCAGCGTCGGCGATGGACTGGAGGTGGTATTCCACGGCTGATTATTCGTCGGATCGAAGACCCCAGAACTCAGATGGCATCCGCCGGTAGCCGGGCAGTCAGTAAGAATGTTGCCAATTGCATTCTTGTTTCCCGCCGCCGTAATTCCATTGATGAACGAGGTCTGCCAGGTTGGGGACATGACCGTCGAGTCGTTCTGTTCAGCCCACGCCTGGACGGGCACATGGGCGAACGACGAAATATTCTGACTGGGATCCCCTGGCGCAAGACCTGCAATTGTTCCTGTATACGGGCGCACGGCAATATCGTTTTGATTGTAGATAGTGGCTGGATTCCAGGCGCCCTTTTGAGTGAACATCAAAGCGTTGTAGTCACTCAGTGGCAGCCCGGTGAGCGTCGAACTCACCTTCGTCCAATACAATGGACTGGATTCTGGAGTCAGATTCGTGTTATTGCCCACGAGGGAGAGGTACCAATCTCCCCATCCATATTGAATGTTGGAGACAAAGCTAGCATAGCTTCCTCCTCCCGGCGCCACCTGTCCCGTCTGATTCCACGCGCCTGACAGACTGGTCACGCCACTGTAGAGCGCGATTCCCGCGGAACCGGGATTTCTCATCTCGTCGTTAAGGGCATCTGCGGCACCGGCACTCAGGCCCATTCTGAAGTATTGGTTGGCGTTTGGAAGGTACTGTCTTACCAGCCCCATAACAGAGTTTCTGTATTGTCCCCCGCTTGGGCCGCCCCAACTTGACGAGGTGGGTGAGCTGCCGTAGCTTGCACCGCCCCACGAGGAGTACCCCAAACCGTTATCGCCGGTTACAGCCACCAGAATATATCCAGCGTTGAAGAGGTTTGCGTACACGCCCAAACGCCCATAGCGAATATCGCTCACCGATCCGTTGGGATGATAGGTCTGGGCAACTGGATTGCCATTTGAGTCGCCGTATGTGGGCGGAATCCAGACTTCATTGGACTGATAGGGAGGAAGGATGTTCCCGGCGTCGAGCACCACAGGCTGAAAGAGACCGGGAACAGGCATGGCACCATCGGTGGGCCCGTCGAGTCTGCCCTGGCTTATGTAGACCCCCGTGATCATTGTGCTCGCGGAAGCATCGCTGATAAAGATCTCAGTGGTGTTGGACAGCGTAGAAAGGTTAAGCACGGCAGAAAATCCAAGCCCTGTTGGTGCGTAGGTGGGAGGAATCGAAGTACTGTTGGGAGCTTGAAGATCGGTTGAATTGTCGGGAATCCAGCCCGCCCAGATCTGCTCGTTGCCCTGAGAGTCCAGCCCGCCCGGTCCCGCCCCAAGCCAATCCATAAAAACTGACCCGCAAGTGCCTGACGGGATATCGCCAGAACCATAGTTTGTAAGCTTCGACGATCCCCACATTTGTAACTGCATTGAGTTCATGCCCACGCTGAAATAGAGTCCATTTGCCTGGTTGGGTCCATTGCTGAAATAGATCTTCAATTGGTTGTTATCGGGCGAAACCGTCGAACTCCCAACGCAGAGATGAATGTCGATGCGCGCGGGCCGAGTGAAGTCCAATGGTTGCGGAAACGGAACGGTCGCGTTGCCTGCCTGACCGACGATAGCGGCTGCGACACCAGTGGCAGTTCCCTGATTTGCCCCTGTGGCGTCGACATAAGTTACGGTTGTATTGCTCAGACCAGAGGCGGCGGTCAGATTTGTGGTTGTAAGGCACGAGTGATAGATCCCCGACAATGAGGGCATCTGATAAGGCAGACTTGGCGGCAGGCTGTAGCTGCCGCTGGTGAGAACCACAGCCCCGGTGGGATCCGAACTTCCGTTGGCACCTGTTACGTCAACAGTGACGGAAAGTGACTGGGCTGTTGTGATGGCAGTCGAAGATGGCGTAACAACGACTGTGGGAGTTTGCCGAGCGAGCTGCGCGGCGGCTGGGATTAAAGAAAGAATACCAAGACCAGTCGAGGCCAGTGCAATGTTGCGAAAAACTCCGGGGATCGTAGAAGTCCTGTCCCGGCGAGATGTGGATCGGGACTCATGTAGATGTGAAGTTGGGTCTATAGGGCTTTCCTCTTTTCCAAGATAATTCACGCGCCCGGCAAAGCGCCGTTTCCGCAAGTTTAGTCCAGTCTTTTGGCATTTGAGATCTTCGCGGTAAGGAATTGTTCTCAAAACGTCCTATGCCAAGTTATCAACATCGGACCGCTAAATATCCGGATAGGCGTCGCGAGGTTCTGAAAATCTGACAATCATCTTCCGGTGGGGGAGTTGGCAGCCCCTATGTAAGCGAACCTTGAAACTGATCATTTTGCGGTTGGCACTGTTCCGGCATCAGCATTCTCGAATAGCCGCTTTGGGAGCCAATTCAGTTAGGGTCAAACACTTGCCTGGTTGTCGTTGGGCAAGGTGGGACGCTAAATGTGCCGTGCGTTTAATGCGTTGCGGATGATTCCCCCTTCTGGGTGCTGGTAGACCATGGCGCTTCTTACGTGGCCCATTGAGTTCATAACAGCTTTCAGATTTCTGGTCTTCGCCAACACGAAGCTGCCGAAGTCGTGGCGCGCACAGTAGAGAACGAGTTCGCGCGGCAGCCCCGCGGCTTGCCTCGCCCGCGCCCATTGCCGGTACACCATCCCTTCCCCAATGTGCTTTCCCTTATAACGCGACATCCAGACCCAGCCTTCGCTCCGTCCCTCACAGCGCGCCTCGAGAATCTCCTTCACGCGGCCGCTCATAGGGATGAACCGGCGGCCGGACTCCGTCTTGCTGTCCGGCGTGAAGATCGTCCCGGCATCGAAGTCCACGTTCTCCACCCGCATGCAGTAGAGTTCGCGGGCGTTGCGCATTCCGGTGTCGCGCATCACCACGATGATGTCCTTCAGCGGTTGGTCGGCCACCGCTGACAGCCTCCTTTCCGCTTCGTCGTTGAGGCGGAGCGACCGCCCGTGTTCCTTGAAGAGCGCAAAGTCGGGAACCTCAAAGATCAGCTTGTCCTCCTTGGCTTTGGTATACATTCTCCGCAGGGTCCGGAGAGCGTTGTTGCCGTTCGACGCCGATCCCGGAAACTGCAGCTTCTCGACCTCGTCTTTGGTGATCTGGTCCATGCGCATTCCGGCGATCTTCGTCTGCTCCAATAGTCGCCAGCCGTTTCTGTAATAGCGGCGGCTGTCGGCCTCGAGCCGTCCCGTTTCCACCCATTGAAGGAAATCCTTCGAGTATTCACGAAGCGTGGGCGGCTTCCTGTCGAGCGGGTCGCTGCCCTTAATGGTGGCAGCGAGTTTGAGAGCGGCAGCCTTTTGCGCTCTCGTTTCGTTGGTCTCCTTGGTCGACCCGCGGTAGCGCTCGCCGCGCACCGTGAAGTCATACCAGTAATACTTCGACTTGTTCTTTCTGAAAAGTTTCACGAGATCACCCCCAAGCAGCCCGCACGGAAGCAACTCGTGTGTTCCGCCGAACGGATCCGAGCGGAACAACAACATCGTACATCAGCTTGACTTCGATCCCAATCCAGTCAGGGAACACACTTACGCAATGCCAACGCTCGAACACTGCGGCCGTGGTTGAGGGTTGCCGGCCGCAGCGTAGATACCCGTACTGGTTCTCACGAACTCTGCCAGCAAGCGTGGAGTATGAGCAACCTCATCCGCGCCGGAGACGGGTCTGGACAAGCCCCTCAGAACCATGTACGCTTTTAATAAGTACACAAGGAGGAATCTATGCCTAGAGTGGCCGTGGACGACAACCCACGAATGAACCTCCGGCTGCGACCGGAACAAAAGGCTACGCTCGTGCGCGCTGCGGCGTTGAGGCACACGGACCTGACTGAGTTTGTTCTCCAACCCGCCTTGCGGGAGGCCAAGGCGGTGATCGAGGAGTCGGAACGTATCGTCTTGTCCGAGCGTGACAGCCTTTTGGTGCTGAACCTGCTCGAAAATCCGCCAGCGCCGAATGCTAAGCTGCGGGCAGCCATCGCTGCAATTCCAAAGCCCACGCGGAAACGGCGATGAGCGTTCCCGCCTGGCACGAAGAACCAATCTCGAAAAAGCATGATCGGAAGTCTTTCGATTGTGGCGATCCGGCCATGAATGACTTCTTCGAGCGTTACGCCCGCCAAAGCCATGAATCTGGTGCCGCGAAGACCTTTCTCGCAATTGATAACGCAGACAACAAGAGCATTCTTGGTTTCTACAGCCTGGCTCCGGGCGCTCTGGCCTACGCTGACACGCCGGAGACGGTTCGCCGCGGCCTCGCCCGGCACGATGTGCCCGGGTTCCGGCTCGCGCGCATTGCTACAGACCTGCGTTGCCAGGGCCAAGGTATCGGCGGCCAACTCCTCGCCGCCGCCGCGCGGCGCTGCCTGCGCGCTTCGGCTGAGGTCGGCGGCGTTGTGCTCATTATCGATGCGAAGAACGATCGCGCGGCCCGATGGTACGCCAGTTACGGCGCTGTGCCTTTGAGCGGCAAGCCTTTGACGCTCGTAATGTCGCTCGCCTCGTTTGCCGCCGACCTGAAGGCGGAAGGGCAGTTATGAGCGACGAGGTATGGAAGGGACGGGCTTGCTCCGGACTGGCCGACCGTGAATCCATAAAAGCCTGGCCGGGCAACCCCAATCAGCGTGTAATCGTGGGACTTGATGCGGATCGTTTTGCCGAGCGCGGATGGGTCGCCATTGAAATGCCGCTGGAACCAGGAATAGCTCGCTACCGCCACCGGGCCTGCGCCGTCGGCACCGTCGTCGGACTCGCCAATCGTCCGGCCCAGGAAGGCAGGCACGCCGAGAACCAGACAGAACGGGCAGTTTGCGGTTTGTACTCGATGGTGTCATGACTGCAAGGTCATTCGACGCCTTCGGTTCTGGAAGCTACGCAAGCATAAGCGTTGGCTTTGGTGGGCCAACCATGGTCCTATTTGAGACTCGAGGCCTACAGCTTTTTTGGGTTATGCGAAGGGGCATACGGTGAAATTGGAGGCTCGGTGCTGAACGACAGCATGCGGGGCCTAACTCTTTGATTGATACTCTCCCTCGACCCCGAGCGTCGCAAGAACCGAGTGGCTAACCATGGGGTACGTAAACCTGGTTTCAGGTCGGTGGCCGCTCAGTGTGCAGTCAACCCACTCAGATCGCTGGCAAGTTTGCTGATTGAGTCGTCGAAATTCTTGTCGCGCGTCTTCTGCGACGCCATGATTGGAGTCGGCTCGTATACCGCCCAAAGCACAATCCCTGTCTTCGGGTCCAGTATGTCAAGCTTGAATTGCCAGGCAACAGAACTGGGAATCACATTGACATAGAGAACCAGGTCAGCGTCGCTTGGAGAAGTAACAAGTTCAAAGCGCCCTCTGCCCTTCAGCGCTGAGTAGAATTCGTTGTAGATTCGGTCCGGCCCTCCGCTCCATGCGCTCGAATCGAATCCGGCGCCAGTATTGGCGACAAATACCTTTTTTGCACCGAGAATCTGCGAGGGGACTGGTGCCGCTGTCACCGAGTTGTTCTGCGCCAAAATTGCAGGTGCCGCAGAGAGCATTATGGCAAATCCGAGCGACGATATTGCAAGCAGCTGCTTCAAATTGATCTCCTTCCTTTTCTCTACTCATAGACCCCAAATCGGTAGATTCCACAAGTAGCCACAGTGTTATGACCAGATTATCCTCCCCAAGCCGGGATGTGACTTCACCACTGGGTTAGAACCCGTCGCTTGGATGATCAGCCATCAACACGATTCGAAGTTTGTTCACAACAATGCTGATTCGCCGGCAGAGTTTGTTGAGGACATTCTAATCGGAGCAAGAATTCTCAGATTCGCGGTGGCTCTCGACAGCTTGAGGATAATGGGACTCACTCAACAAGAAGCCATCACCAGACTTCTCGCTCGACGTTCAGAGTTTGAAAAGGAGATGGTTGAAGCATTGACTGACATCCAACCCGAGACAGCTTCAGGAGGGCTTCGCAACACGCGAGCCGCCTGGGAGAGTCTGAGATATGATCATCCATTTCGTGATAAATGGGTTGCGAAACGGTGGGACGAGAGCCTGGAATTCAGTGAGGCCGCCCTTTGAATCCGTGACGGCCTCACCTTGAAGCTTCTAGCCGTTTTGGTCGTTCTGATCGGGGTGAATTGTGCGATAACTGGAATTGCCCTTTGACCAGACGAGCATCAACAGATCCTTTCCTTCCTTGTTCTGGTGCACTTCGTTTGCAAACTGGGTTGCGGAGCCGGCCGGCTTCCGGTCGACCTCGAGGATGATGTCACCCGGCTGGATGCCGGCGTCGTCAGCGGGGCTGGCAGGGCGAACGTTCTGGACAACCACACCGTGAACCTGATCGGGCACGTTGAACTGCTGTCGAGATTCGGGCGTGAGATTGCTCACCGCAAGACCAAGCTTTCCGCTTTGCGGGCCGTCAGGACTGTCGTTGCTCGCCACTTCGTTATTGCCGTGGAACTGGCCCACAGTGAGGTCCAGCGTCTCCGGTTTGCCGTCGCGGATCACGCCCATAGTGATCTTTGTGCCAGGGGCCATTTCACTTACCGCAACCTGCAGCGCACTTCCATTCGCTATCTTCTGTCCGTTGAGCTGTGAGATCACGTCCCCTGTTTTGAGGCCGCTGCGGCTTGCGGGAGAGTCTGGCATGACTTGGGCAACAATTGCCCCGTTAGCATCTTGCAGATTGAAGAAGTGAGCATTGTCGGGGGTTACGTCGTTCATCTCGATACCGATGTAGCCGTGCTCGACCTTGCCGTTCTTAATCAGCTGTTCGGCTGTGGCATGCACTATCTGTGAAGGAATCGCGAATCCGGCACCGGCAAACGAACCACTGTTGGAGATGATGAAGGTGTTGATCCCGACCAGTTCGCCATGTGCATTCACCAGCGGACCGCCGGAATTGCCGGGGTTGATGGCGGCGTCGGTCTGGATGTAGCCTCCCGGCTTGCGCGCGTCATCGGAGTAGGGATTCGGCCGGTTGACGGCGCTGACGATGCCGCGTGTCACGGAAAATTGAAAGTAGCCGAATGGGCTGCCGAAGGCCAGTACTGTCTGGCCAGGTTCGAGTTTTGTGGAATCTCCCCACGCAATCGAGGGAAGGCCCGACGCGTTCACCTTGAGCACGGCAAGATCGGTCAACTTGTCAACACCGATGACTTTCGCGTTTAGGATGCGCCGGTCGTTCAGCGTGACCTTGATACTGGTGGCGCCATCCACTACGTGGTCGTTGGTGACAATGTATCCGTCCGGCGAGATGATGATGCCGCTTCCCACTCCATGCTCAATTTGAGGCTGAGCGGGCTGCTGCTGCATCGGCCCAAAAAACTGTTGCAGACCAGGCGGAAGCCCCTGCATCATGCCGTCGGAAGTGTCATGCTCGCTGGACCCTCGCGAGGTGACGGCGACGTTGACCACAGCCGGGGTTACACGCGAGGCGACCGCCTCCATGGCGTGATCGAGCGAAGTGAGCGCGGAGACGCTGTTGTCGTCCATCGCCGATGCGGCGTGAACGCTGCCGTGGCCGACGAAGATTGCGGCGCCCAAGGCGAAGGCACCCACGACCGCTGCGGGAGCGGAGAGCTTCTTGGCCACTGCTACTAATTGATTAGTTGTTGGGGACATGGACATTCCTTTCCTCGTTGAAGTTGCGGTTAGATTTGAACGATCAGCCAGCCGTTCGCGATCGCAACGGCAGCATACGAAGAGCGACGATCCTGAGAGACGGCGATCACCAGTCGGGGATTCTGCTCGGCACCTTCCCAGTCAGTGAGCACTACCCATGCCTGTTGGTTGCGGAGAACCTGGTCCCGCTTAACATTTTGCTTAGCAGCGGTAATGCGCCGATGGTTCGTGGCAAATGGAATTCGGGGCTGTCCCTCTGGCGTGACCGCCTTGACCAGCCTGGGAGAGCCGGCAAATTCCCGGCGGTACCCCTGGTTAGGGTCCATGGACGGCAAGGAGAGTGTAAGCGCTGCTGTTTGTGCGGTCGGGGTGAAGCTTATAAGCTGTGGGCTGCGCGCCAGAACAATTGCGCCGGCCGAGAAGCTGACGATCAGGCTGCCTGTCAAAATGATCGCTTGTCGGCCGCTCATTTGCTCGTGCGGCCGTCGCAGAATGCGGTGCACGCGGCGCACCAGCTCCGACTGCCGCTCCCAGGCGCCAAGCACCAGCGAGAAGTTGCGGCGAAGCATTGAGAACTCAGCCAGGCGGGTCAAGCAAGTGGCATAGTTTTTGCGGGCGCCGGTAGAGTAGAGGACGCGATCATCGCAGGCAAGCTCCCTCTCCACACAGAGCCTACGCTCCACCCAAAACAACACCGGATTCAAGGGAAACAGCACCAAGCCAACCTTCTGAAGCAGATTGGTCCAATCGTCGCCGCGGCGCAGATGCTCCATCTCATGCAGCACCACCTGCTGCAGCTCCAGGGCAGAGAGCTTCTCGATGAGGCCCGGAGGCAGAAGGATGCGTGGCCGAAAGAACCCGAAAACGCTGGGCCGCACGACCTCCGTTGAGGAACAAAGCTCCGCCGAACGGCCGTTCAGCCCATCAGCGGCTTGACCATCGAGGAGTGTTTGCAAGGCTGCGTCAAGGTGGATTGGGGTAGCCCGTCTTGCCAATCGGCGAATTCGAATGGCGCTCAAGATCAGTTGCACACACCTCCACAAGGAGAGCATCGCCCATATGCTGGCGATAGCAACGCTCCAGACAGGGGCCAGATGGAAGGGCGAATGAGAAATACCGTTTACTGGGGCCCAATGCTCCACGAAAGAAGGCAGCACCTGTAGCAGGGCCAGCAGCAGAAAGACGTTCGTCCAGACAACCGAACGGGCGGCCGCGCTCAGGCGAGGAATCAATCGAAGGCAGAGAGCCACGCACGCGGCTAAAATAGCCCCTTCCCAAATCGCGGAGAATAGAGCTCCCGCCGTTGTCGCGGACATAAGTGAAATCGTGTGAATGAGTGGGTTCATTTAGAACCTCTCCGTACCTTCGCGTGGGGCTTCGTCCGGCAATTTCGCAATCGCCTCTTTCAAACGCCGCAATTCTTCGGGCCTGATTTCATTGTCGCCCAGCAGCGAAAGTAGTAGCCGCTCCCGGGAGTTTCCGAAGAACCGCTGCAACACATGGCGAACCTCAGATCTGCTCGCCTCAAGCTCACCGATGCATGCACCGTACAGGAATGCTCTGCCGTCCTGCCGGTGGCTGACGTAGCCCTTCGTCTCGAGAATCCGGATCGTTGTGAGGACGGATGTGTAGGCCAGTTCCGTTTCGGCTGAGGTTGCGGTCACCATGTCGGCAACGGTCGATTCTCCCCGGTCCCAGAGAACTTTCATCAGCCGGAGTTCGGCCTGGGTAAGCGTGATCGATCTCTTTGGGGGCATGGTAATCTGCGGTTCCGGGAACCCGTTCGTCGATCTTCCCTGTCCTATCAGACGTTCAACTAATCATTTAGTTGCTATCGTCGCGAACTTTTTTCGGACGCGCTTATCCCGCATCGTCATGCGTGATGCAGGAGCAGGTGGTTGAGCGAGCAACGCTGTCGCCCGATGTGAAGGACAGGTTCGAAGCCGATGAGAGGCTGCAGATTCCATTGGAGGGAGTTTCACTGCCGTTTGGCGAACCAGGAAAGCTGACGGTCCGATTGGCCGGGCCCGGGGAGTTGCGAACGGCGGCTTACCAGCAACTTATGCAGTATTACGTCTCACACGAATCAACTGCATTTGAAGATCCGGAGACAGACGAGACGAGGCAGTTGGGGATGGTGTTGGGGGCGTCGGATGGAAGTACTTTTGTGAATCTGGTTCCGCAGCGAATGGGGAAGGCCACATTTCGAATAGATGTGCTGTTTGCCGATGGCGGTGTGGCGACCCAAACATTCGAGGTTGCAGTGAAGCCGCCCGAAAAGCCGCCTATGCAGTTAATGAACTCGATCGACGGGACGCATATGGATCTTTTCATGGCTGCTACTACGCTCCATCTCTTGTTAACCGCGCCAAACAATGTGCGAAAGCTGTTCCCGGTCGTGCAGATGAAGGATAACCAACCTCTGATTCTTTTGAACGCGAGCAATGTAAAATTCGAGGTGAAGCAGGCGGAGGACCCGGTAATTCGACTGGATCCCGCTAGCGGAGAGGTGACGGGACTGCGTATGGGCCATGGGCTGATCGGGACGAGCTTTGCCGGTGCAGAGTCAGAGACGTGCGTGGTCGTGATCGCTGACTTGACCAAGGGCGACCCTTCCAACTGCGAAGAACTGCGTCGACACAGATAAGAACCGTAAGTCAAATTCTGGAAATGATCTTCTAGCCTAGCCTAAAAGTTTCTGGTCGAGCAATATGACAAAGCTGGCAGACTTGGGTTGCCGCCTGGAGTTGGCCTCAGAAAGTGCAATGCCAAGTTATCAACATTTGACCATGCAATGTCAGAGTCGACGGTCCAACCGCCTTCCTTGAAAGATTCAAGGACTGATCGCAGCGAAGGTCACTGACCGTCTGCCAAGGGCGGTGCCGTTGATTCTTCCGTGAGGGCAGGCACTAGCCATCGGAACAGAAGCGTCGCGGCGATGGCCCCACCAACCTGCGCACCAATAAAACCGGGAACATCAGTCGGGCGAATCCCCGAGAACGTGTTGCTCAGGGAACGTGCCAGTGTGACGGCTGGATTGGCGAAGGACGTCGATGCAGTAAACCAATAAGCTGCGGTAATGTAGGCACCGACAGCATAAGGGACTGGAGATGAGCGATGCTGGGCGCATCCCCAGATCACAGCGAGCAAGCCAAATGTGGCGACAAACTCGCTGAAGACCTGTGCGGGACCGCTACGAATATGTGTTGAAACTGAGAACAAGGGCAAGCCAAACATCAGGTGGGCCGTGGCGACTCCAACAATCGCTCCCACTACTTGCACAGAGACATAAAGCGGGACCTCCCGCCACGGCAAACCGCCGACCAGAGCATCAGCAAAGGTCACGGCAGGATTCAAATGCGCCCCGGAAATTGGCTGGAAGGTGAGAATCAGGGCGATGAGCACAGCTCCTGTTGCAATCGTATTGGCAAGCAACGCGATTGCGACGTTTCCCGCCGCAAGACGGTCACCCATGATTCCCGAGCCAACCACGGTTGCAAGGAGTAGCAGGGTGCCGATGAACTCCGCGACCAATCGTCGCGCGAGGCTGGGCCTCATGATCTTCCGATCTCTTCGATCTCTCGTTGAATTGCGAGCTGTTGGAGTGTAGCGAGGGGCAGGGAAAGGAAGAGTCCGATCCTTCGATCCAAAACAATGAAGGCATCGCGAAAAGCCCGGGCGATCTCTTCTGAAGAGCCTTTAACAGCTGCCGGATCGGGGATTCCCCAGTGGGCAGTCATCGGCTGGCCAGGCCAGTAGGGGCAAACTTCCTTGGCGGCGTTGTCGCAAACGGTGAAAACGAAGTCAAGGTGCGGCGCACCCGGAACAGCGAACTCGTCCCATGATTTGCTGCGCAGGCCAACGGTAGGGATTCCTGCGGACTTAAGCTGATCGAGTGCTTCGGGCCGGGGAGTTCCGGAGGGGTGACTTCCCGCGCTATAGGCGGTGAAATTGCCCTTGCTCTTGTGATTTAGGATGGCCTCGGCCATGATGGAGCGGGCAGAGTTTCCAGTGCACAGGAAGAGGACATTGTAGTTCTTAGTCATTCAGCCTTTCCTCGTATACGCAAAAACGAATATATCTCTCACTGGACATATCCGTCAATGCGAATATTATTAAGCCATGGCTCCCCGGTCTAAATCGATCAATCTGGTTCAATTCTTCGCAGCGCTCGCCGATCCAACCCGTCTGCGTCTGCTGAACTTAATCGCGGGCAGTGAGGTTTGTGTCTGTTACTTGGTCGAAATTCTGCGCCTAGGCCAGCCGAAGATCTCCCGGCATCTTGCATACCTCAGGAAAGCTGGCGTCGTGAGTGCGCGAAGAGAAGGAAAGTGGATGCACTACCGGATTGAGCGGCCAGACGATCCTGCAACTGCTTCAATCCTCGAGGCAGTGCTTGCATCCATCAAAACTGACCGCACGATGCAGGCCGATCTGACACGCCTCAGCCGTGCATGCTGCGAACCCGAAGGATTCGTCACACTGTTGGGAGCACCAACACCGGCTAGGGTTGAAAAATAAGATAAATGATAGCCGTGGTCTGCTCGTATCCAAGGACCTGGCGGGCGGTCGTATTGCCCGCGTGCTGTTTTGCATTGAGCCGGACTGCATCGTGCTTTTGCACGGTTTTATGAAGAAGGCGCAGAAAACTCCTCAGCAAGAGATCGATCTGGCAATTAAACGCATGAAAGGGGAACGCGGATGAAAAAGAAGAATATTGGCTCTACGTTTGATAGCTGGCTTCGGAAAGAGGACATCTACGAAGAAGTCAGTGAGAGCGCTATCAAGCGCGTGATCGCCCGCCAGATTGCATCCGCAATGTCTGAAAAGGGCATTACAAAGTCCGAAATGGCGAGGCGGATGGAGAGGTTCGGGGGACGCTGGTCGCATTCGCCGCTGGAAGCGCCCGCTCCGGTGCCTTGAGCGGTGATGGTTGCTTGGAAGACTGTTGCCGGTTTGGCGTGTTAGATGGCTGGGAAAGCATCTCTTGTCGAACCTTGATGGTCATCAATTCGTTGGAGCCGAAGATTTTCTTCCAGATGCTCACACCTTCTCCATATTCCAGATGATCGAGAAGTTTATCAGGCGCTAGCGCTATTCTGCTGTCCTTTCGCACCGTCCCGTTTCCTCTTTGAAGGTATTTTTATGGCCCCTCCCGGTAGCAGCGGCGTGTCCTTCGGAGTGTTCCTATTCAATTCCGGAGACGAACGAATCACCGGAAACAACGATTACCATGCAAGGACCGCGTGCGGGAGCGAGATGGTGCGTATGAAGGGCGCGTTCCCCCTAGCGAATGGCTCGTTCCCGCAAGCGAACGGCTCGTTCATCACGGCGACATCCTGCTGGGACTCACTACCGTTGGGATTCGAGTTTGCCCTTGAAATGGCTCTGGTGCGGTTTCTCGTGCTCAGGCAAGACAGAAGGGCACATGGGGCCTTTGATGCAAACGGATGCTGCGCCTTGGTCGGGCAACTTGAACCCGCTTAAAATCTCCAGGTTTTGGCTTGTTTTGCCGTCGGAAATTGGGCCTCAGAAAGTGAAATGCCAAGTTATCAACAATTGAGCCTCATTAGCGCTGAGCCAGCATCGTCCGGTAACAGGCCTACGCCCTTGACGATCAGCAGTTGTCCATCGGCGATGATACAATGTAGATACAGGAGGAACTATGCAGGCGCAAGTACTGAAATGGGGAAACAGCCTGGCGGTGAGGATCCCGAAGCTCGTGGCCGAGGGTGCCCGCTTTAAAGCCGGGGACGCACTGGAGATCGTGGTAGACCCGGACGGGACTGTGCAACTACACCGAGTGAGTAAAGTGCCTACCTTGGCGCAGATGGTCGCGAAGATCACTCCGGAGAATCGATATCCTGAGGTGTCGGCCGGAGCGGAAACCGGAAGGGAAATCGTTGAATGGTGACCTCGTATATTCCGGACACTGGAGACATCATCTACATGGACTTCGGCCCTCAGACTGGCAGGGAACAGGCCAAGCGCAGGCCCGCGCTGGTCCTCACCGACCTGCGATATAACCGGGCAAGTGGACTGGCGGTAGTCTGCGCACTGACTTCTCAAGTCAAACCCTACCCGTTCACCTTGCCGATCAGCATTGGCGGCGTTGACGGGGCTGTGCTCGTCGATCAGCTGAAGAGCCTCGACTGGGCTGCTCGCAGTGCGCAGTTTCACTCCAAGGCGCCCGCGCACCTGGTGCCCAAGGTGCGCCAGTTCATTGCGGTATTGCTCGGGATTCCCACCAGATAGAGAAGCAGCGACAACTGACGCGGCCGTTTCGCGCAGATTCACTCCAAGTTGGCTGATAACTGAAATTGAGGGGTGAGGATTATGCCCAGACGCTCCACAAGCTACAAAGAGTGGCTATACGAGAGCCTAAGAGACGAGTTGCGGCATCGCGCTTCTTGTTTTCTGCATCTTCATGTAGGTGAAGAGAGGAGACTGAGCGATGCCAGAAAAACGGACACTTAAGCGGGCACGAAGGGACCTTCGAGAAGGGAAATCTCCCAGCACGGCGGCAGGAGCGTTTGTTCATGAAGAGTTTGAGCATCTTGGTGACGGCAAGCACGCGGTGAGCTCGCCAAAGCAGGCGGTGGCAATTGGCCTAAGCAAGGCGCGGCGGGCCGGAATACCGTTGTCGCCAGCATAAGCGTAGCCGGGGAAAGCGAGAATCCCGCAAACAGCTTATGGTCATAAATGGTTGCTTTTTAAAGTGATCGAACTCAAGACGATTCGGGGTATTTCCGCTTTTGGGTCCGACCGCCAATCGAACTCTTAAAGGGGTCTGAGCGGCTTTGTGGGGTGGAAGGCCAGTGTTTGAAATTGACTCTCTCTCATACTTCCAGATTAGGGTTAAGATAATAACGAAATAGTCATTAGCGGAGACGCCTGAAGGCGACCTGATTCGATTGCTGCCGGGCTATAATCTAGAGCACACCGGTCGACGACTGAATCGCTCGTCGTGGCACTCCACAGCAGACGGAAGGCGCATGGACTCACACGTCGAGTTGATCATCAAGCCACGCAAAGGCTGGCAGCCCGTCGACTTCCGTGAAGTTTACGCGCACCGCGAGCTGCTGGGTTTTTTGATGTGGCGAGACATCAAGATCCGGTACAGGCAGACGATTCTTGGGGCGGCATGGGCGGTGCTGCAACCGCTGATGGGGATGCTGGTCTTTACGTTCTTCTTCCACAAGCTGGCTGGATTGAATGGTGACCCGCAGGTGCCTTACCCGGTGTTTGCGTTCGCTGGACTGTCGGTCTGGACGTTCTTCTCGAATGCGCTGTCGCAGTCGAGCAACAGCCTGGTGGCGAACCAGTCGATGGTGCAAAAGGTCTACTTTCCCAGGATATTCATCCCCTTGGGCGCGATTGGCGCCATGCTGCTGGACTTGTGCCTGAGCCTGTTGCTGTTGGGCGGACTCATGCTGTATTACCATGTTCCGCTGACCACGAAGGCTTTTCTGCTGCCATTGTTTGCATTGGGCGCGCTGCTTTCGGCATCCGGCCTGGGAATGATGCTTTCAGCACTGAACGTGAGCTTCAGGGATGTGAAATATGTTGTGCCATTTCTGGTCCAGATGGGGATTTTTGTGACGCCCGTGATCTATCCGATGCGCTACATCCCGCAGAAGTGGATGATGCTGATGGGACTGAATCCGATGGCGGGGATGGTGATTGGCTTCCGATACGCACTGCTGGGCAGTCCTGGCTCGTGGCAGGTGATGGGCTTGTCGTTCGCTGTGAGTGTGTTCCTGTTTGTGTCAGGGCTCTACGTATTTCGGCGCATGGAAAGGCTTTTTGCCGACGTGATTTGAAGAGCTGCTACCTCTAGACGCAATGGTCGAAAATTGTGCTTAGTCGGCAGACTTGACGTTGAAACGGTGGCCAAATGAGGAGCCGTATCTTCGAGCATGAGTTGGGTGTGACCTGGAGGGGCAACGCATTCGAATCAAGGTTGCACGGCCGCCTACTACAAAAGTGTGACAGAGAATGCAAGGGTAAAAATCACGTTGCATTGAAAGGCTATTACACTCAGTACTATGGAAATCGAATCGATCTCCGGATTCAGACTCTCACCCCAGCAGGAGCACATTGCAGCGGTCGCCGACGGCGCTAGCTACCCTGTCTCCGCGGGTCTCTATTTGTGCAAGGGCCCGCTCGAAGCGGAAGCTTTGCGCGGCGCGACCGGGAGAATTGTGGCGCGGCATGAGATTCTGAGAACGGTGTTTCCGAAGCAGCGTGAGTTGAAGCTGCCCCTTCAAGTGATTCTCGACGCCGACAGGCCAAATATCCAGGTTGAAGATCTAAGCGGATTTCCCGAGGGAGAGCGGAGAGCTGCACTCGAGCACAAGTTTGCCGCGGCTGCGCGCGGACGTTGCAAGGCGAGCGAGGGGCCGGTTCTTTCAGCTACGCTCTTTCGTCTCGCGAACGAGGAACATGCACTGTTGGTGACCACTTCAAGTCTCTGTGCGGACGCAGCGTCGTTCGTGGTGCTGGCGGAGGAATTGAGGCAGGAACTTTCAGGCACGACCACGGAAGCAGAGCTCATTCAGTACGCGGATGTAACCGAATGGCAACACGATATGCTGGGTGCGACTGAAGAAGGCGCCTACTCGGCACGAGCTTTCTGGCGGAATCTGGTGCACACTCCGCTGATGTTGCCGCTCGAGACAGAGGCGGCCAGCGACGATCATGAGAGCGCAAAGGTACGAATCTTCGCTGAGGACGCAAATCGGTTACGGGTGGCCGCTCCGGCTGTCGGCGTATGCGAGCTGGATGTCTTGCTTGCGGTTTGGCACGTGCTGCTGCACCGGTTGACTGGCGACACGCGGACAGTGGTGCTGGCTTGTTCGGCCGGAAGAGAGTACGAGGAGATCAAGAATGCGATTGGCCTTTTTTCTCGTTATCTACCGGTAGCGGTCGACTTTGATGGGAAGTCGAGGTTCGACGAGATTTTGCGGGCAGTTGCAACAGCATCGAAACAAGCACGGGATCAGCAGGACTGGTTTACACCGGGCAGCGCGGTGACTGGCCCAGGGATCGGGTTCCAGTACCTCGACCTGCGAGCGGATGGGCAGAGCGGGCGAGTGACAATTTCACCGGTGGCGGTGCGCGCGGGCGTGGAGCGACTGAAGCTTCACCTGATTGTGACCGACGCGAACGATGGATTGTGTTTGGATTTGGAGTACGACCCGGCGCGATACACTCACGAGGCGATCGAACAGCTTGGGGCCTCGTTTGCGATGGTTTTGACGCAGGCAACCGCTGAGCCACGTCTTGAGTTGGAACGATTCTCGCTGGTAACGGCAGATGGCAAAAATGATTTGATCGCCCGGGGGACGGGCGCGGTAAAAGAGTTTCCGTCTTCCCCGATTCATTGCTTGATTTCATCGCAGGCATTGCGTAGCGCTGAAGGGGTTGCGGTTCGCAGCGGTGCGGAGACGTTGAGCTACGGTGAGTTGGAGTCGCGATCGAACCGTTTGGCGCGTCACCTGGTTGGATGCGGCGTGAAGCGGGGCAGCCTGGTTGGTCTTTGCGTTTCCCGTTGCGCGGCGATGATGGTTCCTGTACTTGCGATTCTGAAGGCTGGTGGGGCCTATGTTCCTCTCAGTGCCGATCAGCCTAAGGCGCGGACCGAGCAGCAGCTTGGGGGGATCGATGTTCTGGTGACGGAACAGGAGTTTGTGGGTTCGTTGCCGCAGTTTGCGGGTCAGATGGTGTTGCTGGATGCGAATGAGCGTCCCTGGGAACAGGCATCGGACTCGGCGGTGGATGTTGAGGTAACCGGAAATGACCTGGCGTATGTGATTTATACGTCGGGATCGACAGGTGCGCCGAAGGGCGTAGGTGTCCGCCACGCGAACCTGGTGAACTACGCGACGCACATTGTGCGCGAGCTTGGCCTTGCGTCAGAGCCACTGCAGTTTGCGACAGTGTCGACGTTGGCCGCGGACCTGGGCAACACGGTGATCTACCCGGCATTGCTGACCGGCGGTTGCCTGCATGTTCTTCCCTACGATGTGGCGACAGACTCGCGGCGGATGGGGGCCTATCAGGCGGAGTACGGGATCGATGTTCTGAAGATAGTTCCTTCGCATCTTGGAGCGCTTCTTGATGGCGGGATGAGCGTTCTGCCGAAGCGGTACCTGATTACCGGCGGGGAGGCCTTGAAGCCTGCCTTGGTGGAGCGGATCGCCAAGCTATCGAACTGCGAAGTCGTGAATCACTACGGGCCGACGGAGACGACGGTTGGTTCATTGATGCTGCGGCTCAAGGACTGCAAGCTTACGGGGACGGCGACGGTACCGATCGGTCGCCCGATCTCGAACACACGAGTTTATGTGCTGGATCAGAACCGGGAACTGGTTCCGGTGGGCGTAGCGGGGGAGCTTTACATAGCCGGAGCGGGCGTGACGGCGGGGTATGTGGGCCAGGCGGAGAAGACGGCGGAGCGCTTTGTAGAGGATCCGTTCCATGCGGGCGAGAGGATGTATCGCACCGGCGACCTGGTACGCTGGCTGCCCGAAGGTGTGATCGAGTTTCTTGGCCGCGCGGACGACCAGGTGAAGATTCGCGGCTATCGGGTGGAGTTAGGCGAGATTGAAGCGGTGCTTGCGGCAGAGCCTGGAGTGCGCCAGTGCGTGGTGATTGCGCGCGGCAAGGCAGACAACGCGGACGACAAGCAGGTAGTTGCGTATGCGGTGCTTGACCGCCAGCAGGGGGCTACGGTCGAGGGGCTGAAGCAGGCGCTGAAGGATCGGCTTCCGGACTACATGGTTCCATCGGCGATCGTTGCCATGAGCAAGCTGCCATTGACGCCCAACGGCAAGGTTGACCGCAAGGCGCTGCCGGCGCCGGAAGAGCGGGCGGCGAAGGAATACAAGGCACCATCGACGGCGACCGAGGAACTGGTTGCCCAGATCTGGGGCGAAGTGCTGAAGGTGGAGAAGATTTCAACGGACGAGAACTTCTTCGACCTGGGCGGCCATTCGCTGCTGGCTACACAGGTGATTTCCAGAATTCGCCGGGTGCTGGAGGTAGACCTTCCGCTGCGGACAATGTTCGAAACGCCGACAGTGAGCAAGATTGCGGAACGGATCGAAGCGGCACGGCTTCCCGGCGGAGCCACACCAGTACCACAGATTGCTCAGGTAAAACGAGATGGGCCACTGCCGCTTTCGTTTGCCCAGCAGCGGTTGTGGATTCTGGATCAGATGGAGCCGAATAACTCGATCTACAACATCTCGCGCACCATGCGACTGCGCGGAGCGTTGGATGTGCCGGCTCTTAGCAAGAGCCTCAACGAGATTATTCGGCGACATGAACCGCTGCGGACATGGTTCGGGACCGAAGCGGGCAACCCAGTACAGCACATTGAGTCGAGCCTTGATCTGCGCGTAACCGAAGTTGATCTGCGCGAGATTCCGGCAGACGAGCGTGAGGAGAAGGCCAAGTCAATCGTATTTGAAGAACGCTCAAGACCTTTCAATCTTGCTGTAGCGCCGCTGTTGCGGGCGATGTTGTTGAAGCTGGGCGTTGATGAGCATGTGCTGATTCTGATCATGCACCACATTGTCAGCGATGCGTGGTCGGCGGGCCTGTTTACGCAGGAGTTGAGCATGCTGTACGACGCATATTCAAGCGGGCGGCCGTCGGAGCTTCCTGAGTTGACTCTGCAATATGCGGATTATGCGGCGTGGCAGCGAAACTGGCTACAGGGCGCGACGCTCGATCAACAGCTTGCATTCTGGCGCGACCAGCTTGCGCAGGCTCCGCCGCTATTGACGCTGCCAACGGATCGGAAGCGGCCGGAGAAGCAGACATTTGAAGGCGATATGCAACAGGCCAGTCTTCCGACAGAAGTTTGCGAACCGCTGAAAGCGTTTTGTCGCACCGAAGGCGTCACTTTATTCATGGCGCTGCTGGCCGGTTACCAGACGCTGCTGTCGCGACTCGCCGAGCAGGAGCAGGTGGTAGTGGGCACCGATTCAGCGAACCGCTTCACGGTGGAGACGGAGCGAATGATCGGATTCTTCATCAACCTGATGCCGGTTAAGCTGGATTTGTCGGGCGATCCGACATTTCGCGAGGTATTGAAGCGTGTGCGCGCGACGACGCTGGCATGCTATTCGCACCAGGAAATGCCATTCGACAAGATTGTCGAGGAACTGCGTCCGGAGCGGACGCTGAGTCACAACCCGATTGTGCAAGTGCTTTTTGTTATGCAGAATACCCCGGCAGCGGAGCGAAAGCTGGGCGCGATCGAGGTAAGCGGATTCAACTTGCCGATCACTCGTTCGAAGTTCGACATTGCCTTATTTGCAACGGAGTTTGAAGGGCGGGTTGACTGCAACTGGACTTACAGTTCTGAACTGTTCGAGGCCTCGACCATCGCCAACATGGCGGAAATGTACGAAACGCTGCTGCGCGATGCGCTGGCGAATCCGGAAGCAAGAGTGAGCGCTCTGACGCTGGTCAGCGCCGAGCAAAAGAAGCGGTTGCAAGCTGAGCGTCAGGAACGCAAGCAGTCCAGCCAGAAAAAGTTGATGAGCGCCGGAATCAAGGCCATCGGAATTGAAAGCGGAGTGAAGGATTAACGATGGCACCTAGCGCTGGATTCTTTTTATCGCCGCAACAGAAGCTGATCCTGAGCACGACGCCATCGGCACGCACTCAGATCGCCGTCGTGATTGAGGGCGACTTCGACCAAGCGCAGCTCAAGTCTGCGCTGTTGAAAGTGGTTGCAGAGAACGAAGCGCTGCGGACGGTGTTTCAAAGGCAGACAGGAATGAAGCTGCCCTTCCAGGTGGTTCTCGACGCGAGCGAACCGTTGTGGAATGTTCTTTCTCCCGGTGGCATGGATGTCGCCGGGATGATGGAGAGTGAGGCGCTTGAGGAGATGCCGCCCGATTCCTCTCAGCTCCGGTCGGCGCTCGGCACGCTGCCGAACGGGCGGAAGCTTTGGGTGCTGACAGCTCACGCGGCAATTGCCGACGCGGCAAGCCTGCAGCTGGCAGTTGGAGAGACGCTGAAGGCCAGCGCAGGAGTCAGCGAGGAGAATGAAGAGGCGCTGCGATACGTTCAATTCGCGCAGTGGCAGAACGACCAACTGGCCGGCGAGGATGACGACGCAAAAGACGGAGCAAAGTTTTGGGAAAGAATTGCGCAGGCAACAGAGCCTCTCGTGGTTGCCGGTGAAGGCTCAGGGAATCTTGCTGGGCCCGCGCGAGGAAGCATCCCGATCGATGTACCGAGAAATGCGAGCGCCGTCGCGACAAAAATCAACAAAGAGATTTCGGCGAGTGATTTCGTTTTGACCGCGTGGGGAGCAGTGTTGGCGCGGTGGTGCGGGCTGGAGCGCGTTGAAATTGGTGTGGTTTTGCCAGGCCGTGAGTATGACGAACTCGCCGGGTTGATTGGCGCAGTCGAAAAAATGTGCCCGCTTGTGATAACGCTCAAGGGGCAGATCCGCTTCGCGGAAATGGCTTCGCAGGTTCACACTGAGATCGAAGAGATTGCCAGTCGGCAGGAATATTACTCGCCACTCGACCCGTTCAAAGTGGGGTATGAACATGTCGCGCTGGCAGCGCCAGTAGTTGTGGCGGACGTGAGTTTTGCAACGGTTGCTCTGCGCAGTGCGGGGCATGATTGCGCGCTGAAGTTGAATGCGCAGACTTCAGTGAGCGGTTTGCGGCTTGACCTCGAATATGATCGCCGGGTTTTTTCTGACGCGGTTTGCACTGAGATTGCGGAGTCATTTCGGAGTCTGCTGGCGGGCGCGGTGGAAGCGCCAAAGCAGGCGGTGAGTAGTTTGCCGATGGTCTCCGCCGCAGGGAAGAAACGACTTGTTGAAGATTGGAACAAGTCTGTTGTTTCGGTCGCGTCTTCCCCGATTCATTGCTTGATTTCATCGCAGGCATTGCGTAGCGCTGAAGGGGTTGCGGTTCGCAGCGGTGCGGAGACGTTGAGCTACGGTGAGTTGGAGTCGCGATCGAACCGTTTGGCGCGTCACCTGGTTGGATGCGGCGTGAAGCGGGGCAGCCTGGTTGGTCTTTGCGTTTCCCGTTGCGCGGCGATGATGGTTCCTGTACTTGCGATTCTGAAGGCTGGTGGGGCCTATGTTCCTCTCAGTGCCGATCAGCCTAAGGCGCGGACCGAGCAGCAGCTTGGGGGGATCGATGTTCTGGTGACGGAACAGGAGTTTGTGGGTTCGTTGCCGCAGTTTGCGGGTCAGATGGTGTTGCTGGATGCGAATGAGCGTCCCTGGGAACAGGCATCGGACTCGGCGGTGGATGTTGAGGTAACCGGAAATGACCTGGCGTATGTGATTTATACGTCGGGATCGACAGGTGCGCCGAAGGGCGTAGGTGTCCGCCACGCGAACCTGGTGAACTACGCGACGCACATTGTGCGCGAGCTTGGCCTTGCGTCAGAGCCACTGCAGTTTGCGACAGTGTCGACGTTGGCCGCGGACCTGGGCAACACGGTGATCTACCCGGCATTGCTGACCGGCGGTTGCCTGCATGTTCTTCCCTACGATGTGGCGACAGACTCGCGGCGGATGGGGGCCTATCAGGCGGAGTACGGGATCGATGTTCTGAAGATAGTTCCTTCGCATCTTGGAGCGCTTCTTGATGGCGGGATGAGCGTTCTGCCGAAGCGGTACCTGATTACCGGCGGGGAGGCCTTGAAGCCTGCCTTGGTGGAGCGGATCGCCAAGCTATCGAACTGCGAAGTCGTGAATCACTACGGGCCGACGGAGACGACGGTTGGTTCATTGATGCTGCGGCTCAAGGACTGCAAGCTTACGGGGACGGCGACGGTACCGATCGGTCGCCCGATCTCGAACACACGAGTTTATGTGCTGGATCAGAACCGGGAACTGGTTCCGGTGGGCGTAGCGGGGGAGCTTTACATAGCCGGAGCGGGCGTGACGGCGGGGTATGTGGGCCAGGCGGAGAAGACGGCGGAGCGCTTTGTAGAGGATCCGTTCCATGCGGGCGAGAGGATGTATCGCACCGGCGACCTGGTACGCTGGCTGCCCGAAGGTGTGATCGAGTTTCTTGGCCGCGCGGACGACCAGGTGAAGATTCGCGGCTATCGGGTGGAGTTAGGCGAGATTGAAGCGGTGCTTGCGGCAGAGCCTGGAGTGCGCCAGTGCGTGGTGATTGCGCGCGGCAAGGCAGACAACGCGGACGACAAGCAGGTAGTTGCGTATGCGGTGCTTGACCGCCAGCAGGGGGCTACGGTCGAGGGGCTGAAGCAGGCGCTGAAGGATCGGCTTCCGGACTACATGGTTCCATCGGCGATCGTTGCCATGAGCAAGCTGCCATTGACGCCCAACGGCAAGGTTGACCGCAAGGCGCTGCCGGCGCCGGAAGAGCGGGCGGCGAAGGAATACAAGGCACCATCGACGGCGACCGAGGAACTGGTTGCCCAGATCTGGGGCGAAGTGCTGAAGGTGGAGAAGATTTCAACGGACGAGAACTTCTTCGACCTGGGCGGCCATTCGCTGCTGGCTACACAGGTGATTTCCAGAATTCGCGAGACGTTTCAACTGGAAATACCGCTGCGCACGATGTTTGAGGCGCCGGTTCTGGATTCCTTTGCTGCAGCGTTGGAGTCAGCGCGGGAGAGTGGCGCGGTCGCCGTTGCGAGTGGACCAATTCAGCGCGCCGCTCGACGGGCATACAAGGCTCATACAAACAGCAAGTGACATTGTATTGACAGGCGATTTACTGTAATTGAGAAGACGTGCGATTCGGATTGTCAACCGTTTTGACCCCAACCCGGGGATAACCAATTGAGGAGTTCTACCATGTCTACTTCACCCGCGCTGCGCAAGAGTCTAGGAGACATCCGCCGGAAGGCGGTCGATCTTACGAATTTCAATCCCGTGAAGGAGAGTCAACTCCAACCCGACCAGCCGCTTCCGCTGATCATCGAGCCGGCTGCGGAGCAGGTCGATCTTGCGGATTGGGCTCGCAGCAAGCGCGAGTACATTGCGGAGAAGCAGTGCCTGCACGGAGGAATCCTATTTAGGGGATTTGGGCTCAAGGGTCCTGAGGATCACGAACGGATCGCGGGCGCGATCTGCAAAGAGCTGTTCGCCGATTACGGCGATCTACCGCGCGAAGGCGTGGCCGGCAAGGTTTACACGTCGACTCCTTACCCCAACGACAAGTCGATCCTGTACCACAATGAAAGTTCGCACATGAGCTCGTGGCCGAGCAAGATCAACTTCATGACAGTCACGGTGGCGGAGCAAGGCGGGGCGACGCCGATTGTGGACTGCCGAAAGGTTTACAACGACCTCGATCCAGAAGTGCGCGCGATGTTTGAAGAGAAGGGACTGACATACGTACGGAACTTTTCAGAGGGACTGGATGTGAGCTGGCAGCGGTTCTTCTCGACGGACGATAAGGCCGTGGTTGAGAAAGCCTGCGCCGCTTCGGGCATGACCTGCGAATGGCATGGACAGGATTTCCTGAGAATTCGGCAGAAGTGCCGGGCCGTCATTCGCCATCCAAAGACCGGGGAAAAAACGTTCTTCAATCAGGTGCAGTTGCACCATATCCACTGCGTGGATGAAGAGACGCGGAACTCACTGCTTTCGATCTTCAAAGAAGAGGATTTGCCGCGGCACGTGTACTTCGGCGATATGTCGCCCATTCCTGACGCTGTAATGGATCATGTCGGCGAGGTGTATGAGCGGAACGCGGTGCGGTTCCAATGGCAGGTGGGCGATCTGGTGTCCCTTGACAACATGCTGGTGGCACATGCACGCGACCCATATGTCGGACAGCGCAAGGTGGTTGTGGCGCTTGGAGACCTGGTGTACTCAAAGGATATTGCGTAACCGGGAGCCGTTGGGTATCGGCGAAGACGAACGACGATTGGAGAACTGCTTTCTCGGCGAGGTTCAGCTTATTGCTGATGCGCCGCGATTTCAATTTCAGCAGGGTTGCGGGCGAGGTATTCGTCGATCCTGGCTTCGAGTTCACGCGCAACGACGCTCACTCCAGGTTCGCGCAGGATTAGCCCGTGGGTTCCCGGGACATTCACAATTTCAAGCGCCCCGCGTACACGCTTTCCCCAACCAAGAGAATGGTCTTTGACACGATAGAAGAGCTGCTTGGCCACGCGGAAGACAACGAGGTCGCCGTCGTAAATGGTCGGCGTGAAGTCCTTGCCGGGCCAGTAGCGGCCTTCAATTTTTTGAATGAGCAGCTTCCTCGCGTCCGGATCCGTCAATAGGGAACTGTCGATAAACTGCTTCTTGGTGGAAAGAAGCATATCTTCCCGTTCGCGTACCTCCTGCGAGACGAGGCGTCGCTTGATCGCCTTCCAGTAGCGGCGGAAGACCTTGAAATACCTATAGATCACAAATCGACGGCGGTCGACTGTGTTTTCGACCGGCCACGCGTCCATGATGAATACTTTGCCAACCTCAAGGTTCTTCGCCTCAAGTTGGCGAGCCATTTCAAAAGCAATGTGCGCGCCTTCACAAAAGCCGGTCAGGAAGTATGGGCCTGCCGGTTGGATTTCGCGAATGGCGGCGACGTATTCAGCGGCCTTTTCTTCGTATTCAAGCTGAGTGAAGGGTGCCAAAACTCCATCATTGTCCATGTTGGATTGCATTCCGTAAACAGGCTGATTTTCGGTAAGCGCCCGGGAGAGGAAGATGAATCCGAGCGAGTTCACGTTGGGGCGGGATATGCAGAACAGGGCTGGCTTGGTCCCTGTCGGGTGAATGGGAACAATCGCGGTGAGCTGCTCCTGATCAAAGCTCTGACTCTCTGCAGCTTCAGCCAATGCACCGAGCGTTGGAGCTTCAAACAGGGTGACGAGCCGGACACGATATCCGAGCGATTCGCTCAGCTTGTTCATCATGGCGGCCGCGAGCAGTGAGTGGCCTCCGAGTTCAAAGAAGTCATCGGCGGTTGTCACGCGATTGATCTTGAGAATGTCCTTCCAAATCCCGGCGAGGAGGACTTCCATATAGGTTCTTGGTTCGCGTCCTGCATGGTCCGCGGGGTCATCTCCGGCTGGTGCAGGCAGATGGAGTCGATCGACTTTACCGTTTGGTGTGAGTGGCATTCG
>CAZTLV010000032.1:0-47320 GCA_964614635.1 uncultured Occallatibacter sp.
AAGCGGAGAGTCCGGGAAAGGAGTCGGACGGCTGCGAGGTGGCAGCGTTGTCGAAAGTAACGCCATGCGAACTCAGTTGCGAGAGCGTCGATTGCGGGTGGCTGCTGACATAGTTCGTAAGGTCGAGAGCGTGCATGCCGTCGACGCTGATAAGCAAGACGTGCTTGACCTTGTGTGAGGAATAGGTGTCTTGTGCCTGCAAAGTCGCAGAGATGGATAGACAGATCAGGAGTAGGGGAAGGCAGCGCGCAAATACTCTCATTGTTTGGTCCCTCGCGAGAAATGGACGTGCGAACCAATTAGGCTGCCCCGAGGGTGAAATCCCCATGACGGCAAGTTGAAAAAGAGTTAAACAAAGAGAATGGCCTGTGAATCTCGAAGGTGGCCGAGGTCTGACCGATTAAGGACGGCTGGGTGCGCCCAGATCTCGCTCTTAAAGACCTAGCCGGCGAAGAAGCCTGATATGCCGCCTTCGTGATGCGAGCATCCTAAACGTGATGCAGGTATTTACGACCTTGCCCAGGCGGTTATCCATTGGAGGGTGAGATCGCTCCACGGTTTCCAGAAGAAGAGGACAGAGTTGATGTACAAGCAAGCAGTGAGATCGACGCGATGACGTGAGAGCGGACGAGCCGACCGCGATAGAGATCCCAGCCCAGCATCAAGGCAACGAGGAGAATGTTGCCGTAGTAGACGTTGATCAGGAAGAGGAAAGGCGTATTTGGATTGGTTGGGTAGACAAAGGCAAGGAATCGGGCGAACCCGGGGCTAGCAAGGGCAACACTGGAGAGAATCATCATTTGCCTGTGGGCGGCGGGGTTTTTGCGGAGGGCAATGCCGATGGCGAGCAGAACGAGGAAGGAACTGATGTAGAGGATTTGCACGCACATGAAGGGATCCGGGGAGGGGTGCAGGAGTGGATGTCAACGGAAATCGGAAGGTGAGTTTCTGGAGGTTTCTTCCATTCGAGGTGATGCATCTCGAGGCACTTAAACCAAAGAGTAAGTCAGAGCGCTGCTGAGATTGCGCCACCGGACCGCAAGGGCATGAATACGCGCTTGAAACGGAAGCTGCTGGCCGCCAGAGGCGCACAAGCCGCCCGCAGACGCTAGGAGGAGGCCGCCTCAAGTGCGCACGAATCGGGGTCTATTCCTTGTTGCTTACGAGCGAAAATATGGCTCCCTGCGGATCCTGGCCGTTGATGATCCAGCCACCACCCGGCACCTGAACCGGACCGTTCAAGAGCTTCCCGCCACTGGTCTCAACGCGCTGAAGGGCTGCATTGATGGAGTCGACGTTGAAATAGAAGTTCCAGCATGAGACGGGGGTTTGAGGCGCTTTGATCATCATTCCGCCGTCGCCCATTTCTTTGTGGTCACCGGCATCGAAGATGCGGTAGATGCCCATGGGCCCCATGTCCATTTCGCTGACCTTGGTCCAACCGAAGAGCTTGCTGTAGAAGTCGAATCCGCCATCAAGGTCGGTTGTGTAGAGTTCGTGCCAGCCGATGGTGCCGGGAGCCGGCGGCGCGGGGCGTTCAGGCGAAGGCATGGCTGGGTCGGGCGTGAAGACTACAATCGCGGCTCCCTGCGGGTCAGACATGACCGCGAAACGCAGCATGCCGGGAATATCCGTCGCTGGTCTCCAAAGTTTGCCGCCGGCGTCGACAATCTTTTCGACGTGAGCATCGACATCGGCGACCGAGATGTAGCCTACCCACGCTGTGTGTCCAGGCATCTTCAACATGCCGGCCATGCCAACGCTACCGAGGTTAAAAGTGGTGTACGGCGGGCCGTCGGCGCCGGTCATCTCCTGCGTTGTCCATCCCACAACGTCGGAGTAGAACTTGCCGGCGGCATTGGTGTCGCTGGTCATAAGTTCGTACCAGGTGAACTTTCCTTTGGGGGTAAACATCGCGAGAATTCTCCTCTTGGCTGAGAAAGCGGGGCGCCGGCGTCGAATCGACTCGTAGTTAGTATCGAATGGATTAGAGGTAAGTCAACCCGATGGAATATTAATTTTGGCGCAGCCGGTGTGGTGAAGGTGGTTCCATCTCACATCTGCTGATCTATAAGGTCCGCAAAGGAATCTCATGCTTGCAGAAACTCGACGTTTGAGAACTCAATCAATGACCCATAAAATGAACCCCTGCGAGGTTGCAATGTGCGCTTGACTGGGCACGGCTCCCCGTTTGACCGCTGTTGCCGGCAGTTATAGAGTTTGGTTGAACGTCGGGCCGCATGCAGTCGGGCTTGAAAAGGAGAACTCGTCAATGGTGAACGGATCGCGCAGGGAATTCTTGAAGGCAGCATCGATCACGATGGCTGGACTAGCAGCATCGAATCGGCGTCCAGCGTGGGCCGAAGGGACGGAAGCCACTGGGCCCGTGCAGGTTTGGAGTACCTTCCGGGACAGGCGACACGCACCGGCTGGGCCATTGGCGTGGAAGCATGCAACCGAGATTGCGTCCGATGCGATCATTCTGGATCCGGCAGCAAATCAACAGGAGATGCTGGGATTTGGCGCGGCGTTCACCGATGCGGCCTGCTACATGTTGAACCAGCTTCCCAGCGACGAACGGGCAGCCTTGATGCATGAACTCTTCGCTCCCGACGAGATGGCGATGAACGTTTGCCGGACCTGCATAGGGGCGAGCGACTACTCGAAGTCGCTGTACAGCTTCGACGACAGCGAAGAAGACGATCCGGAGCTGAAGAAGTTTTCAATCGATCACGACAAAGCCTACATTCTCCCCATGCTCAGGGACGCACGCAAGCTCAATCCGGATTTATTTCTGTTTTCGTCGCCATGGAGTCCGCCGGCATGGATGAAGTTCAACCGTTCCATGCTGGGTGGCACGATACGCAAGAGCACCCTCGAACCGTACTCGCGATACTTGCAGAAGTTCCTCGGCGCGTACCAGGCCGAAGGCGTTGAGATCAACGCGATCACCGTGCAGAACGAGGTTGATACAACGGTGGATGGCCGGTATGCGGCCTGCCTGTGGGCGCAGGAAGATGAGATCCTGTTCGTCGGCAAATACCTGGGACCACTGCTCCGCAGTACGGGCAGTTCAACGAAGATCTGGGTTCTGGATCACAATTTCAACCTGTGGGGACGGGCCATCGCCGAACTGAGCGATGCGCGCGCCAGCGAGTTCATCGACGGCATTGCGTGGCACGGGTATGCGGGCGAGCCGTCGGCCATCGCGCGGGTGCATGAGGCATTTCCGCACAAGAGCGCCTATTTTACTGAGGGCGGACCGCAGCGCGAGCCTCACCAGGCTGGAACTCCCTTTTCCGACCCAATGACCGCTTGGGCGCGCTGGGCGGAGTGGGCCAACAGCGTGATCAGAAACTGGTCGCGATCAATCACGATGTGGAACCTGGCGCTCGACGAGAACGGAACTCCCTATATTGGCCACCATGAAGAGGGGGATATCGTGCCGGGTGCGCCTACCACGGGCCGCGGAGTGATCACCATCAACAGCATGACGCGCGAAATAAGCCGCAGCGGGCGCTTTTGGGCGCTTGCTCACTACTCAAAGCATGTGCGCCGCGGAGCGAAGGTCTTTGGCACGAATGGGATTGGAGAGAGTTCCGCTCAAACTCCAAAGAGCCCTGTTTCCCATGTGGGGTTCCGCAATCCCGATGGCAGCTACGTGGTAGTGCTCTGCAATCGCGGTCAAGAGAAGCGGGTTCAGCTTGTGCTCGGTTCAAGCGCACTTGTTATCGAGGCGCCTGCAGATTCGGTACACACTCTGCAATGGTCCTAATGCAAAGCGGCACGGATCAGCAGGACCGGGTGCTCTACTCCTGCTTCATCAGGGTTGCGATCAGCGAATCCCTGTGTTGGTTCGCGTTGTCATCTGAGTAATGCAATACGCGCATCCAAACGAAGAATGCACACAGGGCCAGCGTCAAGAAAATTGGCACCGGCAGCCAGTGGCGCTTCAAAGACCACGAGAGCCAAAATACGGCCGCTCCGACGCCGAGCATTCCCAACTGAATGAGCGCCGCCGGCAACGAATTCGCCTGGGCTCCCGGCGGCCGAGTGATTCGGCCTGGATTGATGCGATAGGGCATTGTGATTGAAAAGATGATTCCCGTGGCCAGGTTGCAGGGCAGCGCAAAGACGAGCCACGCGTAGATATCCGCCAAAACTATTAACGGCGGAGCTCCCATCCGAAGACAGCCCAGGATGCCGGCAAAGATTGCTACGAGGACGAACAATATGGAATGGAGCAGATTCTTGGCCAGAAAAACTGTTCTGATCGGCGTAGGAGAAAGGAACAACAACTGAATTCCAGCACCTTCAGCACCCAAGCCGTTGTAAAACAATCCTGTAAATCCAAGGGTTCCGTAAACCACGCACAAAAGAAACGCATAAGGGAACGAATTCAATTCGCTTGGGGGCCGGTGAGAAAACAGGCCTGCAATGGCAAGCACAAATAGCAGAGGTACGCTCATGGCCCACAGTAACGGCACCGTGCGCATCAGACTCCGCAACTCCTTCTCCACAATTGCGGAGAACGGACGGGAGCCGGCCAAAGTCCACGAGCTTCCGCGTCGGGTTGCGTTGTTCTGGCTCGGCGCCCAACTCAAGTTTTGTCCCCGATATTGGGCTTTGAGACGGCCTGCAAACGCGCCTCCGGCAAGAACCACCCAGATGCCGAGCAGACCAAGGGACGCAAAGCCCGGCAAAGGCTTTTGCTCGACGGTCTTCTGCAACGCCCGGGCACCGAGCCCAGGAGGTAGCCACTGCTGCACCTGATTCGCGGTCTTCAGCAACGGGGCATATCTGGCCAGCGTCTCGCGTAAAGGCGCAGGGTCTTCCGCGTTGCCCTTTGAGCCTTCAAAGCGTTTCTGATTCACCACTGAATTGACTACCAGCAGGCCCACCATAAGCACCATGAAGAATGCGCCCAGGATCTCCCGTGTCTTTCGCTGCGCCAGCCAGCGGTCAATCCAGGCAAAGACAGCGCGCACTAACAGAATGTTGAACACCGCGAAGACTGACAAGCCAAGCGCCGACCACAAAAACAAGCCGGGTCGTGCGAATACGATTCCCAGCCAAACCCCCAGACAGCAGAGCACACCCAGAAACGTGGAAGGCTCCGTCAGGCCGGAGATCAAATACAACAGAACGTACGATCCGAAACGAACAGGAAAGCGTAGCAAGATCCCCAGGTCCGATTGCTCTTGAAAGGCGGCGACGCCGAACGGAAATGTCAGCCAAAGAAAGCTGATGGCCCAAAACAGAATTGGTAGATATTGCCATGAGGATTGCGATGCTAACGAGTAAGCGGCAACACAAAGGCCAACTCCCAACCCCAATCCAAAGGCGGAATAAAGAAGCCACGCGATCCCAGTGGCGCCCAGATCAAGCAGGCCGTGAATGGTGTGGAGGCCATTGATGAACATGCTCCAGCGCAATTGGGCCATGGCCGAGTACTGCGCTGACGCTTCCCGGCCGAGCATGCCCCTGTTGGCTATTTTCACACTGGCTCCGATCGCGCTCACCATGCGTCTTGTTCTGAAATGCGATCTCCTCACGAAGGGTAATAATCATTCCTTTCAGGGTTTGTTCTCAGATACATAATTGGAATGGGCATTCCAACCTCGCATTCTTCTGGCATCCCGGTACTGCCCTCTATTTCGACGTTATCTTCTGTCGAAAATTTGTAATAGACAGTGAAGCGATTTCGATCAGGAGCACAGCCCGTCACTCGCCCTTTAACAACAAACCCCAGGCGCGCCAGTTTTCTTGCTCTGAATGCCTGAACAATCAAAGTTCCTGCTGCTGCCAGGATTGCCAGCCCGAAAAGATAATAAAATATGTGCCCCGCATCCCATCCCCAATTACCCGGCTGATTGACGCGTGGATCTTTAGGTAGATATCGGATAGAAATCTGCGTCCCCGGCGCTGGAAACCTGTAATGAGCTGTTGCCATGATGGCGTTACCGGTGTAAAACGCGCCGTCGGCAGAAAATCTATAGCTTACATGCGCACCTTCACGACTTGCTGAGCTTTCAACAACTTCGCCTCTTGCCTCAAATCCTTCCCGGCGCAAAATATCGCGTAGATAGGAGCCCTTTATATCGTTGTACGCAATCGATGTGGCGGCGACAGGGACTACCATCAGGATCAATACCAGAAACCATTGGACCGCTCCATCAAATCCCACCGACCTCGGTATTGCGGCGCTAGCCTCGGAGACATTGACTCCGCTGATGAGATCGTCATTTTTATATGCGCTCATTTTGTCGTTCCTCGACGCCCATAAGGTGGCTCAGTTCGGTCATCGCACAGTGCGTCGGTTCATCTGGAGCAATCACGGGTGATTGACCGTTGGCCTTCGGTCGCTCCTCAAATGATACTTCGGTGGAAGCGAAGGGAATGTAAGACAGTCCCTGAATAGTTACTGAGTCGGGGCGGCGAACGACGCGAAGCAGGCGAAAGCCGAACCGCTACTTCATGCTCGGATTGGCGAGTCACAGATTGTCATGTCCTTTGAGCCCAAAAGTGAGGTTTCGCACCTATGCTCGGTGCGACGAGAAACATTTACAAACCGGTGACAAGCGAGTGACAATTTCAGGTCGCGCCTCGGCCTACGATCAGGCTCGGCAGGTCAGAGAAGGCTGCGCACCACCCTACTCCCGCGACAATTCGACCTTCCCTGCGCTGCCGATTTCCCCAAGGAGATATTCATATGCAGGTTTACAGGACCGTAATCGCCGCTTGCCTGGGCATGCTTCCTCTCACGCTTTCGGCTCCGGCCGACGCACAATATCAACTCACAAACCTGGTTTCGAATCAAGTGATCCAAGTCCCAACGATTGATCCACTGCTGGCCAATCCATGGGGATTAGCTCGGAGCGCCACGAGCCCCTGGTGGATCAGTGACAACGACACTGGCTGGTCGACCATCTATCAGGCAACCGGAGCACAAGCGTCGCTCAGAGTTTTGATTCCCACCGCAGGGAACGGACCGTCTTCCCCGACAGGGGTGAACGGTCCGGGCACGCCGACGGGAATTGTTGCTAACGGATCATCGACCGATTTCCAAACCCAGGGCAAGAAAGCAAGTTTCATTTTCGCGACACTCGATGGCACCATCAGCGCGTGGGCGTCGGGGGTGAACGCCAACCAATCTTTGATAGTGGTTGACAACTCAGCGAGCAAGGCAAGCTATACGGGCTTGGCCATCACCAGCCATCCAACCGGGAATTTTCTCTACGCGGCGGATAACGCGAACAATCACATAGACATGTTCGACGGTACCTTCACATGGGTCAAATCCTTCGGTGACCCGGCCGTCCCGTCAACCTACTCAGTCTTCGGCGTTCAGGACATCAACGGCCTGGTTTACGTCACGTATGCCGTACCGAACATCGGTGAAGGAGGTTACGTGGATATCTTCAAGGAAGACGGCACCTTTGTGAAGACGCTGATTCGAGGAAACCGCCTCAACCAGGCCTGGGGTATTGCCCTCGCGCCGCCAAATTTTGGCCCGCTGAGCAATACTCTGTTGATTTCAAACAACTCCGTGCAAGGCACCATCAATGGTTTCGATCCGGTTACGGGGGAGTTTGTGGGCACGATCAGAGACGAGCACGGAGAAAGCATTGTTCTCAATAACCTCTGGGGAATAGCCTTCGGCGGCGGTGCCACGGCCAATGGACCAACAAACGCGTTGTTCGTCACTGTTGGTCAAGGGATTGGCACCGCCGAATTGGCGGGCACATTTGCAGAAATCGTCTTCAAACAATGATCGACCAAAATCAGGAAACGCAGACATAGCCGAGGCCGCCCGAGATGGGCGGCCTTTCTACATGGTGGATGCAGATCTGGCGGTGATTAGACCACCAGACGTTTCATGGATTGGCAAGATGTTGTAAAAAATCTTTGACATCATTGGCGAATTGGTGCATCCTTGCAATGTTAAACATTTTTGACAGGGTGGTGATTTGCCATGGGAACTAGCCTTTCCTACCGGGAGAAGACACTTTACGCATCTCTGGCCGCCGAGCTGGTTGTTTACGGCCCATACTTCTTCCTGCACCAGCAAAACTCAGTGAACAAAGTGGCAGGAATGATTGCCACCATTATCGTGTTGGAGATCGTCCTCCAGTTGGCGATTGCCGCCTTCACCCGCAACCGCGTCACAGACGAGCGGGATCGGCTGATCGAACTGCGCGGCTATCGCGCCGGTTATCTGACGCTCGCATCCTTGATGGTGATCGGGCTGGGAATGTTATGGTTTCACGCAGCCGTGGCCCACTTTCAATTCGACAGCCGGATGGTGGGACTTCATTTTCTGAGCGTGTTTTTTGGCATGCTGGTGCTCGCGGATATCACGAAGACCGCAACCCAGATCGTGGCTTACCGGAGATCACTCTGATGCCCGCAATACGCAATCAGATTCGAGAACTTCGCGCCTTGCGGGAGATGACGCAGCAGGATCTCGCCGATCAGGTCGGCGTAACCCGGCAGACGGTCATCGCGATCGAACAAGACAAGTATTCGCCTTCGCTTGAGACCGCGTTCAAAGTGGCCGCTGCGCTGGGTGTGCCGCTTGACCAGTGCTTTCAGTACGACCCGCGCGGCAAGCGTTGAGCTTGCCTTCAGCCCGAGCCTCAAGGCGATTAACAAGTTCTCGCAAATCGCGATAAGGCCGTCCGGGAGAGATCGGCCACCTTCGAAGTTTCCCGCCTCATCAGAGTGGCCGAGAGCTTTCTTCAACTTTCGATCGGAGAGGGTGGGTGCTGTAATAAACAAAAACTCAAAGTCGAGAGACTAAACCAGTCAACTTGAAAGGGGGCTCCGTTGGACGCCGCGGTTAGGCTGAATCAATCTAAAAAAATAACGCCGCACATTCAACAGCCACTCGCTATAATCGCTGCGCTCGCATTTTGAGCCAGGATGACAACATGAAGCGTTTAAATTGGATCCTTTTACTCGTTGCAGTGGCCTCGACCCTGCTGTCGGCCCAGACAAAAAAAATGACTGTGGCTGAATTGCAGGATGTGCTCACTGGTCTGCACAACTCTCAGAAGAGCGACGAACAGGTAGCCAACGAGCTGAAACAAATCGAGCTCACTGAAGAGCTGACCCCCGCCGGTATGAACACCCTGGTTGACCTCATCAATGGGCCGCTCTCGACCGAACAGATGTATGTGCTCGAGGCACGCAGCGCCATGCTCGCCCCGCCCGACACCGACCTGCCTAAAGCCGCTGCCCCCGACGGCGCCGCCCAGCAGGCCATGCTCGCCAAGGCCCAGGATTATGCGGCCAAAACTTACCCGCAGCTCCCTCGATTCACCGCGACGCGCCTCGTCGCCCGCTTCCAGGATGGAGTGGAGACCATCCAGTCCTTTGGCGGCGTCAACGTCAAGGTCCAAAATGATTCCGACCCTATCTGGCACCAGATCCGCCGCTATGTCCGCCTCATGAACACCCACACTGATCCGGTCGAGGTCGACAACGGGATTGAAAAACTGGGCGGCAAAGACACCGTTCAATGGGGACGCAACGGCCTGGTCAATTCCATGCTCCCGTTCCTTCCGCTCAATCTGCTGACCAGTGAAGCCGTCTCCTCCGGCAATCCCAAATTCTTGCGCTGGGAGACCATCAACGGTCACCAAACGGCCGTCTTCGTCTTCGCCATCGATAAGAAAAAATCCCACTACGCCATCAACTATTGCTGCTTCCCTGATACGTCAAGTGTCGGCAATGTCCTCTATGGTGGCCACGGTAATGGTGGTGGCGGCGGCGGCACCCCTGCTCCTGGCGGCAACCTTAACGCCAACCCGCTCTCGACCCCGGGCGGCGGCAAAGGCAACCTTTCAAACGTTTCCGACTGGAAGCCGTTCAACGCCAAGTCCGGCTACCACGGCGAGCTATTTCTCGATCCTGATTCGGGCGTTGTCCTCCGCACCATTGTCGAGGCCGAATTCAAGCCTTCTGACTTTGTCCACTACGAGGACATCCGGGTCGACTACGCCCCAATGCCCATCGGCAGCAGCAACCTTTACGTCCCTGTACGTACCATCACCATCGCTGAGATTGTCCCCAACGGCGACTCTTTTGTGACCAACTACGCCGTTCGCCTGCAGTTGGTCACCCAGGATTTCAAGGACTTTCAGGGAGTCGGCACTGCAACTGCCCAGCAGTAGCAGAACAGAAAACGATGCTCGCGGCGGAAGCTGCACCCGCTGCAAATGAACTGCCCGCCTGCAGTTGTAGAAGTTGACAACCAGCCACCTCTTTTGGAACTGGATGATCGGTTGGCCTGGGGCGACGGGATCTCGTTGCAGGTCAAGATCTCGCGCGGCATGGCTCATCATTGATCATGCATTCACATGGCCCACCTAACGTGGTTTGGTTGGAGGTGGACGCAGGATATGGCGATCGATCGTTCTGAGCTTGATCGGATGCAGAAAGAATACAAGGCGGCGGTGGACGAATGGGTGGCCGCCATCCGGCACGAGGAAGTGCTGGCCTCAGTAAACCACGATGTGGCTGAGGTGGACCAGTGGGAGAAAGCCGCCATGCAGGAAGAAGAGTTGCGAAGCAAAGCCAAGGCGGCCAAGACCGACTATGAGGCCGCACTGCGGCAGGAATTCTTCAACTTCTGAGCCCGCAGATTCACGCCGCTAAAAGGCTACGGCGCCGGGCGCCGACACTTCAACTTAATCTCATGATCGATTGTCCAGAGTCTTGGTGACGGCTGGCCGCAGGCCAACTGCCGAGCGGGAACTATTGTTCGATGGACTGGTTTGCCGCCTTTTTGACAAACTCGAATGTGCAGGTTCGACCGACGATGCCCAGGCCTTCGCTCCTGGTACCCGTGCCGGCCGTCTCATTGAACTGGGCTTTGACGTCGTAGCTGTAATCGGCGCTGCCGTGGGCGAAGATTCCGCGCGCGTACTTGCGGGAAGTAACGATTCCGCTGGCAAACAGGGTCGCGGTTCCGTCCTCGCTGATCTTGCCCTCGAGCAGGTAGTAACCCTTTTCGCCCGCGATTCCGCGCTCCCCATGAAAATTGCTGTTTTGGATAACAGAGGGAAATTCCCAGGTGTAGCCTTCCGTGCTGCCTCTCGGCGGGCAGGTAAGCTTGGTTTGCCAATTCCCGTCAAAGCGCTTCCCGGCGGCGGAAAATGCGGGAAAGAGTATCACTGCCCCCAGCAAAATCAATCTAACCAATTTGAGCATGTGCTTTCCTCCTTGCGGGGAGGAACTTTAGCACAGAGGATCAGGTTTTGGATGTGAGGTATATTGACGAGGACGGAGAGCCGCCGTCGCAGGTTGAGAACCGTGATTTGACAACAGCAGCTGAAGCCGCCAGAAAATGAGAATAGGATCGAACATTGTGGCTGATGCGATCTTCAATTGTTGATCTTTTTTGCTGAATTCGATGCGCAACGACGGAGGTAAATAATGGCCCAGGCTCAATCTGACGCGCTGGTGGTTTTTGGCGCGACCGGCGACCTCGCTCACAAGATGATCTTTCCGGCACTCTACGCGATGGTCAAGCGGGGCGCCCTGAAGGTTCCGGTGATCGGGGTCGCATTTCCAAAATGGAGCCTGGGGCGCCTGCGCAGGCGCGCCACAGACAGCATTGAGCGAGCCGGCGGGATCGATGACAGACAGGCGCTTAAGCAGCTCTTGGGTTTGCTCCATTATGTGAGTGGGGACTATACAGACAGCGCTACGTTCGCCGCGCTTCAACAAGCACTCGGCAAAGCGAAACGGCCGGCTCACTACCTGGCCATTCCACCTTCGCTTTTCTCCACGGTGATTGAACGACTGGGCGTCTCGGGCCTGGCTGAGAATGCAAGGGTGATTGTAGAAAAGCCGTTTGGGCGGGACCTGGCTTCAGCGCGGAAGCTCAACCAGGTTGCGCGGTCGTTTTTTCCGGAGGACTCAATCTTCAGGATCGACCACTTCCTGGGCAAGGAAGCGATCATGAACATCCTCTACCTCCGGTTCGCGAACTCGTTTCTGGAGCCGATCTGGAACCGCAATTACGTGGCCAGCGTACAGATCACACTCAGCGAGAGCTTTGGCGTGGGGACGCGCGGCGCGTTCTATGAGACAGCAGGCTGTCTGCGCGATGTGATCGAGAACCATCTTTTCCAAGTGGTGGCATTACTCGCGATGGAGCCACCCGCAGGCCGAGATTTTGGGGCCGTACACAGGGAAAAGGCCAAGGTCTTTAGAGCCATGCGTGCGTTGAAATCTGACGATATGGTGCGCGGCCAATACGCAGGCTACCGGAAAGAGAAGGATGTGGCGAAGAACTCCGACGTTGAGACCTTCTGTGCGCTGCGGCTCTTTCTAGATTCGTGGAGGTGGAATGGGGTGCCGTGGTTTTTGCGCTCAGGCAAATGCCTGCCAACCACAGCAACGGAAATTGTGGTCGAGTTGAAACCTCCACCTCAAAAGCTGTTCGCGGACGCAGTGCAACCGGCCAGTCGATCGAATTACCTGCGGCTGCGACTCTCACCGACGTCGGCCATCGCCCTGGCGGCGCGCGTAAAGCTCGCCGGACAGGAGTTCGTAGGGGAGATGAGGGAGTTGTACCTCTCAGAAGAGCAGGCAGGAGAAGAGACTCCCTATGAACGGCTTCTGGGTGACGCGATGAAAGGGGATGGAGCGCTGTTTACCCGTGAGGACGCTGTAGAAGCGGCGTGGGAGGTGGTTGATCGAGTTCTGAAAACCCATCATCGCGCTCGTGCCTACAAACGCGGCACCTGGGGACCAAAGGCCGCCGACGCGCTGATTGCAGAGTACGGCGGTTGGCATAATCCACGCCCGGAAGAGCCCCAATCGTGATTGCTGGATGTGGGTGGATTGGTGGCTGGCTTCAATTGAATTTCATTGCTACAAGGCGAAAACCTACAACACAAACATCGCCACCCCAGCCGCAAACATGGCGACGGTGGTGAATGCCACAACAATCCAGGCGAAACGAGAACTCGGTTGACCCTGCATGAGCTTCTTGTCCCGCGCGACAATCAGGATGCCTACCAGCAGGAATGGCGCGAGCAGGCCGTTGATGACCGCTGTCCAATAGAGAGCCTTCACAGGGTTGATCCCGGTGAAGTTCAGCGCAACGCCGACGCCGGTAGAAACCAGAATCACGCCATAAAACAAGCGAGCCTGCCTTAGCCCCTTGTTCAGGCCCTGCCGCCATCGCAATGTGTCAGCGAATCCGTAAGCGGTGGAACCAGCCAGGGTGGGAATGGCCAGGAACCCGACGCCGACAATGCCTACTGTGAACAGGGTTGCGGCAAAGTTTCCAGCGAATGGCCGCAGTGCTTCCGCAGCCTGACGGGATGTTTCAATGTTCACAATGCCGTGCTTGTTGAGGGTGATGGCGGTGGTGAGAATAATGAAAAACATGACCATGTTGGAAAAGAATGCGCCGACACCGACGTCAATATTTCTAAGTTGAAGCTCCTCCGGCGTGGCCCCCCTGCGTTGCGCAATCGTGTTTTGGCCTTCCGCCTTTTCCTCCTCAACTTCTTCACTGGACTGCCAGAAAAAAAGGTAGGGGCTGATAGTGGTGCCGAGGATTGCGACCAGTGTTGACCAGCCCTCTCTGCCATGCGGAACCGTTGGAATGAGGGAATCGTGCAAAACTTCGCTCCAGTTGGCCCCAACCACGAAAGCTGTAATCGGATAAGCGAAGAGCACCAGCACCAGCCACTTGAGCACGTTCGCAATCTGCCTGTACTGGAGCCGTACTGTTGCCCAGGAGATGAGGATCGCGAAGGCCACAACAAACCAGCGGGAATCGATGCCGGAAAGCATTGCAGCCGCATCTGCCATGCCCGCGAGATCCGCGGCAATGTTGATGGTGTTCGCAGCCAGAAGGGCGATGACGAACGTGATGAGCAGCCATTTTGGAAAACGGCGTTTGAAGTTTCCGGCAAGACCTTGTCCGGTAACCATGCCGATGCGGGCGCACATCATCTGCACCGCGGCCATCAACGGCCAAGTCAGCAGCGCTGTCCAGAGCAATTGGGTTCCGAGCTGTGCGCCAGCCACCGAATATGTCGCGATCCCTGAGGGGTCGTCGTCGGCTGCGCCGGTAATGATTCCCGGGCCGAGCGACTTCAGGAGCGACCGAATCCAGCGGGATGGGGCGGCTTGCAGCACCGCAGGTTTAGATGCAGGTTCCCTGGAGATCAGCGAGCAAATCGCAGCATGGTAATGGCCAGCGCCTCAAATTCTTGCCAGGCTACACTACGCCACGACGACAGAAGTTTCATCTGTATCCTCATCTTGGCTACCCACGACAGAGTATCGTGGTTAAACATCTGACGCCTGCGGCGTCACGGGTTTCTGATTGGATTTGCGGACCGCATCCTTTGCCTGACCCCATGCACCCTCAACCTTCCCCTTGACCTTCTGAACGGTTCCTTCCACTCGAAGTTGGGTATTGCCTGTCAGTTTGCCGGTTTTCTGCTTCGCAATGCCAACAACTTCGTCAATTTTGCCCCTCACGCGATTTTGATCCATGATGCCTCCTCGGCGAGTTCGGTCCTTGTAAATTCGAACCTACCGGCCAAATTCGTGACCGTCTGAGCAGTTTCGACCACATATCTTCAAAGGGTGTGGAACGCCTCATGGTTTTTACCTGAGCGTTCTTGCTCAGACGGTGCTTCTCCGCATGGCTACTGTTGAAACTACCTGATGCGGCTTTTGTGAGCTGAGTTCGAGTGACGCAACGCATAGGTAGAAAATGGTGAGATTCGTGAAGAAAATCATGACGTGTGTGGCACTAATCAGCATGACCAGCATCGCGTGGGCAGGATCTGACCGCGCGCAAACAATCGACCGGATGGATCATGCAGGCGCTGTGCTGCATGAAATCATGGCTGCTCCCGACAAAGGCATTCCTGAAGAAGTTCTGGAACACGCAAGGTGCGTTGCCGTTGTCCCCCACCTGCTCAAGGGCGGCTTCGTGTTTGGCGCTGAAAATGGCAGAGGTGTTGCTACCTGCCGTACATCGAATGGCTGGAGCGCTCCCGCGTTCTTCACCATCACCGGTGGAAGCTGGGGCGCGCAGATCGGCGTCGAAGGTGTCGACCTGGTAATGATCATTCAGAGCGATCGCGGCATGCGCGACCTGATTGGAAGCAAGTTTGAGCTGGGCGGCGACGCTTCCGCGGCAGCAGGTCCAGTCGGCCGCCATGCTTCCGCCGACACTGACTGGAAGCTTGAGACTGAAGTTCTGACATACTCTCGCGCACGCGGCGCTTTTGCCGGACTTACACTGACCGGCGCTGCAATTCGCCGAGATGACGACTCCACTGAAGCAATTTATGGGCAGGAAATATCGACGGGAAGAATTCTGCGCGGCGAAGTCGCGGTACCGGACTCGGCGCGTTCCTTCCTCGACGCTGTCATGAATGCAAAGGCCCAGTCAATCGCCGCCAACTAGCCGATTTGCGTGTTTGCTTGCAGGCTCCCGGGAAGGACTGTGATTTCCGGGAGCCTCAAGCACAAGGGAGAAGTAAATGCTTTGGACAGTCTTTGTCATTCTGCTGGTGTTGTGGTTGCTTGGCTTCACGCTCCATATCGGCGGCGGCCTCATTCACCTTCTCATCGTCGTGGCAGTCATTGTTCTGATCTTTAACCTGATCAGCGGAAGAACGCGCGCCCTCTGAAAAGGCGACCGGCCGCGTCAGCCGTTGATATCTTCAACAACCCGGAACGAATGAGGTATTCCGGAGATTCTCAATCACCTGGAGGTTTTTCAGCATGAAGAAAATTGCGATGGCATTATTGCTGGCTCTCACACTGTTGCCTGCAGCTGCATTCGCGCAGGTTGTGATTCGGGTGGGGCCGCCACCTCCGGTATATGAGCGCAGGGGTAACCGTCCAGATCGCGGCTACGTCTGGATCTCCGGGTATCACCGCTATGAAGGCGACCACTACATCTGGACCCCCGGTCGCTGGGATCGTCCGCCACAGGAGCACCAGCGTTGGGTTGCGCACAAGTGGGTTCATCGCGGCGACCATTGGGAGTTGCAGGAAGGGCACTGGCGTTAAACAGCAATGCACAATGGCAAGGGAGGCTCTGACCTCGCTTGCCATTGTGCATTTGGCCGTGCCTTAAACACGTGGCCACGGCTATGCCGGGCTTGGATGTCAAGATTCGAACCGGACCGAAATTCCTACATTTGAATACGACTACGCTGCGGCGGATTGCGGTCCGAAGGGCCTAAGCCTTTTCGGCCAGCAGTTTGCGCCGTATTGCGCCGACAACTGGAATCACGGGCCTCAAAATCTTCTTGACGATTGGAATGACTGGCTCAATCACGGTCTCAACCAACGGAATGATGGGCTTGAGAATTGCGCCGATGATGGGGATTTCCGGCTTGTGGGAGTCATCGTCTGGAAACTGATCGAGCAAGACTACATTGAGCAGCGACTTGTTCACCTGGATTCGGCCGTTGTAGTTAATGTATCCAAGCGAGCGAAAGCGGTTCATGAAGAAGCTGACGCGTGAACGCGTGGTACCGATCATCTCCGCGAGCGTCTCCTGCGATATGGGGGGAATATAGGTTTGCCGGTCTCCAGGTTTGGCAAACTCGGCCATGAGCAAGAGAATCCGAGCCAGGCGCTTCTCACTGGAGTTGAAAAGCTGGTCGACAAGGTCGGCCTGGGTGCGCATGCTGCGTGCCAGCATGAATTTCAGAAACAGGTCAGCGAAGGTGGGCTGGTCATGCATCACCCGGGTCATTTCTTCCCTTGTGATTTTGAGTGCCGTGCAGGTGTTGACCGCCGAGGCTGTGGCCAAGCGAAGACCGGGTATGGACGCGAGCGATTCCTCGCCGACGAAGTCACCATCGGAGAGCATCGTAATTGTCGCCTCCTTGCCGGTCTGCGAGACGACTGTAAGCTTTGCGCGGCCCTTTTGGAGATAGAAAACCGTGTCAGCAGGAGCACCCTGTGTGAAGAAGGTGTCCTTGGGTTCCAATTCTACGATTCTGCGGCCGAGACCTGCATTCGCTAGGAATGCAGCACAATCAAAAGTGGGATCGCTATTGCTTTTCAAGATATAGCCCCTGTTCTAAACAGATTGGCGGGTCGGAAAATGAGTGCCGAATCAAAAGCCGACGAAAACGTAGTGCCGAGGGAGGCACCCTGAAGCGCTACACGCTTTCTGACAATTGCAACGCAATCCCGAGCCGAAAACCTATACCGAGGGGATGGGGCGTTCAATACAGGGCAGAATGCCCCGCGCCCAAGGACAATGCACTCAAGCACTTCCTATTATGATCGTTTGGAGCAGCGACGTCTGGTCTATTTTGCTCACGGGTAGCGGCCACCCTTCGGTTTGGAGATCCTCGAGTCTGCAGAACACGTGTGATCGATTCTTGGTTCAGGACTCGCTCGATGGCGCGCTCGCTGTCCTGAACGACGGTTTTCCGGTCCTAGTACACTAAGGAGTTCCCCTATTCCCGGGCGTTGAGCGGAGGCCCCAAAATGGCATCTGTGATTGTTCCGACGGTACCGTCTGAGAGCCGGGCTGGGCGGTTTGGTGTGTATGGTGGCCGCTACGTCCCCGAGACGCTGATGGCGGCGCTGGTGGAGCTGGAGCGCGAGTACGACGTTGCGAAAAAAGACGCCGTGTTTCAGGCGGAGCTGGCAGGGCTCCTGAAGGACTATGCGGGGAGGCCGACACCTCTGTACTTTGCCAAGCGTCTGACTGAGCAGCTGGGTGGGGCCAGGATCTACCTGAAGCGCGAAGACCTGCTTCATACCGGGGCGCACAAGATCAACAACGCGCTGGGCCAGGGACTGCTCGCCAGGCGCATGGGCAAGAAGCGCATTATCGCCGAGACCGGCGCAGGACAGCATGGCGTGGCCACCGCAACGGTGTGCGCGCTGCTCGGGCTTGAGTGTGTGATCTACATGGGCGATGTGGACATGGAGCGCCAAGAGCTGAACGTGCTGCGGATGCGGCTGCTGGGCGCGGAAGTCCGCGGGGTGAGCGCCGGATCGAAGACCTTGAAAGACGCCATCAGCGAGGCGATGCGGGACTGGGTGACCAACGTCAGGACCACCTACTATCTGTTGGGCAGCGCGCTGGGGGCGCATCCTTATCCAACCATGGTGCGGGACTTTCATCGCTGCATCAGCCGGGAGATGAAAGAGCAGATTCTGGAGAAGGAAGGCCAGCTGCCAACGGCGGTGATTGCGTGCGTGGGCGGCGGGTCAAATGCAATTGGCGCGTTCTACGAGTTCATTCCTGACAGACAAGTGCGGCTGATCGGGGTGGAGGCCGGTGGGCGCGGGACGGCGCTGGGCGAGCACGCGGCGCGGTTTGAAGGTGGCGCTCCGGGAGTGTTGCAGGGGACGTATTCGTACGTGCTGCAGGATGAAAATGGGCAGATTGCGTTGACGCATTCCGTCTCGGCCGGGCTGGATTACGCGTCGATTGGGCCGGAACACGCTGCGCTGCACGATTCCGGGCGGGCTGAGTACGTTTCGCAGAACGATGCGGCGGCACTGGATGCGGTGGTGAAGCTGGCGCGGATCGAAGGCATTTTGCCGGCACTGGAGAGTGCGCATGCTGTGGCGGAGGCGCTGCGGCTTGCTCCGGCGATGGCGGCCCATGACATACTGGTGGTGAATCTTTCAGGACGCGGCGATAAGGATATGGGCATCCTGGCGCGCGAGTTAAAGCTGTAACCACCTGCGGTGGGGAGGACTCTCGCGTGAGGCTCGCACGGATATTACTGCTTTCCATGCGGCAACCGGCCGTCTGAAATACCTAGTCGAGGCGCAAACACACACTCCGATGGCGATTCGTTTTGAGCACAAACCCGGACTGGTCATTTATGTAACGGCCGGCGACCCCGATGTCGCGACGACGCTGGCGATTGTGCTTGAGGCCATCGACGCGGGGGCGGATGTGATCGAGCTGGGGGTGCCGTTCAGCGATCCGCTGGCGGACGGGCCGGTGATTCAAAGAGCCAGTGAACGGGCAGTGGCCAAGGGCACGCGGCTTGCGGATGTGCTGGAGCTGGCGCGGGAGATTCGCGCGGCGCGGCCGGCTGCGGGGCTGGTGATCTTCAGCTATCTGAACCCGATCTTGCGCTACGGGACGCACAGGTTCGCCGATGACGCTTCGGCGGCGGGTGTGGATGGCGTGCTGGCGCTCGACCTGATTGTGGAAGAGGCGGGCGAGTACCTGGCCGAGATGGAGCGAGTCAAGCTGGCGCCGATTTTTCTGGCCGCGCCGACGAGCCCCGATGAGAGGCTTGAGGCGATCGCCACGCATTCACGGGGATTTGTTTATGCGATCTCGCGGGTTGGAATCACAGGAACGCAGCAGAGTTTGACGGCCGAAGCCGCTTCCCTGGTCGCCCGAATCCGGCGATGGACCCAGCTGCCGGTCGTCGTGGGGTTCGGCATCAGTAACGCGGAACAAGTCGCCAGGGTGGCGGAGTTCGCGGATGCCGCGGCGATCGGCAGCGCGATAGTGGAGTTGATTGAGAGGTCGACTCCCGAGACAGCGCCCGGCGCAGTGGCTCGATTTATCAAGGGCCTGCATCTGTCCGCCGCGGCGGACGGCGCTGGCCCGGCACATACCCCGCAGCTTTTAGCTTCCAGCCTTTAGCTTTCGGCTTTTCTGCCGCCAGATTCGGCGGGCAAGACAAGCGACACGACAAAGCTAGATTCTGGTGGCTGGCAGCCAGCTTTTCAACACGAGGATGGAATGACGCTGGAAGAATTGCGAAATCAAATTGATGTTCTTGACCGGCAGCTCGTTGAGTTGTTGAGCGAGCGGGCCCGGGCGGCACAGCAGATTGGGCACCTGAAGGCTGCTACGTCACTACCGGTGTATGAGCCGGGGCGGGAGAAGGTAATCTACGCCAATGTGCGCGCGGCGAACAAGGGGCCATTGCCAGACATTGAATTGACGCATATCTACGAGCGCATCATCGACGTGATGCGAGCCCTGCAGAGGGACGAGTTGGCATCGGAGAGGAACGTCCAGGCGCATTCGGGGTCCACAGCGACGGGGTCTAGTCGCAGGGGTGACGACGCACCGGGCCACGGCACAGGCGGACAGATTGAATCGGTCGCGCCCGAGACAGGGAACAAGCAATGATCGTAGCCATGCAGGAGAAGGCAACGGAAGACCAGATCGATGCAGTCATCGACGCAATGGTGGAAGCCGGCGTCAACGTTCATCGAACGACAGGCGCATCGCAGACAATCCTTGCCGGAGTGGGACCCACAGCCGGCGTAGAGCTTAGGAAATTTGAACTGCTGGCGGGTGTGCTTTATGTGCACAGGATCACCGCGCCGTACAAGCTGGCCGGACGCGCGTTTCGCCCGGAAGGCACGGTGGTGGAGTTTGCCAACGGGGCCAGGATCGGCGGCCAACAGGTTGCAATCATCGCCGGCCCTTGTGCCATTGAGAATCGCGAGCAGATCTTTACCATTGCCGAATGCGTGAAAAGAGTGGGCGGCGGATTTTTGCGCGGAGGCGCCTTCAAGCCGCGCAGCTCGCCTTACGCTTTTCAGGGGCTGGGGATTCCCGGGTTGCAGATCATGCACGAGGCCGCACAGGCCAACGGGCTGCTGACGGTGAGCGAGGTGATGGAGATTGCGCAGATTGAGCCGATGCTGCCGTATACCGACTGCTTCCAGGTGGGCGCCCGCAACATGCAGAACTTTAACCTGCTGCGCGAGCTGGGCCAGGCGCGCAGGCCGGTACTGCTTAAGCGCGGCATCGCGGCCACGATTGAGGAATTGCTGCTTTCAAGCGAGTACATCATGGCGGGGGGTAACTACGACGTGATCCTTTGCGAGCGCGGGATCCGGACGTATGAAACCTCGACGCGGAACACCATGGACATTGCGGCGATTCCAGTGGTGAAGAAGCTGTCGCATTTGCCCATCGTAGGCGATCCGTCGCATGGCACTGGGCGGCGCGACATGGTGCCCGCGCTATCGAAGGCGGCGGTGGCGGCGGGGGCGGATGCGATTCTGATTGAGATTCATCCCAACGCCGACAAGGCTGCCTCAGACGCGGCGCAGACGATGTATCTGGATCAGTTTGAGAAGCTGGTTGGCGAGCTGAGGGTGATTGCAGGGGCGGTGGGACGGACGCTGTAACGACATTCAGCAGGAAGGTCAGCATGATGGAGCGCATCGCCATACTGGGCACGGGGCTGCTGGGCACATCGGCAGGACTGGCGCTGCGCGCGGCGGGGTTTCGCGGCTCGATTGTGGGATGGAATCGGAGCGCTGACGGGGCGCAGGTAGCGCTGACCAGGGGCGCGATCGACAAGATTGCTCCTGACCCGTTGCAGGCGGCACGCGAAAGCCAGGTGGTGCTGCTGGCCGTGCCCATTTACGCGACCCTCGATTTGATGGAAAAGCTTAGCGGCGTGCTGGGCTGCGAGCACCTGGTGACGGACGTTGGCAGCACCAAGCGGCAGATTGCAGAGGCCGCGGGGCGGCTGTTCAACACGCCGGAGCGCGCGGCGTTTTTGCCTGGCCATCCCATGGCTGGCAAGGAACGCAGTGGCGCGGCGCTGGCCGATGCGGATCTTTTTCGCGGCGCGGTGTGGCTGTTTACCGACGATCCGGATTGCAAGCGGTCACCCCATGGAATGGAATTGGTGAAAGGCTGGCGGGAGTGGGTTGTGGCCATGGGTTCGAAAACCATCGACCTGGACCCGGTGCGGCACGATGACCTGGTGGCGTGGGTGAGCCACCTGCCGCAGTTTGTGGCCACAGCTCTGAGCGCGCTGCTGCAAGAGGAAGTGGGCGATGCGCCGGAGCTGAAAGACGTGGGAGGACGCGGGCTGCGGGAGATGACGCGTTTGGGCGCCAGCCCCTACTCCATGTGGCGCGATATTGCGTATACAAATACTGAGGCTATTGAAGCGGCGCTGCATGCGCTGGAGCAGAGGCTGGCGCATTTGCGCGAGAACCTGCGAACGCCCGGATTGCGCGATGAGTTTGAGCAGGCAAACAAGTTCAGGCGGGAGTAGCGGGCTCAGGATTCAAAGGAGAAGAGGCACCAGGTTTCGCCCATCCGTTCAAAGCGGGTTGAATGGACCTCTTCGCCGGTGAAGGCAGAGACGGCATGCTGCCAGAAGTGGAGAGCCGAGACATTTGCTTCCATCACGCGCACTTCCCACCGGCCAGAGAATCTCCACAAAACTTTGTGTGCGGCGCGAGTTCCAATTCCGCGTCTGCGGTATTCATGAAGCACGAAAAACTCTGCCATGTCCCACACGCCTTGATCGGCGGAGAACCGCGAGCCTTGTATGACAAAAGCAAATCCTGCGAGCTTGCCTTCGACGTTAATTAGAAATGGATGGTGGGTTGACTCGCTCCAATAGAGTGGCAGGCCGGGATAATCGAATTGCCCATCTTCGCCCGGCTCTACTTGGTGGAATTCGCTGAAGCCCTGCACATACAGCTCAAGCAGTTTGGCCAGGACTGGCTGCTGCTCCGGCGTGGCGGGAACGACCTCGATCTTCTCGACAGGGCTGGCTGGGTGCATGGGTCTTTTCCTGATGATCTGGGCTTTGGATCAGTGTAGCCGCATTCTGCAACGAATTTAAGCGGATAAATTGGTTCGGGCCCGAGTTGTGAATTCGGGATTTGAAAATCTGACGTGATCGAATCCCGCCTTGTCATGCACAGCGGCGCATTTGCGAGAAGCGTGGCGTCCAGAAAAACGGCCTTCGAAACAGCTCTAGATGCTCTTCCTGAGATACTGCCAAGCTTCTTCTTCAATGGCGGCAATCTGTCGAAATTGCTCGGAGGCGGCCTGTATCTTCTTCTGCACGCCGCTCATTTTCTCGGCATCCCTGAACATCAATCCGACAGCGCTGAACTTGCTGCCAGATTGATCGAACAGCTTGGCGGCTTTTGCCATGGCAGGAGTTTTGGAAATCTTCGCAGCCTCTCGCAAGTACCTGGAATACATGAATCGAAAGCATCCGCCACCTGTTCCGCCGATTTCGAAAAAGATATACAAGTTGAAGAGGTTCATGCGCAATTCAATTTCTTTGAAGATGTCGGGCCACTTCAACAGCTGATTTGCAGCATGGCGCATTCCCTCTATACCGAGATTCTTGATCGGCGGCTCAAGGTGGGCGGCGCATGTTTGTTCGATGGATGAAACTATCTCGTCTGTTGAGGGCGAGCGAAAGCCCGTAAAGTCGAATTCGAAGCGGAGATTCTTCGGAGGAAACGGTTTGAAGGGTGAGCCTCCCGCTTTGCTCAACTGGTCCAATGAAATTGGAGCATAGAGTCCCTTCTTCAATCCAGTCATTTGGGCGTTCATATCTGAGGCCAAAACAGTCTTGTCCCCGTCATAGCCACAAGCAACGAAAGTGTGGCCGCCAAAATGATAGCCGGCGGGCATATGAAACCAGGGCAGAAAGCCCATGTCCCCGCCTAGCATGACAGGTTCTCTTCGCGCGAGCGCCTGCAGAAGGGCAACTTGAGCCTTTTTGGCACTTGTGGATGTAACTTCCTGGATCTTGACTCCCGTTCTTTTCCCGAGATCCTTATAGAAGTCTTTGACGTTTCCTCTGCCGCCAATAAAAACGTTTGTGCCTATCCCCATCTTCATCTGCCAATAGACAAAACCTATCCCTGCGCCAAGGCCGAGGAGCATGTCTTCGGAGAGCGGGTGGCCGGCATGATGAAAAATTTTTGCCAGGGAGTTGGTTACACAGTGATAGCCGTCGAGGGCAGGACAGCCCGGAAAGGGCTCTAACTTTGGAAGGTGGTTCGCGTCGAGCATACCTAGCCGAATCCTTCGTTGTGACTTCAAATACGGCTATCATGATACCGCTTACCAGACATGCTGGACCCAGAATTTTGCTCTGCGGCTCAAGCCGAGACTTTTGAGTCATGCTGCGTCACGGCTGCAGCCGCGTCCTGTTATTGCCGTCGAAAAAGCCACGCTTGAGGAGTTGCTGCTGAGGCTGTAAAACTGGCCCGTTCAAAGCAGAAATCTTTCACTCCGAATTACTCGCTTGGCTGGCAGGCGCTGCGGAATCCTTGGCGGGGTCGAGGGCGTGAAAGCCTTCCGCTTTGGCCGCCTCAAGAAGCTGCGGCGAGGCGGAGACGAAGATGATCTCGGTGCCTTGAAACATGTCGCGGGCGACGATGGCGGCAGCAAGCTGCAGGGTGTCTGGCCAGCGCAATGTGGTGTGGTCAAGAAGCTGGCGCGCAGCCTCAAGCACGGCCGGATTGAGAGGCTGCTGCACCATGCGCGCTGCTTCAAGACGGAGAATGTCGAGCGCTGCCGTTGCGTCTCCAGATGAAATGTCTCCGGCCCGCTCGCGGCGACGGACGGCGGCGTACACCTCAAGCGGAGTTGAAGCAGAGATGAGTTTGCGGTTGTCTTCGACAGCTTCCATGAGGCGGATCAAGGCGTCTGTTCCCTGCTCCTGCACGAAAAGCTTGGCGAAGGCCGTGGACTCAAGAAAGTAGCAGCTCAAAGGTTACCCCGCTCCTCTTCAATGGCTTCAGCAATCGAGTCGCCGTGTACCGTGACGGGATGAAAGCGCTGGGCTTCGTCTGGAATGCCCGCTTCAGCACGGTTGAGGCGGATGGTTGTGGTGGGATAGGCAGGCGTCTTTGGGTTGGCGATTTTGCTGGTGACCACGACACCACGCTGGATAGCCTCCGCCAAAACGGCCTGGCGCGATTCAGGATGCTGGTTCCAGCGGAAGGCCTTGCGCGGCAGAAACGAGTCGCGGAACCACTTGAGTGCGATGAACGCGTGTCCTCCGCGTTCAGCTTCAGCCAGGGCCGCGCACAGCTCTTTGACGCGGGCATCGACATCGGCGGGAATGATGGCTTCCTGTCCGTCGTCTTCCTCATCGTCATAATCGTGCACAGCTGCGGAACGTGGCGCGCGGGCCGGACGCGGCGCAACTTCGGCATCGCCGATGCGCTCAAAGTAGATGCGCACCTCATCTTCTTCGGGGGACCATGTATCCGCAGTCGCGTTGCGGCGCTTGCTGCGGCCATTTTCTCCGCATAACTCGACAATGGCTTGATAACCGGGAGGCGCCAAAAAGCGCACAGCCCGGGCCATGCCGGGATCCGCTGAAAACCCTAAATCGTTGAGGGCTTCTTCAATCATTTCTTCAGCGTCAGGAATGCTCATGTGGGAAAAATCTTCGCTGCTTTGTGCAGACTTTGGCGTCTTCATCTCTTTTTCTCCATATGCCGCGTCCCTGGGCCCTACTGCTGTCGACGCCGCGGCCCCGGAGGCCTTATAGCCATTTCCGGAGGCAAGAAGCGTCGCTTACATAGGGCGAAAAAGAGCAGCCTTAAGTTCTAAATCTTCATCATCGAACCGGGTGATCTCCGGCACATTTGCGCGATGCTGAACGTATTCTGTCGGTTGGGTTCCGCGGGCTCTTGCGTAAGGCCTGCAAGTGAATGCTGCCCACAGCATTTCTCATATCGATGTAAGGTGATCCATGGTGTTGATGCGGCTTTCAGGCTGCGAAAGCCCGTTCCACTTCTCTTGTTTACCCCACATGGACTTGAGAAAAAATTTAGCTAATTCATGGGTGCAACGCTTTACATCCCACAGTGTACCCGATAATCCGAATATTCGCTGGCCAGAATTGGCCTGGATCGAATGGACTGCCCCTGAAGCTATCCCATTTCAGGTCAACATTGCACTGGCGTGCTTCCTCGGGAAGCGGGAATTCGTACAATGGAGATATGCCCTGTCGCCTGCACCTGGTTTTAATGTTGGGCCTGGCTTCAACCAGTCTCTACGCCGCGGACCAGGCCTTCGATCTGTCCGGTCCGCCCGTGGACGTACATGTCAAACGGGGCGAGATCACTTTGCCAATTGGCCAGGTGCCCAACCTGCTGGCGGGAGACCGGTTGTGGATTCACCCCGACCTGCCGGAGAGCCAGTCGACGCGCTTCGTGCTGGTGGTAGCGTTCCTACGTGGAGCCACCAATCCGCCGCCGCCTGAGTGGTTTACGCGTGTCGAGACCTGGAACCGCGCGGTCCGGAGCGAAGGCGTCTTTGTCACGGTTCCCGCTGAAGCGCAGCAGGCCCTCATCTTTCTGGCTCCGGAGACTGGTGGGGATTTCAGCACCTTACGCGCTGCGGTGCGCGCGCGGCCGGGAGCTTTTGTGCGGGCCACGCAAGACCTGCAGGCAGCGAGCTGGGACCGGATGCGACTGGAGGCCTACCTCAATGAGGTGAAAGTGACCTCCCAGACCGATCCGACGCTTTTGAAGGCACGGGCCGAACTGGCGGCCCGCAGCCTGGGCATCAAGCTGGACAAGGAATGCTTTGACAAGCCGAGCGATCAGCAGGCGCCGTGCCTGGTGGAACACACCGAAGGACTGGTGTTGGACGATGCCAACGCACAGTCGCTGGTGGTGCAGCTGACCAGCGGCTCGACGGCGGACCTGATGAACCAGATCAGCTATTCCGCGTTGGGCGGAGGGGGCGCGTACAGCCCATATATCGGCGCGATTGTAGACACGGCCAAAATTCTGGCGTCGTTGCATACGGCGCACTTCCAATACATTCCGGCACTGGCGTTGCCCACCAGCGATACCCTGAACCTGCGGCTGAATGTTCCGCCATCGTTCCGCGATCCCAAGTCGGTTGTGGTGGTGGCGTTGCCTCCAGTGGGGCCTGCCAAGGCGCCGCCGCTCCATCCCGTGAATCCTGCCGAGAGCTATTGCGCTGAAAAGCCGGGCCTTGTGCTGCCGGCAGAAGGTGCGCCAACCGTATTCTCAACCCAATTGGCCTACGGACTAAAGCTGCATATTGAGACCCGGACCGGCTCGAAGAGCTCTTCAATCGACCTGCCAGTCAAAGCCGATCCATCCTCTGGCGGGCTGGTGCTGGTGGATCCGGCACCGCTGCTTGCTCAGGGCGATGTGACCGGCGTGTTGCGTGGTAAGTGGGGATTTGAGAACTGGGAGGGCCCGCACTTCCGTCTTCACGGCGTTCAGCCGGGCAAATGGACGCTGCAGGCCAACGACCAGTCAGCTCTGGTAGTGGGCCGCGAGGACACGCTGCACCTTGAAGGAGAAACCTCTCTCTGCGTGGACCGGGTGGAGCTGCAGCCGAGCGGCGGCAGAGCGGAAACGCTGACATGGAAGTCTCCCAAGCCGGAGTGGCTGCAGGTCGCCGCGCCCTTGCAGCAGGCTGCGCCAGGTCCGATGACCCTGTCGATTTTCCAGTTTGGGTTGCAGAATCCGGACCGGCTGCCCATGCTGGCCTATGCCGAAGCCGCATCGCTGGACCAGCTGACGGTAAGCGTTGGCGACACGGTTGCCATGCTTCGGGGGACGAGACTGGATGAGGTGGAAGATGCTCAAGTCGACGGCATTACATTCACTCCTGCAGCCTTGAGCCGGGTCCAGGACCTGGATCAGTTGGCGATGAATGCAGCCAGCCCAACGGCAAACCTGGATCCAGGCAAACATTACGTGGCCAAGGTGCAGTTACGCGATGGCCGCGCATTGAAGACGTCCGTGATGGTAGAGCTGCCTCGCCCGCAAGTGACGCTCTTGAGCAAGGGCACGCAGGAAGATGTCAACGCAATGCCCTCGCCCGTTCACCTGGGCAGCCCCGACGACGTCCCGGTGGAAGGGCGGTTCGTGTTTTTCCTGCGATCAATTGTGCCGGTGAAGTTTCCCCGTAGCGAAAAGGTGGAGGTGGCGGCTGTTGATGGAAGCTTCCACACCACGCTTTCGCTGGCCGATGGCAGCCTGATGCTCGGGGATGCGAACACGGCAATGGGAAACCTGGACACCCTGGCTCGCCTGGGCTCGTCAGCTTTTGGGCCAGTGGAGGCGCGGGCTATCTCAGAGGACGGAGTGACCGGCGATTGGCTGCCCCTGGGAACGCTGGTGCGGTTACCGGGCTTCAGGGAACTGCATTGCGCACGCAACGTCGCCAAGCCTTGCACGTTGACGGGAACCAATCTTTTCCTGGCCACGTCAATCAGCGCGACGCCGGACTTTGAAAACTCCATCGATGTGGGGCCGGAGTTTACCGGGACCCAGCTGAGCGTGCCCCACCCGGTGAACGGACAGCTTTATCTGAAACTGCGCGATGACCCCGCGACGGTGCAGACGTTGACTCTGCCGGTGATGCCAGGTGCGCAGCCGGGATCGCAGGCAACAGCGCAAGGCCAGCCCGCAATGATTCAGCCTCGGCCCAGCGCGCCACCTCTAGCCACTCCGGCAAAAGCACAGCCGTAGAAACTGAAGGTGCGGTTAGGCCTGAGGAGGTTCACCGCTCAGAACTCAATCAGACTTAGTTGAAGTAGGCCTGGTTCTTCTCAGCGAGGTGCGCTTTGTCTGCGGGCAGATCGTCCCCTGGGAAGATGGCATTCTGTGCACATATCTCGGCGCAATTGCCGCAGTCGATGCACTCATCGGGATTGATGAAAACTTGCGAAACGGTGCCGGCTGCCGGGTCAGCCGCGGTTGGCGCAATGGCGGCGGTGGCGCATTCTGCTACGCACACAAAATCCTTGGTGCAGGCGTCAGTAACAACGTAAGCCATGATGAAGATCTCCTCGCCGCTGGGATGATTGCGGGGTTGCCTGGGCACGTCCGATTGGCGTTGCGCCAGTATCTTCGAGGCTAACCGGGGGTTCCGCCAGACCACCGTGACCCGAATCACAGTGTGAAGAACGTCGAGTGCGGGGATCTAGAAGATGCGAACGCGAATGCCGGAACTGATGCTGTATGCAGACATTGCGCCGTAATGAAACTGGGGCCAGTATTGGTATTCGAAATCGGCGAGGCGGACACGGAACCTGTGGGTGACACGGAAATCGACGCCTCCCCCTGGCGCAATGACCAGGTCGTTGTCGGTTCCATAGTTATAGGGATAGTTGAACTGGCCAAAGCCGATGAGCCCTTTGAGATAAGGTTGAAATCTTCCATAGGTGAGGTGGTATCGGGGGCCGGCCAGGTAGGTGGTGGTGTGAACATTGGCGGTCTGGTGGAAGATGAGAAACTGGGCTTCGCCTTCGAATCCGGTGCGTCGCTTGGTGTCGATGTCGACGATTGCGTTGATGCCGAGCATCTTTCGAGAGCCGTATTGCAGGTAGTCGCCAGATGCGGTTGCGCCGACTGTGAGGTTATATCCACCGGCGTCTCCCGCAGCCACCACCTGGGCGGATGCTGAGTTTTCAATCATGAAGAGGACGGCGAAGAGCAAGAATGCAAGGCGCATTCCAATGCATGAGGTCGAGTCGCGGCGAGTGGGGATCGCCTCAGCATCCTGAGGAGCAGGAGCCATCGTGAACCGTTGATCACCCAACCATCCGTGACCTGAGGCAAAAATGCTCTTCATCGTTCTCCTGCGCAGTGAATCATTCAATCAGCCTATGGGGTAATGGTCAGGGTCACGTTCTGGTAGTGGATGACGTCGCTGTTTGCGCCAGTGGCGGAAATCTGAATGATGTAGGTACCCGGTGTCGCGGTAACCTGTGAGAATCCGGCGGAACAACCGTTGAGCATCATTGCCGCTCCAGAGAGCAGGACAACGAGAATCGCGGTGAAAACACTGCCATGGCGCTTGCGGAATCGCCACACAAAGAATCCGAGCAGAACGCTGACGGGGAGACCCAGGAGAGACAAGCCCGCCAGATAGGTACCGCGGCTGTTGGGTTGGGTGACAAGTGAACCCGAGCCGCCGCTGAGCGGATTGTTGGTGTCAATCGTTACCTGGGCAGTTTGCGTGCCGTTGGCAGCGAGGACGACGCTGGGGTTGGAAAAATGGCAGTTCACTGCGGCGGGAAGCGATGCGCAACCCAGACCGAGTGTGTCAGTGAATCCGCTAATGGAAGTAAATGTGATGTTGACAGTTGCGCTTTGCGAGGTCTTAATCGTGACCGATGGCGGGTTGATGGCGATGTTGAAGTCGAGCGGCGTGCCGAGGACTGTAGCCGGGAGTGACACCGACGGGGAGTGGAGCGCATCTCCAGCATAGTTGGCAACGATGCTGTAGGTGCCCGTAGCCAGGTTTGGGTTGAGAGTTGCTACACCGCTGGAATTGAGCGTTGCTGCGCCGATAACCATGCCGTTGTTGGTGAAGGTTACCGTGCCCGTGGGCGTGGGGCCGGCGCTACCGATGACTGTTGCCACCAGGTCCACCTGTGCGTTGGGACCAGAGGAGGATGTGGCTCCGAGAGCTGTGGCGGTGGGGATGGTTCCTACCACGAGGCTATATGCCGGCGAAGTGCTTGGTGTGTTATTCACATCGCCGGCATAGCTAACGGTGATGACGTGGGTACCGGTTGGAAGAGTCGAGGTAGTAAGGGAGGCGCTACCCGTGACGTCGAGGGCTGAGGTTCCAATGGAAACACCACCATCAAAGAAGGTGACCGTGCCGGTCGGCACTCCGCCTGTGCTTGTGATCTTGGCGGTGAGGACTACTGGCAAGGTGACGACGGCGGGATTCGGAGCGGCCGTAACCGCTGCGGTGGTGGTGGCGATTTGCACCGACAAGGGCAGCGGAGTCGAGATGCTGCCTGCGTCGTTTAAATCACCTGAATAGGTGGCAACGATGTTGTAGTTGCCCACGGCAAAGGTTGCATTCACGGTGGCCGTTCCGGTGGCGCCGAGCGCCGCGCTGCCCAGAGTGGTCGTGCCGCTGGTGAAGGTGACGACGCCGGTCGGTGTGGCAGTGCCCTTGCTGAGGTTGACGCTGGCCGTGAGGGCCACAGTTCCGCCGCCGAAGGCTGGGTTAGGAGAAGCTGCCACCGCTGTCGTAGTCGTTGCCTGGGTGACCACCTGCGTAATAGCAGGGGAGTTGCCGGGGCCGTAGTTGGAATCCCCAAGGTAGGCCGCGGAAATGGCATGAGAACCGACTACAAGGGAAGAGGTGGTGAATGCTCCCACGCCTGCAGCAAGCGTAGCGGTGCCGATCTGCACGCCTCCATCAAGAATGTTGACCATTCCCGATGCGGGTGCAACGCCAGTGGTGGCTATGGTGACGGTGAAGGTGACGGACAATCCGTATACGGAGGGGTTAAGACTTGAAACGATGGATACGCCGGAAGCCGCCAGAACCTCCTGCGTTAGAACAGGCGATGTGCTGCCGGTGATCTGGTTGCTTGAGTCGCCGCTATAAACGGCTGTAATGGAATGCGCGCCGTTGGTGAGCGTGGAGGTGGTGAATGTGGCCACGCCTGCCGCGTTCAACGTGGTCGCGCCGAGGATGGCCGCTCCATCGTAAAACAAAACGGTACCGTCCGGGGGCACGTTGCCTCCGCCGGGCGGTACTGTCACCGTCGCGGTGAAAGTGACGGCTTGCCCAATCGCAGACGGGTTCTGACTGGAAACGAGAGCTGTAACCGTGCCTTCGAGCACCGTCTCAGTCAACGGCAGCGAGGTACTTGGGAAGTGGAGGGCCGGAGAGTTGTTGTCAGCGTACGACGCCGTGATCTGGTGCACTCCAACGGTGAGCGTGTTGGTTGAAAAGACTGCGACGCCTGCCTGGTTCAAAATGATGGGCGCGCCGGGAGCGACAACGCCGTCGATATAGAAGGTCACGGTGCCCGTGAGCGGTCCAGTGCCGGCACCGGTGGTGACGGTAGCGGTAAAGCTCACGTTGTTGCCGTATCCGGATGGATTCGGGTTTGCGGACAAGGTTGTTGTGGTGGCATTGACGACCGTGGCGATCGCCCAGACCTGGATGTCGAGCGGAGTGTTCACGGTGTTGCCGGCGACATCCGCGTTGTCAATGATCTGCTGCGAGATGCTGGGCGGCGGAATGACAATTGATTTGGACGGCGCAAAGACCACACCGATCTCACAGTCCTCGTTCACCGACATCAACGGCGGACTCATGACACAGGTAGTAGTGGTGGGATCGAATGTGACGTTTGGGCCATAGGTAATTGAAGTCACATCGAAAGGTGCATTGCCATCATTCTCAACTTCCTGCAGCATGGGTGCGGATATTGAGCCTTGACGGATGGGGTTAAGCCTGAAGTCGAGGACGACAAAGTTGCTTTGGATCTCCTGGACAAGCTGGTTATAGTAGTTGGCCACGTAGATATTGCCGCTGCCATCCATGGTGATGCCGACGGGCGCATAGATGCTGAGAGGATAGAGGGCTCCGAGATAAAGATCCTCGCCATGCGCGTTGAAAGCAATGGAGACAATTTCGCCGGGGTTGGCGCCTGTTGGGGAGATTACTTTGCGGATGGCGGCGTTTTGGGTGTCAGAGATGTAGAGGTTTCCGGCCGGATCGGCAACGACGCCCTCCGGCGAGAAGAGCGATGCGGAAGTGGCCGCGTTGCCATCGCCTGTATAGGCCGGCGATCCGTTTCCGGCGTAAGTGGAGATGACGCCGGAGGTATTCACCATGCGAACACGGTTGTTGAGTGAGTCGGGGATGTACATGTTCCCGGCGTTGTCGAATCCGACGGTATACGGGAAATTCAGCTCAGCCTTGGTGGCCGGTCCGCCGTCCCCGGCGAATCCGCCCGCGCCAGTGCCGGGGTTGGTTGTTCCATTTCCGGCAACGGTGGTGATGATGTCCGTCACCGCATCGACTCTACGGATGCGATGGTTTGCATAGTCGGCAATAAACAAGTTGCCGCCCGCATCGACGGTGACGCCGATCGGTTGATTGAGATTACCCAGTGTTGCTTGCCCACCGTCGCCGACATTGGCCGGGGTGCCGGGCAGTCCGTTCCCCGCCACGGTCACAATGATCCCTGTGGAAGCAATCACTTCGCGAACAACATTGTTGCCGGTGTCTGCGATGAACAGGTTGCCGGCGCCGTCAATAGCCACGCCCGAGGGAGTGTTGAGGGTTGCCTTATTCGCCGGTCCGTTGTCGCCGGTATACCCGGGCTGTCCGATTCCAGCTACGGTGGTGATGATCCCGGTCTTGGCATTGACGACACGCACGCGATAATGCAGGCTGTCGGCGATATACAAGTTGGCTGATCCGTCGAGTGCAACTCCGGAAGGCAAATTCAGCGAGGCCTGTGTCGCAGGGCCGCCGTCACCGAGCGGCCCGCTGAAGAGACGCCCTTGGCCAGCGACGCCTGGCATGTTGCCGGAAACCAAAACGCCGAGGCCGCCCAGCCCGATTCCTGAAAGATAGGTCGTGCCGATGACGTTGCTGTTGTTATCAAGCAGGACCACGGCGCCCATGCGCAGGCCCGGCGCCGAGGGAGTAAATGTGACGGATTCAGTACAAGTGGCGCCCTTGGCAAGAGTCACAAGGCAGTTCGAAGTTCCGGTACCGACGGCAAAGTCAAGACTGGGCACACCCGAGGTCAAAACAAGCACCGAATTCACCGTGGCAGCAACCTGCGCGGTGACAGTGACGTTTTGCGCTGCTGAGGCGGTGCCGTCGTTTTGCGATCCGTATGAGACTTGAGCCTGCGAGCCTGCGGCCACGAACAACATGGCCGCAATTGCAAGCGTGGTGCTGAGGAGACGTCGCGGGGCTCCGGGCATAACCGCAAAGGCTCCGCTTGATTTCTCCTGGCGCCTGCGGCTTACTAAAGTGCGAGCCGGCCTGCTTGTGTTCTCGGTCAAGACCCCGGCAGTTCCGGAGACGGTGGTGCCGTCAAGCTCCGAACTGGCGACTTGAACTGGGGTGCGGTTCATGTGTAACTCCATGCAACGTTGTAAACACTGCGCTTCCATGTGGTTGGCAACAAACGGACAGAAAGGCAGACGAACACTAAGGCCGCGGCCATGGCCATCACTGATTTCCTGGCTCTGTGTGCCAGTACCTGCTGGAGTATACCCGCGAAAGTACCCTGCGCAATGTTACTTATTGGTTATTGCCTTTAGCTGTGTGCTTGAACAGTAAACGAGCTTCAAAATGGGAATATCCAGCGGGCCAAGGAGTTGGAAATATAGGTGTTCATGACGCCTGAAAACGGCGGGCAATCGCAATGAAAATCACCGCAGGATCCGAGTGACCCTTGGCGCGCGCCTGTGCGCAAAAAGCAGTGAAAGATCAGTTGGCCTGCGTGTTGGGTAGATGTGTTGCGGCGCTTAGAAAACCGATCCGCGAGGGTGCGGATTGGCAGGGGTAAGCCTGACGGTAACTCCCAGAAAAACGTCGCCCGCCCTGAGATCTCTTTCGTACGGGTGGAGGGGCAGATCATCGGTACTGACTTTGATCTCTGTGATCTGCATGGTGTCTTGAAGCAGGCAGAAAAAAGGGTGCTCGTCGGGGGTTGGAGAGCTGGCCGCCACTTCATTCGCGCTGTTCGGCAAGCGGAGAGCGGCCAAGAGTATTTTGACACGCGGATCGAGGTCTCCCGCATGGATCAGCTCACCGGATTGAATGGGGCGCAGAAACAGAATCTCCACACTGCATCGAAGTTGCAACTCCAGCGTAGCCAGGGGGAGAAAGTTGTAACCGAGTCGACTCCACTGGACTGCCAACTGACTCCAGCCCGCACGCACAAAGCTCAAGTGGTCATCATCAGTGCGGGAAGCGGGCTGGCCTGCCCGAGATGTGGCTTCGGCGCCAACCTGTTGCGCGAGGCGAAGAAGATTGGGATGCGTGGACCAAAGCCGCCGGAGCTGCTGGTGAAATTGACGTCGTAGATGGTGCTGCTGCATGGAGCGTGCTCTTTCGTTGGCAGCCGCGGCAAGCGGCCCCTCGTAGAGAAGTCGAAACTCCACACAAACCTCCGCACGAATTGTGACTCCGATGCTCGTTCGATTCTAGTGTGCGGAGGTTCCGTGAAGAAGGGGATACTGAAATGCTGCCTGTGTTTTTGGCCGGAGGATTCTGGCCAAAAAAATGCCATCACTGAGTCATAATGCTCAGACATTCGCTTGAATTGATGGGATGCTTTGCGGGTGACCGACGGTACCGGCGTAAGGGTGTAGCATTGTGGAACCTCTTTCGCTGCAGAGGCACTTGAGCGATGGACCGGCTTGCAGACCGCGCACCAGGAGTGCGTCCAGATGGATGGAGCAGCGAAGAAGCCCTTTGATTCCGCCAGGTATCTTGCGACTGAAGGGCTAGGAAGACAGATCGTCCAGATGCGCCCGAATCAGGCATTTTTTGCCCAAGGGAGTCCCGCCGAATCGGTGTTCTTCCTGCAGGCCGGAAGGGCCAAAATCACCGTCGTATCCAAGAGGGGCAAAGAAGCCACCATTACCCTGCTGGCCGCTGGAGACTTTGCCGGCGAAGAGGCTATCACCCATGGGGGCGTGTTGCGGGTAGGGTCAGCAACTGCGATCATCGCTTGCACGCTGCTGAAGATCGAACGGAACGAAATGCTGCGTGTGCTGCATGATGAGCACATATTCTCTGACTTTTTCCTGCAATTCACGCTCCTTCGTGGCATAAGAACCCAGGCGGATCTCATTGATCAGCTTTTCAACTCCAGCGAGAGACGCCTGGCGCGAACACTGCTGTTAATGGCGGAATACGGCGATGCGGGTGAGCCCGGGACGCTGATTCCGGCGGTGACTCAGGAGACACTGGCGGAAATCATCGGCACCACGCGGTCACGCGTGAGCTTTTTCATGAATCGCTTCAGGAAGCTCGGCTACATCGATTACGACGACCGCATCCGGGTTCATCGATCACTGCTGACGTTGGTTTTGCACGATCAACTTCCGGATGAGAATGCATCCCGGCCGAATCTCCTTAGCACGCCAGCCAAGCCACGGCGGAAGGCCCGGAAAACGAAACGGGTTTAGCCTAAGCAGCCTTTATTCTCTCTAGCGCTTCCACAGCCTCCTGGCCGATTGACAGGCTCCCCTTCTCATGGGAAAATCATGATTCTAAAGGTTTGCTGACTCCATCCCCGGGGTCGATGCGGAATTGAACGACTGATCATCTAACCACAACTATCAGCTGCCAAAGATGCGCCAATCATCCACAGCGCAGATCGGCTTCTTAGCTGTGAAAGCAGGGTTCATGTCTGTTTCCGCACCAGGGCTCCAAACAAAAGATGACTCAGGCAGCTGGAAGACCCGGCTGTCCGCCTTCTTTCGAAGAGAATTCGGAAGACCCGAACCTACGGGGTTCGGGGAACTGGTGATTGTTGCGATCGGCGTTTCTGCAACTGTCGGACTGATTGCCGGCGTTTGGAACGCGGCAACCGCTCACTTTCTGGATCCAGCTCTGGTCGGCTACACGATCGCTGTAGATGTGTGCGTTCAAATCGTTATCCTGGTCGTCTTGTTGGCGCTTGCATTCATTACCCGCAGGAGACCCTGGCTGGGCGCTCTATTTGCCATCGGAGTCCTTTGTCTGCTGGAGATTCCGGAGCTGGTCAAACTCGCGCTGCCCGGTGCAGACTACTGGGTCAGGTGGTGCATCGCTGCGCTGGCGGCTTTCCAGATTGTTAGGACCGTTAACCGTCAGCTGCACACTCGGACCGCGGCCTGGATGATTGGCGTGCCGGCGCTGGCGGCCGTTTGCGCCTTTTCTTTCGGCCCGCTGCGCGAACATTCCCAGCTAAGTGCGCTACCGAATCAACCGAACTCGCCCAATGTACTGGTGATCATTGTCGACACCCTGCGTGCAGACCATCTCTCAACTTACGGATACCAGCGGGACTCGAGCCCATATCTGACTCACCTGGCTCAGCAGGGGGTTGTTTTTGACAACGCAATTTCAACGTCGTCCTGGACTCTGCCGTCACATGCCTCGATGTTGACCGGGCTTTATCCGCACGAAAGCAAAATGGAACAAGGTACAGACATTCTCTCAGGCAATTTGCCCAACCTCGGCGATGCCATGAGGAAGCGAGGGTATCGGACCGCAGCATTTTCTGCGAACTACAAGTTCTTTACCAGGGGCCATGGCTTCATCCATGGCTTTTCGCACTTCGAAGGATATGAGCAGAACCTGGCTGGAATCCTGGAGACCGTGCACCTGAGCAGGTTCATTCTTGAAAAGATATCCCACTTCACAACCGGGGTGGATTACGCGTATTTGGGGCACAAGAACTGGGCATCTGCTGAGCAGATCGATAAAATTGCGCTGCATTGGATGGGCAAGGAGCGCCGGCCCTTCTTTGTGGTGCTCAACTACACTGACGTCCACGAACCTGTGCTTCCTCCGGAGCCTTACCTGCACAGGTATACCTCGGACCCAAAGGCTCGGATCGAGAGCATGCACTTTCAGGATCGGTGCCTGGACGTTGATCCCAAAGCATCGTGTACCTCTGACCAGCAGCAATTCATTGATGCCTACGACGGGTCGATGCGGTATGTGGATGAAAGCATCCAGCATCTGCTTGCTCAACTGAACGAGCAGGGCCAGTTGCGAAACACGATTTTGGTGTTCACCTCAGATCATGGGCAGGAATTTGGAGATCATGGCATCTACGGCCACGCTAAGTCGCTGTTCAGGCCAGAGATCCAGGTTCCGCTGTTCTTCTGGAATCCAGGGCTTGTTCCCGCAGCGGTCAGGGTGCAGACGCCGGTGAGCACATCCGCGATTCCCGCAACGATACTGGACCTGGTTGCTCCCGCCGATAAGCAGCCGTTGCCGGGTCGATCACTGGCAACGCTTTGGCGCTCGAGTAATCCGGTTTCCGATTGGCCGGATGCAATCTCGGAGCTGCCACGATTTCGCGGCTTTGACACCAGCGCTCCCAACTACAACACATCGCTTCAATCAATCGTAACTTCGGAATGGCACTATGTTCACCAAGAGGGCAAAGGCAAGAAGGACATGCTCTTCGATTGGAAAAACGACCCTGGTGAAACGAAGGATTTGAGCGCTGCGCAACCTGACGTGTGTACTGGGCTACGAACACGGATTCAGGCGGCTGAAGGCAGCCCGCCACAGGTACACTGACGATCTGGTTTTGACTCGACTGGAAACATTTCGACGCCGGCACCAAAAGGAGCACATGACTCTTCGGCGTTAAGTTGAAATACTTAGGTCACCCTCAACAGGATTACCAAAGTCAATAGCAAGACGAGAGAACCAGGGCATATAATCTCGTTATTCTTGAAGCCTTTACGGGAGACGGGAGCTTGTTGCTTCTGTTTTTCTTGAAGGCAAATTCCCCTGGGGCACGTCGACTTCCTCAACCGCAAGCGATGTTTGGAGAACAGATGAAAACCCACCTCATAGCCCTCTTCTATGGCGGGCCCGATCAGATTATTCCGCTTCAAACAGGGCTGGCAGCAGCTCTGGCAATCGCGGTCATGTTTTGGAACAGGCTGTTGGTCTTTTTCCATCGCCAGATTGCCCGCTTCAAGCCGAAGCCCGAAGAAATTGTCACAACGGATGCGACAGTTCAGGCGGCGAGCGAGCAAAACAGTGACCAACCTTAAAGCGGTTGTCATCGGACTGGACGGGCTGGAGCCGACAATCGTTGAGTCCATGATTGAAGTCGGATTTCTGCCTAACATGAAAATGCTGCGTGATTCCGGCAGCTATCGACGCCTGCGAACCACTTATCCCGCACAGACACCGGTTGCCTGGTCGTCGTTTGCCACTGGCATGAACCCGGGCGGGCATGGCATTTTCGATTTCATCTGCCGCGACGCGCAGACTTACATGCCGGGAATGGCACTGAGCCGCTTCGAGCGCGCCAAGAGCTTTTTCGGCAGTCCGAAGCTGGTTAATCGTCGCCGCGGAATCCCCTTTTGGCAGACGCTGGCCAAGCAAGGCGTGCACAGCACAGTTCTTCGATGTCCTTGTACTTTTCCTCCCGATGTGGGCGAAGGCACGGTGCTGAGCGGAGTCGGCGTTCCTGACATACGCGGAGGCCAGGGAACGGGCAGCTTCTACACGCGCAATCGCTCGATTACGGCGAAAGAGTTTGAACATGTGATTCAGCTCGGCGCAGGCGACGAAGTGACGACTCGCCTGGTTGGTCCCCGTAACACCAAGACAAACCCGATCAGCGACCTCGTGACTGAGCTCAGGGTGAACATCGACGGGGCTACACGCAGAGTCCGTTTTGCAGTGAGCGGATCGAGCACGGTAGAGGTCCCAGAGGGCGGATGGAGTTCATGGGTCAAAGTGCAGTTCAAGATGTCTTCGCTGCAGACTATAAGCGGCATGGTGCGATTCCATGTTCCGCACATCGCGCCTGAGTTTGAGTTTTACGTGTCGCCGGTCAACTTCGATCCCGCGGATCCGTTCTTTCCGATTTCGGCGCCCCCAACCTATGCACAGGAACTGCAGCAACTGATTGGGCCGTACTCCACGCTGGGCATGGCCGAGGATCATACCGGCCTGGAAAATGATCGGATCGATGAAACAGCTTTTTTAAGTCAGTCGTACGGAGTCTTCGAAGAGCGCGAAAAGATGTTGCTGGCGGAGCTCGACCGCTGCTCCGACGGGTTCTTCTTCATCCTTTTCGATACGCCTGACCGCATGCAGCATATGCTGTGGCGCTTTCGTGATAAGGAGCATCCTCGTTACGAGCCAGACAAGGCCGCGCGTTTTGGTCCTGAGATCGAGGAGATGTACAAGGCCTGCGATCAGGTTGTCGGCAAGGTTCTGGAAAGGGTAGACAAAAACACCCTGCTGATTGTGCTTTCAGATCACGGCATGGGAACCTTCCGGCGCAGCTTTGACACCAACACCTGGCTTGAGGAACAGGGCCTGCTCAAGCTCAAGGGCGGCGCGAAGCCAGGACCCGGCACTGGATTCGCTGAAGTGGACTGGTCAAAGAGCTCTGCCTATTGCATGGGACTGGGCGGAATCTATCTGAACTTACGCGGCCGCGAAGCAGCGGGAATTGTCATGCCCGGCGCTGAAGCTGACAGGGTGTGCAAGGCAATCGAGTCGGGTTTGCCGCAGGCCGTGGATGGGAAGACGCAACTGCATGCCGTGAATAGCGTGTCTCCCCGCTCCGCAATTTACTCGGGGCCGTTTGCAGAAGAGTCGCCCGATCTGCTGGTGAACTTCAATCCAGGATTTCGCGTCTCGTGGCAAAGCACGGTTGGCCATTTTGCCGGCGATCTTTTTGAAGACAACATGCGCTGCTGGAGCGGCGACCATATTTTCAACCCGGCCGCGATGCCCGGGATCCTGTTCATGAACCGGCCCGTTGCGAGCGCGGATCCGCACATCATGGATCTGGCTCCGACGATTCTCAAGTTTTTGAATGTTCGTCCCTCGACCGCGCTTGAAGGAGCCCCTCTGATCTGATGTTCCAGATGGAGCTGGCCTTGAATGCTGATCAAAATTTCCACGAGGAGTGATTTATGAAAGTCTGCGTTCTCGGTTTTGACTGTGCCGCGCCCGAAGTGATCTTCAACGACGAGCGCCTGATCAACATCAGGAGGCTAATGGATGTTGGAACTTATGGGCGGCTCAAGTCCACAGTTCCTCCCATCACTGTTCCCGCATGGGCCAGCATGACAACAAGCCAGGACCCGGGCTCGCTGGGGATCTACGGCTTTCGCAACCGCGCCGACAACGGCTACAGCAATTTGAAGTTTGCGAATTCGGCCTCAGTAAAGGCGATGGCCATTTGGGACTACCTGGCTCGCGAGGGCAAGAAATCGATCATCGTTGGAGTACCGCCGAACTTTCCTCCGCGCAAGGTAAACGGCGTGAGCATTGGATGCTTCCTAACCCCCGATCCGGCGAAGGATGAATTTGTGCATCCGCCGGAGTTGAAGGCCGAGATCATTGAGGTCGCCGGCGGTGATTATCCAGTGGACGTCGCGAACTTCCGCACCGACAACAAGGATTGGCTGCGCGACCAGATCTTTGCCATGAGCCGCAAGCAGTGGAAGGTAGTTCACCACTTGCTACAGAAGCACGAGTGGGACTACTTCCACTTTGTCGACATTGGGATGGATCGCGTGCATCACGGGTTCTGGGATTATTTCGACAAGCGGCACATTGACTACGTTCCCGGGAATCCATATGAGAGCGTCATACCCGATTACTATCTCTGGCTGGACGAGCAGGTCGGAAAGGTGCTGGAGATTCTGGATGACAACACCGTCCTGCTCCTCGTCTCTGACCACGGCGCGCAGCCTCTGGATGGAGGGTTCGCCATCAATCAATGGTTGATTGACGAGGGGTTGCTGGTTTTGAACCGGTCGCCGCAAGGGGTAGTCCCATTCAACAAGCTGGATGTGAACTGGGCCAGGACAAAGGTTTGGAGCGAGGGCGGTTACTACGCCCGCATCTTCTTTAACGTGCAAGGCCGTGAGCCGGAGGGCGTGATTCCTGCTGCGGAATACGATTCATTCCGAGCGGAGTTCAAGGCCAAGCTCGAGGGCATCGCGGATGCTGAGGGGAAGCCGCTGAACTCCCTGGTCTTTCTGCCCGAGGAAATCTATCAGAAGGTGCGAAACGTTGCACCGGATCTGATTGTTCACCTTGGAGCACTCAGCTGGCGCTCTATCGGAACGGTCGGTCATCCCTCGATCCATTTGCGCGAAAATGACAGCGGCCCAGATGCCTGCAACCATGCGCAGTACGGCATGTTCGTGCTGGGCGCGGCCAACCTGCCCCTGCAAGGGGAATACCAGGGAGCGCAGATTCTCGACATTGCGCCGACGCTGATGGACCTTGCCGGGTACAGCATTCCCGAGAGCATGCAGGGCAAGTCGCTGGTGGCGGGCATGGAAAAGCGGGACACCAAGAGCGGCGGTGAAGGCGGTGCAGACGGCGAGGACGTGATCTTCGAACGACTCAGCGGGCTCGGCTATATTTAGTGCAGAATCAGGAATGCAGCGCTGTCTCTCGCCATGGTTCGGTTTGCAATCTCATTGTGGATCCGGATTGAGGCTCTAAAGCGCCTGTGGCCCGGTGTAGCCGCGTATTTGCGCTGGTGTGCCTCAATGTGTCGAGTTGGTCTTACCCTGGGCTGTTGAACGTTCTGCGCCAGTCGCGGGAATGATACCCAACTCCGCCAGGCGACACAGGATTCTTTCAACGCACGGCTCAGGCATCTCCGACGACGAGTCAATGGTCATCTCAGGCGCCAGCGGCGGCTCATACAGATCTGAAATGCCAGTAAACTGTCCAATCTCTCCCGACAACGCTTTTTTGTACAAACCCTTCACGTCGCGCTGGATGAGAACTTCGACCGGGCAGTCCATGTAGATCTCAACGAAGTTGGTAATGCGCTGCCTCAGTTTGTCGCGAGATCCGCGGTAGGGCGAGATGGCGGCAACGATAGCGATGACGCCATTGCGAGAAAGCAGCTCACACACAAACCCGATGCGATAGACGTTTTCTTCGCGGTCTTCGCGTGAGAAGCCAAGCCCCTTGCAAAGCTGGGTACGAATCACGTCTCCATCGAGCACTTCGACCTTAGCGCCCAAACCGCGAAGGCGGGAGGCGAGCAGCTGCGACAGTGTGCTCTTGCCACTTCCCGACAGGCCTGTGAACCACACTGCACAGCCAGTGTTCATTGTCGTGCTCCTCCAGGAAAATCCAGTTCAGGGGATCCCGTATCTCACCGGTCCAACGGCACAATGCGCCGCTGGTCCAATGTCTCCAAAACTTTCTTGGCCGCTTCTTCCGGACTGCTGAAAAGCGATGCGTCCACATCAATGAAGCGTTCCGGATCGATGACCGCGAGGGCTCGATCTCGTTCCACCTCATAGAGGAAGTCCGCCGCGCAAATCGTGACCAGTCCGGCAGCTGCCAGATTCTGCGCAAGTTCAAGCATGATGCTGCCGTCACTCTGGGCGGCGATGACGTGCGTTAGATAGCCGCGCCTGAACAGTTCATTTTCGATGGCAAAGGCAAGCTGCACGCCGCCATTCAACCAGACCAGAGCGGATGCATGGCCCACTCGTTTCTGGCGCTCAATCCGGGAGATGCGTTTCGCCTCTGCCGCCTGCACCTCCTGGATTGCAGGATCGGCCATTTTCGGGTCGCGGCCGGTCACCATCCCCGCGGCCACGGTGGCATTCGAGATTGGATCGACGAGGATAAAGCTGCCGGTAGCACTGTTACGCCGATACTGGTCCACGAACAGCGGGGAATGCATGTCGATGACGACAGCGCCAATTTCGTTGAGTTTCAGTTCTGTGGCAGGGTGCCGTTGAAAGCTGTTGATGTCGACGCGGTAGCGTACATACCTGACCCGCGCCTTCACCCATTGCGTGCAATGCTTGACGAGGTATTGGCGGCGGAGGTCGAGGGACTGGTCACCCATCCACACAAGGCGGGCATCAATGCAGCGGGTACTGTGAGGCGGATGAGAGGGCGGCACCAGCATGTTGCCCCGGCTCACATCCACTTCATCTTCCAGACAAACCGTGACCGACATCGGCGGAAAAGCACGAGCTAGTTCGCCCTCATGCGTCACGATGGATTTCACGCGGGTTGTGCGTCCGGAAGGCAGCACCATGACTGGATCGCCGGGTTTGAGCACGCCGGACGCAACTTGCCCGGCAAACCCGCGAAACTCCTGGGTCGGCCTTAGCACCAGTTGAACTGGAAAACGCATTTCCGTCAGGTTTCTGTCGCTGGCAATGTGAACTGTTTCCAGATGGTGCAGCAGGCTTGCGCCCCCGAACCACGGCATGTTCTCGCCTTTGGCAACGATGTTGTCGCCGTGCAGCGCGCTCACCGGGATGAAGTACAGGTCAGTAAGCTGGAGAGGCGCGGCGAAGCTATTGAAATCGGCGCAGATTTTGTCGAAGACTTGTTCGCTGTACCCCACTAGGTCCATCTTGTTGACGGCCACCACCATGTGGTGAATGCCGAGCATGGAAGCGATGAACGCGTGGCGGCGGGACTGCGCCAGCACTCCGTTGCGCGCATCCACCAGCACAATGGCCAGGTTTGCCGTGGATGCGCCGGTTGCCATGTTGCGGGTATATTGCTCGTGCCCTGGAGTGTCGGCGATGATGAACTTTCGCCGCGGCGTGGAGAAGTAGCGATACGCCACGTCAATGGTGATGCCCTGTTCCCGCTCTGCGCGAAGACCGTCGGTGAGCAACGCAAAATCCATCGCGCCAGCCGACTGATTCACTGTCGCCTTCCTGATGGCACTGATCTGGTCTTCGTAGACGCCCTTCGAATCGTAAAGAAGGCGCCCGATCAAAGTCGATTTTCCGTCATCCACACTGCCGCAGGTAATGAAGCGGAGCAGGTCTTTCTCCTCTTCGCGGCGCAAAAATGCTTCGATGCCGGTCGATGCTCGGGTGCCAGTTTTCACGCTAGAAATACCCCTCCCTCTTCTTGATCTCCATCGAGCCTTCCTGGTCGAAGTCGATGATGCGATTCTCGCGCTCCGAACGCCGGAAGAGCATCATTTCTTCAATGATCTTGGGTAGCGTGTCGGCATCGGAACGGATGGCGCCTGTGCAGGGACTGCAACCCAACGAACGCATCCTGCACATGACCAGCTCTTTCTTTTCGCCAGGGAAAAGAGGAACGTTTGCTTCAACCGGGATCAGGTTGGATCGGCGCACAACCATCTCGCGATCCTTCGCAAAGTACAAGGGCACAATGGGGATGTCTTCCAGGTGGATATATTGCCAGACATCGAGCTCCGTCCAGTTCGAAAGAGGGAACACGCGGATGTTCTCTCCGGTGTTAATGCGCGAGTTGAACAGGTTCCACAACTCCGGCCTTTGATTCTTCGGATCCCACTGACCATGCGGGTCGCGGAATGAATAGACACGTTCTTTGGCGCGCGACTTTTCTTCGTCGCGACGCGCTCCGCCAATCGCCGCATCAAAGTCGCCTTCTGCAAGCGCATCCAGCAAAGCCCGGGTCTTCAGCAGCCCGCAGCATTTCTGCGTGCCCAGGTCGAAGGGGTTGGCGCCGACCTCGATTGCCGCCTTGTTGGTGTGCACGATGAGCCTGGCGCCGATCTCCGCGCAGAACCGATCGCGAAACTCGATCATCTCGCGAAATTTGTAGGTCGTGTCGACATGAAGCAGAGGGAACGGAATTGGTCCCGGATGGAACGCCTTTTGCGCAAGACGCACCATGACCGACGAATCTTTGCCGATGGAGTAAAGCATCACAGGTCGCTGAAACTCGGCCACAACTTCGCGCAGAATATGCATGCTCTCGGCTTCGAGCATCCGCAGGTGGCTCAGTGTGAGACTGTCGGTCATACTGTTCCGCTCATTCTTTGCTGCTTCGCTGCGCATTTTTCGCGCATGTTTTCGAGCAAACTGTACGGCAGGCTGATGTTGGAGTCAATGCCCGTACCCAAACGAATGCGTGGCTTGTTCTCGCCATGAAAATCGGTTCCACCCGTGGGTATCAGGTCGAAGCGCCGAGCAAGATCGAGGTAGAGCTGAGTGTCGGCCGGCGAGTGATCGCTATGGAAGACTTCAAATCCCTGAAGGCCGACTGCGACCAGGCGGTCAAGAAGGTTGACCAGGTCGGGACCACTTTGCGGAAGCCGCACCGGGTGCGCGAGCGATGCCATGCCCCCGCTTTCAGTAATGCGACGGATTCCATCTTCAAGTGAAGGCTCATCGCGCTCCACCGCGGCCCGGGCCTCGTCCGCGAGGTAAACATCGAAAGCCTCCTGCATGCTGGAGACGTAACCTTTGTCAAGCAACACTCTTGCGAAGTGCGGGCGGCCGACCTGGGTTCGTCCGTAGACCTCTGCGTCCTGGAGCGTAATTCCCACGCCCAGTTGCCGGAGTTTGGCGACCAGTTTCACATTGCGTTGACGGCGGCTCTGCTGCTGACTCTCAAGCCACCATCGGAACTCGACAGAAGGGGGCGAAAGCAGCCAATAGCCGAGCAAATGCACTGATGGCGCTCGCTTGCCAGGCACGGTCTGCTCCTGGAGTCGAGTACTCAACTCGACGGCACAAATCAGCTCCAGTCCACAGTCAGCGGCGGCCGGCAGCGCCGCATCGTAGCCTGCGAGCGTATCGTGGTCAGTGATTGCAAGCGCTTCGATACTCTCACGAATCGCAAGGCGAACCAGGTCCTCGGGGGCCGTTGACCCGTCTGAACGGTCGGTATGTGAATGCAGATCGATCAATGGCGCTCCGTCAACATCACCAATAGACATGCTTCCCTGCGTGCTGATGGGCATCAGCCATCCCACTCCGGCCACAACGCGGCCAAATATGACTGCATGAGAATGGTGACGGGCCCTTCAGCAGTACACAGAAACGCGACCACGCTTCAAAAGGGGAAGCAATAAAAGCCTGGTTACAGGAATGCCAGCGTAACAGAGCGTTTGCAAGCCGGTCGATAACCTAATAGTGGCACCGGTATCTAACCAGACCTAACCGATGGCCTTGAGGCAAAGCTGCACCCCGAGACCCACCAGGCAGACTGAAAGTACGATCCTCAGAATACGGGATGGGACCCTGGAAGAAAGCAGTGCGCCCAGAATCGCCCCAAGGACCCCGCCGATGCAGAGCTTGACCAGAATACTCGAGTCATAGTGCCCAAGAAACAAGTGAAGCCCGCTGCCCACAGTGGAAACGGTCAGGCCGAAGACCATGTCTGTGCCGACTACCAGGGCCGGAGAAAGTTTGGTAAGACTCAACAACATCACCGCGCCCAGAGCACCTGCACCGGCCGACGATACTCCGACTTCGGCGCCGATTATTGCAGCAATTGGGGGAAGCCATAAAGCACGGTCGACCGAGGCAGCGCCCAACTGCGGCCTGAGCGATCGATACAGATTGACGAATGACAGAATGATAATCGTAGCGCCTAGCAAGAGAAAGATCTGGCGCTCGTGGTCTGCGATGCTCAATCTCTTGAGCACCTGGATTCCAATCACCACCCCGGGAATACCGCCGGCGCAAAGCAATCCCAGAACACGATAATCCACCTGTTGCCGGCGCAGGTAGATCGGCAGAACAGCGAACTTGATTACCGCGGCGAACGTAAGCGCCGTCCCGACCGCAACGGCGGGCTCGAGGTGGAAGAACAGGATGAGGATCGGTGCTGTCATGCTGCCCGCGCCCACCCCAGTTAGCCCGACCGCGCAAGCGATCAGAAAGCCTACGACAACTTCCATTGATTGATTCGGGCTCCACGCCGAACTCACATTCACGGTATGATACCAGCCCATTTGTAATCTGTAACTTGCCTGATTTGGTGCCCTTGCCACCTGGGGCTGCCCGCCCGTGCCGGAAGATGAGAACGCAAACGATACCTACCCAGGTGTCACCGATGGGGTAAATTATTTCAATTTAGAATGTCTCTAAGTTGTTGAAAGAAATTGGAGGCGCGGGTCGGGATCGAACCGACGCATAAAGGTTTTGCAGACCTCTCCCTTACCACTTGGGTACCGCGCCTTGGCAGGGCTGCCCTGAAATTTGATTCGCTCCATACCACCGTAGCCAACCCGGCTGGCGCCGGAGGGCGGAATGGAGCGGGAGACGAGATTTG
>CAZTLV010000033.1:0-45959 GCA_964614635.1 uncultured Occallatibacter sp.
TCCCAGGACGGAAACTCAGTTCCGTCCGGAAGCCTCGAGTTCGACGCAACCGCTGCCACGCCCGCAAGCAGAAACAGGGCGAAAAAGGAAAATGAAGTTTTCATCGCTCTACAGTACCAACTTTCCGAAAGCTGCTTGCGCACCACGCTAATCCGATACTTGCGCCGCGTCAATAGTAAAACGCTTTTCTACACATGTCGAAGACCGAACCCGATCGAATCTGGCCGGGATTTGAGCAAAAGAATGGTCGCAGGTCGTAAAAGGTGTTGACCGAATGAACTCTCCCAGAACTACACAAATTATGGCCGTTACGGCTACGTCGCATAATCGCCAAACTTGCTTTATATATAGACCCGATTAGATTCGAATTGAGTAGCCGTTATCTAGGATAAGCAGATGGTCAAGATCGATTTGCGAACCATCGTTGACGCCCCAATGCCACGATGCTTCGATCTTGCGCGGAGCATTGAAGTTCATCTCCTTGGCACTGAGCAGACTGGCGAAGAGGCCATCGGTGGTGTCACTACGGGCTTGCTCGGCCCAGGTCAGTTTGTCCGCTGGAGGGCTCGCCAATCTTCGCGTGAAGCTGCAATTGGCGAGTCAGATTGCCGCGTACGATCGCCCAGTGTTCATTCAGGGCACGATGATTGAAGGTGCCTTCAAATTCATGCAGCACGATCACTTCTTCGCGAAAATGGCCCCCAACATTACAGAAATGAAGGACCACTTCGTGTTCGAGGCGCCCTTTTCAGTATTGGGTCTCATCGCGGAAACGTTGCTCCTCAGGCCTTATATGACAAATCTTCTGTCACACCGGAACGGGATTCTGAAGGAAGTTGCGGAATCTGATCGATGGGCCGTGTTGCTGCCCCCAGATTAGGGGAATGCGTGTCGTTGGGCTAAAGATCGCCGCTCAAAAAGTGGAAAGGATCGTGCCGGGTCACGGGAAAGCTTTGGCCGACTGAAGTGGCTCACAGCACGCAGTAACGGGTGGTTGGATCTCGATTGTATTGGCTGGCCTCATAAGCGTTGTACCGAGTGGACGAAACCGCTATATTCGGCAGCAGAAACTCTAAATTGCGCACAGGTTCAGTCTGCCGCGCTACTTCTTGAGCCCCAGGGCATCCACAACTTTTTCATCCACCTTCGCCGGCTGGCCGTCTTCCTTCCAGACCACACCAAAGCTCCCGCGATAGTCCCACATCGTCCAGCCAATCCCGTCCGCCTCGAGCGCCGTCCTCACATCGTGAATCCAATTCATCCGCGACTGCTCATCGGTATGCGCGCGGTAAGCTCCGAACTCATTGCATATCAGCGGAACATTGTTGGAGTGGCCCCACGCAGCCGCCTCGTCAATGAGAAGGCGTATCCGATGCGCATCCCAGTGGTCCAGCCAGTAGTTTTCCAGCCCAAACCGGTTCGCGGGATCCGGGACCTCCTTCAACAGTTCCGCCATGTTGCCTTCGGTCGCGGGGTAAGGGATGTTGTGCGTGTAACTCCACCATGCAACTCCCCATCCCGCGCCCTGGTGGGTAAACTCGTGCGGATCATAAAAGTGAAAGTTGTAAATCACGTTTCCATCGCTTAGAGGATGCTGCGTCAGCAGGTCCGCAATGTCGGAGTAGTTCGGCCCTGTTGCAATAATCGTGTTCCTTGGCGCCACCTCGCGAATGGCGGCCGCTACGCGTGCCTGAATGCCCGCCCAACGGTAAGCATCGTTCTCTTCGGGCTCGTTCAGTATCTCGAAGAATACCCGCTCCGTGTCGCGGTTTGCATAATGGGCCGCAAGCTTGCGCCACAACATCGTCAGCCGATCCACTGCGGAGTCGCTGGTCCTCAATTGCTGCTTATAGTTTTCTTCCGGGTGCAGGTCGATTTGAACCGCCAACCCATTGGCCAGCATTGCATCCACCGCCTGGTCAAGCCTTCCGACGAACTCGTCGTTCAACCCATCTTTGTCTCGCGGATTTTGCTCCAGCGGAGTCGCGTCAATGCTCAATCGCACACTGTCAAAGCCAAGCCGCGCCATCAGCGCAATGTCTTGCGCGTCGGTGTAGCGATTGGTCCGCGCCGCCGAGTAGTCACTGGCCGACTGCGCAAACCACTCGCTCGCGTTGATGCCCTGCCTCAAGTGGCCCGCGCGCGCAAACGCGGTCTTCAACGCTGAAGCATGATCTTGTGCGTCAGCAGGAAGCGATAAAACAATCAGGGCCGCCAGGCAACGTAAGCCAAAACGCATGAATGACTCTCCTCAAAGCGAAAATCCGGACCCCGCCAACCATAACACGCAACCCCTTGCTTCTCCCTTGCCGCACGCTGCTTGAAACATGCACAATACCTTCAATACTTCTGAAAGCAGGCTTGCGCCATGCCCAAAGTCTCGTTCTGTTTTTCAACGCTGCTTTCGGCCGCCATCCTCACGTTTTGCCTTGCCGCTGCAATCCAAGCCCAATCCGGAAATGCGCCTGCGATTTCTCTCCCTTCCGCTGAACCAACGCCGCAGCCACCATCCAACCCCACCACCAACGACCAATTCCTGGCCAGGGCATCCGGAATCTATTTTTCAGCTATCCGAACTGGTTTGAACGGCTTCACCTGCGAAGTCCACCCAAATTGGCGAACCCTCCTGCTGAGTTCCAGCAAGGGAGTCTCGGTAGCATCCAACGATCCGCGCATCACTCTCGCGCAGTCGGTCAAAATCACTCTTCACGCCCGCCTTGCGGGCGGCTCGACTGTGGATTGGAACCCGATTTCCGGCCCGGCCCATCCGCCCGATCCAAACTCGACGAACATCCTCGACAGCTTGCACAAGGGGACGAATCAGTCCCTGCTGGGCTTCATGCAGTTTTGGTCTCCGTTTGTAAATGGATCCTTAATCCCAACGGTTTCAACAGGTATGGAGATCACAAACAGCGAAAAGGGCCACAGCCTTCATGCCGATGTGAACGGGACTGCGGTCACCGAACTCATCGATGACAGCCTCGTCCTGCAACGGTTCGACGTCGTCAGCCCTGCGATGATCGTCCATATCACTCCAAGATTTCAGCGCACCGATAAGGGCTTGCTGGTGAAAGGCTTCCTCGCGCGGTTGCAGGCGCCTGGAGTGCAACCCGATCAAGCGCAGGAGGTACACGTTGAGATGGAATATCAGAATGTCCACGATTTGCCCATCCCAGCCCGAATCAACATGGATGTAACCAACAGCGCGACCTTCAACTTCACACTGGATCAGTGCAGTGTGAATTAGCTGCTCCGCGGGACCGGCAACGATTTGCCTCGCATAACAGAAGCAGCTCCCGACCGGGAGCCGCTTTTCCGCTTCTAGAAAAAGACCTGCCTATTTGCCTGCAGAAGCGATCGCATTGCTATCGAGCGACGCAATCTGTTCGTATGTGCTGCGCAGATACTTATGCGGATTGACCGGAACATTGTTGATGCGCACTTCATAGTGAAGATGTGGGCCGGTGGCGCGTCCCGACTGGCCTACATACCCGATAACCTGCCCGCGGATGACACGTTGTCCCGCAACAACAGCAATTGCAGAAAGATGTCCATAAACCGTCAGGAAACCATGGCCGTGGTCCAGAACCACCTCGCGGCCGTATCCCGCACCCATCGAGGCTCCGCTAACTTCAGCGTCCGCAGAAGCACGCACCGGTGTTCCGTAGGGTGCTTCGATGTCTACGCCTGTGTGGAATTTACCTTCGCCGTTGAACGGATCTTCCCGCTCGCCAAAGCTGGAACCGACTCGACCTTCAACCGGCCAAATCGAAGGTGCATCAGCGAATTCAGTCCAGTCGCCGCCAAATGTTGGCGTCAGCCCGCCCTCAAGCGCACGCGAAACCTGGCCGGACATCGCCTCGCTACGCAATGCATAAAACTGTTCGATTGATTGCTTGACCTGCTGCTGATTCACATCGTCGGTCAGCGATAGAGTGGCCGGTGTCGGCGCTGCCGAATTACGTGCAGCGAGGGCCGGTTCAACCTGCGCAATCCTGTTATGTTTCAGCCCATAGAGAGCCGTTACCTCACTCGCGAGCGCTCCAAGGGAAGCCACCTGCACATTGCGATCATGTGCAATCTGGGCCATCTCCTTGTAGTTCTTTCTGAGGTTTTCTCTCTCCTGTCTGACCTGGTTGAAGCTCTCTGTCTTCAACAGCATCCTGGTGTAGGAGCCTGCCAGCCCAACGATGGTGAAAGCGCCAATCAGAGCCGCTGCGACAAATCCGTACGCGTACCGGAGAGGAACCGGGATCTTATGAACCCGCCCGTCCTCATCCCTGGCGACAAATAAAATGTAATAGCGTTTGCGCAGCATCTTCGCCCTTCATCCCTGCGATCTGCAGAGCCGCAATTCGCCCTGTACTTATAACAGCGCATGGTAAGGGGGCCTCGCAGCCCGTGAAAAAAACAGTGCCGCTGAAATGCAGCGGCGACGGTTGATGCTCATCAAGGCTAACAAACGGTCCCTTGCCGGGTCAATTGATTCCCAACGAAATCCAGTGCATAAATCATTTTTAAAGCTCTGCTTCGCCTCACCTTCCCCTCTCCGTCCGTCCGCATGAAACCGTGAGACTTTCTCGACCCGCAGCCCTCATCCCGCACAAAATCAATTCATTAACAAGCCATTCACTAGCGCAAAAGACATCGGATTGAGATCATTCGGGTCTCTGGCGGGCGGTTGCAGCCTTTCCACCTGCATATTCGGCTAGGATACATTCAACCAGCCAGTTGAAACGCCCTGGCTGCGAAGCGCGGAGAAACCTGGCTTGGGAGGATCAATGCGGATTCCTACACTGATCATCGGCATCGTTTGTCTGTTCGCCGCGCTGTTCGATGCTTTCCAGACGATCATCCTGCCTCGCCGGGCCACAGGCAGATTCCGCCTCACGCGTATCTTTTACATCGTGACCTGGCGGCCATGGGTCTTTTTCACAAGACGAATCCATGATCCGCGCAAACGCGAATCGGCGTTCAGCTACTACGGCCCCATGTCCTTGATCTTCCTTCTCGCGCTTTGGGCCTGCGCAATGGTTTTCGGCTTTGCGCTCATTTATTTCGCGTTAGGCAGCCCTTTCACTGACCCCCTGGATTCCGCGAGCTTTCGCTCCGACCTCTACGTGAGCGGAACGACCCTGTTCACACTGGGGCTCGGGGACGTGACGCCGCATGCGGGCTGGGTGCGGGGCGTGGTCATTCTTGAATCCGCCACCGGCCTCGGCCTGCTTGCTGTGGTCATGGGATATTTTCCTGTCCTCTACGGCGCGTTTTCCCGCCGCGAAGTCAGCATTTCACTTCTTGACGCCCGCGCCGGATCACCACCCACCGCTGCGGAACTCATGCGACGGCACTCCTACGAAGGCGGAGACGCGGCCCTTGCCCAGTTGCTTCTGGAGTGGGAGCGCTGGTCGGCTGAATTGCTTGAGAGCCATATCTCCTATCCGCTGTTGTGCTACTTCCGATCGCAACACAACAACCAGAGTTGGATCAGTGCTTTGACGGCTGTCCTCGACACCTCGGCGCTGCTCATTGCCGGAGTGCAGGGGCACGAGGCGCGTCAGGCGCAGCTCACATTTGCCATGGCGCGGCATGCAATGGTGGACCTGGCGCAAATCTTCTCTCTTGGCCCAATCATCAACGCACCTGACCGCCTCCCAGCCGACCGATATGACCATCTCTACGACTTGCTCTGTCAAAGCGGGATCAAGGTCTGCCGCGATGGCCATTCCGTCGAAAGGCTTCGCGACATGCGCGCCCTTTACGAGGGCTACGCCGCCGCCCTCAGCGATTACCTATGCATGCCACTTCCCCCATGGATCGCCGAGAAACCACACAAGGACAACTGGCTCGTCGTGGCCAAACTACGCGCACAAACTGAACTGGCCAACCCCACATCAGGCAATGCTGCGGCGGGTGGATCTGCAGGGGGCACGATTGCCGCCCTGGTCGACGATCATCACGACTTTTGACGCCAGGCACTGCAATCTGTTTCAGATCCAACCAAATCCACCCGGTTGTCCTATCCTCAATTCATGCAATCGAAGCAGATAGCCTCCTCGATGTGCGGCGACGGGCCGAGTGAGCTCGACCTGATCCGCCATATCCGGACGCGAGCCGCGACAGGCAGAAGTGGTATGGTCCGCCTTGGCATTGGAGACGACTGCGCCCTGCTTCGGTCGCGTTCCGGCGAGGAATTAGCAGTGACCACTGACCTGTCCATCGCAGGCCGCCATTTCCGCCTCGATTGGCACCCCCCTGCTTCGGTAGGCCATCGGGCTTTGGCCAGAGGGCTCAGCGATCTGGCTGCCATGGGCGCTCGCCCTGTCGCAGCTTTTCTTTCATTGGGATTGCCACGCGACCTCATTAGGCCGTCAGGCCGGCGACCGGCCTGGGTTCAGTCATTTCTTCAAGGCCTGCTCACGCTTGGCAAGATGTACAAGCTTCCTCTCGCTGGGGGCGACCTTTCCGAATCGCCCGTCGCGATGGCTGACATTGTGCTCATCGGGGGCGTTCCAGTTGGAAGAGCACTGCTCCGCTCTACAGCCCGTCCCGGGCACCTGCTCTATGTCACCGGCTCACTCGGAGGATCATCCGCTGCCCTCGCCAATCTTGCCGGTCTTCAACAGCACCGAATGACAAAGAAACGCACAGCTCAACTCGCCCCGCACTTCTACCCCCAGCCCCGCATCGCCCAGGGGCGATGGCTTGTCCGCTATGGCAAGGCCTCCGCCGCAATCGACCTGAGCGACGGCCTCTCTACAGACCTGGCCCATCTCTGCCAGGAATCCCGCGTCGCCGCCGAAGTCGATGCCGCACTACTCCCCATCCATCCGGACGCCAGCCTCGCCCAGGCCCTGAACGGCGGGGAAGATTACGAGCTGCTTTTCACAGCTCCGCCTTCAGTTCGGATTCCCAAGGCAATCGCGGGTGTTCCGGTGACTCAGATCGGCCGCATTCTCCCAGCCCTCCGCAACCGGCCCACCATCACTCTTGTCACCCCTCAAGGCTCCGCGCCTCTCAGGCCGCAGGGCTGGAAGCACTTCTCGAAGAACTAGGACGGTCCGCCCGGCTCACTGACCGGTGGTCCTGAGTAGTGAACGTGCACCAGCCTCCAACCCTGGCCCTGTAAATTTACATAAACCTGGCTTTCCCGACCCGTCGTATGGACCACAGTCTTGCCATCGCTGCGGAGTGTCGCGACAAAATCCCAATCGTATTCCGCTACCGCAGCATTGGCATAAACATGAATACTCACCTCGCCCACATTCTTCAGCGTGCGCTTTGAGAAAGTCGCGCCCATCAGTTTGCCATAAACCACCGCGGCAATCTGATCCCAACCGCGCTCATGGCCCGTTGGCTCACTAAATGTCACATCCGGCGTCGCCGACCAGACCTGAGCACCCAAGGTTGTATCAGCATCGTCAACCGACTGCATGTACCGGTTGACCTGGTTCCGAATTTCCGCTTTCGCGGCGGACTGATCGTCCGCTGCGATCGTCTGCGCAACCAGCCTGGGCCCCATCGCAGCCAGGCTCAACCCCGTGATCACGAATGCATCAATCAATCGGTGAGACATCCTGCCCCCCTCTTCGCTGCTAGATCATATTTCTTGAACCTTTGGTTCAATTCCGTTCGCCCTTGGAGTTCATCCAGGTCTTCCCTCCCAAATGTCGACACAAAGTCATATCCTTCACCTTTCCCAGCATCTATCATGAGTAACTGTCATGAATACTAAGATTCCCCGTGTCCGCTTTGCCCCTTCCCCCACCGGACTTTTGCATGTCGGCAATGCTCGCACCGCCCTCTACAACTGGCTCTTCGCCCGGCGTGCAGGCGGTCAGTTCATCCTGCGGATTGAGGATACCGACCTTGAGCGGTCCGAAGCCCGCCATGAAGCCCAGCTTATTGAAGATCTGCATTGGCTCGGCCTTGACTGGGATGAAGGGCCCGGGCAGCTTGGCGAGCCGGACAAAGGCAAATACGGCCCCTATCGACAATCAGACCGGCTGGCAATTTACGCGGAACACACGGAGCGCCTGCTCGCCGAAGGTAAGGCCTACCGCTGCTTCTGTACCCCTGAAGACCTTGAAGTCGAACGAACGGAGGCCGCTGCCGAGCACCGAACCCAGATCTATTCCGGCCGCTGCCGAACCCTGGATCCCGCGACCATTGCAAACAATATTGCCGATGGTAAACCCTTCGCCGTTCGTCTGAGAATTGCGGATCATCCTCTCCGCTTTCATGATCTGGTTCGCGGGCCAGTCGAGTTCGCCGCAGAATCCGTCAGCGATCCCGTCTTGGTTCGGTCCGCCAGCGGAATCTCTGCCGGAATTCCCGTATACAACTACGTTGTCACCATCGACGATGCGCTAATGAACATCACCCACGTCATCCGCGGCGACGACCACATTTCCAACACCCCAAAGCAAGTGGCGATCTATCAGGCCTTTGGCTGGCCGGTCCCCGAGTTCGCCCATCTTTCCACAATTCTCGGCGCAGACCGCGAACGTCTCTCGAAACGCCACGGCGCCACTTCCATCTCCACATTTCGCCAGATGGGCTATCTGCCCGAAGCGATGTTCAACTACCTCGCCCTGCTGGGCTGGGGAGCGGAGGACGGAAAAACTGAAACCTTTACCCATGATGAGTTGATCAAGGCATTTTCCATCGAGCGCGTGACTCCTTCGCCGGCAGTATTCGACTTTGACAAGCTCAACTGGCTCAACCGGCACTATCTCAAACAGGCTGACCCCGAGCGCATCGCGAAATTGGCCGAGCGTCAATTCTGCAATCACCGGCCCGACATCTTCCCCCTCTGGTCAGGGTCTGAGCTCTACACGGCGGAGGCGCTCGAGTTTCTGGCGAATCAGGATCCACCGATTCACCTCAACGTGCCATCTCTTGAGCTGATCGCTCAGAGAAAAGCATGGTTCGCCAGCCTGCTCGCCTTGTTCCTGCCCAAGGTCGACTTTCTTGCCCAGCTTCCGGCCAAGACCGATTTCATCTTTGCGGTCGACCTGGTTGCAGCCCGCTCCAATGAAGAAAACATCCCCGTGCTCAACGACGACTCAGCGCGCACGGTGCTTTCTGAACTCGCCAGCCGCGTCCGCACCCACAATGGTCATGTCACCCCTGAGGCCTTCAAGGAATGGATGAACGAAATCAAGACAGCTACGGGCATCAAAGGCAAGGAATTGTTCTATCCCGTTCGCATCGCGCTCACCGGCTTCCACTCCGGTCCTGATTTCGACAAGATCATCCCGCTCATCGAAGACGGCGCCAACCTCGGCCTCTCCATTCCAAGCGTCCGCGACCGCATCAACCAGTTTGTCGGGGTCTAAGCGGCGTGAACGCCCAATTTTTCGATAGCACTTTCCAGCACCACTGGCAGGCCGAAATCCTTCCGGCCCGTCCCATCATTTTGCCGACCCGCCACTTCGTGTATCCCCGCAATGCCGAGGAAATAGAGCGCGGAGCCCTCGAAGTGCTTGTCCATCCCATCGCAGAGCAGGTCGGAGGAACCGTTTCAGAATCATCGCCCCTCGCGTCGGATTTCCTGGCCACCTGCGCTCTGGGTTTCCGCGACCCAGCAGTCCCTACTGGCCTCTGGTCCTGCCCGGACCCTGATGAAATCTGCGCAGTCTCCGGTGGCTATGCCTACATCATCAATACCGCCGCTCCAGAATGCTTCACGATGATTGCGTTTCGGCCCGTTCTGGAGATTCGACCCGCTCCATCCCAGAATCTGCTGCTCTTCGTTGGCCACCACGCGATCCTTGCCTGGGGCTCAGATGGCCAAGCCTGGCAATCCGAGAAGCTATCCTCTGAGGGCCTGACCGTTGGAGCCATTGAAGGCCAGAACATCAACGGCATAGGCTGGGACATGATGACCGACAAGGAAACGCTCTTCGCCATCGACCTGCGGACCGGGATGCGGCTCCATCCTCCGCAATAATATTGAAGCATTCTGTTCCCGGCGCAGAAGCAACCCGACCACAATCCCGATTCGCTTCCTTTTGGATTGGGAAGCGACCTAACTGCATTAGGCCTTGCGGGTCCACAAACCACGCGCCTGTCTGCAAGATAAATCCGTTTTACCCCGCCGCCCGATGCTCCTGCATCAACAGCGCATCGTAGGCTCCATAGACTCCTTCAAATACCGAGTCCCAACTCATGGTCAGCGCAAACTCCCGAGAGGCTGAACACATCGCCGCGTGTTTTAAGGGATCGCTCAGCGCCGCGGCAACGGCCGCTGCAAAATCCTCATCCGGCACGACTCGTCCCGTCACGCCATCTTGCACAATGGTCTTCGGCCCGCCATCCGGCGTCACAATCGCCGGAACTCCGCTGGCCATCGCTTCCAGCACCACATTCCCAAAAGTATCAGTGTGAGAGGGAAACACAAACAGGTCCATATTCGCGTACGCTTCTGACAACGCCTCACCTTTGAGTACACCGGGGATATCCGCGCGCGGCAAGCGTTCACGCAACCAGCCCTCTTCCGCGCCGTGCCCGACAATCAGGAACCGAAAGTCTTGATGGCCCATCGCTTCCAGTTCTTCCTGCACCTGGGCAAGCAACGTGACATTCTTCTCGATCGAAAGCCGACCGACAAATCCAAGCACTTGCTGAATGTCAGTGGGATCGCGTTTGCGTTTGCCTGGATTGAAGCGCTCGGCATCCACACCACGCGGCATCAGGTGGCAAGGCTTGCCTGTCATCTTCTCCAGTTGCACACAAAGCTCGGGGTTGGGCGCAAACAGAACGCCCGCGGCTGAGTAGAACAACGCCGCCGCAGCCATGGTCACGTCTTCGATCTTGTGTTCGGTCTGCGCTGATTGCTGCTTTGGCAGCAGGCGCAGCAGCCACTGCGAGCGGCGTGCCAGATACTCATGCACGTTCGTATGCCAGCTGGCTGCCAACGGGACGCCAAGGTAGCCGGCTAGACTGGCCCCCAGCATCCCCACCTCGCTCGGACCAGTAATGTGAATCAAATCAGGCTTGAAGCGTTCCAGTACTTCACCAATCAAGGGGATGTGGCGCAGGAACGCGGGGTCAAAGCGGAGATCCTTTTCCAGCGCAAAGGAAAGAAAACTCCTGGAAAGCTCCAGCGTCCACAGGTTGCCGTCTTCAAGGATGGCCTGGGTGCGGTCACCGGCGCGAACACACAGGAAAGGCAAATTCCGCCGCCGCGAAAATGCCTCAAAGTGCCGACTGGTATGCGCAACCCCGTTGACCTCGTGAAAAGAGTCAGGGAAGTACGCGACCCGCGGTATTTGTAATGTCATAAATCACTGGTTGTTGCCGCCGCCAAGCCAGCAGCGATGCGTCCTGAGTCCAGTCAACACCCTGACAACTCCCGTGCCAACACTAGTTTGGCCTAGCCGTCATACTCGCCAAGCGCAAGACGCAGCTGGTCGGTCTCGCTCCAAGCAATCTTCAGGCCGCCCGAAACTAGTCCTCTGCCCATCAATTGAACTAGCTTGATGCCTAAGGTCATTGTCCACGGCGGGTTTCCGTCTGGCCACAGTTGGCTCAACGGCCTTGAAACGCCGTTCGCATCCGGGTGATATACACGCTCATCCCAGGTCCGCGAACCCAGCGGAAACTCAGGATAGTCCCGAACCGCATCGATCGCGGAACGCAGGATACGATGCCGCCAAGGCTCCGCATACTGGGGCATGAAGAGCATGTCGCTCCTTTTCTCACGCCGGATCTCGTGCACAAACTCTGTAAAGCTGGTCGCATTGGTCAGGTTGATGTTCGCGTTCGGCTCCACGCCGTGACGGTCTCCACCAGAGATAAGCAGCATGTTCCACTTCTCTGCGAGCCGCCGGACCCTGCGGTTCTCATCCCAATGCCGCAGTCCATTCAGTTCCAATGCATGAAGGTAATTGCCGTTCTTTTGCAAGAACTCATTCACCAGGAACTCATGCCTGTCGGCTCCAACCAGATACAAATCCCACATCGGGTGGTTGAAAACCACCAGCACATTCGGTTCCTCATGCAATGCAATCAAAAGCTCTGTCAGGCGCTCGTCGCTCGGGTTGGCGGTAAATTCCGCCAGCGTATCCATCCACTCGGTTGCCCGCGCGCTCGGAAGGTTATGCACTCCGAGATGAAATGCCTGCTTCCCATATGGCGTCGTCCATTCAACAGAAACTGGAATCTGCCGCGCGCTCGGCACGGTGCGCAGCATCATCGGTGCCTTGATGTTGTCATGATCTGAGAGCGAGACCATGGGCGCGATGTCCAGCTTTGCAATCTGGGCGCTCTCCAGGTCGAATGCCAGCTTGGGCGTCATCGGCGGAGTCCAATAGGCGGCCGCATAATTCACCCGCATTCCATGCTCCTGCTCTGAACGCCGCTCCAGCCGCGACATCAATGGACGCATCAACGGATACTGGTTGCCGAAGTTCGCCAGAAAATCCAAGGTCTCCGTCGATTGGTTGGTATGACTGTGCAGCGAAACACCTGACCGGAAGCCGTGCGACGCATTTGCATCGCGCCACAGGTACGAGATGGTCATATTGGCCATTTCAGCTCCTTCTCCTCGATCGTGCCGTGATTTCTGCATCCAGTTTCCACCTCCGACCATAAATGGGGGATTAAGATGGTGAGAATTACCCTTCAATTAGCCCTGGAACCAACAAAGTAAACGGAATACCTCCACAAAATCCCCGCAATTCCCGCAATCTTCCTGTAAAAACCAAAATCCAAACTCAATCGCGCATCATTTGCGCTGCGGCATCATCCATTCATCGAATTGTAATGAGGACGAACGTGAGATAAGCCTAGCAGAATCAATTCGGCTGAACGCAACAATATCTTTGGCCTTGACTGGGACCCGAAATCATTGCAGAGCTCGTGCGAATCGTCGGCAGATTGCGCGAGCTCACCGGCAGGGAGACGCATATTCACTCCAACGGATGAGGGGGCCGCAACCTCCATTTCTGCCTCTATTTGAGGGTCTTCGCCAACTCAGGCCCCAGAAAGTCTTCCAGCGTCGGTCCGGCCATCAAGTCTTCGCCATGTTTGTTTCCATCGCCTGCCGATTCCTTGCCCGCTGCCGCTTCGGCCAGCAGGTAATTCTGAGTCAGCCCATCTCTCAGCAGTTCGAACGCCTGCTCAGGCGAGTCGGCAAACTGGAAAAGGTCAATGTCCTTCGGCGAAATCGCCCCAGTTTCCACGAGCACGTCCAGGTTGAATACTTTCTTCCAATATTCCGACCCATAGATCACAACCGTGATTTTCTTCGCCAGTTTCTGCGTCTGCGCCAGGGTCAGAATTTCAAACATCTCGTCGAGAGTCCCGAAGCCTCCTGGGAATACCACCAGCGCTTTAGACAGGTACGCAAACCAGAGCTTGCGCATGAAGAAGTAGTGAAACTCGAAATTCAGTGACGGCGTGATGTATGGGTTCGGCGCCTGCTCAAAGGGTAGCCGTATGTTCAATCCAATGGTCTTGCCTCCTGCTTCCCAGGCACCACGGTTGGCCGCCTCCATGATTCCTGGGCCGCCTCCTGAAGTCACCACAAACCGGTGCCGCTTTGAAGGAATCTTCTTCGCCCATGCGGTCAACACTGCTGAAAGTCGGCGTGCGTCTTCGTAGTATCTGGCCATTTCGACCGCCGCGACCGCTCGCTTTCGCTGCAAATCTGTGGCTTGTCCCGCCGCGATCTCTGGCGCGCTCGCGGGTTGCTCGTGGCTCGGCGCCGCCTGGCTTGAACCCGTGTTTTCCAAAAGTTCCAAAGCATGATCGGCTTCCTCACGCCCGCGAAACCGGGCCGAGCCGAAAAATACGACAGTGTCCTGGATCTGCTCGTGCCTGAATCGGGCCAGAGGCTCCATGTACTCCGCCACAATCCGCATCAACCGGCCGTCCGGGCCATTCAGAAATGTGGGGTTTTCGTAGGCTAGAGGAGCCTTCTGCAATGGAGCAGGAACCGTCGACTGTTTGCCAGCCGGTGCTCCTTCGTTTCCAGTATCTGTGTCGCTCATTCTTTATCCGCCCCGTGCCGAATCGCGTCTTGAAACGCCATCCAAAGATTCAAGAGCCCAAGTCCTGACACGATGCCTCGCACAGCGCCGTTCGCAGCATAAATCGAAAGCGTTGGGAATTGCAGGAACAGCGGGTTCTGGTCCCAGAGCAAGCGCCACCACGGCGCGATGCACACAGCGAGCCCGATATACATCCGAAGCAGGACCCGCAGAAGCAACTCTGCCTTTTCCAGCCATCGTGGAAGACGATGCGGACCCCGTTTCCCGGTCATGGCAACCGATCCATCCGCAGGTGATTCAACAGCCGAGGCGGGTACAAGCCCCTGCCCAGGCTTGGGAGCCGGGCTCGCGGGCATCGTGGGCGATATCATTTCCGGCTGCTGGGACATCCTGTGGGTACACACGCCGCCCCTGACTCTGCTCAAAAAGCAGCCATTTGCCGAAGGCCCAAAGCCCAGGCTCGGCTCAGGGACGCCGTATTGAAACGTTATCACAGCAAGCAGTGTGCGCTGCCAGACAGCACAGCCCCGTCGCCTCGGCTTCTGCATCGTTCGATGTTTGTCGTCACGGCCCGTGAACCACTCTCGCCCCCGCCAATCTCGCCGCATTCCTGGGGCGCTTCATGTTACTCTTTGTTGAATTCCCAATCGATGAGCCTGGCGCGATCATGCGAATTGCCCTCTTCACTGAAACCTTCATCCCAAAAGTGGACGGCATCGTTACCACCCTGTGCCAAACCATCAACCAGTTGGAGAAGCTTGGACACCAGGTTCTGATCTTTGCCCCTGAAGGAGGCTTCGATCACTTTCAGGATTCCAGAATTGTCGGAATCAAAGGGCACGCCCTGTTTCTTTATCCCGAGCTTCGCCTGGCCCTGCCTCGAGCCTCAATGCGGCGAGTACTCGATGAATTCAAGCCCGACATTCTGCATGTGGCCGATCCGGCTTTCCTCGGCATCGCAGGCCTTTACTACGGTGGAGGAAAAAACGGCGGAGCCGCGCACCTGCCTCTGGTGGTCTCGTATCACACCGATCTTCCCAAGTATCTCCGCTACTACCACCTCGGGTTTATGGAACCCTGGGTCTGGCCCATTCTCCGCAAACGGCACAACCGGGCCACGCTGAACCTCTGTACTTCAGATGCCATGGTTGATTTGCTCAATCAACATGGAATTGAACGGCTTGGGCTTTGGCCCGGCGGCGTCGACACCCTTCGCTTCCAGCCGTCGCATCCTTCTGTTGAAATGCGGAACCGGCTCACGGATGGCCACTCTGAAAGCCCGCTCTTCCTTTTTGTCGGTCGTCTTTCCGCAGAAAAGGGAATCGAGCGTCTCAAACCAATCCTTCAAGCCAATCCGAGCGCTCGACTTGCCCTGGTCGGTGATGGTCCGCACCGCAAGCACCTTGAGCATCATTTTGCTGGTCTACCGGTGCACATCGCAGGCTTCCTTCATGGGGAGGAACTTGCCCAGGCGTACGCCTCCAGCGACATATTCATCATGCCTTCGCGAACAGAAACGCTTGGACTCGTAGTTCTTGAAGCCATGTCCAGCGGTCTCCCAGTGGTGGCTGCTCGAGCCGGCGGTATCCCAGAACTTATTCAGGACGGAGTCAGCGGCTTTTTATTCGATGATGAAGCAGAAGCCGTCGCTCGAATTGAGCAGATTCTTCTTTCTCCCAAGTTGCGACAATCCATTGGGCAGGCCGCACGAGCCCATGCTGAGCAGCACGGCTGGCAGTCAGCAACCCTGCAACTTCTCGAGCATTACAAGAATGCCTGCGATAGGCAGCCAATCGTCATCAACCCGGTTCCTGGCGCCCAGCGACCCAATTTGAGATCTCGCGCCAAGCGCAGCCTGCGCAGAGCAACCCTCTACTCGATTCGCAAACTGCTGCCGTAGCGGGTTTCCGATGAGTTCGCCCTGGAAATTCATTCTTCACGGCCAAACGCAGGTCGCAGAGTCTCAAAAAATCTTGAACAGTCAAAAGGCCTGTGCAGATTGCACAGGCCTCTCATCAATCTTGAAGATCAAGTTCAAGGGTGCCAGAACCCACAATTGAATTTCGACGAATCGCCACCCCCTGTCGTTTCAATCGGTCGGCGACAAATTACCCAGACTAACTTACTTAGGCTCGACCGGGGTCGAGGGGGGAGGAGCAGCTGCCTGCTGTTGGACAACTGGCGGCGGTGGAGGAGGAGGCGGTGGTGGCGGGTCAGACACTCCCTTGATGCCTTCTTTAAAGCCTTTCAAACCTTCACCCAACCCCTTGCCCAACTCCGGCAGCCGCTTGGCGCCGAATACCAGAAATGCAACCACACCAAGCACTACCAGATGCCATGGCTGAAGTAGATCGCCCATTATTTCTTCCTCCGTGCGCAGCGCAATGCTTGCGCACTTGATTCGTAGATATTGTCGCACAAAGCGGTATCCCCGCGCCGAAGCAGCATTCTGACTACGCCCCAATGGTCATCATTGGATCTCGGCGGAACGGTCAATTCACCTTGGCGGGCTTCCCCAGCCGCTCAGTCACCATGGTGAAGAAAGCTCCCAGGTCCTCTTCTTCGCCCACAGTCAGTCGGCGATAGACCTTCAATAGCGGAAACAGCCGCGAGCCCCGCACTTCAACTGCCGGCACCGAAACCGCACCGCCAGGGTAAGGAGTCATCTCCCAGCCGCCGGCATAGCGCCGACGCAGAACCTCGCCCAGGTAACTGCCCCAGAGACGCACCTCGAAGTCCAGGTCGAGCTCAGGACTTTCGCCAACGCGCACCAGAATCTCATCAAGCCCATCAATCGACTCGGAGGTAAAGTCCAGTTTCTGCTTGAACTCCCCCTTCGCCACATCCGCGGCAGCACGCGCATAGCCTTCCATCATCGCCCCCAGGTCTGGGTACGCCGCCGATTCCAGTCGTTTGCGAAGGTCGCTTGCCACCTTGTTAGAGTACATCTACTTGCCCCGAAGTCCGAGCATGAAAATGGCGCTGCCTGGAAGGTTTATGGCAGACTTGAAACAGTGGTTGTTGTGGAGGGTTTCTCTCGTGAAAACATTCAAAGTTCTTGCGTTTGCCGCGTTGATGAGTTTTGCCGCCGGGACCGCCCGGCCCGCTGGGCGCGACATCTACCCCGATCCATCGCGGGCCAGGGCAGACCTGACCGCCGCTCTGAGACTCGCGGCGCAGACCCACAAGCGCGTCCTGTTGGACTTTGGTGGAAACTGGTGCGGCGACTGCCAGGTGCTCGACCTCTACTTCCACGATGCCAGGAACAAGCCGCTGCTCGACGCTAACTTCATCCTGGTCGACATCAACATCGGCCACATGGATGCCAACCAGGACATCGCTGAGAAGTATGAGATTCCTCTTAAGCGCGGGGTCCCCGCTTTGGCGGTTTTGAGCGATAAAGGCACGCTGCTGTACAGCCAGAAGGATGGAGAGTTCGAAGACATGCGCCATCTGGAGGCAGCCGCGCTGACCAGCTTCCTTGTGCAATGGAAACCCTCGAAAGATGGCTGCTCCGCCGTTGCGGTCAACTGCTGAAGCGCGCAGGAAACGTGTCAGCCAATCGGCGCAAGGTGCTTTGTCTTTGAATACGTATATGTAATTCGATGGACCACGGTGATGGTTGAAAGCGCAGCCAGAACCCAAAGCACCGGCGCCATCACCCCCCAGTTGTTGAACAGTGCGCCGAGCAGAATCAGCACCACCCGCTCCGGCCGCTCCATGAAACCTACCTTGCACTGGCCGATCAGAGCTTCAGCGCGGGCGCGCGTGTAACTGACCATCAGCGAAGTCACCATCACAAACGCCACCAGCACAACATATCTGAACCTGTTTATCCGCCCGTAATAGACCAGCAAGCCAAAGAACAGCACTACGTCGGAGTAGCGGTCGATCACCGAATCAAAGAAAGAACCGAAGACCGTGACCTGGTTGTTGCGCCTGGCCACGCGGCCATCGACCATGTCGAAGATTCCGGCGCCGAAGATCACCAGCCCTGCATAGAAGAACATGCGGCCCGAGTTGCTCGCATTGGCGTGTCCAAACAAAACAGCGGCAACGATATTGATGACCAGGCCGATAAACGTGAGCACATTGGGAGAGATGCGGGTCAGCGCCAGGCCATACACTATGCGATCAAGAAGCCAGCCGCATCCGCGGCCAAAAGCACTGGTCCAGGTCATTCCAATAATCCTTACTTTTCCATGCCGTCGGCGGTTGCACTCTCGTGCTCGCCTTCGGCCACTTCATCATGAATCGTGGTCAGTTTAAGAACTTCAAGCTCCCGTTTGCCGTTGGGGGTCACGATGGTAGCAACGTCGCCAACCCGTTTGCCCACAAGACCGCGTCCAATCGGCGATGTTGTCGAGATCAGCCCTTTCGAAACGTCGGACTCCTCGCTCGTCACGAGCCTATAAACAATCTCTTCATCCTTGGTCGAGTCGAACACCACAACAGTCGAGCCGAAACCCGCCTTGTCCCTCGGAATGTTGGTCAGGTTCACAAGAGACAGCTCGGCCATGCGCCGCTTCAACTGGCCCAGCCGCGCATTTACAAATGTCTGGCGCTGCTTTGCCATGTGGTACTCGGCATTCTCAGACAAATCTCCCATGGCCACCGCCTTCTTGATTTCGGCGGGGAGCTCGTGCGCAAGCTCGTGCTCGAGGATCGCAATCTCTGCGAGAAGCTGCTTTTTGATGTGCTCGGGCATCCAGAGTCCGTTGCGGGGAGCGGGGATGCTCCATCCGCGAGAGATAAAAACTTGACTCCTCATTATACGCGGAGGATTGGGGAAGTTGGGGCCAGCCCTGTGACCTACCTCCTGGTCCTTGCTACCGTCGCGTCAAGAAACGCCTGTAGAATCAGCGTCGCCGCCACCTGATCCACCACTTCCCGGTGCTTTTGCCTGGCGCGCCCCGCTTCATAAAGAATCTGGTGAGCTTCGCGTGTGGTCAGGCGCTCATCCCAAAGATGAATCGGCAGGGCCGTCAGCTTGCCCAGCTCTTCAGCAAAAGCCTGAGTCTTGACAGCTTGGGGGCTCATTTCACCCGAGATGTGTACCGGATTCCCCACCACAATACCGACCACGGCAAACCGTCGGCAAAGCCTCGCCAATGAACGCAAGTCTTCGCGCGAGTTGTGACGCCGAGTCAGGGTCAGCACCGGTTGTGCCGTCATACCCAGCTCATCTGATACGGCGACGCCAACCCGGCGATTGCCAACATCGAGACCAAGGTATCGCGGATAGTGTTCCAGCTGACTGCCCTCCCCATTCATCCTAAAGGCCCTCACCGAGGAAAGAAATGCCCGGGTCCAGAGCCTTCAAGCCCGATACAATCAAACTTAGGGCATCCTCATGGTGTCTTTGCGCGTCTCTAACTATCGAAGGGTTGACAGCAACCGAATGGCTGGTCGCAAACGGAAGAGCAAGAAAGGCAAGAGTTCTGGCGCGGCAGGATTGTTGCTGAGTCTTCTTTTTGTGTTGCTTCTCGCCGCTGGCGCTCTGGCCTGGTTGGTTTTGACGCCATTTGGGCCCCAAGGCGAGACCTTCGTTGAACTCGCGCCTGGTTCGTCTTCTACCCGCATAGGCGAGCAACTTGAAGCGTCAGGGGTGGTTCGAAACCAGTATGCATTTGTTCTTCTACGTTTGATAAAACGAGGACCGCTCAGGGCGGGCGAGTATAGATTCGATCATCCGGTCCCGATGATTGACGTTTATTCACGGATCGCACGCGGGGATGTTTTTACTAAGGCAGTAACAGTCCCAGAAGGTGCGAGCATCTTTGAGATCGCTGCAAAGTTGCAGCAGGCCGGGTTTGGGGAAGCACAGGATTTTCTCCAGGCTGCGGTCAGCGAGGTGGGGCTGGTGGCTGATCTTGACCCTCATGCAAAGAGCCTCGAGGGTTACCTGTTCCCAGACACTTACCGGTTTGCCCGCAAGGCAACTCCGGCACAAATCGCTGCAACGATGGTACGGCGATTCAGGACGCAGGCGGAGCAGTTGGGATTGAAAGGAAACATGCACGCAGTAGTGACCATGGCTTCGCTTGTGGAACGAGAGACTGCGTTGGATAACGAGCGCCCACTCATTGCCAGCGTCTTTACAAACCGCCTCGCGAAAAACATGCCACTGATGACTGATCCCGCCGTGATCTACGGCCTCGAGCTTTCTGGCCGCTGGCGTGGGGTCATCCACAAGAGTGATTTAAGCTACAACACCCCCTACAACACATACCTCCACGCCGGTCTGCCGCCGGGTCCGATCGCAAATCCCGGTCTGAAGTCACTGCGCGCGGCTTTGGAACCCGCTCAAACAGACTATTTGTATTTTGTTGCCGCCGGCGCCAATCCGCAGGGACGTTCCCTCTTCTCGCGCACCCTGGATGAGCAGGAACATAACGTCGCCGGCTATCGAGAGGCCGTGAAAAAGGCAGGTGGAGGATGAATCTGAACCATCGATTCGCCGCCATTTGTACCTTGGCTCTTCCCATCATTCTTACCGGCTGCACGCTCTTTCCTACGATTCGCAAGCTGCCCGTGCCCAAGGCGCCGACGATCACACAAACCATTACTCCGGACGAGTTGGTTGCGCGGCTCAATTCACGCTGGGAATCGCTCAACACACTTACGGCGACCGTTGAAATACAGGCGAGTGTGTTCAAGTCCAAGGAAGGCACCGCGAAGGACTATCCCACCCTGCACGGATTCATCCTCATGCGGAAGCCCGCCATGCTGCGCGTCGTGGGCCAGTACCTTGGCGTGCGGTCAATCGACATGGTCAGCGATGGAAAACAGTTCACGGTTTCGATCCCGCTTTATAAAAAAGTCATCAAAGGCTCGAATTCGTTAAAGAAGAAATCAGTGAACGTGTTGGAAAACCTGCGCCCGCAATTCTTTCTGGATGCATTGATGGTTCGGGGATTGGATTCGGACGACCTTTTCGAAGTGACCGCGGATTCGCCGACCGTGGAGGACACCGCCAGGAAGCACCTGTACAGTGTGCCAGAGTACGTTCTGAACATCTCGCGCCGCAAACCGGGAAGCCAGCAGATGATGTCGCTGCGCAAGGTCTACTTCCACCGCGAAGACCTTGAGCCTTATGAGCAGGATATTTATGACAACGAAGGCAATGTGGAGACGCAAGTCCTTTACAACGCCTATCAGAGCTTCGATTCCGCTCCTTATCCTTCGTCGATCGTAATTAAGCGCCCCTCTGAGGAAATTCAAATCGTCTTGACTGTGGACAAGATCAACGAGAATCAGACGCTGAAGGACGACCAGTTCGTGGTTTCACTTCCAGACGATACGAAGATTCAAAACCTGGAATAACTCAGACTGAGGGCCCGCTGGCTGCCCGAGCGTTCGCCCACCTCCAGCCAATCTCAATTTTTGTCACTCGCGTCACCGCGCATCAGAATCTGATAGCGGCGTGCATACTCGGCCTTGTAATCCTCAACAGCATGCTCGTAACTCAAGGATGGCGCAACGGATTTGTTCACCCAGTGCAGGTGAATATCGCGCGTGCCTGCAGGCAGGTCGATCGCTCCGTTCATCCCCTGATGCCCAATGCCGTCCGCCGTGGCAACCGGATGGCTGACCCACCACGGGTAATGCAGGACGATCCTGATCGGAGCGCGGGTAAAATGCGCATCCAGATGAAGAACGGCTTCGTCGTCGGCGGTCTGCTCAAGTATGAATCCAACAGTCCCAAAGCTGGTCGGAGCATTGGTGACGCTGATCGTCTTCCCCTTCCCCATCCACTCCGGAGATACCACGCTGAGCAGGTGCAACTGGTCGCCTTCTTCACGCACCAGCATGTTGCGCAGCAACGTCCGGTACTCGGCGGCAAACCATCCATGCGGAGAGAGATTATCTTGAAAGTTGCGGTCGCCCCAGGGCAGAATCGCGAACTCAAACCCTGCATGCGTTGAACTGGTATGCAGCAATAAGGCGTAGAACTCCTTCAGCGCCTGTTCCTGGTCGCCACGAATTACCTCTGTCATCGTGTTCTTGATGGTCAGGTAATGGTGCAAAAACTCACCGTTGGCGTAGGTCATGATGCCCTCGGCATACTTGGCCTGCGTCGCGTTCAATGTTGCCGTCACAACCGGATCATGCGGGTCCAGGGTTGGCTCCGGGACCACCGCGAGCATATTGCCCCAATCAAATCCATCCTTCTGGCCGTCGAGTGCCGGCGGAATATAGCCATTGTTTTCGCTGGTTCGCTGGTCCAGCACTTTGAAGAATGCCTGGTGATAGTCGTCGTACTCGCGTTGCCAGTTAGACACAAGATCGGCATGGCCTGTCTCACTTGCCATGCCAATCGCCAGCATGAGCCCAGAAAGCGCAAGGAAGTTGTAGCCGGTCAGGTGGCCAGCGACAAACTCGTTATCGCGCACATCGCTCGCGGGCATGATGTGCAACGGATCGGCCGCGCGAGCCTGCTTCAGCCAGTCGACGGCTCGAGCAATCTGCGGCAAAGCCCACTCGGCAAATGCCTTGTCGCGGGTGATGCGATAGTGCTGCGAATACGCCCAGACCGCCTCACCCCATCCGTCATATTGCTGGCTCTGAGAGAGAAAGTTCCCGTTGTTTTTCTGCGATTTTGCAAAGAATTCCAGATCCTGTTTCGCGATCTCCGGGTAGCCGGTCACGTCGTAGCTGTGCACAATATCGGCGCAGTCGCGGAGAAAGAATTCGTGATAGTGCAGTTTGTTGACCGTCTGAATGTAATCGGGACCGATATGGTCACGAGCGATCAGGTCATACGCCAGGTTGGCGTAGAACGTGTCCTCGGGCTTTCGTTCCGGCAACGTAATCTGCATTCCCTGGGCCAGGATTCCATCCCAGAACAGTATTGCGAGAGGCTCAAAATGATCGAATCCTGCTTGCTCGATCGCCGCAATCGCAGCCTCATCGGAGTTGGGCACAAGCGGCATATTGAAGTCGAGCACCCACTCTTCACCCGCCTTGAGCATCCGTGAATACGTCACAATTCCAACCGGAACCGTCGGGCCCGCCCGAAGCTTTGACGGCTTGCTGACATCTTGTGGGTAGTTGTATTGCCCGTGAAGAGTGTAGCTGCGGTTGGCGTAACCGGAGGGAAACGAATAAAGCATGCGCCCATCGCGCAGGAAAGCATTTCCAGTGAAGCCGTAGATCCAGTCTGCGTTGAAACTCTCGCCAATCTGGCGATAGTTACCTGGGATCTTGCCCTCGCGAGGACGGTCAAAGCGGTTGTCGCCGTGTTCTGCACCGGTATTGTTGGGGGCGTCATAGCGAATGCCCGTGCCCAGGATCGCGCGCGTCGGCTGACCGCTTTCGTTCTTCATCGAGATCCGAATGAAGTTCACGGGGGGGGCCTTCCGATCAGGATCCAGCGGAAATGTGCATAACGTAAAGCGATAAGCAATGCCGTCGCGCTCAAACTCGTAGTGGAAGATCGGCAGGCGTCCCTGTTCCAGGATGCGAACCCGCACGTTTGTGGGCTCGAGTTCCGGCCCCGAGAAAAACATCAGCTCGCCGAAGCCGGTGCGCAAGTAGCCCTCGGGTGTAATTTCCGTCGCACCCTCTGCATCCATCATCCCCAGCTCGTCAGTAGGCTTTGAGAAATAGGAGAATGGCTGGTCAGGGCGGTCGATTGATGGCGAGACCATTTGGGCATCCATGCAAGTAACAGAGACAATCAATACCGACAGACAGGCTGCAGGAGGGATAAGCTTGCGGAAGTTCTTCATGAACGAAAAGACTAAATCATGCGCCCTGTTTCTGGTGATCTGCCGAAATCATCCTACGCCCGAACGAACCATCAGCTGCCGTGAAAGACCTGGCTTAGATTCGATCTACCCCAACCCGAGGCGTACCAAGCCGCCCAGTAGTAGGGATGGCGGTAGCGTGGATCGCCGATGAGGGATTTGCGTGCCGCTCTCAGAGCCTCGGGGACACTAAGGCCCTGGGCCAAGCCCGCGTAGAAACGGTCCATCATGGGAACAGCGGAAGCAGAGTCGATTTGCCAACGCGTCGCCACCACATCGGGAACGCCGACAGATGCCAACGCCGCCACGATATCGCCCATCCCGTGATTCCAACCCTCTTCTTTTTTCCCTGTCGAACAGGCCGAAAACACAGTGAGCAGCGCCGAAGAAGGCGGGTGCCGGCGCAGCAGCTCGCTATCCAACCACGGTCTGTCACTAACCGGGGAACCTTTCACAGAGGCCAGCAGCAACCTTGTTTCGCCATCCTCCTGGGTAGCATGTCCGGCGAAATGGACCGCCGTTGCCGTAGCGAGTCTCGCGGCCACTTGCTGCTCGGTGGCCTGGTTGGCCAGCAACACGTTTGGATCATCTTCGAAACGGGCTACCGCATGAGCCTCGCTCAACACTTCGGGCAGCAACTGGATGTCAGGCGTTCGCGAGGATGCAATCGAAGCTCCAACAATGAGTGCCTTTCCACTTGGCCTCGCTGCCGCGGAAATGTTGGACCGCGCATTGTGGTCGCCTCGCCGATCAAGCGCCAACGACGGAAGTTCCTCCAGGCTGAATTGCAATCCAAGCGAACCCGACGCATTCTCCACCGAAGGCCAGGGCAGGTTGGCGAGGAGGGGATCGGATTCGATAAATAACTGTGCAATTGGAAGTGCACTCGGGCTCGAATTGAGGAGGGGGTCTACCAGTTGCATGCCCACGCGGCGTGCATTGCTATCCACACTGTCCATTGAGGACGCGGGGGAACTGACCGCTTTTTCTAGTATCAGTGCATCTGCAAGTGCATCCTCCTTGCGGACAGGCATTAGGGTGAATGTAACACCCATGACGGTCACCTTGTAGAGAAGCAGTCTGTTCTCCAGGACGATCTGGCCTATGAGTTGATCTGGACCAAGCTGTGCGATCGCCTTCGAAATCCTGGGGAGCAAGCAATCCAGGCGCTTCTCCTGACAAACGGGCGGCAGATTTCCCAGGATCCGAAGCCTGTACCTTTCCCAGAGGGCCAATACTTCCTGGCCCGGACGACCTTGAGCGAGCCATACGCCGGCGAGCACGGCATAGAGTTCGCGATCCTGCTGCGCAAGAACAATACTGTCCTCGCCCGCCTTCCCTGCCAGCCGCTCTTCATCAAGAATCGCATTGCGCAGCAGCGGTTCTGCGATTTCAGGGTGGCCCTGGGCGAGATTCAACCGTCCGGAAGCCTCGGCGTAATCCCGACGGTGATAGGCGTTGTTTTCACCTCCCATGTGCCCCTGGGCAGAGTTGAGCATTCCTGCAGCTGCATTGAAATCATCGCGATCGAGGTAGAGGTTGGCCATGGCAATCTCATTTTCAGCCAGCAAGCCCTTTACGGCAGCCCCGCCGCCGTTCTGCGCCAGCTCTGCCTTTGCTTGCCGCATTTCATTCTCAGCTTCAGCGACGGCGCCAGCACGAAGCGCGGCAGCGGCAAGGTTGAGGCGTTCCGTCGGGATCAGTTGCCGGCTCCCTGTCATCTCGAGAACGTGCACAACTTCGCGCTGGATAAGCAGGGCATTTTGCACGCGAGGTGTGCCCTGCTCCACCTGCGCCAACCCCGAAAGAACGGCGTAAAGCCGGAAGGGCGGATAATCTCCCGAATAGAACCTTTGAACAGTCGGGAGATAAACACGCCACGCGGCTTCGGTGTCACCGCTATCCACAGCAGGCGAACCGAGCAAGTTTCTGGCTCGCAATTCGAGAAGCGTATATCCGGATGCGTGAGCGGAATCGATGGCGCGCAGGAATAACGGATTATTCTCCCCGGCTGTGCCGGGTGCGGGATCGCAAAGGGTGTCCTGCGTAAGTGAAAATATCTGAATCCAGGCAAACTCCGGGTCGCGTCCAAGCAGGGGATGGACAGCCGCATAACACCTTGCATGGTTGGAGCCGCGCTGCTCGGCGTAGGACAGTTCGAGCTGGGCCCGGTCTTCTCCCGCGCGATTGCCCAGCGCATGAAACAGCCGGGCGGCATGGGGCGCTCGCTGGCGGGCCGTGGGGTAATCTCCCTCGACGTCCGCGCCAATCGCCTGTGAAAGCAGGTGAGCGGCTTCAACAAAACTCAATTCATGGGGAGAAGAATCAGAAGGGAGAAGCCTGGCCAACCAGGAGTCGTGATGGGTTTGTTCAAGGGAAGCAGCGAGAGCGTGAAGCAGAGTCCGGGCTGACTGGCAAGCGTCGGGACAATCGAGATCGCCTGGGGATCCACGGGACCGATCCACAGGCATGGGAAAAGCCGCATTCAGCAACTGGGGCAGCATGGTGCTGGATAACTCTTCGTCGATTGCGCTCAGTGCGGCTGGATCTGCCGCCAGACTGCGCATCGCAGTCGGAGTGGCGAGATGCTGGTCCATCCGGCTTTGATGGGACTTCATCCGCTTCAGCTTTTCTTCCAATGCTTCCATGCGGCGACGGCCCTCGGCCTGCCAAAGCGGATCGCGCTCGAATTGCAGATAGCGGTTCCATGTCTCCACCGCATTCATCAACTGCCCGCGATCTTCCATCACCACAGCTTCATTGAAGAGAACCAGCGTGTCGTCCGGGGCAAGCTCATCTGCGCGGCGCAGGTATTCTAGAGCGGTGGCCCGATCATTTTCGCTGCCCGTTGCGGCGCCGCGCTGGAAGTAAGCAGCCGCATCGTCTACGAGCAAGCCCGATGTCACCGGTCCGGCGGCGATCAGGCGGTCAAGAATGTCGATGGCAGGATCGAACTTTTCTTCGAGAATATCCGCGCGCGCTTCCAGCTGCAGCCAGTGAGGGTCTGTAGGTGTCTTTTCAAGGTGGCGTTCAATCCTGGAGCGGGCATCCAGCAGTTCGGCCGATTCGCGCCCCGTCCCGCTGCCACGCAGGTGCACTTGCGGTGTCACACCGGCAAATCCGGCGCCTGGCATGCGCAAATCGAAAAGCCGGGAATGGGTGTAGGCCTCGGCAAGCAGGCGTTCCGGGGAATTGCCGAGACGCCACCAGCCAAGCAGCACGGCAGCCAGCAAAAATGCCGCGGCCAGCGCGGAACCAGTCCACAGGTAGATCGGGTTAGCTTTCTTTTGGCCTTGCCGGAGGGGCACAACCTTGAGCATGTCATTTGCCATGGAAGCCCCGGCCGAGGTGCGCGCAAGTCGTTCAGCCAGCTCGCTTTGCCACTCACCCGATGCACAGGCCAGGCCTGCTATTTCCGATGTTTCAAGAGGCGTTGCTTCTGCCGAGAGCGCGTGCTGTTCTATCAGCTCTTGCATCGCCATGGCCAAGGCGTCATCTTCAGGATGGTGCGGCGGGCCCGGGTTTAAGTCGTCTTTCATGTCTGCACTCTACTTAACGAGGATGGAAGCAATATTCCTTTAAAAAGCCGTTGCAGGCGCTAGCCAGGTGGCGGGAATTCCGCCAGTTTGGCCTGATCCACCTCTCCTCGCAGCCAAAGCGTCACCCTCCGTAATGCGCTCTCGACACCCTTGGCCGTCAATCCCCCGGCGGAGATGCCCGCAATCTCTTCGGCCGTAAATCCTTCGCGGTAATACAACCAGAAGAAGGCCCGATCACGCTCGCCAATCACATCGGGCGCCGCGCGAAGCCTCTCGTCCAACTGGGCCAGGAGGGCGGAACGCTGCATCTGCACCGCCGGATGCGCACTTGCGGCCGACCATTGCGTATCGCCGTCGACCAGGGGGGTGATGACTACTTTGCCGCCCCTTTTGGCGGAGTAAATGCGGCGGAAGTAGTCATTCGCCACGGAGGCGGAAACCAGCCGCAGCAGGCCGAAAAAGGAGTCATCGCCACGAGGCTCAAAATCTTTGAGAATGCGGCGTTCCTGCTCGCATAGCTTGAGAAAGACCTCTTGCACAATATCGTCTACGGTTGCGGGCGCGGGTGCTTTGAGCCACAGCCGGGAGATTCGCAATGCCACCAGGGAGGCAAGCGGCACGCAACGGCGCACAAACTCCCCCCATTCAGCAGCATCGGCAGAGTGGGAGCAGGCCTTGGCGAGATCGTTAACGGACGTTCCAGCTTCAACCATCTGTGGGACACCAGTTTATCTCAAGCCTCCGTCGGGAGTGACTTGTTTACAAATAAGGGAAGCGGGGCAGGTTGAATGGCATTTCTCTCAGGAGCTGATTTCGGATTGTGGCGCGACTGAAGACCGTGCGGAAAAGGTCGAGGTTTTGGTGAAATCGGCGGAAAACATACCTCAGGCGCCAAAGGCCGACCGATTCTGCCACCTTGATGCCAGGGATAAATCCCCGGGTTTCCGGATAAATCCCTGGCCTACCGCGAGGACGAGCTTTCCCGCAAGCTGTAAAGTCCTGCCTTGTCGCAAAGCCTTCCGAGGCCGGCGCCTGCAATGAGGGCAGTGGAAGGGTGCACATGCAGATGCACTCAATCGGACAGGCCAAGTGGCTTTCGTGCATCTGCATGTTCACTGATTTCGGAGTTTTTGGGGATTTCGCCAACGGCTCACAGCGGGGCATTTTAGCGTGTGCTAGTATCCCGGCAAGCGTTCAAACCATGTTTCTGAGGAACCCTGCATGGAATCGCACCTTCGCCCTCTCTCGCTTGGCGAAATCCTTGACCGAACGGCACTCCTGTACCGGACTAATTTTCAATTGTTCGCGGGGATTTCCGCCGTCTATGCGGGCCTTGTGATGGTGCTTAACATGCTGCTGATCGGCTTGAGCGCGCTGCTGACAGCAAAGCACGTGGCGACGGAGCTGCACTGGATGGTGCAGGTGTTCAGCGGGATCATCCTGCTGCTGACCTACATGGCGGGAGGCGTGGCAGTGGCCGCCAACAACCGGGCCGTCGCCTGGGTGCACATGGGCGAACCAGCCACCATCGGCAGCGCTTACCAGAGCATTCTGCCGCGGATCGGGCGTTATCTGTGGCTGATGTTCTTGAAGACCTTTTTTGCCGGCACTCCACTGATCGCGGTCTACGCGGGGTTTATCGGGGTAATCATTTACTTCCAGAACAAGGGTGTCATCCCGCAACCCGGCGCCAGCCCTCAAGCGGCAGCTTCGGCTCGTGGGCCGGAATTCCTGGTCTTCGGCGGGATTTCGTTGATCCTGCTGCTGCTGCTTTTTCCGGCGCTCGCCTACTGCATCCTGATGGGTCTGCGCTACGCGCTTGCGGTGCCCGCATGCGTCGTGGAGAATCTGCGCGCGCGCGCGGCGATCAAGCGCAGCATCGAGTTGAGCAAGTGGTCTCGCGGGCGAATCTTCATGCTGTGGCTGCTGGTAGCCATTGTTGAAGTGGGACTGCTGACCATTACCCAGATCTTTTTTGTGATTCCCGTCTTCAAGCATCACCAGCAGTTGCCTGTGGGCCTGCGCGTCCTACAGCAATTTGTAGCCTTTTTGACCAACTCGTTTGTGGGACCGATTCTGGCAACCGGGCTGACGCTCTTCTACTACGATCAGCGGGTGCGCAAAGAAGGATACGACATTGAATGGATGATGCAAGCCGCGGGCCTGACGGTGCCGCCGCCGGCAGGTCAAGTTGAATTGCTCCAAACTCCTGCGCCTCTCAATGGAGTCGCGCCCGCCGATGTTGCGCAGCCTCCTGCCGGTGAAGATCGAGGGGTGCACCCTCATGAGTGAATCGCTCTCCATGGTGAATCCGGCTCAAAGCGGCGCGCCGCGAATGGCCCCATCGTCGCTGGGCGAGATTCTCGACCGGACGGTCCAGTTGTATCGCACGCGTTTCATGCTTTACCTCGGGATTTCGCTGGTTCCGAGCGTGCTGGTGGTGGTCCCGCTGATTGTGTTTTTCCTGCTGCTTGCGTCGTTCGGACTATTCTCAGCAGCAAGTGCGCCGCCGCCAACCGCGGGAATCGTGGTGATTCTTGTTTTTGGCGCTCTGGGTCTGCTGGCATTGCCAATTCTGCTGGGAGCCATGGCACTGTCTGCTGCGGCGATGAACTATGCGGTTTCATGCGCTTACCTGGGCGAAAGAACGACGATTCGCGATGCCTACAAGACGGTATGGCGGCATGGGTGGCGTTACACATTGCTGCTTTTTCTTGAGGGTCTGATTGTCTATGCCGCACCCATCGCGGTATGGACGGCGCTGGTGGCAGTGTCAGCAATTGCCGCCGCGGTGGGGCAATCAGCAGGGCTGAACAGCTTGACCAGCGGAGTGCTTTTCTTTCTCGCTATCTTTCTGGTGATTACCGGCCTGGTTGCTTACGTGATCTGGATGCTGCTGCGGCTTTGCCTCGCGTTCCCGGCGTGTGTTGTGGAACAGATTTCGGCAACGGCTGCTCTGAAGCGCGGTTCTGCACTGAGCAAGGGCACCAAGGGGCGCATCTTTCTGCTCTATCTTCTGGGGCTGGCGTTGAATTGGCTGGTCTCAATGGGAATCACAGTGCCGCTAACACTGGTGATGGCACAGATTCCAAATTCCGGCAGCGCTAAAAACGCGGCTGCAGCCGGAACTGCGACAATCCTGATCATCTACGGCACCGGCTTTATTGTTCAGGCACTGATCAAGCCCATATACGGAATCGCCTTGACCCTCTTCTATTACGACCAGCGTATTCGCCAGGAGGGTTTCGACATTGAGTGGATGATGCAGCGCGCGGGGATGGTGGTTCCCGCGGTGACCGCGTCAGCAGCTCAGCAGCCTCTTCAAACGGAACCTTCCAGGCAAATCCCGTCAACGGCAGAAGGAGAAGTGAAATGAACGAAGTCACGCACCCTTGGGCAGTTCCATGGCCGCCGCCCGGACCCATGACCTTTGGCCAGATTCTGGACCGCACCTACAAAGTGGCGCGGGCGAACCTGAAGCTGTTTCTTGGCATTGCGTCGGTGCCTTCCTCGGCAATTTTTGTGGTAGTCGCCGCCGTTCTTGCATGCATGATCCCCATCCTCGGTCCGCAAATCGCTGCCGCAAAAGCAGGCGCAGCGCAAGGCACTGCCGCCGTCCCACCCACATTTTCCATCTATCTCATCGGGGGCCTCTTCCTGATTATTTACCCAATCATGTTTGCCGTGTACGCGCTCTACATGCCTGCGGCAAGCTATGCCGCGACGAAAGCAGATATGGGTATCAAGATTACATTCGGCGAATCGTATGGCGTGGCTGCGCGTCACTTCTGGCGCTACCTATGGCTCATGATCCTGCCCGGTTTGTTTGTGATTGTGCCGATGGCTTTTATTGGCGGAGCGGTGGCTGCGGGTGCGGTATTGATGGGCCGCGCAGCTGGCGGCACCGGCTCGATGGCCATGTTTTTTCTGGTCCCGCTGATGGTGCTGCTCTACATATGCTTCATGGTCTACGCCGTCATGCTGATGCTGAGGTTTGCCGTTGCGTTTCCGGCAGCGGTGGCCGAGGATTTGACGGCATGGGGCGCGCTGAAGCGCAGCGGCAAGCTCACCGATGGAGCGAAGGGACGGATCTTTCTGGTGATGCTGGTGGTTTATGCCGTGATGTATGCCTTCAACCTGGTGGTCATGCTGGCGCTGATGGTGGTGGGGGCGCTGGGTGCAGCTGCGGCACTGATGGCTCACGTGGCAGAGGGCTCGGCTGCCTTCTACATCCTGATTGCCCTGGCTGCGCTTGCTTATGTGCTGATGGTGGTGGCAACGGCGATGGTTTCTTACGTGGGCCTGACCACCGCGCTTGCGGTTCTGTACCACGACCAGAAGCTGCGCAAGGATGGTCTGGCGGCTGCGGGACTGGTGGTGGGAGGGGCGGTATGACAGAAGCTATGCGCCCCCTGAACATGGGTGGAATTCTTGACCGCGCGATTCAGGTGTATCGGGAAAAGTTTTCACTTTTTGCCGGCCTCGCGGTCGCCCCAGGTCTGACGCAAATGGCCGTCGGGCTTGCGGCTGTGCATCCTCAAACCACGACCGATCCTTCCGGCGGACACATCGCCCTGCAGATCGCCAGCTACCTTTGCTCGTTCGTTTTTACGATCATGAATCTCTTCATGCAGGCAATCGCCATCGCGGCGATGTGCCTGGCAGCTTCAGAGACATTGCATGGAAAGCCGATCGCGATTCGCACCGCGTTTGGCGCATTTACCCCCAGGGCCGGCCGTTTGGTGGGGCTTGAATTTCTGCAGGGGTTTTATGCGGGATGGCCGATCATCATTGTGGCCATCATTGCCGGTGTGATTGCAGCAGCGGCCAGTTCGCCCTACCTGATGGTGCCAATCCTGCTGGTCGGCGCGATTCCATGCGTGGCGCTGTACGTCCGGTGCGCGCTGGCGTTTCCCGTATGCGCCATTGAGGATCTTCCGGCGACCACGGCATTTGGGCGCGGCGTAAACCTGAGTGAGGGCGGGCGATGGAGAATCTGCGGCGGCATTTTCTTTCCGATGGTAGCCGCAGTCGGTTTTACAGTGGGATGGAGCTTTCTGATCGAGTTTCTGCAGAAAGCCAGCCCCACGCTGGGCGGCAACCCGCTGGCTGTGGCTGGGCTGACGGGCATTGTTACCTTTGTGGCGGACCTGATCTTTCTTCCCATCAGCGCCATCGTGCTCACTGTACTCTACTATGATCAGCGCATACGGCGCGAAGGGTATGACATCGAGCGGATGATGGACGACGCAGGATTGATGACCGCCGCGCCTCCGCTGGCCGGAGACAGCCCAGCCGCGTCGGGAGCGGGAGAAACCCAGTAGTGATGCGGAGAGCCCTTGTTTGCCTGGCTGTGCTTGCCGCGTTTCAGGCGGCCAGACAGTGCCGTGCCGACATCCCCGCGGCGGCATCGACAGCTCATTGGCACGATTCCTCGATGGCGGAATACCGCGATCACCTCACGGCGCTGACAGCGATTGTTGAGGCTTGCGAAAAAGGGAGAGATGCGAAGACCTGCGACTCCGCACAGGTGGGACAGGACGACCGGGTTCCGGTTGCCGACATGAATGGAGAGCGCCGCCTCGTGCGTTACGGCTGGTTGCGCGTGCTTTTGTCGCAGGCACAAGAGAAAGACAGGTCGCCGGACAAGGCGGCCGCGAAACCTGGAGACAAGCTCGCGCAGAACGATGAGGATGCAGCCCCACAGGCGGACCCCAACCAGCTTCCGCCGCCGACTACGAGTGCGTTGTTGACCGATGCTGAGAAGCGGCTGGCTCACGACGCGGCACAGATCGATGCAGCAGCCATTCCCGCCGCCGAGCACACGCAGGAGCGCGCGGCGATGAAGCAGGTGCTGGCGGGGCGCGACTTTCGAAACCTGCAAGAGAACTCGCTGCGGGATACGTTGATGGAAAAGCTGGGAGGCTGGCTGAACCGAATCCTCTCGGGCATTTCGCGCGTGACTTCAAGCTCAATTTGGATTGGCCGCGTGATCTTTTGGGGATTCATTCTGGCTGTCTGCGTGGCCCTGGTGTGGGGCCTGTTGCAACTTGAGCGGCGCTGGCGCATTCGGCTGATCCCGGATGGGGACGCACCTTCCCCTGGAGCTGCCTCAGCACGCGACTGGCAACTTTGGCTTGACGATGCTCGGCAGGCCGCTGCCGCCGGACTCTGGCGTGAAGCGATCCACTATGTCTACTGGGCTTCGATCTCGCGGCTCGAGTCGCGCCGCCTGTGGCCTGCCGACCGCGCCCGCACGCCGCGCGAATACCTGGCGCTGGTGGCGCCGGAAGATCCGCGTCAGCCGGGCCTGGCCGCGTTGACCGGCAGCTTTGAGCGTTTCTGGTACGGCGGGCGTTCTGCCGCACAAAGCGACTACGTGAGAGCTGAAAATCTTGCTGCGGCTTTGATTGCCAACAGCGGGCCGCCGGTACCGGAAGGTGGCGCGGCGCAATGACCTTCCTCTCCTCGCTCGACGACAAGGATCGTCGCTTGATGATGTGGTGCATGGGCCTTGCCCTGGGGCTGGCGGCGCTGACCGCCTTCCTGCTTCCCGGCGACGACAGCAACGACAACCCCATGCCCTCGACCTATCTTGCCGGCCGACACGGCGCGCGCGCAGCTTATGAAACCCTTGAGATGTCGGGGTACCAGGTGGAGCGGTGGGAGCGGCCCCTGAATGAGTTGGCTGCCACCGCCGACGCGAGCACGGTGGTGATTTTTGCGCAGCCCTTCACCCGCGAAAAGTCGGACATCGATGCGGTACGCACCATTCTTGACCGCGGGGGACGAGTGCTGGCCACTGGGTTCTGGGGCGGATTGATCCTGCCTCAGGACGCCAGCGGCACGACTGCGGAATTCAACTTCTCCGCCTGCAAGCTCGATCCTGAAGGGCTGGATTCGCTAGCCGATTCCGGAGAGGTTTGGATGGTTCCACAGGCAACTTGGCATCTGGGCAATCCTGCCCAGCGCGTGCAATACAGTTGCGCTGGAGAACCGGCCGTGGTGGAGTACGACTGGAACAAGGGTCACGTTGTGTGGTGGGCGAATTCAACTCCGCTTGAGAACGGATCGCTGGCGCGTGCGAACGATCTGGACCTGTTTCTGAATTCGCTGGGACCACGCGACGGCCACCATTTTTATTGGGACGAGTCCCTGCATGGCGAGGTGCGCTCCGTTTGGAGCTACGCCACAGGGCCGTCACTGACGATGCTATGGATTGGGCTTCCACTGCTGGGGTTGCTGGTGGTGTTCAGCTTCAGCCGTAGAAGCGGCCCGGTGCGCGATCTTGCACCGGCGGAACGGACAACACCAATCGAATTCCTTGAAGCGCTCGGCTCGTTGTATCGCAACGCCGGCGCAGCAACGACGGTGCTATCGATTGCGTGGGAGCGGTTTCGCCGCAACGCTTTGCGGCTTTGCGGCTTGCGCGGAAGCAAGATGAGCGCCGCTGAACTGGCATTAGCCATTCGTCGACGCTTTCCGAATTCAGACCCCGGCCTGGAAGCTGATCTTGCCGCATGCGAAGATGCAGCATGGAGCGACACCATCAGCCCACGTGCGGCACTGAAGCTGCTGCAAACCTTGCATGGGCACAGGCAAAAACTCAGTACCGCCCAAATGGCAAGCGTGCTATCGGCAACCCCAGGGAACACTCACTTCAAACAGCATGAAAGGGCTTCATGAGCCAGGAACCGAATCGAGATTCGCTACCAGAACCCACTCAACCGCAGCAGCCAGACCCGCAACCGAGCCATTTGCGGGCAACCAGCGAGCTGATTGCCCATGCACGCAAGCAACTGGGCCAGGTGATCGCCGGGCAGGACAGGCCTGTCGAAGAAGTTCTGATCGCGGTGTTGTGCCAGGGGCATGCTCTGCTTGAGGGGGTGCCGGGCATTGCGAAGACGCTGATTGTGAAAGCCCTGGGGCGGCTGCTGGGCCTGGGCTTTCAGCGGGTGCAGGCCACGCCTGACCTGATGCCGGCCGACATTCTGGGCACCACAATTTTGCGCGGCGGCACAGGTTCTGACGCAGGAACATTCAGCTTCCACGCCGGTCCGGTCTTTACCGACCTGCTGCTGGTGGACGAGATCAACCGCATGCCTCCGCGCACGCAAGCCGCGCTGCTGGAGTGCATGGAAGAGCGCCAGGTAACCAGCGACGGCGTTCGACGCCCTTTGCCTGCCTGGTTTACGGTGTTTGCCACCCAGAATCCAGTCGATTTCGAAGGCACCTATCCTTTGCCCGAGGCGCAACTGGACAGGTTTCTGCTCAAGATTCACCTGGACTATCCCACGGAAACAGAGGAGTTGCAGATTCTGCAACGGCACCATGCCAGCACCGGAGCCGGCCTGCTGGACGACGCCCAGATCACCCCCCTCCCCAGCGACATGCTGGCCGCAGCCCGCGCTGAAGTTCGGGCCATCCGCATTGAGCCGGAGTTGTATGGGTACATCCTGTCTCTGGCGCGGCGAACACGCGAGTGGCCCACGCTGCTGCTGGGCGCAAGCCCACGTGCTGCGCTGAGCCTGATGCGCGTTGCCCAGGCCGCAGCGGCATTCGACGGCCGCGACTACCTTGTTCCCGACGATGTGAAGCGAGCCGTGCAGCCGGTGCTGCGGCATCGCGTGATGCTGAAGCCTGAGGCGGAGTTAGAGGGCTTTGACGCGGATCGGGTGCTCTCAGATGTGATGGCGGCGGTGCCGGTTCCCAGGCAATGATCTCGTCCTCGCTCCATCCCGGCCCGGTGAAGGCGGTGTGCGAAGCCCGCAGGCGCTGGAGTTTTGGGCTGACACCGCGGACCATTGGCCTCTTGACCATTGGCTTTCTGTGGCTCATTCCCGCCTTTTGGAATGACCGGCTGGCCTTTGTCATGATTGCCTGGGATGGGCTGATTCTGCTGGCCGCTCTGCTGGATGGGTTACGACTGCCGGGTGCGAATCAACTGACTGTTTCCCGCTCCTGGTCGAATGCTCCCGCGCTGGACAGCCAGACGGAGGTTGAGCTCACGGTTGAGAACCGCGGCGGTGTGATTGTGGAGTGCCGTCTGCTGGACGATCTGCCGCCCGCGCTGATTGACCAGCCCGCTACGCATGTCTTGACCGCGTTCCCGCGTGTGCTGGCGAATCTGCGCTACAGGGTTGAACCGCAAGAACGGGGCGATTGTGAAACCGGTTGGCTTTATATCCGCTATCGATCGGGACTTGGACTCACCGAGCGTTGGGCCAAGGCGCCGCTGACGCAGAAAATTCGGGTGTATCCCGCGTTGAGGACGGGCGAGGAACAGCAGATCTACCTGGCCCGCAGCCGTCAGATCGATCTGCAACTTCGCCGTGCACAACAACGAGGCATTGGCCGCGACTTTGAGAGCCTGCGCGAATACCGCGAGGGCGATGACCTGCGCGATATCTGCTGGACGGCCACCGCACGGCGGGGCAACCTGGTGACTCGCCAGTACCAGACGGAGCGCAGCCAGCCGGTGTGGATCGTGCTGGATTGCGGACGACTGATGCGATCGCGGGTTGAACTTGTGGCTGCCGGCAAATCGATGCTACCGGCACGTGAAAAGGCCAGTCACCTCCACTCGAAACTGGATCACGCCTGCACGACAGCAGTAGCGCTGGCACAGCTTGCACTTTTTTCAGGCGATCGCGTGGGCTTGCTCGCGTATGGCCAAAACATTCAGCAGCGCCTGCTGCCTGGGCGCGGGGCAGCTCATCTGCGCCAGTTGATTGAATCGCTTGCGCAGGTCCGAGCCGAAACCGGCGAGGCAGACCATTTGAGAGCCACAGCCGCGCTGAACCGCCTGCAGCCCCGGCGCTCCCTCATCTTATGGGTGACCGACCTGGCAGAGAGCGCCATGCGTCCTGAGGTCATTGACGGCGCGCTACAGCTGTTGCGCCGTCATGTGCTGCTGTTTGTAGCAATGGCTCAGCCTGAAGTAGACGAGATTGCCCAGGCACGTCCCAACACTGTTGAGCAGATGTTTCGCTCCGCAGCAGCCCAGGAGATGGCGGGGCGGCGCGAGCTGCTGTTGGCGCGGCTGCACGAGCAGGGGGCGTTGACGCTCGACTCAGACCCTGAGCATCTAACGTCGTCCGTGTTGAACAACTACCTGATGGTGAAAGAACGGGCAATGGTGTAGCTGGGCAAGAAGTGCAGGCAGCTGGTCAGATTGCGAAGGAGACTCCCTCAGGGGCTGAAGCCCACGTTGATTCTGCTGCATCTTCGGCACGACTGAAGTCGTGCCCTGTTACAGAACGGCAGATTGCCCCACTCTTCGCCGGAAAAGCGGCGGATTGCAAGAGCTTGCGTGAATCCCAGCGCCCGTTTTGCGCATCCTGTTGTTTGGAGACCATCCCGCCGCTCTGAAATAATGATTGCAGTGAATCGAGCCCACAATCCTATCGCTCCAACCGCAGCGTGCGCAGCACTGCTCGCCGTGGCTTGCGCGGCAGCGGCGGCGCAGTCGCCTAATCCCAGTTCGTCTCAGAATCCCTTCTTTGGCAGCGTCACCGCTCACTCCGTAAGTGGCGATGTCATGAAGCTCTCGCTCGACGAAGCGGTAAGCATGGGGCTCAAGAATAATCTTGGGCTTAAGGAAGCGGAGGCCAGCGAGCGAGCGATCCAGGGGCAGGAGAATCAGGCCATCCAGCAGTTCTTGCCCACCATCACGCTGACCGGCGACACGGGCGTTTACCAGCACAACCTTGCGGCGTTGGGGTTTGGTCCGGGAGTCATTGGCCAGTTTGCCAAGCTGTTTCCAAGCGGGGGCATGCCCATCGCATTCCCCGAGATCACAAAAGACGACTTGACCGAGGGCCAGATTCATTACCGCCAGACACTCTTCTCAAGCCCGGTGATTGCGGGATTGAAGGCGGCGGGAGCGGCAGGCAGGGTGGCATATTTCGCCAAGATGTCGGCGCGTGGCGAGGTTGTGCAACAAGTAGCGGCTGCGTATCTGCACGCCATTGCCGCAGCCAGCGAAGTAGATAACGCCAAGGCGCTGGAAGCAGCCGACCAGGTGCTTTTCAGTCAAGCTCACGATGCGCACGTGGCGGGTACGGTGGCCAACCTGGATGAGTTACGCGCGCGAGTTCAGCTGCAGGCACAGCAACAGATCGTCATTGCAGACGAAAATGCGGTCGAGAAAGATCTGATCCTTCTGAAGCGGGAGATCGGCGTCGACCCCGGACAAAAGATTGTGCTGACTGACCCGGCGCCTTACAGCGATCTCGCGGTGCAGACAGCTGAAGAGGTGCGGGCGACAGCATACGCCAACCGCCAGGATTACCAGAACCTCAGAAATCAGCTTGACCTTTACAAGGCCATTCGCACGGCGTATCGCGGGCAGCGGCTGCCGAGCCTAAGCTTCAGCGGCTACTACGGCGTGAGCGATGTATCCGGCGTCGGAACACACGGCAACTTTGTGGCGCAGGGTACGCTCACAATCCCGCTGTTCCGCGAAAGCAAACTACGCGGCGATACCGATTCGGCACAGGCGCAGCTTACAGCGGTCGATGCTCAACTGACAGACCTTCGCGACCACATCGATCAGCAAGTGCGCTCGGCGCTGCTGGATGTTGACGCAACTTCAAAGCTGGTTGCTGTTGCTCGTTCCAACGTTGATCTTGCCACGCGAGCTTTGAGCGACGAAACCGACCGCGTGAACGCCGGCGTCGATGACAATCTGCCGCTGGTGAATGCGCAAGCCACGCTGGCCGCGGCGCAGAGCACTCTGGTGGAGAGCCTTTACCAGTACAACCTCTCGAAGCTGGCGCTCGCACGCGCCTCCGGCGTTCTGGAGACTCAGTACCGGGTGTACCTGGGGCGGTGATGGCAGGTCAGGGTGGGAAGACTTCGCTCCGCGGCAGGAGCGGGCGCCTTTCAATTTAAGATCGGACCTCTTCAAGCTGGATCGGGAGCTGATCAGACCGCGCCGCGAGTTAGTCCTGTGATTGAACCAGCTTTTATCGTATTCGTGTTACCTTGAGCGTAACCTTAGATCAGAGGCATCCAAGCTGCATGGCAAGAAAGCTCAGGATCAAATACTACGTGGAGCCGGATGCGGCTGCGCTGGCCCGCCGCGCGGCGCAATACTTTATCGAGATGACAGAAGAGGCCGTGGCGGCCCGCGGCCGCGCGCGCATCGCCATCAGCGGCGGGTCCACGCCGAAGGCCGCTTTCCAATTGCTGGCCAATCCCAACCAGCCGTTTCGTTCGCGCATGCCGTGGGAATCTCTGGACCTCTATTGGGTTGACGAGCGGTGTGTGCCCCCCGACGCCGCCGACAGCAATTATCGTATGACGCGGGAGGCGTTGCTCGACCATGTGCCGCTTCGCCCCGAGCAAATTCATCGCATGGCGGGCGAGCTGGAACCGGAGCTCGCTGCCAATCGATATGAGTCCGAGTTGCGAAGCAGCTTCCGCCTTGAAGGCGCAGAGAGCCCGCGCTTTGACCTGATCGCGCTGGGCATGGGCGACGATGGGCACACTGCTTCGATCTTCCCGCACACACAGGCCATCCACGAGCTTACCCGGCTGGTGACCGCCAACTACGTTCCACAAAAGGACACATGGCGCATCACCCTGACCTGGCCTGTGATTGACCACGCAAGCTCGGTCTTTTTCCTGATTGCTGGCGAGGATAAGGCCACTGTATTGAAAGAAGTCCTGATGGGACCGCACGACCCGGAGCGGCTCCCGAGCCAACTGATATGGCCTGCCAGCGGTATACTTACATTGATTTTGGATAAGGCAGCCGCCGCGCAATTGCCCGCGACCGACGGGGAGGGCTGTGGGTTCCTGGAGAGAGATAGATGATTCTGGCGGGAGATGTTGGCGGCACCAAGGTTGACTTGGCGTTGTACCAATTTATAGACGGAAAACTCAAAAGTGTACGCGACAAAATCTATAAGGCCAAGGATTATCCTGGCCTTGAAGTCATCATCAAAGAGTTTCTGGGCGCCGATAAAGTAACCGCAGCATGCTTCGGCGTGCCTGGCCCGGTGCGCGACGGACGCTTGCGCCTGACCAACCTGCCGTGGACGCTGGACAGCCGTGAACTTGCTGCCGGTCTGGCCATCGACCACGTGTTCCTGATCAACGACCTTCAGGCCAATGGGTACGGAGTGGCAGAGCTGTCTGAAGACCAGATCCTTACCCTAAGCGAGGGCGATCCGAGTCAGATTGGAAACCGCGCTCTGGTTGCGGCGGGGACCGGGCTGGGGCAATGCTTCCTGGTGTGGAACGGCCGCCAGCACAAACCCTATCCATCTGAGGGCGGCCATGCCGACTACGCTCCGCGCAATGAAAACGAAATCGACCTGCTCCGCTTTCTGAAGCAGAAGTACAACGGGCGGGTGAGCTATGAGCGCGTGATCAGCGGGATGGGCCTGACCAACATCTACGAGTTCTTGCGCGAGGTGCGGGGGGTGGATGAGCCGGCATGGCTAGCCAAAAGGTTGAGCGAAGCACCCGACCCCAACTCGGTGATTACTGAAATGGCGTTAGCAGCCAAGAGCGAAATCTGCGAACACGCTCTCGACATGTTTGTCTCCGGCTACGGCGCCGAGGCAGGAAACCTTGCGCTCAAGGTTCTTTCTGTAGGCGGACTCTACGTGGGTGGCGGCATCGCTCCGCGCATCGTGGATAAGCTCAAGGATGGCACCTTTATGAAGGCGTTCACTGACAAAGGCCGCTTGAGCCAGCTGCTGATCAACATGCCGGTTCGCATCATTCTTGAACCACGCGCCGCCCTGCTGGGCGCGGCCGCGTATGCCGAAGCAAAAGCCGCGGAGTTAGGCGGCGTCTCGGCGCGGGCCGCGTCGGTGAAAGCCTGACGCTGGCATAGTGCGCCGTTCTGTTTCAAGTGGTCAGAGCGGCTCCCGGCCTATCGCGCGCATGGTGGACTCGATCGACAACCGGTCCAGCGTTTCCAAAGGCAAGCTCAGGAACAGCCGCACTCGCGTGCGAATTTGATTGAAGGTTTGGGCAAAGGCGGCGCGCTTCACTTCGTCGCTGCCCTCTACCGCGGCTGGATCGGCAAATCCCCAATGCGCCGTAATTGGCTTGCCTGGCCATACTGGGCACACTTCGCCTGCCGCGCTGTCACAGACGGTCACAATGAATTCCATTTGCGGCGCGTCTGGCAGCGCAAACTCATCCCAGCTCTTGCTGCGCAGGTCATCCACCGGATAACCCAACCCGCGTACCTGCTCGATGGCGAATGGGTTGACGCGGCCGCTGGGATGGCTCCCCGCACTGTAAGCCTTGAACCTGCCGGGGCCCAGCGTGTTGAACAACGCCTCTCCCATGATGCTGCGCGCCGAATTGCCGGTGCACAGCACAAAAATGTTGTACGGTCTCTGCATTTTTCCTGCTCCCGAGCTTCGCTCAATCGCAGCAGCCGGGCGCGCAGCAGGCGCTGGGCTTCGCGGCGCGAATAAATGCGCTCATGAACTTGCCGTCGACCTGCGGGGCGATCGCGTCAACATCGATGCCCGCCTCCAGCAGAAAATGTCGCGCATCGTCGATGGAGTACACGCGCGTGGGTTCAATCGAAATCGCAGTGAAGCCGGCTGCGCCCAGCCTGGCCGCGTATTCCTGCTCTTCAAGCGCGCCCGCAATGCAACCCACCCACAGCAGCATGCTTTGGCGCACCTGTTCGAGAACCTCCCCGCGCACCACTACATCTGAGACCGCGAATCTTCCGCCTGGCTTGAGTACACGGAACGCCTCCCGCAACACCCGGTCCTTATCGGCGGAGAGGTTGATGACGCAGTTCGAAATCACGACATCCACCGAGTTGTCAGGCAATGGGATTCTCTCGATTTCGCCCATCAGAAACTCGACGTTTTCAACTCCGGCCTGGCGCTGGTTTTCGCGCGCCAGCGCCAGCATGTCGTCGGTCATGTCGAGGCCGTAAGCCTTGCCCGAAGGGCCTACGCGCTTTGCCGAGAGCAGCACGTCAATGCCGCCGCCGGAGCCAAGATCGAGGACTGTTTCGCCCTGCTTGAGCTCAATCAGTGCCGTTGGATTGCCACAGCCGAGCGACGCCAGCACCGCACTCGCGGGAAGACCGCTTTTCTCCGCTTCGTTGTAAAGATTCGTCGTAATGGGATCGCAACAGCGAAGGCCCGGGTCGCAGCATGCAACAGAACCGCTGTCTTTCACCTGCCGCGCTGCCGCGCCGTACTTTTCCTGAACCATGGTTTTTGTATCCATCGAGGGCTCCTCACATTCGCTTTAGCAAATATATGTACGATAATCATATTTGTCAAACCGTATATAATGGTTTGCGTGGCCGCGCGTTCCCCATCACCGCACCTTGCCGGAATGTTTGCGGCTCTAGCCGACACCACGCGCCTGCGTCTTTTGAATCTCATTCCGGGGCGCGAGGTCTGCGTGTGCTATTTTGTCGAGATCCTGCAACAGGGTCAGCCGAAGATTTCGCGCCATCTTGCCTACCTGCGCAAGGCCGGCATCGTAACCGCACGCCGCGAAGGCAAATGGATGCACTACAGCATCCGGCCGCCTGCCGACGCTGCTCAGGCCGCAATCCTCAGCCAGGTACTTGCCACGCTGCGCGGCGACAAAAAGATGCAGGCCGACCTGGCCAAACTGGAGAGGGCATGCTGCGCCCCGCAAGGGCTCATTGTCCCGGCCGGTGCTCCGAGTCCGGCAGTTGTGAGAGCGACAAGTATCTAGCGGGAACGTGCGTATTCGGTCACAAAGCAATGCGGCGTCCTCATGGGCGCGGCGCGCTGCCGGGTGCAGATCTCTCCTCCGGCCACTTACGATGCGCAGCGAAAGCCTATATCGCGGTGGCGAAGGTCGGGCGGCGCACTGAGTCGGGCGGAGACTCGCACATCCCGCGAACTGTTATAGAACGAACCGCCTTTCAGGATGTGCTCTCCAGGTTCTTTCCCGGCGTCCTGTACCCACTTCCAGACATTGCCCAGCATGTCCCACAGTCCATATCCATTGGGCACTTTTGTAGCCACGGGGTGGGTGCTGTCCTCACTGTTCGGGTCGTACCACGCCAGGGATCCAATCGGCTCCTTCGGTAGTTCTTCAGTTCCTCCGTAAGTAGCCCATTCCCACTCCGACTCCGTGGGTAGTCGCATTCCGATCCGGCTGCAGTAGGCTGTTGCGTCCGTCCAGCCGATCCGGTCCGCTGGAAGATCCGCGCCTTTGTAGAACGAGGGATCAGCATTCATGATCCGCAAGTATGCCGCCTGGGTGACCTCGGCGCGGCCGATCCAAAACCCGCTGGCGACCACGATCTTTTCACGGCACCGTTCGAGACCGTAGCATTCGATGTCACCGAGCAAGCAGCCGGTATAGTAGCTACCGCACGGTATCCATTGATACGTCAAACGATCCTGAGCACTCACTCTTGAACGGCCATCGGGAGCCGCGGAGACGCCAGCCGCCATGGCTGCCACGACGAGCAGCAGGGGCGTTTTCCGGAATTTGCTGTTCGATTTCGAATTCGGCAACACTCAACACCCTTGCAGCATTCTGCGATCCGCTTGTAGATGATTCATGCTACAACGGTGGGGAAAATCGTCGAAGCACTTACCAGGCATCCGGGCGTGCGCTCGTGAGGTCTGGTTGGATTACCGGCGCTGCGGAAGGAGTTGACTCAGAGTCCCTAGCGCCGCATCACCGTTCCCACCGTCGCAATGGTCCCGTGGTAGAAATATTGCCCCAGACCGACGGTGAACAGCCAGCATCCGTAGAGCGCATGCTCAAAGCTCGAAGTCGCCAGCGAGCCGGTCTCCGCGTAGCGAACCGCGAACAACAGCCCGCCGGCGAACGTCAGCGCAACAGCCAACCAGTTGCGGAAGATCACGTGCAGAAACGCGAAAGCAACGGCGCTGGCGAGGATCATGGTCCATTTGCCCGGGAAGAGTGTTGCGTACCGTTCAAAAAAGAATGCTCGGTAAAGAAGCCCTTGAGGATAGACCGACAGCACCGGATAAGCCACCATTACCACCGCCCAGAGTGCGGGATGCTGGCGGACAAAACTCCATTCAAGATCAGGAGCAAATCGGCGCACGCCAAGCCAGATAGCAAATGCAACGACCGCAAATATTCCCAGAATTACGCCGAGGCGACCCGGCAGCTGTCCCAGATTCCAGAGCTTTGCTCGGTCGAATCGTGGATCCATCAGCAACCGCCACCAAGCGTACCCAGCCACAACCCAAAGCACCGGTAGCGCCGGAATCCGCGCTGGCGAAAAGCGGTACGCCAGCGGCAAAGTCACAAATAAAGCGAGAAACTCGATGATCAGCCAATGACGCGTCATTCCCGGGGAATCCACTCCTCAGAATACATTTCGACGGTAACTTGCGCATGAAGACGTTACGCATTTGGGGTGAGCGGCTATTCTGAAGGTGCAATCGAATGGCTTTTTCCCACACCATCGGCAACAAGTGTTACAGCTTCGCCAATTTGCGCGAGTTGCTGGCGAAGGCCACGCCGGCGCGCAGTGGTGATGCGCTTGCGGGGTTGGCAGCATCATCAGCCGAAGAGCGTGTTGCGGCGCAGTTTGCGCTTGCCGATCTTCCACTGGCGCACTTTTTATCAGAACAAGTGATTCCTTACGAAGCCGACGAAGTGACCCGGTTGATTGTGGATACGCATGACGAGCACGCGTTTGCTTCCATCCGTTCATTCACCGTGGGGGAACTGCGGGACTGGCTTTTGAGCGACCAGGCTACGCAGGACCGCTTCGCTATGCTGGCACCGGGGCTGACACCGGAGATGGCTGCTGCCGTATGCAAGCTGATGCGTGTGCAGGACCTGATTGTTGCAGCAGCCAAAATCAGGGTTGTCACACGGTTTCGAACCACGGTGGGCCTCGCAGGCCGGCTGAGTGCGCGCCTGCAGCCGAATCATCCGACGGACGACCCGATGGGAATTGCCGCCTCAATGCTGGACGGTTTGCTGCTCGGCTCCGGCGACGCGGTGGTGGGCATCAACCCGGTGAGAGACGACATTGCGGGCGCAAAGCAATTGCTGCGCATGATGGACACCGTGCGTGAGCGATTTCAAATCCCCATGCAAAGTTGCGTGCTGGCTCACATCACGACGCAATTGGCAGCGCTGGAAACGGGTGCTCCCGTGGACCTGCTGTTCCAATCGATCGCCGGCACAGAGGCAGCTAACCGCAGCTTTGGCGTGAATCTCGCTCTGCTCCAGGAGGCGCAGGAAGCAGGGCATTCGCTGAAGCGCTGCGCGCGCAACGGCGAAGCGCCCTCCAGCAACATTCTTTATTTCGAGACCGGCCAGGGCTCCGCGCTCTCAGCAAATGCCCATCACGGCGTTGATCAACAGACGCTGGAGGCGCGCGCGTACGCAGTGGCACGGCGCTTCAACCCCATGCTGGTGAATACGGTGGTGGGGTTCATTGGCCCGGAGTACTTATACGACGGCAAGCAAATTATCAGGGCCGGCCTTGAGGACCACTTCTGCGGCAAGCTGCTGGGCCTGCCCATGGGCTGCGATGTTTGCTACACCAACCACGCAGAGGCCGACCAGGATGATATGGACACATTGCTCACGCTGCTGGGCGTAGCCGGCGTGAACTACATCATGGGCGTGCCCGGCGCCGACGACGTGATGCTCAACTACCAGAGCACCAGCTTCCACGATGCGCT